>JBQCHH010000084.1:0-5129 GCA_051954855.1 Solirubrobacterales bacterium | reverse complement strand
CCTCCCCGGTGCTCGCGGAGGGGATGTACCCCTCCGCGATCGCCCAGGTTAGGGCCCCGATCGGTTGCCGCCCGCAGTCCATGCCCTTCGGATACCCCGCAGGCGTCAGCGGAACCGGATTTGTCCTTGCGCTGACAAATTTTTTTAGGTCGCCTTCACCTCTGAACCTGAGCGTCTACCCCCTTCGACGGGCGGTTCCCAGGGAGGACGCTGCAACCACTCGTACGCTGCCAGGCGCCTGCGGCACGTTGAGATCTCTGAATCGGAGAAGAGACTCCGAAACTCGGGCTTCAAGGCACGAGCCTCTACTGAGATATCAAGCCGCTTGAGTTTCCAGAGTTCAGTGAAGCCGTCGCTGGCATCCTCCATGTTGATGAGCATCTTCGCTGCCCTGAGCGGACCGTGGCTCGCTAAAAGGCCCCGGAACCCACTCGCCTCATAGCCGATCACAGCCGCATCTTCGTATATCTGGAGCATTTCCTTTCCCCAGCGGTTTTCGAGCTCGGCGGCTTCCGCCTCCGTTATCTCAGTCACGTCAATCGTCCTCCCGCGTTGTCAACAAAAGTCGTCGCCGTTGCGCTCTCTGCCACTTCGTACTCCTGGTCCTTGAGCCAGATGTGACCATGCCGCTGGACCCGCGCTCGGGAGATCCTGATGCCTCTGTCTCCTCCACCACGGCGACGTCTACCGACCCTATCCGCCTGTCGTCTCCGCGCATCCGACTTTTGCCCCACCCGGGTGGGGTCAGAATCGGATGGGCAGCAGACTGACAGCGCCGGGTTTGAAACCGTCGCCATGGGGAAATCGCTGAGCGGAGATGCTGGGTCCGCTCGGGAAATGGCCGCTGGTCAGGCAGTTGACGGAAGGCGATCCGACGGGGCGGGGGAAGGCGGCGCAGTCGGCGCACACGGCGCGGCTGCGGCCGCGGACCGAGGCGGCGGAGAAGATGGTCCGCTCGATCTGCCCCTACTGCGCGGTCGGCTGCGGGCAGCGGGTCTGGGCGAAGGACGGGAAGGTCACGCAGATCGAGGGCGATCCCGACAGCCCGATCTCACGCGGGCGCCTCTGCCCGAAGGGGTCGGCCTCCGAGCAGCTGGTCAACTCCAGGACGCGGCTGAAGAAGGTCAAATACCGCCGCCCGCACGGGACCGAGTGGGAGGAGCTCGACCTCGAAGCGGCGATGGAGATGATCGCCGACCGCGCCCTCGCCGCCCGCGAGGCCGGCTGGCAGGAGGAACGCGACGGCAAACGCCTGCGCCGCACGCTCGGCTTCGCCCACCTCGGCGGCGCCACCCTCGACAATGAGGAGAACTACCTGATCAAGAAGTTCTTCACGGCGATGGGCGCGGTGCAGATCGAGAACCAGGCGCGCATATGACACAGCTCCACGGTCCCCAGTTTGGGGACCTCGTTCGGTAGGGGTGGCGCGACCACCTTCCAGCAGGACCTGCAGAACTCCGACTGCATCGTGATCATGGGCTCGAACATGGCCGAGTGCCACCCGGTCGGCTTCCAGTGGGTGGTCGAGGCGCGCGAACGCGGCGCCAAGGTGATCCACGTCGACCCGCGCTTCACCCGCACCAGCGCCCTCGCCGACCTGCACGTGCCGCTCCGCGCCGGCAGCGACATCGCCTTCCTCGGCGGCATCGTCAACTACATCCTCACCAACGAACGCGAGTTCCGCGAGTACGTGCAGGCCTACACCAACGCCCGGGTGATCGTCAGCGACGACTTCCGCGACACCGAGGACCTCGACGGGATCTTCTCCGGCCTCGACCCGGAGAGCGGCAGCTACGAGCGCGAAAGCTGGCAGTACAAGGGGATGGAGGAGGGCGCCGCGGCGGGCGAACGCGACAAAGGCGAGGCCGAAGGCGAGCAGGCCCACGGCGCCCACGGCGGCGAACTCGAACACGGCGAGCCGCCCGAGGAGGACGAGACGCTGCAGGATCCCCGCTGCGTCTTCCAGTTGCTGAAGCGGCACTACAGCCGCTACACGCCGGAGATGGTCGAGCGGATCTGCGGCGTCCCGAAGGAGACCTTCCTCGAGGTGGCCGAGGCGCTCTGCGAGAACTCCGGCCGCGAGCGCACCAGCGCCTTCTGCTACGCGGTCGGCTGGACCCAGCACACGGTCGGCGTCCAGTACATCCGCACCGCCGCGATCGTGCAGTTGCTGCTCGGCAACATCGGCCGCCCCGGCGGCGGCATCCTCGCGTTGCGCGGCCACGCCTCGATCCAGGGCTCGACCGACATCCCGACCCTCTACAACATCCTCCCCGGCTACCTGCCGATGCCGCATGCGCACGAAGAAACGAGCCTCGACCTCTACCTCGAGCGCAACGTGCCGCCGACCGGTTTCTGGGGGAACGGCAAGGCCTACATGGTCAGCCTGCTGAAGGCCTGGTGGGGGGAGGCGGCGCAGTTCGAGAACGACTTCTGCTTCGACCACCTGCCGCGGATCGACAAAGACCACTCCCACTACCGCACGGTCGCCGACATGCAGGACAACAAGCTCGAGGGCTACTTCGTGATGGGCGAGAACCCGGCGGTCGGCTCGGCTAACGGGAAGTTGCAGCGGCTGGCGCTGGCGAAGCTGAGATGGCTGGTCGTGCGCGACTTCGACGAGATCGAGACCGCGAGCTTCTGGAAGGACGGGCCGGAGATCGAGACCGGCGAGCTGAAGACCGAGGAGATCGGGACCGAGGTCTTCCTGATGCCGGCCGCCGCCCACACCGAGAAGGACGGCAGCTTCACCAACACCCAGCGGCTGCTGCAGTGGCACCACAAAGCGGTCGAGCCGGAGGGGGACTGCCGCTCGGAGCTGTGGTTCATGTACCACCTCGGGCGCCTGGTGCGGCAGCGGCTGGCCGGCTCGACGGCGGAGCGCGACCGGCCGATCCTCGACCTCACCTGGGACTACCCGACGATCGGCCCGACCGCCGAGCCCGACGCCGAAGCGGTCCTGGCCGAGATCGGCGGCTTCGACCAGGAGCGGGCGCCGCTCTCCGACTACCTGCCGCTGAAGGACGACGGCTCGACCACCTGCGGCTGCTGGATCTACGCCGGCTGCTACGCCGAAGGCGAAAACCAGCCGGCCAGGCGCAAGCCGGCCGACGAGCAGAGCTGGGTGGCGCCGGAGTGGGCCTGGGCCTGGCCGATGAACCGCCGCATCCTCTACAACCGCGCCTCCGCCGACCCCGACGGCAAGCCCTGGTCGGAGCGCAAGCGCTACATCTGGTGGGACTCCTCCGAAGAAGAATGGACCGGCGAGGACGTGCCCGACTTCACCCCGGACAAGCGCCCCGACTACATCCCGCCCGAAGACGCCGAAGCGCAGGAAGCGCTGCGCGGCGACGAGCCGTTCATCATGCAGGGCGACGGGCGGGCCTGGCTGTACGCGCCGAGCGGGATCATCGACGGGCCGTTCCCGACCCACTACGAGCCGCGCGAGTCGCCCTTCCCGAACCCCCTCTACAACCAGCGCTCGAACCCGGTGCGCGACGAATACAACCGGCCCGAGAACCCCTACAACCCGAGCGACGGCGAGCCCGGCGCCGACGCCTACCCGTTTGTCGTCACCACCTACCGGCTGACCGAGCACCACACCGCCGGCGGCATGAGCCGGACGTTGCCCTACCTCGCCGAGCTGCAGCCGGAGTTCTTCTGCGAGGTCAGCCCCGAGCTGGCCGAGTTTCGAGGGCTCGAGCACGGCGGCTGGGCGACGATCGTCAGCACCCGGACGGCGATCGAGGCGCGGGTGCTGGTGACCGAGCGGGTGAAACCGCTGCAGGTGGATGGGCGGACGATGCACCAGGTCGGGCTGCCCTACCACTGGGGCAGCAAAGGAGTGAGCACCGGCGACTCGGCCAACGACCTCTTCCCGTTCGCGCTCGACCCCAACGTCCACATCCAGGAGGTGAAGGCGGCGACCTGCGACATCGTCCCCGGCCGGCGGCCGCGCGGCGCCGACCTGCCGGCTTTCGTCGCCCAGCACCGCCTCGCCGCGGAGGGGGAAGCCTGATGGCCGGCCATGTGGTCGAGACGCCGGCCTGGCCCGACACCTACGGGTCCGAGGCGCGGCCGCGGGTCGGCTTCTTCACCGACACCTCGGTCTGCATCGGCTGCAAGGCCTGCGAGGTCGCCTGCAAGGAGTGGAACCACGTCCCGGACGACTCGCAGGGCTTCACCGGCCACTCCTACGACAACAGCGGCGAACTCGGCGCCGACCGCTGGCGCCACGTCGCCTTCATCGAGCAGAAGCTGCCGGTCGGGGTGGAGGGCGGTGCGCCGGACTCCTTCGTGCAGGAGGCGGCGCGGCAGAACCTGGTCGAGGAGGGCCTCGGCCCCCACACCGACGAGGACGGCTTCCGCTGGCTGATGAGCTCCGACGTCTGCAAGCACTGCACCGAAGCCGGCTGCCTCGACGCCTGCCCGACCGGCTCGATCTTCCGCACCGAGTTCGGCACCGTGGTCGTACAGGAGGACATCTGCAACGGCTGCGGCTATTGCGTCGTCTCCTGCCCGTTCGGGGTGCTCGACCAGCGCGAGGAAGACGGGCGCGTCTGGCAGTGCACACTCTGTTACGACCGCCTGCAGGGGGACATGGAACCCGCCTGCGCGCAGGCCTGCCCGACCGACTCGATCCAGTTCGGCGAGCTCGACGAGCTGCGCGAGCGAGCCGCCGAGCGGGTCGAGGTGCTGCACGAGCGCGGCCGCAGCGAGGCACGCCTCTACGGCGACTCGCCTGACGACGGCGTCGGCGGCTTCGGCGCCTTCTTCCTGCTGATGGACGAGCCGGAGACCTACCGGCTGCCGCCCGACCCGGTGGTGCCGACCCGCAACGCCGGCACCGTCTGGAAGTCGGCTCTGGCCGCGGCGGCGACGATGACGGCCGGGATCGCGGCGAGCCTGATCGGAGGACGGCGATGAAGGAGCGAGCGATGGTCCCGCGAGAGCGGCCGACCACCTACTACGGGCGGCCGATCGTCAAGCCGCCGGTCTGGAAGGCGGCCGGGGCGGCGGCGGTGGCGATGGTGGCGGGGATCGCCGCCGGATTCCTCGGGAGGCGCCGATGAGCCCGCGCGAAAAATCGCTCGTCCCGCGCGAGAAGCCGACCACCTACTACGGGCGGC
>JBQCHH010000083.1:0-15727 GCA_051954855.1 Solirubrobacterales bacterium | reverse complement strand
CCTTCGAGGCCGACCGCAACGTCGAGCGGCTGGAGGCGGCCTTCGCCCGGGTAAACGTCGGCAAGCTCTCCGGCGCCGTCGGCACCTACGCCTCGGTGCCGCCGGCGGTCGAGGCGCGGGTGATGGAGAAGCTCGGGCTCGGGCGCGAGGACGTGGCGACGCAGGTCGTGCCGCGCGACCGCCACGCGGCGCTGCTGGCGGCGATCGCGATCGCCGGCGCCGGGCTGGAGCGCTTCGCCACCGAGGTGCGCAACCTGCAGAAAACCGAGGTGCGCGAGGTCGAAGAGCCCTTCGCCGCCGGTCAGAAGGGCTCCTCGGCGATGCCGCACAAGCGCAACCCGATCCGCACCGAGCGGGTCACCGGCCTCGCCCGCGTCCTGCGCGGCTACGCCAGCGCCGGGATCGAGAACGTCGCCCTCTGGCACGAGCGGGACATCTCCCACTCCGGCGCCGAGCGGGTGATCCTCCCCGACGCGACGATCCTGCTCGACTACATGCAGGACCTGGCGACCAAGGTCGCGTCCGGAATGAAAGTCAACGAGGATCGGATGCGTGAGAACCTCGGCCTCACCTATGGCGCCCTGTTCAGCCAGCGTGCCCTCACCGCCCTGGTCGAGTCCGGCATGACCCGCGACGACGCCTACCGCGTCGTCCAGGAGAACGCGCAGCGCGCCTGGGACACCCGCACCGAGTTCCGCGACCTCCTCGCCGAGGCTGCCCCCCAGCTCGACCTCGACGCAGTCTTCGACTACAACGCCTACCTCACCCACCTGCCCGAGATCTTCGAGCGGCTGGAAGCGCTCAGACCTCGATAACGGTCAAGCCGTTGACGCCCGAGAGGGCATAGAAGTCGCGGTCCTGGGTGACCACAGGCATCCGATTAGCCGCCGCAGTGGCGGCGATCCACAGATCGTTGACGCTTACACGTTTTCTCGCGGCAGCCAGATAGGCGCGCATTCCCGCCCAGGTACCAGCGACACGGTGGTCGATTGGAAAGACCGCCGCTTCGGAGATCCGCTCCAAAGTCGCAAGACGACGGTCTCGGGTCTCGATGTCGGAGGCCACAAGAACACCAGCGCGTAACTCGGCCACCGTGATGATGGAGATCACAGTGCGGTCCGGAAGCGCTCCCTCTCGAAGGAACCGCCCCTCCTCCAGTGCAATAACCGCAGAGGTATCGAGCAATCCGACGCTTGCCCCGCCCTCACTCACCGGATCGGGCCAAGGTCTTCCGTGGTTTCCTCTCTCAACCTCGCCAAGTCCGCTGCCCAGGTTGGGTCACCGGACGCAATCTCGCGAATTTCCATGACCTCTGCCGGCGTTAGCCATCGGCCCGATTCTTCCTTGTGAGGAACAAGATCCGCGATTGGCTTCCCTCTGAGAGTGATCACGATCGTCTCTCCCTTTTGGACCTTGCGCAGCAGTCCCGCAGTGTCATTGCGCAACTCTCTCGAAGCGACTTCTACGCTCATGCTACGAATGTAGCACTTGCGAAAGATAGCTCCGGAGCCTTAGGCTGCTCGCCATGGTCCTCTACACCTGCGGGCAGAAGAAGCGCGGCCCGGGCATCGCTCATCCCTGCGCGAAAGCGGGGAAGGCACTTGACGCGGCGGGGTACGAGTACGAGCTGAAGGTCGTCGGGGGGTATCGGGCGATGCCCTGGACCTGGGGCAGCCGCGGCGCCGACCGGGCCGAGGTCAAGCGACTCAGCGGCACCAATGAGGTGCCGATCCTCGTCCTCGACAACGGCGAGGTCATCTCCGGCTCCGGCGCAATTGCCCGCTGGGCGAAGGAGCACCCGCACTCGCCGGCCAAGGCCAGCGGCTGAGCGGATCTAGAGAAGCAAGACCCCGAGCAAGCTGGCGATGGTGGTCGCGGCGAATCCGCCGCCCACCGTGAGGGTCGCAATAAAGAGTTTGTTGAATTTGGCATCCACTCGATCGAACTTGGCGTCCACCCGAGCAAAGCCTTCCCGCATCTCCTCCCGCACCAGTTTGAAGCCGTCGTCCATGCGCCGACTCAGTTCGTCCATCCGATCGTCGTTCCAGTTCTCCACTTTCCCCTCCTTCTCCAGAAGTGCCTCCATGAGACCAGTGTAGATGAAAAGCTTCGAAATGTGTTGTCAGATTCGGTAGGCGACAACCGGCTCTGCCTTGCCCTTCAGCTCCAGCTCGATTCGCTCGCCGGGCGGGGGTTCGCCGAGGCGCTCGACGAGTCGGGCGGAGGCGACTATCTCGCCTCCCCGCGCCTGACCCTGGAGGCGCGAGGCGACGTTGACGACGTCGCCGATCGCGGTGAAGTCGTTGAGCGAGCTCTGGCCGACGTTGCCGACGAAGGCTTCGCCGTAGTCGAGGCCGACCCCGATCTCCGCGAACGGTGGCTCCTCGCTGCCATAACCGACGGCGCGCAGCAGCCCGCGGGCATGCTTCAACATCACCGGCGCCGCCTCCTCGAAGCGCCCGTACATCGGCAGGTAGAGCGCCATCACCTCGTCGCCGATCAGCTTGTCGATGATCGCCTCGGGGAAGAGGACGCTCTCGGCGCTGGCGTAAAAGCGCCGCAGCAGGGCGCTGACCTCCTCCGGGTCGCGTTGCTCGGAGAGCCGGGTGAAGCCGCGGATGTCGGCGAAGAGGACGCCGGCCTCGGTCGTCATCCCGCCGGGAGGAGCGGCCTCGACGCAGGTAGCGCAGAGGTTGGGGCTCTTGCGTGAGGGTCGATACCCGAGCCGGCGCACCAGCCGCCCGCCGATCCCCTCGAACGGGGCACCGCAGATGCCGCAGCGGGGACTGGAAGGCAGCGCCCGCAACACCCTGCTGACGCTACGCCCGACCGGGTCCGACGCCATCGCGAAGTAGGCAGCCCAGTCGTCGGAGTTGAGCGGCTCGTCCTTCGCCTTCCGCGCGGCCTTGCGGAGGCGGCGTTGCGCCGCGCGCTGCCAGAAGGTCAGCCGCTCTGCGGGGGCGTCGTCACCCACAGAGCGATCCTAGACCGAGACGGCGTGCGAAATCGCCGCAACGGAAAAAACTGATCAGACTGCAACCGGCTCCCGGGCCGGCTGGCGCGCCGTCACGACAACCGGCGTGCCGTCCTTCGGCGAGAGGGTGATGTTGCGGCGGCCGGTGCGCTCGGGGCGGGGGTCGGCCTTGCGCAGCTCGCAGCGAGTCAGCACCTCGCGCAGGACGATCCGCATCTCGAACTCGGCGAAGGTGGCGCCGATGCAGCGGCGGACGCTGCCCCCGAAGGGGATCCAGGCGTAGGTGTCCGGCCCCTCCTCGAGGAAGCGCTCGGGCTTGAAGGCGTAGGGCTCGGGATAGACGTCGGCGCGGGTGTGGGTGAGCCAGATCGCCGGCGTCACGTCGGTCCCGGCCGGCAGCTTCAGCCCGTCGGCGACGAGCTCCTTGCTCAGCCGCCGCCCGGCCAGCGGAATCACCGGCCGCAGCCGCAGCGACTCGGCGATCGTCGCCCGCAGGTAGTCCTCCTCGCCCGCCGCCAGCGAGTCGCGCAGCCGCCCCAACGCCCGTGGGTGGCGCAGCAGCAGGTCGAAGGTCCAGGCCAGCGCCGTCGCCGTCGTCTCGTGGCCGGCCAAGAGCAGCGTCATCAGCTGGTCGCGCAGCTCCTGGTCCTCCATCCGCGAGCCGTCCTCGAACTCGGCGGTCATCAGCATCGAGAGGATGTCCTCGCGCTCCTCCAGGTCGGGCCGCTCGCGGTGCTCGGCGATCTCCGCGAAAAGCAGCTCGTCAACTGCGCGAAGCTGGTGCTCGAAGCGAGCGAAGGGGCCGTCCCCGCCGAAACGCTGCAGCGCCAGCCCCAGCACCTGCCGGCCCGGCGTGGTGGTTTCTTCCAGCACCGTCGAGAGCATCCCCCGCAACCGGTCGAGCCGCGGCCCGGTCGAGACACCGAAGACGACGCGCAGGATCACCTCCAGCGTTATCGCCTGCATCCTTGGGTGGATCGGGAACCCCCGCTGCAGCGGCCAGGAGTCGATCTCCGCCTCGACGACCTCGGTCATCGCCGCCTCGTAGGAGCGCATCCGCTCGCCGTGGAACGGCGGCAGCATCAGCCGGCGGCGGCTGAGGTGTTCGGCGCCCTCCTGGATCAGCAGCGATTTCGAGCCGAGGATCGGCTCGAGGACGACGTTGCGGCCCGGCGGCAGCCCGTGCTCGCGCTCCCGGTAGAGCGCCTTGATCGCCTCCGGGTCGGAGATCATCACCATCGGCCGCTCGAAGCCGACGAAGCGGACGCTGAAGTTGTCGCCATAGCGGCGGCGGCAGTCCTCCATGAACTGGATCGGGCGGAAGGCCCAGCGCAGCGTCTGCCCCAGCGGGCTCATCTTCGGTTCGGGCGGGAGCGCCACGGCTGACAGGATCGCAGAGGAAGCGCTCCCTTGTCCCCGGTAAGTAGGATCGGAGCAGATGACGACGGTTGCCGAGCTGAACCTCCTCTCCTCGGGGAAGGTTCGCGAGATCTACGCCTGGGAGGACGACCTGCTGATGGTCGCCTCGGACCGCATCTCCACCTACGACGTGGTGATGCCGACCCCGATCCCCGACAAGGGCAAGGTGCTGAACCGAATGTCGGTCTTCTGGTTCGGGCTGACCGAGGACGTCGTCCCCAACCACTTCATCTCCGAGGACGTGCCCGAGGAGGTCGCCGAACGGGCGATGCGGGTGCGCAAGCTGGAGATGTACCCGGTCGAGTGCGTGGTCCGCGGCTACCTCTCCGGCTCGGGCTGGAAGGAATACCGCGAAGGCGGGGCGGTCTGCGGGATCGAGCTGCCGGGCGGCCTGGTCGAGTCCGACCAGCTGCCGGAGCCGATCTTCACCCCCGCGACCAAGGCCGAGATCGGCGACCACGACGAGAACGTCGACTTCGACCGCGCCGCCGAGATCGTCGGCGACCGGGCGCTGATGGAAGAGCTGCGGCGGATCTCGATCGAGGTCTACAAGCGCGGCGCCCAGCACGCGGCCCAGCGCGGGATCATCCTCGCCGACACCAAGTTCGAGTTCGGCCGCCACGCCGGGGCGGAGATCGTGCTCGCCGACGAGGTCCTGACCCCCGACTCCTCGCGCTTCTGGCCCGCCGCCAGCTACCAGCCGGGCGTCACCCCGCCCTCCTTCGACAAGCAGTTCGTCCGCGACTGGGCGACCGAGAGCGGCTGGGACAAAAAGCCGCCGGCGCCGGAGCTGCCGCCCGACGTGATCGAGCAGACCCGGGCCAAATACGTCGAGGCCTACGAGCGGATCACCGGCGAGTCGTTCTAGCGGCCCAGCCGCGCTGATCGTTAGATTGGCCCTGTGAAGGCGCGCGTGCTGATCCGGCCCAAGGAGGGGATCCTCGACCCCCAGGGCAAGGCGGTCGAGCGGGCGCTGCCGGCGCTCGGCTTCGAGGGGATCGGGCACGTCCACGTCGGGCGGATGGTCGAGCTCGAGGCCGAGGACCCGGAGCGGCTCGGCGAGCTCTGCGAGAAGCTGCTCGCCAACCCCCTGATCGAGGACTACGAGATCCAGACCCTGTGATCTGGGGCGTCCTCCAGTTCCCGGGATCTTGTGATGAGCGGGACGCGCTGCGCGCCTGTGAGCTGGCCGGCGACGGGGCGCGGCTGATCTGGCACGAGAGCCGCGACCTCGACGGCGTCGACGGGATCGTCGTCCCCGGCGGCTTCTCCTACGGCGACTACCTGCGGGCAGGGGCGATCGCCCGCTTCAGCCCGGCGATGGAGGCGGTGGCCGAGGCGGCCGCGGGCGGAGCGCCGGTGATCGGCATCTGCAACGGCTTCCAGGTGCTTTGCGAGGCCGGGCTGCTGCCGGGGGCGCTGCTGCGCAACGTCGAGCTGCGCTTCCGCTGCCACCAGGTCGAGCTGATCGAGGAGGGGACGGGCGAGCGGCTCTCGATCCCGGCCAAGCACGGCGAAGGCCGCTACTACGCGCCGGAGGAGATGCTCGACCGGTTAGAAGCGAACGGCCAGGTCGCCTACCGCTACGCCGACGGCCACAACTCCAACGGCTCGCTGCGCGACATCGCCGGGGTGCGGAACGAGGCGGGCAACGTGCTCGGCCTGATGCCCCACCCCGAGCACGCGGTCGATCCGCTGACCGGCTCCACCGACGGGCTGCGGATCTTCGAGGCGATGGCGGGCAGGCGTGGCGCCTTTGTGGCCCATGAGTCCACAAAGGCGCCACAGGCATGAGCGTCGAGACCTCCAAACACCGCGAGCTCGGCCTTACCGACTCCGAGTACGAGCTGATCGTCGCGAAGCTTGGCCGTGACCCGAACGACGTCGAGCTGGCGATGTTCAGCCTGCTCTGGTCCGAGCACTGCGCCTACAAGCACTCGCGCAAGCTGCTGCGGCGGCTGCCGACCGAGGGCGAGCGGGTGGTGATGGGACCGGGCGAGAACGCCGGCGCGGTCGACGTCGGCAACGGCTACGCGGTCGCCTTCAAGGTCGAGTCCCACAACCACCCCAGCGCGGTCGAACCGTTCGAGGGGGCGGCGACCGGGGTCGGCGGCATCCTCCGCGACGTCTTCGCGATCGGGGCGCGACCGATCGCGATCCTCGACAGCCTCCGCTTCGGCGAGCTCGACTCCCCGCGCTCGCGCCACCTGCTCGACGGCGCGGTGCGGGGGATCGGCCACTACGGCAACTCGATCGGGGTGGCGACGGTCGGCGGCGAGATCTACTTCGAGGAGCCCTACGAGCACAACTGCCTCGTCAACGCGATGTGCCTGGGGCTGGCGAAGACGTCGGACATGGTGCGGGCGGCGGCCGCAGGGCCGGGCAACGCGATCGTCCTGATGGGCGCCTCGACCGGGCGCGACGGGATCGGCGGCGCCTCGGTGCTGGCCTCGGCCGAGCTCGGCGAGGGCGACGAGGCGAAGCGGCCGACGGTGCAGATCGGTGACCCGTTCGAGGAGTCGAAGCTGCTGGAGTGCTGCCTGGAGCTGCTGGCGAAGGGGCTGCTGGTCTCGCTGCAGGACCTCGGCGCCGCCGGGCTGACCTCCTCGGCGGGCGAGATGGCGAGCGCGGGCGGGGTCGGGATCGACATCGACGTCGCCAAGGTGCCGCTGCGCGAGGCCGACATGGAGCCCTTCGAGATCATGGTCTCCGAGAGCCAGGAGCGGATGCTGGCGGTGGTCGAGCCGGCGCGGGTCGCCGAGGTGCGGGCGATCTGCGAGAAGTGGCAGACCGGCTCGGCGGAGATCGGCGTCGTCTCCGAGAGCGGCCTGATCCGGATCCTGCGCGACGGCGAGACGGTCGGCGAGATGCCGGTCGAGGCGCTGGTCGATGGCTGCCCGCTCTATGACCTGGAGCCGGGCGAGCCGGGGGGCTGGATCTACGGCAACCGGGCGACGCTGCCGGTGGAGGCGACGGCGGAGCAGGAGCTGCTGGCGTTGCTCGGCTCGCCCAACGTCGCCTCCAAGCGCTGGGCCTTCGAGCAGTACGACTACGTCGTCGGCTCGCGCACGGTGCGGCGGCCCGAGCAGGCAGACGCCGCGGTGCTGCAGCTGCCCGAGTCCGGCAACGCGATCGCGGTCTCGATCGACGGCAACGGGCGGCGGGTCGCCTGCGACCCCTACCTGGGGACGATCGAGGCGGTGCTCGAGTGCGCCCAGAACCTCGCCTGCGTCGGCGCCGAGCCGCTCGGCCTGACCAACTGCCTCAACTTCGGCAACCCCGAGAAGCCGGTCGGCGCCTGGCAGCTCGACCGCGCCGTCAGCGGCCTCGCCGACGCCTGCAACGTACTTGGCGTGCCAGTGGTCGGCGGCAACGTCTCCCTCTATAACGAGGGTCCCGACGGCCCGATCTACCCGACGCCGGTGGTAGGGATGGTCGGCGAGCTGCCCGACCCGGCCCAGGTCGCCGGCAGCGCCTTCGCCCGCGAGGGCGACGCGATCGGCCTGATCGGCCCGTTCGAACCAAACCTGGCCGGCTCGGAGCTGGCGAAGCAGCGCGGCGAGCTGAAGATGGGCCTCCCCCGCTCGGACATCACCTCGGTAGCCGCCGCCTGCGAGATCGTCCGCAATGCCATCCGCGCCGGAAAACTCAGCTCGGCCCACGACATCAGCGACGGCGGCCTGGCCTGCGCCCTAGCCGAGTCCGCGATCGCCGGCGACATCGGCTGCGAGGCCAACCTCAACCACCTCCGCGAGCGCGGCTGCACCCCCGAGGAGGCCCTCTTCGGCGAAGGCCCCGGCGGCTTCCTGGTCAGCGGCGACCGCCAGGCCCTCGAGGACCTAGGCGCCGTCCTGATCGGCACCGTCGGCGGCGACCAAATCGCCATCGGCGCCGGCGACCGCAGCCTTTCGGTCAGCCTGGCCGAGGCGCGCGATGCCTGGAGCTCGCTCAGCGCCCGCATCGACGACTCTTTCTAGCCAACTGCGTCAACTTCTACACCTGCCAGAAGTAGAGGTTGATGCAGTTCGGAAATCGAGCCGCTGATAACTTCGTCGCGTGGCGAAGATCTTTGAGCGAATCGACGAGCACCTGCGTGAGTGGATAGCTGAGCGCGAGTTGTTTTTCGTCGCCTCGGCGCCGCTCGATGGCGAAGGGCATGTCAACGTCTCGCCGAAGGGACCGGCGGGGACGCTGCGGGTGCTCGACGACCACACGGTCGCCTACCTCGACATGGTCGGCAGCGGCGCCGAGACGGTGGCGCATGTGCGGGAGAACGGGCGGATTGTGGTGATGTTGTGCGCCTTCCAGGGGCCGCCGCGGATCCTGCGCCTGCACGGGCGCGGGGAGGTAATCCCGGCCGACGACCCGCGCTTCGCGGAGCTGTTCGAGCGAGCGGGCTTCGAGGCGCCGCACGAGGTCTCCGAGGCGCAGCGGGCGATCGTCCTCGTCGACGTCACCCGGGTCGCCGACTCCTGCGGCTACGGCGTGCCGCTGATGAGCTACGAGGGCGAGCGCCCCCACATGGAAGCCTGGGCGGAGAAGAAGATGCGCGTCGGCGGCGCCGCGGAGATCGACGCCTACGTCGCGACGAAGAATGCCGAAAGCATCGACGGCCTGCCGGCCTTCGACGGCGCTCAGTCGCGCAAATAACGACAGTCTGAGACGGACCGGGCAGCCGCGCGGCGCTGCTACCCTGCGCAGGTAGGCAGGAGGCTCTGCCTGCGCGTCCGTCTTCAATTGCAACGAGGAAACGCGCTTGTCTCCCGACCAGGGGTTCAGCTTCGATCGCCAGGGGCCGCGTGAGGAATGCGGCGTCTTCGGCGTATACGCACCCGGCCACGACGTCGCCCGGCTCGCCTACTTCGGTCTCTACGCGCTGCAGCACCGTGGCCAGGAGTCGGCGGGGATCGCCACCAGCGAGGCCGGGATGATCACCACGCTGCGCGACTCCGGCCTCGTCAGCCAGGTCTTCGATGAGGAGAAGCTGCGGGCGCTGGAGGGCGACATGGCGATCGGCCACGTCCGCTACTCGACCACCGGCGGCGGCTCCTGGGAGAACGCGCAGCCGATCTGGCGCGACGACGGCCGCGAGCTCGCCCTCGCCCACAACGGCAACCTCACCAACGCGGTCGAGCTCTGGAACGAGCTGAAGGAGCGGGGGCTGCAGTTCCGCGGCACCTCCGACTCGGAGATCATCGCCGCCCTGCTCTCCGCGCACGAGGGGAAGATGATCGAGGACGCGGTCGCCGACGTGATGCCGCGGCTGCAGGGCGCCTACTCGACCGTGGTGATGACCAAGCGGGCGATCGTCGCCTTCCGCGACCCGCACGGGATCCGGCCGCTCAGCCTCGGGCGGCTGAAGGACCGCTTTGTCGTCGCCTCCGAGAGCTGCGCCTTCGACATCATCGGCGCCAAGCTGATGCGCGAGGTGCACCCGGGCGAGATGGTCTCGCTGACCGAGCGCGGGCTGGAGACGCGGCAGGTGGTGAAGAGCGAGCGGCGGGCCTCCTGCGTTTTCGAGCACATCTACTTCTCCCGCCCCGACAGCCGGCTCGAGGGCAAGGTCCTGCAGCAGGTGCGCGGGCGGATGGGCGAGATCCTCTGGCGCGAGGCGCCGGTCGAGGCCGACCTGGTGATCTCGGTGCCGGACTCGGGCAACCCCGCCGCCGCCGGCTTCGCCCGCGCCTCCGGGCTGCCGCGCGACGACGGCCTGATCAAGAACCGCTACGTGGCGCGAACCTTCATCCAGCCCGGGCAGGAGCTGCGCAAGCACGGCCTGCGGCTGAAGTTCAACCCGCTGCCGGAGATCGTCGCCGGCCAGCGGATCGTCGTCGTCGACGACTCG
The DNA here is from genome assembly GCA_051954855.1 of Solirubrobacterales bacterium. GTDB lineage: Bacteria > Actinomycetota > Thermoleophilia > Solirubrobacterales > 70-9 > VAYN01. The sequence goes on along the minus strand of JBQCHH010000083.1, from coordinate 5,489 downwards.
ATCGTGCGCGGCAATACCACCCGGCAGATCGTCGGCATGCTGCGCGACGCCGGCGCCGGCGAGGTCCACCTGCGCATCTCCGCCCCGCCGATCCGCAACCCCTGCCACTACGGCGTCGACATGTCTACCCGCGAGGAGATGATCGCCCACAACCGCTCGATCGAGGAGATCGCCGACGAGCTCGAAGCCGACTCCCTCGCCTACCTCTCGATGGCGGGCGTCTACGAGGCGATCGGCGCCGACCCCGGCGAGCACTGCGACGCCTGCTTCACCGGGCACTACCCGCTCGGCGACCCCGACGAGGCCGACGGCAAATTCGCCTTGGAGACGATCGCGGCGGCCTCGTCTTAGGGCCTTTGGCCTAGTTGCCTACCCTCAGCTCAGCTCGACGTAGACGGCGGTCGCCGGACGAGCGAGGTTGTACGTGGCCGTCCATTTGACGCTGTCGGGACAGCCAAGCCCGCTGCCAGCAGCCAAGGTGAGGACGGTGTTCACATTGACGACGTTGGTCGGGCCGACAAGGGTTCCGATGGTCGTTCCGCCGGCAGCAGTGCCGTAGGTGCATTCCATGCCATTTATGATCACTGTAATCTCGAGTTGTCTAGCTGTAATTTGACCGTTGTCCGTTCCCGTGATGTAGTGAATTTCCAGCGTCTTGCTTATCGGTGGCGCTTTAGTCGTATGGCTGCAGTTGCCGAAGGTAAATCCGCTAACCGGTGCATCGATTGTTGCCGTCGCGCCCCCTGTATTTGAGGTTTTCGCTTCCAGCGTCGTTTCGCTACAGGTGTCATCGATGGACGCGTCTGTCGTTGCGACGACTGATTTCGTACCGACCGCCAGTTTCAATTCGAGTTCAGAGCCTTTCGCCGTAATGGTTGGCGGCTCCACAAGGTGTGCTTGTGATTTTGCAGAGCACGGTCGCCGAAGCTGAGCCGGCTCCGACGGCGAGCAGGGCGGTGGCCGCTACAACGGCGAGGCCGAGGACCTTCAGGGACTTCATATCTTCCTCCTAGTCCGGTGCCCCCAGGCACCGATTGAATGGCCACGCAGCCGCCGAGAGCGACCGCGTGGCCAATTAGCTGTTGATCACATCTCGACGTAGAGCGGTTCTGGGCTTGTGACTGTGAAGGCGCCGTTCCAGCTGCCGTTTCCTGGTGGGCAGAGGAGGTTTCCTTTTGTATAGGTCAAGGGGCCCGACCAATCGATTGTCGCCATCGGCCCGCCTGTGAGCACTCCGGCGTGGCCGGCGTCGTAGAAGCATTCGGCGCCGGTATGTGTCCAGAGGATTTTGATTTCGGTCCCTGTCAACGTCAGTGTGCCGTTGTAGGTCCAAACCGGGAGATCGATGATTTCGATGTCCATTGTCCCGGGTTTGACTGCTTCCACATCGACCGGTTCGCCTGCGTCTTCGCAGGCGCCGAAGGTGAGCGCGTTGACGATTGCTCCCAGCGGCATTTCTGTCTGCTGCTCGGTGAAGGCGTTGAGTGTCGCGGTCTTGCATTCGACCACGCCGTTGGGCGTCGGGATGCTGAGCTTCGTGCCTTCCTCCAAGACAGCGTGGATGTTCGTCCCCGCCGGATAGAGGTGGAAGCCTTCGCAGATAGGCAAACCGCCTGGAGTTGTTGTCGGCGCTTTGCAGAGCGACGTGGGTGTGGCCGAGGCCGTGCCGGCGCCGACGAACGCCATCAGCGCCGTCGCCGCCACCACGGCAAGGCCGAGGATCTTGAGTTTCTTCATGGTTCTCCCTTGCTGCCCGGCGATCCGCGCCGGGCTTGGTTTGGTACGGGATGAGTCCCGAGTTCCCGGGATTTACCAGGAGATCCCTGTCTAGTCAAGGAGTTTGTACCGAAAATTGCTTACGAAATGGCGGTCCCTCTGCACCAAGGCCGAGCTAGGATTCGGTTTGCATGGAGGGTAAGTGACGATCGATTTTCAGCAAAGGCAATGGAGCGGTGTGGCGTTGCTTGTTGCGATTTCAGCCTTGTCGCTCGGGGCTTGCAGTCAGTCGTCTCACAACACGCAGGGGATAACGTCAGGGAGTCGATATCGTCATGGAGGAGTCGAAGCGACGCTCCCATCCGGATGGCATGAGATTGATCGGCACCTAACGGACAAGATCTATCCGCCGCAGGTTCTTGCCGTTGCCTCATATCCCGCAGCCGTCCCGATCCATCCCAGAAGCTGCTTTCCCAGAGCGCTCGCCCAAATGCCGAAGACGGGCGTCCTGTTGATGATCGTCGACTACACGAGACCGGGTTCCGCGAGTACTTCAGCGCAGGTCCCGGACCTCCCTCCACGTCCCTCGTCATTTAGCTACGGGGACGCTCTTCACAGCAGCTTCGAATGTGCCGGGCCTAGCTACAAGTTTGACTGGACCCAGGAAGGTCAGTCTTTCCAAGCCTTGGTCTGGTTGAAACGACAATCGGTGCCGCAGCGAGGCCGGGAACAACTGTTGGAAATCCTCGACAGCTTTCGACCTACCCGCGCCGCAGACTAGACGCCGGTCACCAATTCCAGCCCCAGCCAAACAATCGCCAGCGAGGCGAGCAGGATCGCTCCCTGCAGCGCGTGCAGTTTCGGGAAGCGCAGGTGGAGCAGGGTGAGGCCGATGACGAGGGCGACCAAGCCCAGCTTCCACTGCAGGGTCGAGCTGCCGAAGAGGTGGTAGTGGGAGGCCATCGCCCAGCCGGTGGCGACGAGGACGCCGAGAGCGATGAGGGAGCCATAGCCGAAGCGGCGGGCCACGGCGCGCATGCGGGTGCGCTCGGGGTCGGGATCGCTGCGGAGGATCGGCACCACCGCGATCCCGAAGACGAGCTGGCCGCCGACGAAGAAGGCCATCGCCAGCAGGTGGAGATAGAGGATCGCCTGCCAGAGGTCGTGTTCGCTCACGCCCGGGAGCCTAGTGCGAAGATGCGCGCGTGAGCTCGTTCCGGATCGTCGTCCTCGCATCGGGCAGCGGCACCAACCTGCAGGCGATCCTCGACACGCTGCACGGCCGCGAGGGGATCGAGGTCGTCGGCGTCGGCTCCGACAAGCCGGGGGCGGGGGCGCTACAGCGCGGGAGCGGGGCCGGGGTCGAGACCGCTGTCTTCCCCACCGCGGACTACCCCGATCGGGCGGCGCGGGACGAGGCGATCGGCGACTGGATCGAGTCGCTGCGGGCTGACCTCGTCGTCCTCGCCGGCTACATGCAGCTGCTCAGCGCCGCCTTCGTCGCCCGCTTCCGCAACCGGGTGGTCAACATCCACCCCGCCCTGCTGCCGAGCTTCCCCGGGCTCGACGCGATCGGCCAGGCGCTCGCCGCCGGCGTCGCGACCACCGGCGTCACCGTCCACTTCGTCGACGAGGGGGTCGACACCGGCCCGGTGATCGCCCAGCGCGAGGTCCCGGTGCCGTCCGGCGTCTCCCGCGCGGAGCTGGAGGCGGCGGTCCACGCGGTCGAGCACGCGCTGTACCCGGAGGCGATCCGCATGATCGCCCAGGGCAGGGTTAGGATCGACCCCAGCGACCCGCGGACGGTCGCGATCGATGACTGATCCCGCCACCGAAACCCAGCAGGAGCGCGTCGACGGCCAGGTCCAGGTGCGCCGGGCGCTGATCTCGGTCTCCGACAAGACCGGGGTCGCCGACTTCGCCAAGGGGCTGGCGGCGCTCGGGGTCGAGATCCTCTCCACCGGCGGCACCGCGACGGCGCTGCGCGAGGCGGGGGTCGAGGTCACCGACGTCTCCGAGTTCACCGGCCAGGAAGAGATCCTCGGCGGCCGGGTGAAGACGCTGCACCCGCGGCTGCACGCGGCGTTGCTGGCGCGGCGCGAGGACCCCGAGCATGCGGCGACGCTGGAGCGCGAGGGAATCGAGCCGATCGATCTCGTCTGCGTCAACCTCTACCCCTTCGAGCAGACCGTCTCCGGGCGCGAGGTGGCGCCGGAGGTGGCGGTCGAGAACATCGACATCGGCGGGCCGACGATGATCCGCGCCGCGGCGAAGAACCACGAGAGCGTCGCCGTGATCGTCAAGCCGGAGTCCTACGACGCGGTCTGCGCCGAGCTGGAGGAGACGGGCGGCGAGATCTCCGCCTCGACCCGCCACTGGCTCGCCAACGAGGCCTTCGCGCAGACCGCACGCTACGACGCCGCGATCAGCCGCTGGTTCTCGACGGAGTACGAGGACTTCCCGGAACACCTGGCGGTCGCTTACGAGAAGGTGCTCGACCTCTCCTACGGCGAGAACCCACACCAGCGGGCAGCGCTCTACTCGGAGGTCGGCCTGCGCAGCCACATCCTCTCGCGGGTCTCGAAGCTGCACGGACGGGCGCTCTCCTTCAACAACGTTCTCGACCTCGACTCGGCGCGGGCCCTGGTCGGCGACTTCGAGCAGCCGGCCTGCGTGATCGTCAAGCACAACAACCCCTGCGGGGTGGCGATCGGCGCCGACGCGCTTGAGGCCTACCTGAAAGCGCTCGCCTGCGACCCGCTCTCGGCCTACGGCGGCGTGATCGCGATCAACCGGCCGATCGGCCGCGAGCTGGCCGAGGAGCTGCACAAGAACTTCGTCGAGGTGCTGAGCGCGCCGGGCTATGAGGACGGGGCACTGGAGATCCTGCAGCAGAAGGAGGCGATCCGCATCCTCTGCGAGGAGGAGCGTCGCCAGCAGGACCCCAGCGAACGCGACGTCAAGCGGGTCATGGGCGGCCTGCTGGTCCAGGACCGCGACGGCGATCCGGAGCCGCGGCAGATCATGGAGGCCGTCACCGGCAACGAGCCGAGCGAGCAGCAGTGGCAGGACATGCTCTTCGCCTGGACCGTCTGCCGCCGCGTCCGCTCCAACGCGATCGTGCTCGCCAAGGACGGAGCGACCCTCGGCATCGGCGCCGGCCAGATGAGCCGCGTCGACTCCGTGCGCCTCGCGGTCGAGAAGTGCCGTGAGGCCCGCGGCGTCGAGGCCGATGGCCTCCTAGCCGGCTCAGCCCTCGCCTCCGACGCCTTCTTCCCCTTCGCCGACGGCCCCGAGCTGGCGATTCAGGCCGGCGCCAGCGCCGTGATCCAACCCGGCGGCTCCAAACGCGACGCCGAGGTGATCGAGGCCTGCGAGAAGGCCGGAGTGGCGATGGTCTTCACGAAGCATCGCCACTTCCGGCATTAGCTTCTGCTCGGCCTTTGGGCAGCGCAAGAGGCGGGATAGGGCCGGCTCTTGCGCGTAAGGAGATGGGCTAACCCAAGCTCCTGGAGATATTCCCGAGTTTTGACTGGGAACACATCAGTGTGTATCAGACACTGGCCGGTTCGTCAACAAACGCGAGCGTATCTAAATGATTCACCACAAGCGCTTCCCAGATGCGCCTACTTCTTCTTGCACCCCGTCCCGATCACCGGCCCCTGCCTGGAGACCCGCCCGCTCTGCGCCTTGAACACCACCCTCGCCCGGTGCGTGCCCCGGCAGAGGTCGGCGTGGTTTTCGATCAGGCTCCTCTTGCCGCCGAAGAAGCT
>JBQCHH010000082.1:0-29660 GCA_051954855.1 Solirubrobacterales bacterium | reverse complement strand
TCGATATCCATCCCGCCTTTGGCGGAGACCATCGCCAGCAGCTTCTTCTCGCCGCGGTCGAGGATGACCGAGGCGTAGTACTCCTCGGCGATGTCGGAGCCGCCCTCGATCCAGACCGCCTCGACGCGGAACGGCCCCTCGCCGTGCGGGCCGACGATGTCCATGCCGAGGATCGCGTCGGCGTGCCGGCGCGCCTCGTCGGCGTCCTGGGCGATCTTGATCCCGCCCGCCTTGCCGCGGCCGCCGATCAGCACCTGCGCCTTGATCGCGCACGGGTAGCCGATCTTCTCCGCCGCGGCGACGGCCTCGTCGACCGTGTCGGCGACTTCGCCGCTCGGCACGGGGATGCCGTGCTTGGCGAACAGTTGCTTGCCCTGGTACTCGAGGAGGTCCATGTTTGAGGTGGGCGCCGGGGGAGCGCGACGCGGCAGACTATCCGAATGACATAATGCCGCGCTCTCAGATGGCCCTCCCCAGTCTCAAAACCGTCAAATGGGTGACCACCGACTGCTACGGCACCCTGATCGACTGGGAGAAAGGCATCCTCGAGGCCTGTCAGAAAGAGGCCGAGAAAGACGGCTTCAGCTTCGAGGAGGGCCCCTTCCTGGAGCGCTTCATGGAGGTCCAGGCCGAAGTCATGGCCGGCTCGTACGAGCTCTACGCGGAGGTGCTGCGCCGGACGATCGTCAAAGTCGCCGGCGAGATCGGCTGGGAAGTGGAGCCCTCGCGAGCCCAGTTCCTGCCCAACAGCGTCGCCTATTGGCTGCCGTTCCGCGAGGCCAACGCGGCGATGGACCGGCTCGGCAAGAAGTACGAGATCGGGATCATCTCCAACATCGACGACAAACTGCTGGGGATCTCGCGCCGCCACCTGCGGACCGAACTCGACCTCGTCGTCACCGCCCAGCAGGTGCGCAGCTACAAGCCAGACCCCGTCCACTTCAAAGAGTGCGCGCGGCGGATCGGCGGCAAGAAAGGCTGGGTCCACATCGGCTCCAACTACGCGACCGACATCGCCCCGGTGCTGAAAATGAACGTGCCGGTGATCTGGGTCAACCGCCACGGCGAGAAACTGGACGGGCGCAAAGCCCCCAGTGCCACGGTAAAAAACTTCCGTGAGGCCGTCAAAAAGCTCGGCGCGTCCTGAGCGTCTTCTAGCTTTCACGCCGCAACTCAGGCGTTAGGCGCCGGTTTCGGGGGTACTCGGCCGATCGCCCCGATCGCATCGATGCAGACGTTTGCCCGCAACACCAGTTCTTCGCGCGCCGTGGCGGTCGCGCGGCTCGCCGTGGCGGCGAGCCTGCTGGCGCTGGTGGTCGCTCTCGCCCTCGCCGGGACGCACAGCGCCGGCGCCGCAGGGCCGAAGGAATCGCCGATCTCGGCCAAAGCGCTGCGGGAACGGCCGAACGAGTCGACCGCGCAGAAACCCAACTTCGTCGTCATCCAGACCGATGACGAGACGCTCAACGAGCTCTACGCGGCGATCAACGTCGGCGGGATCGAAGTCAAATCGATGCCCTACACGCTCTCGCTGCTGGCGAACCACGGCGAGACCTTCAGCCGCTACTACGTCTCCTATCCCCTCTGCTGCCCCTCGCGCGTCAGCTTGCTGACCGGCCGCTACGCCCACAACCACAACGACCGGGGCAACGTGCCGCCGAACGGCGGCTACACCGGCTTCAAAGCCCGCCAGGCCTACACCCACAACCTCGCCACCTGGCTGCAGGGTGCCGGCTACCGGACGATCCACATCGGCAAGTTCCTCAATGGCTACGGCGACGAACCGTTCGACAACGGCACCGACGTGCCGCCCGGCTGGAGCGCCTGGCACACCGTGCTGAACGCCGACACCGACCACTACTACTACGGCTACACGCTCAACAACAACGGCAAAATCGAAGGCCCTTACGGCGACTCCGGCAGCTGGGAAACGCGCGAATACGGCGAACGCGACTACTTCGGCTGCCCGACCACGACCTTCGAAGGCAAACCGTGCCTGTACGAGACCGACGTCTTCAACCGGATGGCTGTCGAAGAGCTGGCTGGGACGCCGCCCGAACAGCCTTTCTACATGCAGGTCGACTACACCGCCCCGCACGGCGACTTCCGCAAGCCGGCCGGGCCGGAGCCGGCGCCGCGCCACTACAACACCTTCGCCGGCGCGCCCTTCCCGCACGGGCGCTCGGAAGGGTTCAACGAGGGCAACGTCAACGACAAGCCGCGCTTCATCCGCGAAGCGCCGTACCTCTCGCCGACCGACATCCACACCTACCGGGTCTATTACCAGAAGTGCCTGGAGTCGCTGCGCTCAGTCGACGAAGGGGTGAAAATGATCGTCGAAGAGCTGGGCGCCCTGCACCGCCTGAGCAACACCTACATCCTCTTCACCTCCGACAACGGCTTCTTCTTCGGCGAGCACCGGCTCACCGGCGGCAAGTTCCTCGCCTACGAGCCCTCGACCCACCTGCCGTTCCTGATCCGCGGGCCGGGGATCAAGCCGAAGACGACGAGCGGCCAGCTCGCCGCCAACATCGACATCGCGCCGACGATCCTCGAACTGGCCGGGGTGAAAGCGGACAAAAGCATCGACGGCGAGTCGCTGGTGCCGTTCCTGCGCGAACCGGAAATGCGCACCCGCCACGCGATCCTCTTCGAGTCCTTCGTCCAGACCAACGACGTCGAAGAGAACGGCGGCGGGCCGGCGGCGTCACCGGCCAGCGTCGCGGCCGGGAAGTCGGGTGGCGGTCCGAGCGTCAACCAGCGTCCGGCCTGGCTCAATCGCCGCGATCGCCGAAACAAGCGGCAGTGGCAGCAGAGCGCCGAAGCCTCGATCGTCGCGCCGCCGAAAGACTACGAGGGAATCCGCCTCGGCCCCTACAAGTACATCGAGTGGCCCGACGGCGAGAAAGAGCTCTATGACCTCAACAAGGACCCCTACGAGCTCAACAACATCGTCCGCGACCCCAACTACTTCCCGATCCGCGCCTTCCTCCACGCGCAGCTGATCCGCCTGGAGGCCTGCTCGGGCCGCACCTGCCGCGAACCCGCCCCGCCCTTCCCGCTGACCCGCAAGCAGCAGCAGAAGGTCAGCAAGGAACGGCGTGAAGAAGAACGGCGCAAGGAAAAGGAACGCGAAGAAAAGCGGCATCACAAGCGGCGCAGTTAGGGACGGGCACAGCGCTCAGTGATTTAGGCAGCTACTTGATGACGGCGAGGGTGTCGCCGCTTGAGACGGCGGCGCCTTCGGTGACGTTCAGCTCTTCGACCTTGCCGCTGCGGTGGGCGGTTATCTCGTTCTCCATCTTCATCGCCTCGATCACGCAGATCAGGTCGCCCTCCGAGACCTCGGCGCCTTGCTCTACGGCGACTTTGAGGACGGTGCCCTGGAGGGGCGAGGGGAGAGCCTCGCTGGAGGCGCTGGGGCCGCTGCCGCCTTTGCGCTCGCGTTTCGGCGGTTTCTTACCGCCGCCGGCGGCCGGGGCGGCGACGCCGCCCGCGGGGGCCTCGCCGATCACCTTGACGTCGAACAGCTTGCCCGAGACCTCGACCTTGTAATCGCGGGTCACCATCTCGCCGCCGTCCTCGCTCGGCGCGGGCGGAGCGGCGTCGGCCGGAGCGGTGGTCTTCAGCCACTCCTTGTCTTCCATCAGGTCGCGGCAGGTCTCCCCGCGCGCCCACTGCTCGGTGGCGAGGATCGCCTTGTGGAAGGGGATCAGGGTGGTGAGGCCGCCGGAGTCGTATTCGCCGAGGGCACGCAGCATGCGACGCGTCGCGTGCTCGCGGTCGACGTCCCAGACGATCAGCTTGGCCACCATCGGGTCGTACATCGGCGTCACCTCGGAGCCGGCCTCGACGCCGGAGTCGACGCGGACACCCGGCCCGGAGGGCTCGCGATAGGAGTCGCCGATCGGCCCCGGCGCGGGGGCGAAGTTCTTGTGCGCGGCCTCGGCGTTGATCCGGCACTCGATCGACCAGCCGTTCAGCTTCACGTCCTCCTGGGCGATCGAGAGCGGCTCGCCGGCGGCGACCAGGATCTGCTCGCGGACGATGTCGATTCCGGTGACCATCTCGGTCACGCAGTGTTCGACCTGAACGCGGGTGTTCATCTCGAGGAAGAAGTACTCGTCGCCGACCTGCATCCCCTCGATCGTGCCGGCGCCGCGGTAGCCGACGGCCGCGGCTGCGTCGGTGGCGATCTTGCCGATCCGCTCGCGCATCTCCTCGTCGACGTGCGGACCCGGCGCCTCCTCGACCACCTTCTGGTGGCGGCGCTGCAGCGAGCAGTCGCGCTCGCCGAGATGGATCACGTTGCCGTGCGAGTCGGCCAGCACCTGGACCTCGACGTGGCGCGGATCCTCGAGGTAGCGCTCGACGTAGACGCGCGGGTCGGAGAAGAACTTCTCGCCTTCGCGCGAGGAGCCTTCGTAAGCCTCTTGGAGGTCATCAGGCGTCATCGCCACGCGGAAGCCCTTGCCGCCGCCGCCGCCCGCGGCCTTGCAGGCGACCGGGTAGCCGGCTTCCTCGGCCTGGCGTTTGGCGTCCTCTAGATCCTCGGCGACCTCGGTGGAACCGGGGACGATCGGCACCCCGGCCTGCTCCATGATCTCCCGCGCCCGCGTCTTCGAGCCCATCGCTTCGATCGCCTCCGGCGGGGGGCCGATCCAGGTGATGTCCGCCTCGGCGCAGGCACGCGCCATGTCGGCGTTCTCGGCGAGGAAGCCGTAGCCGGGATGGATCCCTTCCGCCCCCGCCTCCTTTGCGGTCTCGATGATCTTGGCGATGTTGAGGTAGCTCTCAGCCGGGACCGCCGGGCCGATCAGGAAAGCCTCGTCGGCCTCGCGCACGTGGGGGGCGTCGCGGTCGATCTCCGAGTAGACGGCGACCGAGGTGATGCCCATCTCCCGCAGGGTGCGGGCGACCCGAATCGCGATCTCGCCGCGGTTGGCTATCAGGACCTTCTGGAACACGGCGGCGCAGTCTATTTAGGACAGCGGCAGAGGTGCATGCCGCCCGTTCGAGGCTCCTATTCGCGCTTGTAACGGCTCGCTTCGTACTCCTCCACCCAGGCTGTCGAGCTGCGCCAAGTCCCATCAGCGGCCTTCGCCGCCTTCAACCTTCCCCTCATCGCGGCCACGCGGAGCGCATTCGCCGAGAGCTTCTCAGTCGCCAGCGCCGGAAGCGGCACCAGTCGGGCGGGGCCGGCGACCGCAGGGGCGACGAACTTGTAGAGGTTGTCCAGAATCGCCCGCGCGATGAACTCCCCGAGTGGGCCGAAATCCTCCTGGTCAGCCCGGCGAAGAGCAGCTAGGTAACGAGCTCGGTTGCCCTTGTAAATGATCGCCGGCGGGTATCCGAGTCGAATCAAGAGAAGGTTGAGTGCGAGCCGACCGGCACGTCCGTTTCCGTCGAGGAACGGATGGACCTGCTCGAATCTCGCGTGCAGCCTGGCCAGGGCCTCCGGGAGCTCGGCCTCGTCAACCCCGCGCAAGGGTTGGGCATCGCTGACCCAGTCGCGGATCAGTATCGGAACCTGCGGCCAGTCGGGCGGCCGCATGCCTCCCGGGAAGGGCTCGATGTCGTGCTCCCGGAAGGAACCGGGGCGCTCCTTCGCCGTTGCCTGCCGATGCGGAGCCACCTCCCAGACAGGGGTCATTGCAAGCGAATGAACCTCTCGGACCTCGGAGAGGGTGATCAATTTGCCGCCGCTCCACCCATCCGACTGGATGCCCTGCCCGTAGACCCAGCCGGCCGCATCGGCGTAGCCGCGCACCTCGAGGTATTCGCTCAACTCTTTGTTGCCAACCGCCCGACCCTCGTCAAGGAGCTGCTCGACCTGCTTGAGGACCAGGGTGTTGCCCTCGATTGCCGTCGAATGATGGGCCTCCTCAAGCCAGATGCCGCGCCAGATCCCCTCTGCCTCATCCGGAGAGGGGAGCCCTCCCAGGCGCTCGCGAAGCTCGCCGATCTGAACTTTCAGCCGTTTGTAGACATCTGCTCGTGTTGGTCGCCCCCGGCGAGTTTGGGGCATTTTGTTTGGTTTAGACACGATCTAATTGTACCGAACAAATTCTAAGTTGTTCGTCTCCCGGCTATTTAATTGTTCCGAACAACTTCCTGGCCAGCCCAGATAGCTAGTCTGCGCGGCCGATGCTGATCGAGCTGCAGAGCCATTCGACCGTCTCGGACGGGCAGCTGGTGCCGTCCGAGGTGGTGGCCGAGGCTGCGAAGGCTGGGGTGACGACGCTGGCGCTTACCGACCACGATGCGATTGCGGGGGTCGGGGAGGCGCAGCGGGCGGCTGAGGCGCACGGGATCGAGCTGGTGCCGGCAATTGAGATGTCCTGTGTGCATGAGTACGCGGAAGACCTGCATATCTGCGGGTATTGGGTCGACGTGGGGAAGATCGCGCCGGCTTGCGAGCGGGCTCAGCATGAGCGGCTGACGCGGGCCGGGGAGATCGTCGAGAAGCTGCGCTCGCATGGTTTCGACCTCCACCTCGAGGACGCGGTCCGCGAGGCCGGCGACGCGCTCTCGATCGGTCGCCCCCACATCGCCCGCGCGGCCGGCGCCACGGGCGACCTCGGGCCCTTCTTCGAGGAGTACCTGGTGCCCGGCGCCAAGGCCTTCGTGCCGCGACGCTGGCCGACCGCCGAGCAGGCGATCGCGCTGATCCGCGAAGCCGGCGGCATCGCCGTAATCGCCCACCCCTACTGGGACATCTCCGCCCCGCACGAGGTCGACGACCTGATCCGCTCCCTCAACGCCGACGGGGTCGAGACCTACTACCCGACCCACACCAAGGAGCAGACCGAACACCTCCTCGAGCTCTGCACAGAGCTCGACCTGGTCCCCACCGCCTCCTCCGACTACCACGGCCCCACCCACAAGACCTTCGCCGAATTCGGCGCCTACGACACCTACGGCCTCGGCGAGCCCCGGGTGCCGCCTAGGCCTTAGTCCCTCCCTCGCACCGGGCAGCTCCGAGAGACATTCGGAAGCGCGTCGTACTGAACCCGCGTAACCGGCGGTTACGGACTTCTTGTCAGGTTGATGATCGCTATGGTTTAATGTGGCGCATGTACCCTAACGCTTGGTCGGACCAGATGACCGGCGGACAATCTGAGAGCAAGGTATAAACATGTTGCATATATGCTTTAATCCGCCGCCGACGATGGCTAACAAAGCGATCAGCGTACGTCTTCCCGACGAGATGGCAGAAGAACTTGCCGCCATCTCTCGCGCTCAGGACATCCCTATCTCAGAGGTGATCCGTGAAGCGATCGAGAATCACATCATCACTCGCCGCTCAGACAAAAATTTTCACCAGCTGATCAAGAGGCGGCTCGAAGAAGACCGCAAGCTCCTCGAACGCTTCGCCGAATAAAAGAGGGGGCGGAAATTCCGCCCCCTCCCAACGCTAAATCGCTAGCCGAGCTAGGCGGCCACAGCCTCCTTGGCCGGGATGAACCCCCGCTGCTCGAGGTAGGCCAGCAGCTTCTCGGCCGACTCCTCTGGGGTCTCGCTTTCGGTGTCGGCGACGAAGTCGGGGTTCTCGGGGACCTCGTAGGGGTCGGAGACGCCGGTGAATTCCTTGATCTCGCCTTTGAAGGCTTTCTCGTAGAGACCCTTGACGTCGCGCTCGGCGCAGGTGTCGACCGTCGCCTTGACGTAGACCTCGATGAAGCGGTCGCCCATCAGGTCGCGGGCCTCCTGGCGGATCGCCGCGTAGGGGGAGATCGCCGCGGTGATCACCGGCACGCCGTTGCGGCTGAGCAGGTCGGCGACGAAGGCGATGCGGCGGATGTTGGTGTCGCGGTCCTCTTTCGAGAAGCCGAGCCCCTTCGAGAGGTTTTCCCGCACGACGTCGCCGTCGAGGATCTCGAGCTTGCAGCCGCGCTCGCGAAGGTGACCCTCCAGCAGTCGGGAAATCGTCGTCTTGCCGGCTCCGGAGAGCCCGGTGAACCAGAGGGTGAAGCCCTTCTCACCAGCCATGCTTTGTCAGTCCTCCTTGTAAGCGTCGATCAGGATGTCGGCGACCTCGTTGCGCGAGAACTCCTGCGGTGGCCGTTCGCCGTTGCCGAGCATCTCGCGCACTTTGGTGCCGGAAAGGAACACGTGGGCCTCGTTGCCATGGGGGCAGGTCTTGCCCGAGGCCATGCCCTCGCACTCGTTGCACCAGAAGCTGTGCTCGAAGAAGAGGGGTTCGATGCCCAGCTCGTCGATGTCGATGTTGTCGAAGATCTTCTGGGCGTCGTAGGTGCCGTAGTAGTCGCCGACCCCGGCGTGGTCGCGGCCGACGATGAAATGGGTGGCGCCGTAGTTGCGTCGGACGATCGCGTGCAGGACCGCCTCGCGGGGCCCGGCGTAGTGCATCTTCGCCGGCTTGACGCCGAGCATCACCCGGTCGTTCGGGTAATAGTTCTCCATCAGCACCTCGTAGCAGCGCATCCGCACGTCGGCGGGGATGTCGCCGGCCTTGGTCTTGCCGATCAGCGGCTGGATGAAGAGCCCGTCGCAGGTCTCCAGCGCGGCCTTGGTCAGGTACTCGTGGGCGCGATGGATCGGGTTGCGGGTCTGGAAGGCGACGATCCGCTTCCAGCCGCGCTCGGCGAAGGCCTCTTTGGTCTGCGGCGCCGTCAGGTAGCGGCGCATGAAGGCCTCCTCGTGGTCGGGCAGCGCGTCGACCTCGATCGGGCCGGCGATGCAGCGGTCGCCCTCCTCGTAGATCGCGGCGACGCCCGGGTGGGCCTCGTCGGCGGTGCCGTAGACCTGCTCGGCCTCGCGCTTCGTGTCGCGCTCGAAGATCTCCTCGACTTTGATCCGCCCCAGTTTCTTGCCTTCGTCGCTGGAGAGCTCGACGACGTCGCCGACCTCGCAGTCGAGGTCGGTCGCGAGCGTGATCGGGATCGGCCAATAATCGCCGTCGGCGGTCCGCATCTCGCCGCAGACGCGCTCCCAGTCGGCGGAACCCTGGAAGCCGGTCAGCGGCGCAAAACCGCCGTTGCCGATCATCTCGAAGTCCGCCGTGTGGCGCTCGGAAAGGGTCAGGGACAGCTCAGCCATGGTCTCGCTCATCGTCGGAAATCTCTCTACCTATCGGTTGGGAAAAGGACAAGTAATTAAGGGCGGCTTCCAGAAAGAACCGCTAGTTGATCCCGCACTCGGTCTTTGCGAGGCCGCTCCAGCGACCGTCGCGCAGATCCCCACCCGGTTCGACCGGCTTGGTGCAGTGGGTGCAGCCGATCGACGGGTAGCCGCGATCGTGAAGCGGGTTGTACGGGAGGTGGTGCTCACGGATGTAATTCCAGACGTCGCGCTCGGTCCAGTCCGCAAGCGGGTTCAGCTTCCAGAGGTTGAACCGCTTGTCCCAGCCGAACTTGGGCGTCTTGGCACGGCTGCTGGAGTCTGCCCGGCGGACGCCGGCGACCCAGCAGTCTACGGAAGAGAGGGCTTGGCGCATCGGCTCGACCTTGCGGATGCCGCAGCAGGCGTCCGGGTTGCGGTTCCAGAGCTCGTCGCCGTACTCGGCGGCCTGCTCCTCAAGGGTCAGGTTGTGGAAGCGGTCGAACTCGATCCCGAGCGCCTCGGCGAGACGGTCGCGGGTCTCGTAGCTCTCCTCGAAGAGAAGCTCGGTGTCGAGGTAGAAGAAGCGTGCCTCGGAGTTGATCTGGCTCGCCAGGTGGGCCGTCACCGAGCTGGTTTTCTGAAACGAGCAGGCGATGTAGTGCCGCTCGCCGAAGTTCTCGAACATCCACTCCAGCGTCTCCTGCGCGCTGCGCTCCTCAAGCTCAGCCGCGATCGCCTCGTGGTCGAGGTCCGCCGGTGTGGGCACGGTGCCGGAGAGAGTGACGGGAGGCGGCTTCATCGCTTCATCGCGTCGCTAGATCGCGCACTCACCCTCGCCCCGGATGACCTCGTAGGGGCTCGATCGATTCCAGTCGATGAACTGCTGCATCGTCTCCAGGCTGAACTCGGCGGGCAGGGTCAGCTCCTTGACCTCCGCTTCGAAGGGCTCGGTGCCGACCCGCTCGGCGAAGGCGTTGAACCCCTCGCCGTCGGTGCGGTCGGACTCGTACATGCGGATCCAGCGCTCGACCGCCTCCGGCACGCGTTTGGCGGGCAGGCGCGATTTCAGTCGCTTGCCGAAGGCGACCCCGCCCTCGGCAGTGCCGCCGATGTGCGGGATGTAAGCCGGCATCTGGCGGCCACCGACTTTCAGCGAAGCGCCGTAGAAACCGATGGTGCCGATGTGGTGCTGACCGCAGCCGTTCGGGCAGCCGCTCATCTTGATGTGGATGCCGCGGGTGAGCGGGTCGGTGATGTCCATCGCCTCGATCCGCTCCTGGATCGCCCGGTTGAGACCCATCGAGCTGGTGATCCCGAGTTTGCAGCTGTCGGTGCCGGGGCAGCTGATCACGTCGTTGATCTCGTTAGCGCCCGAATCGGCGAGGCCGAGCTCCTGCAGGCGGGTCCAGATGTCGTAGAGCGCCTCGTCGCGGACCCAGCGCAGGATCATGTTCTGCTCGACCGTGCTGCGGGCGTAGCCGCCGCAGAAGTCGCGCATGATCGCCGCGAGGCCGCGGAACTGCTCCGGGGTGAGGTCGCCGCGGGTGATCTTCACGGTCACCGCGTTGAAGCCCTGCTGCCGCTGCGGGGTCACGTTGCGCTCGACGAAGAGCTCGAACTCGGAGCGGTCGCCGTTGGGCGAGGAGGGCGCGACCGGGGGCTCCGGCGCGTTGGCTTCCTCGTTGTGGTCGAAGCGGAGCCGCTCGACGTCGGCGACGAAGTCGCGCTCGGCGACCCAGTCGCCTGCGAGCTCCTCGTCGACCAGTTCGCGGAACGCCTCGGGGCCGATTTTGTCGAGCAGGACCTTGATCCGGGCCCGGGCGCGGTTCTTGCGCAGCCAGTCCTGGCGGTCGAAGATGCGGACGATCGCCTCGGTCACCTTCAGGTACTCGCCGTCGTCGGCGCCGACGAAGTCGAAGATCTTGTGGGCGAGGCGGGGCATGATCGCGGTGCCGCCGCCGACCCAGACCTCGAAGCCGCGCTCCCCTTCGCGGATGACGGGAAGGAAGCCGATGTCGTGGATCGGGACGATCGCGCGGTCGGCGGCCGAAGAGGAGAAGGCGGTCTTCCACTTGCGCGGCATCGCCTGCGTGGTGGGGTGCCGGACGAAGAAGCGAACGTAGGCGCCGGCATAGGGGGTCGGGTCGAAGACCTCGTCCTCGGCGATGCCGGCGAAGGGATCGGCGGTGACGTTGCGGACGGTGTTGCCGCAGCCCTCGCGGGAGGAGAGGCCGGACTTGCCGAGCTCCTCGATCAGCTTCGCCGCGTCAGCGAGGGGGACGTGGTGCAGCTGGATGTTCTGGCGGGTGGTGATGTGGCCTTTGCGCAGTGGCACCCAGCGCTCGACCACGTCGGCGAAGGCCTCCAGCTGCTCCGGTGAGACGCCGCCGAAGGGAAGCTTGACCCGGATCATCTGCACGTCGGCCTGGCGCTGGCCGTAAACGCCCTGTTTGAGGCGGAAGGGGATGAAGGTGTCCTCGCCCTGCTCGCCGCTGAGGAAGCTGCCGGCTTCCGAGGTGAAGTCGTCGAACTCGCGCTCGAGGACCGGGATCACGTGGCCGGGGACGTTCTCGTAGGTCTCCGGGTTCTCCAGCGAGCCGGGGGCCTTGCCGCTCTGCGGTTTGGCGAAGTTGACGTCGAGCCCGTCGAGGACTGCTTCGGCCTTGCTCTTAGGGGGAGCAGAGACTGAATCCATTGCTTCCTTGTCCTCCTGCGGGTCGTGGTTCTTCAACGTCGGCCGAAAAGGGCCAGACGCAGAAAATAGCAAAACCTGACAGGGATTTGGGTATTTAACTTCTTGAGCGGTCAGACTGCTTCCGCGCCTGCAGCACCGCCGCCGCTTCGCCCGACTCGGCGACGTAGCCGCCCTCCGGCTCCATCGGCAGGTCTTCCTGCTCCCAGCCGACGACGCCCTCGGTGAGCTTCACGGCCTCGTAGCCGGCGTCGTTGAGGGCGGCGGTGGCCATCGAGGAGCGATTGCCACCGCGGCAGTAGACGACCACCGGCCGGTCCTTGTCGAGCTCACCGAGCCGCTGCGGCAGCTGCGGCAGCGGTACGTGGGTGGCGCCGGCAATCCGGCCCGCCTCCCACTCGTGGTCGGCACGGACGTCGAGGAGCTGCGCTCCCTCGTCCACCAGCTTGCGCGCCTCCTCGCGGGAGATCTCTTTGGGCTCATCCGCCACGGACGGAACCCTAGCAGCGCCTCTCCATGCGATCGATCGATCACATTTTCTCCCATCCACGCGCATGCGCACACGATGGGATCGATCGATCACATTTCGCAAGACCAGAGCCAAAATCGCCCAAATGGGATCGATCGATCCCATCTGCCCCTAATCTGCGTGCATGGAAACGACCGCCAGAGTCGCCGATCTCGGTGCCGCAATACGCCGGCAGCGGCGCCAACTGGGGATCACCCAAGATGAGCTTGCCGCCTCGATCGGCGTCAGCCGCAGGGTCATCGGCCAGCTGGAGAACGGCAAGGAGACCGTTCACGTCGGCATCGTCCTGCGCGCCGCGCGCGCGGTCGGACTGGACGTCGGGGTCGAACCGCGTGGCTAGCGGGCTCCTCGAGGTCTTCCTGCACGGCCGGCACGCCGGCGCACTGCGTCGCAAGGACAACGGCAACCTTCAGTTCCGTTACGACCGCGAGTACATCGAGACGGGCGGCCAGCCTCTTTCCCTCAACCTGCCGCTGCGCGAGGAGGCGTTTCCCCACCGCGATTGCCTCGCCTTCTTCGGCAACCTGCTGCCGGAGGAGGACGTCCGCGCGCAGCTGGCGCTCACCACCGGAATCTCGGCTTCCAACGACTACCGGCTGCTCGAGCGATTCGGAGGCGACGTGGCCGGTGCGGTCACCCTGCTGGCATCCGATCAATCCCCGCCCGACGCTGGTCGGGAAGAGCTCGAGCCGCTCTCGCCCGAGCGGCTGGACGAGATCCTGGTCGAGCTGCCGCAGCGGCCGCTGGCGGCGGACGAGGCGGGAGAGGTGAGGCTCTCGCTGGCCGGTGCGCAAAGCAAGCTGCCCGTGGTCGAGATCGAGGGCGGCTTCGCACTGCCACATGGCTCCGGCCTGCCGACCACCCACATCCTCAAGCCGGAGCCGGAGCGCTTTCCCGGCCTGGTCGCGAATGAGTTCTTCTGCATGCAGCTGGCCGCGGCCGCGGGTCTGGAGGTCGCCGAGGTCGACCGGGCGGAGACGGCCTCCGGTCTGCCCTACTTAATCGTCACCCGCTACGACCGTGACCTCACCCAAGAACCAGTCCGCCGCCTGCACCAAGAGGACCTGTGCCAAGCACTCGGCAAACCGTACTTCGAGAAGTACCAGGCGGAAGGTGGGCCGGGGGTCATCGACGCAATGGCCCTGATCGACGACGCTTCCACCGCGCCCGCGCGCGACCGACCGCAGCTCTGGCTAGCCCTCGTCTTCAACGTCCTGATCGGCAACTGCGACGCCCACGGCAAGAACTACTCACTGCTCTACGACTCGCGGGCCCCCCGGCTGGCGCCCCTTTACGACCTGGTCTCCACTGCGGCTTATGGCGAGCTGACGCAACGGCTGGCGATGTCGATCGACGGCGCGAAGAAGCTGGGGGAGGTCGACTATGCCGCGTGGCAACAGCTTGGCGACGAAATCCGCTTTGCGCCCCGTTTCCTCGAGCAGCGCATGGAGCCGTTTGTCGCGCACGTACGGGAAGCCCTTCCCGAGCTCGCCTCCGACCCCGAGCACTCGCACGAGATCGTGAGGGAGATCGCCGTCGGGATCACCGAACGGGCCGAGCGGCTGACGCCGGCCCGACCCCGCTAGTCGACCTCGGTTCCCTCGATCAAGAATGCGATGCGGACGTGGGCGCGGTACTCGTCCAGGTTCTCGCCCCGGATGCCGGTGGAGACGATGTCGACAGCGCGGATGTTGCGCAGCGAGCCCTGCGCCTGCAGCAGCGCCTGTTTGGCGGCGTCGTCGGTGGACGTCTTGGAGCTGCCGACCAGCTCGATGATTTTCACGACAGCCATTTCGAACCTCCTCTTAACGCCTCGATCGTGTCCTTCGCGCCGACGCCCTCCAGCAGCGCGGCCCGCTGCCAGGCAGGGGCCGGCTCCTTCTCCGGTGCGGCGCCGGCGAATTCGGCCTCGAACCGCGCGATCGCCGCGGCGATCGCCGCGGCCTCGTCTCCAGCTGCGGTCTTCCGTGCCACGTGAGCAAGCCTAGTTCAAGCGGGATGGGCGAGACCGAGCTCCCGACTCCGGCCTTCAGCCGTTGAGGCCGGGCACGGGGCTGCCGTGCTTGACGGTGGCGCAGTTGAACGGTTCGGGGTCGAAGGAGTCGGTGAGGGCGCGGCCTTCGGGTTTGCCGGTGCCGGGGATTTCGCGGGTTTCGGTCTTGCCGCCTTCGCCATGGACGGTGATCGTCTTCGGCGGGCGGCCCTTGCCGCACTGGATCGAGAAGTCGCGGGTGCCGTCGCGGGCGTCGATCACGTCTTCGCCGCCGTTGCCGTAAAAGCGGTCGCGGCCGGGCTGGCCGAGCATCGCGTTGGCCTTGCTGTTGCCGATCAGGACGTCGTTGTCGAAGGAGCCCTCCATGTCCTCGTCGGTCGGCGAGAGGTGGACCGGGTGGCAGTTCTTGACGGTCGTGATCCAGGCTTTGTGCAGCGGGAAGGAGATGATCAGCAGGCCGGGATGGGCCTGGGTCTCGGCGAAGGAGGCGTCGTCGCGGCCGGGGCCGCCGACCAGCGCGCCGCCGGCGCAGCCGCCGCCGGCCGCCAGCAGGTCGCCGCTGCCTTCGCCATAGAGGTAGGTCGGCCCGGGCAGGCCGCCGACCAACCCGTCGGCGCCGTCGCCCCCGTATATGTGGTCGGAGCCGGGGCCGGACTCGATCAGGTCGTCCTCGGGGCCGCCGTGGATCGTGTCGTTGCCGAGGCCGCCGGCGAAGCGGACGCTGCCCACCGCCCGCAGAGAGCCTTCGACGCTGAGGCTGTCGTTGCCGGGGCCGAGGTCGGCCATCAGCCAGCGCGCGGGGCCGTTGGCGGGGCAGGAGACGGTGGTGCGGACTCCGGGCGCATACACACAGCCGGGGCTGATTGCGAGGCCGGCTTTGGCGGTGACGCTGAAGGTCTGGGTCGCTTCGTCGAAGGCGACGACGAAGTGGTCGGCGCCGGCGCCGCCGACCACCTGCAGGCCGGCACCGCCGCCCGGGGTGGGGTCGAGCTGGACGTAGGCGGAGCCTTTCGGCGGCGCTTCCTTGCCGCAGGAGGTGGTCCGGCCTTTGGCCCCGGTGCAGCCGTCGCTGCCCTGGCCGCCGTTCAGGGTGTCGTGTCCGCCGCCGCCGATCAGGGTGTCGTTCCCCGGGCCGCCGTCGATCACGTTCGCCTGCGGGTTGCCGATCAGCGTGTCGCGGAAGGCCGAGCCTTCGAGGCTCTCAAAGCCGAAGAGCTTGTCGTGGCCGTCGCCGAAGGCCTTGTGCGCCTTCAGCGAGGCCCAGACGCCGCTGCCCTTGCCGCCGGCGCGCGCCGTGGCGAAGGAGGCGATGTCGCCCGTTCCCGCGCCGCCCGACATGCGGTCATAGCCGTAGTCGCCATGGACCAGGTCTTCGTTGCCCGGCCCGCCGTTGACGATGTCGATGCCGAGGTCGCCGGCGACGTCGTCGTGGGCACCCGGGCCGCCGAGAACCTTGTCGTCGCCGAGGTCGCCGTTGACCTGGTCGCTGCCGGGGCCGCCGTAGATTTCGTCGTTGCCGCGGCCGCCGTGGATGATGTCGTCGCCCCCGCCGCCGCAGATCAGGTCGTTGCCGAGTTCGCCGTAGATCAGGTCGTTGCCCGGGCCGCCCCAGATCACGTCGCGCCCCGGCGTCCCGTAGAGCACGTCGTTGCCGTCGGTGCCGACGATCGTCGCCCGCCGCCCGTGGCAGCGCGGCGGTTCTTCTTCTTCGGTGGCGGCGGCCGCGCTCACCGCGAAGACGGCAAACGCCAGCGCCAATCCGAAAGCGATCCCCCAAGCGCGACGACTCACGAGAAGTGGATCGTAGTCGTCGCGCCTCAAGGAATCGCCGACGCGCAGCTCAGGCGCTGCGGATCAGCTTCTTGTTGACGAACTCGTCGGCGCCGTAGCGGCCGAGCTCGCGCCCGAAGCCGGAGCGCTTGAAGCCGCCGAACGGCAGCTCGGGGCTGTCGGCCCCGACCAGGTTGACGTAGACCATCCCGGCTTCGATCTTGTCGGCGACCCGGTCGGCCTGCTCCTTGTCGGTGGTCATCACGTAGGAGCCGAGACCGAAGGGGGTCTGGTTAGCGAGCTCGACCGCTTCCTCCTCGGAGCCGACCCGGTAGACCTGGGCGACGGGACCGAAGAACTCTTCCTGCGAGGCCTCGTCGCCGGGCTTGATCCCGGTGAGGATCGTCGGCTCGAAGTAGTTCCCCTCGCGCTTGCCGCCGACGACGACCTCGGCGCCGTTCGCGATCGCCCGCTTCACCTGGTCCTCGAGCCGGTCCGCCGCCGTCTGCGAGGAGAGCGGCCCGACCGCGGTGTCCTCGGCCGTCGGATCGCCGGGTTTCGCCCCGCTCAGCTGCTCCTTGAACTTCTCGAGGAACTCGTCGTAGAGCTCGTCGACGACGATGAAGCGCTTGGCCGCGTTGCAGGACTGGCCGGTGTTGTCGAGCCGCGCTTCGGCCGCCGCCGTCACCGCTTCGTCGAGGTCGTCGGTGCCGAGCAGGATAAAGGGGTCAGAGCCGCCCATCTCGAGCACGACCTTCTTCAGGTTGCGCCCGGCGATCTCGGCGACGGCGGCGCCCGCGCGCTCGGAGCCGGTGACCGAGACGCCGTGCACGCGCGGGTCGGCGATCACCCACTCGATCTGCTCGTTGGTCGCGTAGATGTTCTCGTAGGCGCCCTCGGGAAAGCCAGCGTCGTCGAACATCTTCTGCATCGCCTCGGCCGATTCGGGGCACTGCGGAGCGTGCTTGAGCAGGATCGTGTTGCCGATCACCAGGTTCGGCCCGGCGAAGCGGGCGACCTGGTAGTAGGGGAAGTTCCAGGGCATGATCCCGAGCAGGGCGCCGAAGGGGCTGCGGCGGATCACCGCGGTGCCCTCGCCGCCGAGCAGCTCGATCGGCTCGTCGGCCATCAGGTCCTCGGCGTTGTCGGCGTAGAAGCCGTAGATTTCGCCCGCGAAGTCGACCTCCATCAGCGCCTGCTCGATCGGCTTGCCCATCTCGCGGACGATGATCTCGGCCAGCTCCTGACGGCGCTCGTGGTGGAGTTCGCCGACCTTGCGCACGAGCGCGCCGCGCTCGGCCGCGGTGGTGGAGCTCGACCAGGTACGCGAGGCCTCGTCGGCCCGCCCGATCGCGGCGCGGAGCTCCTCGTCGCTGATCTCCGGGTACTCCTTGATCGTCTCGCCGGTGGCTGGGTTGACAACCGCGTAAGTGCTCATTCAGGCCTCCTCCCTCGGGATGCTCATTTCAATGATCGCTCAAGGTCGAGCGCCTCCTCGACCGGTACATAGTCCATTCCCACTCCCTCCGCCACCGCCGGGTGGGTGACCGCTCCGCCGGCGACGTTGACCCCGAGCCGCAGCCCCGGGTCGCGCTGTATCGCCTCGGCTACCCCGTGGTCGGCGAGCGCAATCGCGTAGGGCAGCGTCGCGTTGGTGAGGGCGTGGGTCGAGGTGATCGGGACCGCACCGGGCATGTTGGTGACGCAGTAGTGGGTGATCCCTTCCACCTCGAAGGTCGGCTCGTGATGGGTCGTCGGCCGCGAGGTCTCAAAGCAGCCGCCCTGGTCGATCGCGACATCGACCAGCACCGCCCCCGGCTTCATCAGCGCCAGCTGCTCGCGGCGGATCACGTAGGGCGCTCGCGCCCCGTGGACGAGGACGGCGCCGATCACCAGGTCCGCCCAGGGCAGCATCTGCTCGATCGCGAGCCGGGTCGAGTAGACGGTTGAGCAGCGCCCGCCGAAGGCGACTTCGAGCTCGCGCAGGCGGTCGATCGAGCGGTCGAAGACGAAGACGTCGGCTTCCATCCCGATCGCGATGAAGGCCGCGTTCATGCCGACGACGCCGCCGCCGATCACCATCACGTTCGCCGCCGCCACCCCCGGCACGCCGCCGAGCAGGATGCCGCGCCCGCCCATCGGCTTCTCCAGCATGAAGGCGCCGGCCTGGGCGGCGATCTTGCCCGCCACCTCGCTCATCGGCGCCAGCAGCGGCAACCGGCCGTGGGCGTCCTCGACCGTCTCGTAGGCGATCGCGGTGGCGCCCGACCCACAGAGGTCACGGGTCTGCTCAGGGTCGGGCGCGAGGTGCAGGTAGGTGAAGAGCAGTTGGCCGGGCCGCAGCATCTCGATCTCGCTGGGCTGCAGCTCCTTGACGTGGAGGATCATCTCCGCCATGTCGAAGACCTCGGCCGCGGTGGGGACGATCGTCGCTCCCTGGGCGCGGTAGTCCTCGTCGCCGATCGCGCTGCCCTCGCCGGCGCCGGCCTCGATCAGCACTTCGTGGTCGTGCTCGACCAGTTCGCGCACCCCGGCGGGGGTGACGGCGACGCGGTACTCGTCGGCCTTGATCTCGGTCGGGACGCCGATCCTCACGAGACCAGCTCCCTCGCCCGCAGGGCCAGCCAGAACTCGATCCGGTCGTGGGCGCGCGAGAGGTCGCGGCCGGTCAGCTCTTCCACCTTGCGCATCCGGTAGCGGAGCGTGTGGCGGTGGCAGTAGACCTGGCGGGCGGCGCGCTCCCACTGGCCGTTCTGCTCGATGAAGGCCTCCAGCGAGCGCAGCAGCTCGCCGCCGTAGTCTTCGTCGCCGCGTTCGATCGGGCCGAGGACGCTGTCGCAGTAGAGGTCGAGCGCGTCGTCGTCCTGAATCGAGAGCAACAGGGTGAAGGCGCCGAGGTCCTTCCAGGAGGCGACCTCCGGCGCGGCGCCATTGGTGAAGGCGGTCGCCTCCAGCGCGCAGCGCGCCTCGTGGAAGGAGTGGCGCAGGCGCTCCGGCGGAGCGGGGCGGCTGGCGGCGGCGCGGACAGGGCCGTGATCTTTTGCGAGCTTCCCCCGCGCCTCGGTGGCGACCTCGATCGGATCGCGGTCGGCGCAGTCGATCACCGCGCAGAGGAGCTCCCGCCCGCCGACGCTGTGGGGGGCGACGACCGCGGCGCAGGCGTCAGCCGCCAGCGCCGCTTCCAGCGCCGCCGCCGCCTCGGCGGGATCGTCGAGCGAGAAGACCAGCACCGCCGCCTCCTCGCCGATCCCGAACGGCTCCAGCCGCCGGCGCAGCTCGGCCGGGTCCATGCGGCCGCCGAGCGCCGCCGCCAGCACGTCGCCGGCCAGCCGCCGCTCGGTCTCCTGCGCGACCCGGCGGCGCATCAGCTCCAGCGCCACCACCGCCACCGCCTGCTGCAGGATCAGCCGCTCGAAGTCGCCGAGGCCGCCGGAGTCGCGGACGATCACCACCCAGGCCTGCGGCGGCCCGCCGCCGGGAGAGATCACCGGGTGCGCGAGCGCCCGCCCCGCCACCGTCGGATGGCCGGGGACGAAGGGGTGGCCGTCGCCGGCGTGGCTGAGCGCCTCCTTGCGGATCGCGGTGATCGCCTCGGCCGATAGCTGGCGGCGGAAGCCGCGCCCGGCCAGCCGCTCGCCGCGGCTGTCCAGCACCGCGACCGTGCCGCCGACGGCGGAAGCGACGGTGCCGGCGATTTCCTCAAGCCCGCGCTCCTCCAGCACGAGCCGCTCGAGCCGCCGCTGCACGGCGATCCCGCGCTGCAGCACCTCGTACTGCTCGTTGACCAGTTTCGCGAAGGCTTTCTCGGTGATCGCGATGAACGGCACCGAGTAGGGCACCTCGAAGAGCGGGAAGTCCCGCTTCTCGGCCTCGTCGACCAGCGCCTTCGGCAGCGATTTGTGGTTGAAGCCGGTGCCGAAGCCAAGCCCGGCGAGGTTGCGGTCGGCGAGGATGCGGACGAAGGCGCGCTGTTTGGCGGCGGTGTCGAGCGGGATGCCGGTGGTCAGCATCAGCTCGCCGCCGGAGAGCCAGGGGGTCGGGTCCTGCAGCTCGGAGATGTGGACCCAGCGCACCGGCGCAGCGGCCGCGTCTGCGCCGGCCGCCAGCTCGAGGTCGAGCTCGTCAAGCAGACTCTGGACGGTGAGCACCTTCGCTCCTATCGAACTACCTGGTCCCAAGCCTCCGCGAGAACCGCGCGGAGGACGTCGTGGATCTCTTCGAACTGCTCGCTGTCGGCGATCAGCGGCGGCGCCAGCTGCACCACCGGGTCGCCCCGGTCGTCGGCCCGGCAGATCAAGCCGCGTTTGTAGAGCTCGCCGGAGAGGAAGCCGCGCAGCAGCCGCTCCGACTCCTCGTCGTCGAAGCTCTCTTTCGTCTCCTTGTCTTTGACCAGCTCGACCGCGTGGAAGTAGCCGGCGCCGCGCACGTCGCCGACGATCGGCAGGTCGAGCAGGGACTCCAGCATCTGCCGGAACTCGCCCTCCTTGGCGCGGACGTGGCCACAGAGGTCCTCGCGCTCGAAGACGTCGAGGTTGGCCATCGCGATCGCGGCGGCGACCGGGTGGCCGGCGAAGGTGAAGCCGTGGGCGAAGGAGGCGTCGCCCTCCATGAACGGCTCGGCGACCTTGTCGGAGGCGATCACGCCGCCCATCGGGGCGTAGGCCGAGGTGATCGCCTTGGCGACCGTGATCAGGTCGGGAACGTAATCGAAGCGCTCGCAGCCGAACCAGTGACCGAGGCGGCCCCAGGCGCAGATCACCTCGTCGGAGATCATCAGCACGTCGTAGCGATCGCAGATCTCCCGCACCCGCTGGAAGTAGCCGTCGGGCGGGACGAAGCAGCCGCCGGCGTTCTGCACCGGCTCGAGGATCACCGCCGCGACCGTCTCCGGCCCCTCGAAGACGATCCGCTCCTCGATCGCGTCCGCCGCCCAGAGCGGGTCGCGGTCCTCGGGCCAGCGGTAGATGTTGGTGTTGGGGACGTGGCAGCCGCCCGGCGTCAGCGGCTCGAACTGGCTGCGCAGGTCGGTGATGCCGGTGGCGGAGAGCGCCCCGAGGGAGGTGCCGTGGTAGGCGACCTCGCGGGCGATCACCTTGTGCTTCTGGCCTTTGCCGTGGATGCGGTGGTAGTTGCGGGCCAGCTTCAGCGCCGACTCGACCGCCTCCGAGCCGCCGTTGGTGAAGAAGACGCGGTTGAGGTCGCCGGGGGCCAGCGCGGCGATCCGCGCCGCCAGTTCGATCGCCCGCGGGTGGGCGTAGCTCCAAAGCGTGTAGAAGTCGAGCTCTTCGACCTGGCGCGCCGCCGCCTCGCCGTACTCGGTGCGGCCGTGGCCGGCGTTGACGCAGAAGAGGCCGGAGAGGCCGTCGAGGTAGCGGCTGCCGTGCTCGTCGTAGACGTAGCAGCCCTCCGCGCGGGTGATGATCGGCACCTCGTGGTCGGGCCCGTAGGCGCCCATCCGCGAGAAGTGCATCCAGAGGTGGCGGCGAGCCATCTGCTGAAGATCGATTCCTGCGGGTGCTTGCGACGCGGTCGCCATCCCGACCTCCTCCTCGATTACGACGTTATGGACAAAGCTAGAGCCAAAATCCAACATTCGCAAGTGGTCTTTGGGTCAAGGACTGAGCTTGCGCTTGTACAGGCTGTACAAGTTGCTCCTGTGCTTTTAGGACATTCGCCCCTTGCGCGGTCCTCCACCGGGGCTTACCTTCGCGGTAGACAGCTGCACATTCGGGTAGTGGCTTGCCACCCAAAGGAGGGCAAACAGGGATCGATGGACGCCCACGGAGAGACCTCGAGCGTTGAGCTCCGTAACGTCACCAAGCGGTTCGACGAGCTGGTCGCGGTCGACGACCTCAGCTTGGAGCTGGCGCGGGGTGAGTTCTTCACCTTCCTCGGCCCGAGCGGCTGCGGCAAGACGACGACGCTGCGGATGATCGCCGGCTTCGAGCGGCCGAGCGCGGGCGAGATCCGGATCGAGGGCGAGGACGTGGCGCAGCTGCCGCCGCACCGGCGTCCGACCAACACCGTCTTCCAGAGCTACGCGCTCTTCCCCCACCTCAGCGTCGAGGACAACGTCGCCTTCGGGCTGAAGCGCAAGAAAGTGCCGAAGGAGGAGACCAAGCGGCGGGTCGCCGCCGAGCTGGAGCGGGTCGGCCTCGCCGCCGAGGGCAACCGGCGGCCCTCGATGCTCTCGGGCGGGATGCAGCAGCGGGTGGCGCTGGCGCGGGCGCTGGTCAACCTGCCCAAGGTGCTGCTCCTCGACGAGCCGCTCGGGGCGCTCGACCTGAAGCTGCGCAAGGGGTTGCAGGTGGAGCTGAAGCGGATCCAGCGCGACGTCGGCATCACCTTCGTCTACGTCACCCACGACCAGGAGGAGGCGCTGACGATGAGCGACCGGATCGCGGTGATGAACCGCGGCCGGGTCGAACAGGTCGCCGCCCCGGAGGAGGTCTACGACCGTCCCGCCACCACCTTTGTCGCCGGCTTCATCGGCGTCTCCAACCTGATGCCGGCGACCGTGACCGGCCCGCAGGAGGTGAAGCTCGACCAGGGACAGACGATCGCCGCCCCGACCGACGGCTTCTCGCGCGGTGAGCGCTGCCATGCGGTGGTGCGGCCGGAGAAGCTCAGGGTCGAACTCACCGAA
This sequence comes from Solirubrobacterales bacterium, assembly GCA_051954855.1. Classification (GTDB taxonomy): domain Bacteria; phylum Actinomycetota; class Thermoleophilia; order Solirubrobacterales; family 70-9; genus VAYN01. The sequence goes on along the minus strand of JBQCHH010000082.1, from coordinate 6,964 downwards.
GCGGGCGACGACGGCGGCGCCGACGGGGGCCGGGTGGAGGGGATCGTCGAAAGCTCGCTCTACCTCGGCACCGCGACCCAGATCGCCGTCGACCTCGGCGAAGGGGTGCGGATGACCGTCCTCGTCCCCAACACCGACGAGGCGGCGCGGCAGCGGCTGCCAGGCGGGGGCGCTCGGGTGGCGCTGAGCTGGGACCCCGAGCACATGCATCTTGTTCGCGAGTCGCCACGTAGTGGAAGTGAGGCGACGAGCAGCGACGGCGCCAGTCCCGCCGACCGGTCGCAACTGGAAACGACGCACGGAGGTTGAACCGCAGATGGTGAGCAGCGAGAACAAGCAACGCAGGAGCGCAGCCGTCGTCGCCGTCCTGGTCGCGATGGCGACGCTGGCCCTTGGCCTCGCCGCCGGCGGCGGCGGCAGCGGCATCGGCGCCAGCAGCAGCGAAAAGGAAGCGCCGAAGGTGAAATTGGAAGGCAAGCCCTCGGGCACGCTGACGATCTCGAACTGGCCGCTTTACATCGACAAAGGCACGGTGCCGGCATTCGAAAAAGCCACCGGCGTCAAGGTCAACTACATCGAAGACATCAACTCCAACGAAGAATTCTTCAACAAGATGCGACCGCTGCTGGAAAAGGGCGAATCGGGGGGCCGCAGCATCTTCGTACTCGCCGACTACATGGTCGTGAAAATGCACAAGCTCGGCTACCTGCAGGAATTCGACAAATCCGGCCTGCCGGAAGTCGAAAAGAACCTCGTCCCGAGCCTGAGGAGCCCGCAGTTCGACCCCAACCGCGACTGGACGGTGCCATGGCAGAGCGGCATGACCGGGATCATCGTCAACAAGGAAACGGCCCCGGACGTGCACTCGATCTGCGACCTCTTCAACCCCAAATACAAGGGCAAGGTCGACTTCCTCAACGAAGTGCGGGAAACCGTGCCGCTGGTGATGAAGTGCGAAGGGATCGATCCCAACCAGGCCACCGAAGCGGACTGGATGAAGACGATCGAAAAAATCAAGGCTGCCGCCGAATCGGGACAGATCCGCCGCTTCACCGGCAACGACTACGCGCGTGACCTGACCAGCGGCGACGCGGTCGCGGTGATGGGCTGGTCGGGCGACGCGGTGCAATTGCAGGAAGACAACCCGAACCTCGAATGGCGGATGCCGACCGAGGGCTGCATGCTCTGGTCGGAAAACATGGTGATCCCGGTCGGGGCGCCGAACCCGACCGCGGCCCAGGCCTTCATGAACTTCGTCTACAAGCCCGAAGTCCAGGCCAACATCGCCGAATACGTCAACTACGTGACGCCGGTCGAAGGCGTGAAAGAGATCCTCGCCCAGCGGGAACCGAAGCTGGCCGAAAACCAGCTGATCTTCCCCAGCACCTCCTTCACCAAGAAGTGCTCGGGGACGCCGGTGCTGGAAGGCGAAGAGGAACAGAACGTGATCAAGGCCTTCGACGCGGTGCTCAACGGGTGAGCTAGATGCGACGCCGGATCGTCCCCTACTTCCTGCTCGGGCCGGGGACGATCTGGCTCGTCGTCTTCTTCGTCGTCCCGCTCTACTACATGGCCAAACTCTCGCTCTGGTCGGGGGTGATAGGCGAATTCAAGTTCAGCTGGAACTGGGCCAACTACAGCGAAGCGCTCTCGGCCTATGACACGCAGTTCCTGCGCTCCTTCTACTACGCCGGGGCGGCAACGCTGCTGGCGCTGGTGATCTCTTACCCGCTGGCCTACGCGATCGCCTTCAAGGCCGGGCGCTGGCGCAACCTGATGCTGTTCGCGGTGGTCGCCCCGTTCTTCACCACCTACCTGATCCGGACCATCGCCTGGGAGACGATCCTCTCCGACGAAAGCCCGGTGACCGAATTCCTCCACGCGATCGGGCTGGTGCCAAGCGGCCACATCCTCGCCACCGGCCCCGCCGTGATCGCCGGCCTCACCTACAACTTCCTGCCCTTCATGATCCTGCCGATCTACGCCAGCCTGGAGCGGATCGACGTGCGGCTGATCGAGGCGGCCAAGGACCTCTACAGCTCGGCGGCGCAGAGCTTCTGGCGGGTGACGCTGCCGCTCTCGGCGCCGGGGATAGTCGCCGGCACCCTGCTCACCTTCATCCCGGCGGCCGGCGACTACGTCAACGCCCAGTTCCTCGGCGGCGCCGGCAACCGGATGATCGGCAACGTGATCCAGTCGCTCTACCTGACCCAGTCCGACTACCCGTCGGCGGCGGCGCTCTCCTTCGTGCTGATGGCGCTGATCATGGTCGCCGTCGTCATCTACATCCGCTTCGCCGGCTCGGAGGCGCTGATGGGTGAGGAGGCGCGGTGAGCGAGAGTCGCGGCGCCCGTGCCTGGCGTTGGCTGCGCGAGCACGCGGTCAACATCGTCGCCGCGCTTGTGGTCGTCTACCTGCTGCTGCCGATTGCGGTGATCCTGCTCTTCTCCTTCAACAACCCGCAGGGCCGCTACAACTACACCTGGGTCGGCTTCACCCTCGACCACTGGGCCCATGCCTTCAGCCGCCCCGAACTGAACGAAGCGCTCCTGACCAGCCTCAAACTGGCGCTGCTGGCGACGGTGATCTCGACGATCATCGGCACGATGATGGCGCTGGCGCTGGTCCGCCACAAGTTCTTCGGCCGGCGCCTGGCCAACTTCCTGATCGTGATCCCGATGGCGACGCCCGAGGTGGTGATGGGGGCGGCGCTGCTCTCCTTCTTCCTCATCATCGGCACCTTCAGCCTCGGCTTCGAAACGCTGCTGATCGCCCACGTCATGTTCTGCATCAGCTTCGTCGTCGTCGTCGTGCGCTCGCGCCTGATCGGCTTCGATCGCAGCCTCGAGGAGGCGGCGCGGGACCTCGGCGCCAACCCGTTCGAGACCTTCCGCCTCGTCACCCTGCCGCTGATCATGCCCGGCATCTTCGGCGCCGCCATGCTCGCCTTCGCCCTCTCGATCGACGACTTCGTCATCTCCAACTTCAACTCCGGCACCACCGTCACCTTCCCCCTCTACATCTTCGGCGCCGCCCAACGAGGCATCCCGGTCGAAGTCAACGTGATCGCGATGATCCTCTTCAGCGTCACGGTCGCCGCCATGGGCTTCGCCACCCTGCAGCAGCGCCGCGCCGAAAAGATGGCCAGCGTGCGACCGGAGCAGGAGTCGGAGGTCATCGTTCCGCCGGGCGCGGCGGCGGCGACCTGATCAGAGTCGCTGCGGGATCAGTGCGAAGCCGTGCTTTTTCGCAGCATCGCGCAGCTCCTTGTCCCAGCAGGCGAACTCGAGCTCTTCGCCGGCGGCGAAGGAGAGGGCGCCCGCAAGGTGGACGGAGTCATAGGCGCGCAGCGAATGAGCGCGTGCGCTCTCGGCGGCTTTGGCGAGCAGCGCGTTGTTGACGGCGTGGCTGTCGATCGCCCGCCAGAGGCTCTCCAGATCGTCGGTTGCGTGGCGCAGCTGAGCCGGGGTCAAGCGTCCCCCTTTTCGCATCCTGGCCAGGGCTGCGGTTGCCTCCACATGCGCGATCGCGGTGCTTCGGACTCCGTCGGCGCTGCCGTAAGCGCTTTGCGCCTCTTCCGTGCCCGGCTCATCGATCAGCAGCTTGACCAGGGCACTGGTATCGAGGTAGAGACTCAGCGCCGACCCTCGGAGACGTAGTCTGCGGCGCTCTTGCCGGACCCGCGGAGCTTGGCGGGCTTGGGCAGGTAGCGGCCGCCCTCGCTCAGCCGCACGGTTCCGTCAGCGACCAGCGCGGCAAGGTGCGGCGGTGTCGCGGCGGAAACGATCCTTGCCACCGGGCGGCCATGCTTCGTCACCGTGATCGCCTCGCCCTCCTCGACGCGGTCGATGATCGAGCTCGCTTTGTCCTTCAGTTCGCGGATGCCTACGGTCGCCTTCTCCATAGTGGCCACATTCTAGCTCGATGTGGCCACTGACATCTATCAGCGGCCGATGTGGAATCCGATCAGCTCTGGAACCTTCGATATAGCTGACGAGATTCGGCTTGGCCGGCGGCCTTCGAGCTCGGCCTGCTCTTTTCGCTGAATCCCTAGGCGGATGGCTTCACCCCCTAACCAGTGAAGCAGCTCGGGGGGAAGACGGGGAGGTTCGTCGTCTACGAAGGCTAGGTGGGCGTGCTCGTCGTCTCGGTCCAGGGCCAGGGAGGCGAGGGTGCGGCCGAGCATGTTGGTGGGGCCGACGCCGTTGCCGGTGTAGCCGGCGGCTGCCCAGACGTTGGGGGCGAGGGTGTGGACGGCGGGGAGATGGGTCGGGGAGGCGTCGATCGGGCCACCCCAGGCGTGGGTGAGGCGGCGGCCGCGGAGGGCGGGGAAGTAGTCGTGCAGGTGTTCGGCCGCGGCAGCGATGACGGCGGCGTCGAGCTCGGCGCGGCCGCCGGTGCGGGCGCCGAAGGCGATGCGGCCGCCGCCCCAACCGAAGGCGATGCGGCCGTCGGGGGTGGTGCGGAAGTAATTCAGGAGTGAGCGGGAGTCGGTGATGCAATCGCCGCCGGTCCAGCCGATCTCCTCCAGCACGTCGGGGACCGGCTCGGTGAGGACGATGTGGGAGGAGGCGACGGTGAGGCGGCCGCGCAGCGGGCCGTGCCGGCCCTTGGCGGCGGCGCCGATCGCCAGCACGCCGCGGCGGGCGCGGACCGAGCCGGCGCCGGTGCGCGCTTCGACGCCGGCGGCGGCGGCGCGGAACGAGCGCACCGGCGAGGACTCGAAGACCTCGACCCCGGCCTCGATCAGCTTCGCCCGCAGGCCCAGTGCCAGGCGCGCCGGCTGCACCGTCGCCGAGGTCGGCGAGATCGCGCCGGCGCGGAAGGCCGGCGACTGGCAGCGCTCCGCCACCTCGTCCTCGCTCAGCGGCTGCAGCATCTCCGGCACCCCGAGCTCGCGGCAGGCCTCCACCGCGCGCGACCAGGCGCCGTCGTGGGCCGCGGCGGTCGAGACCTCCACGTAGCCGGCGGGCCGGTACCAGGCGTCGACCCCCTGCTCCGCGCAGAAGCGCTCGATCCGGCCGACCGCCTCCTGCGCCGCCCGCGCCGTCGCCAGCGCCCCCTCGTCGCCCCAGCGGTCGCGCATCGAGGCGAGCGAGGACCACATCGCGTTGCAGAAGCCCCCGTTGCGGCCGCTCGGCCCTCGGCCGCAGACCGCTTCGGACTCGAGCAGGACGACCCGCGCCGCGGGCTCCAGCTGGCGCGCGTACCAGGCGGTCCACATCCCCGTGTAACCGCCGCCGACGACGAGGACATCGGCCTCGAGGTGGCCGGCGGGGCTGGGACGAGGCTCGACGTCCCCTGCCTCCTCGATCCAGTAGCCGAAGCGCGTGTGGCGCATCGCTGAATTCTCCAGCAACAGGCACCGCGGAACTGTCCAAAGTCCCGACCGAGATTTGTCCAAGGCCCCGCGACCAGGTCCCTAGACTCGGCTCGATGTCCAAACCCGGACAGGACTCGACCCCCTACGTCGACGCCCTGCTGGCCTACGCGGAGCTCGAGACGGGGCGCTTCCAGGTCCCCGGCCACAAGGGCGGCCTTGGCGCCGACCCGGCGATGCGCGAGCTGGTCGGCGAGGTCGGGCTGCGCAACGACATCCCCTCGGTCACCGAAGGCGTCGACATCGGCCCCGAACCGACGCCCTTCCAGCAGGCGCAGCAGCTGGCGGCCGAGGCCTGGGGGGCGGCGCGGACCTGGTTCCTCACCAACGGCGCCTCGCAGGGCAACCATGCCGCCTGCATGGCGCTCGCCCACCTCGGCGAGCGGGCGGTGGTCCAGCGCAACGTCCACTCCTCGGTGATCGACGGCCTCGTGCTGAGCGGCCTGCGGCCGACCTTCGTAGCGCCCGAGCTCGACCCCGAGCTGGGGATCGCTCACGGGCTGACGCCGGACTCGCTGGCGGCGGCGCTGGACGAGACGCCGGAGGCGGTGGCGGCGATGGTCGTCTCCCCCACCTACTTCGGCGCCGCGGCCGACGTCGCCGGGCTGGCGGAGGCGGCGCACTCGCGCGGGGTGCCGCTGGTCGTCGACGAGGCCTGGGGCGCGCACCTCCACTTCCACCCCGACCTGCCACCGGACGCGCTCTCCTCCGGTGCCGACCTCGTCACCTCCTCGACCCACAAGATCGTCGGCAGCCTCACCCAGGCGGCGATGCTGCACCTCGGCCGCGGCGGCCGGATCGACGGCGCGATCGTCGACCGCTGCGTCAGCCTGGTCGAGACGACCAGCCCCAGCGGGCTCCTCTCCGGCTCGCTCGACGCGGCGCGGCGGCAGATCTACGTCCGCGGCCAGGACCTGCTCGGGCAGGCGCTGGCGGCGATCGCGAAGACGCGCGAGCGGATCCGCGAGATCCCCGGCCTCGACGTGCTCGACGAGCGGCTGGTCGGCGGTCCCGGCGTGGCGGGCTGGGACCCGCTGCGGCTGGGGATCGACGTGCGCGGGACCGGCTCCAGCGCCCAGCGCCTCTGGAAAGCCGCCTTCCACACCGCCGGTCTCGACCTCGAGCTCTACTCGGGCAACGTCGTCGTCGCCATCTTCGGGGTGGGCGAGAGCGCCGAGCTTGCGGGCGAGCGGCTGGTCGAGGGTCTGCGCGTGGCAGTGCACGAGCTGGAGGAGACGCCGGGCGCGCCGGACGAGAAGCTGGCGCCGGCGCCGCCCTGGGGCGAGCTGGTGCTGACCCCGCGCGAAGCCTTCCTCGGGCCGCAGGAGGTGATCCCCTTCGGCGACGCCGCCGGCCGCGTCGCCGCCGAGGGCCTCGCCGCCTACCCCCCCGGCATTCCCAACGTGCTGCCAGGAGAGCGGCTCACCGCAGAGACCCTCGACTTCATCCAGGAAAGCCTCGCCCACGGCGGCTACGTCCGCGGCGGGTCGGATCGGGAGTTGAAGACTCTCCGGGTTGCGCGCTGAAGGAGCCGGGGGAGTGCCTGTCGGACAACCGCGGGGAGGGTCCGCCAGGCACTCCCCC
>JBQCHH010000081.1:0-18436 GCA_051954855.1 Solirubrobacterales bacterium | reverse complement strand
CGGGGGTTATTCCCGCCCCGGCCCGCCTGGGGGGGGGGGGTGGTTATCCCCCCCCCACCCCTCCCGGGGTTTTCTGGCGGTTAAAACCCCCACCGCCCTTACCGGCTAGGCCGCGGAAGGGAGAACCCGCGGCCCAGCCTGGTCTTTGGGCAGCGCCGCAGCGCCGGCAATCAGGCTCTGGAACTCGTTCAGCGCCAGGTGCGCGACCGCCTCGAGAATCTCCTCGTCGGTCCAGCCGATCTCACGCGCTTCCTCGTGCAGGTGGAGCGGAGGAGAGCCCTCGGCCTCCAGCGCTGCCTTCAGGTAGGCGAGCAGCGCTGCCTCCTTGGGGTCGGCGGAGGTGAAGCTGCGCGCCCGGGAGACCTCGTCGAGGCCGAGGCCGGCCCGCCGCGCCGACTTCGCGTGCTGGGCGATGCTGTAGTTGTCCTCGCGGTGCTCGGCGACAGCCAGCGCGATCCGCTCCCTCGTCGCCTGCGGCAGGACTCCGCCGCGCAGCTCCGAGCGCATCCGCGTGTACGCGCGCAGGACAGCCGGTGCTCCGGCGAGCACGCCGACGAACTTCGTCACCGCGCCACCGGCGGCCTGAATGGTCTTGATCAGGGGGGCGCTCTCGTCGGGCGCCGTCAGCTCATCGTGGATCTGAAATCTGCTTACTGCGGTTTTTACCGTCACTTCGCGTCTCGCTTCTGGCTCTGTCCCTGGGCGGCAACTTGGCTTCACAGAGCCGTTACGTGGCCTTTACTTTACTTTTAGCCGCTTACTTACTTGACGTAAGTTATACCGGGTTGTCAAGCACCTTTCAAGTCGATCTCCGGGCACTTTCTGTACCCGTAATACGGCGTTCCGCACCTCCCCGGTTCATTCGCCTATCGTTGCGCCCTTCCGTAGAAGCCGAGGAGGCGATGAGGCATGGCAGACCAACCCCGCAGCGCCGCTGAAGTCATCGAGCTGGTCAAGCAGCACGAGGTCCGCTTCATCCGCCTCTGGTTCACCGACGTCCTCGGCCAGCTGAAGAGCTTCTCGGTCAACGCCTCCGAGCTGGAGGACGCTTTCGCCGGTGGGATGGGCTTCGACGGCTCCTCGATCACCGGCTTCAACCCGATCGAGGAGTCGGACATGCTGGCCGTCCCCGACCCGACCACCTTCGCGCTGATCCCCTGGCGCCCCGACGACGACGCGGTGGCGCGCATGTTCTGTGACATCCGCGTCCCCGGCGGCGGCCCTTACGAGGGCGATCCGCGCTGGATCATGCGGCGGGCACTGAAGCGGGCCGAGGAGCTCGGTTTCGACGCCTACAACATCGGCCCCGAGCTGGAGTACTTCTACTTTCGCTCCGCCAAGCCGGTCGACGGGGTGCCGGAGGTCCTCGACGAGGGCGGCTACTTCGATCTCACCACGCTCGACGCCGGCTCCGACCTGCGCCGCGAGACGGTGCTGGCGCTGGAGAAGCTCGGCATCCACGTCGAGTACACCCACCACGAGGTCGGCCCCTCCCAGCACGAGGTCGACATGCGCTACAAGAACGCGCTTGAGATGGCCGACGACTGCATGACCTACCGCATCGTCGTCAAGGAGTACGCGCTGAAATACGGCTATCACGCGACGTTCATGCCGAAGCCGCTGTTCGGCGAGAACGGGTCGGGGATGCACGTTCACCAGTCGCTCAGCCGCGACGGCAAGAACGCCTTCTACGATGCCGACGACCCCTACTACCTCTCGCCGGTGGCGAAGTCGTTCATCGCCGGCCAGCTCAAGCACGCGCGCGAGATCTCGCCGCTCTTCGCCCAGTGGGTCAACTCCTACAAGCGGCTCGTCCCCGGCTATGAGGCGCCGGTCTACCTGGCCTGGTCGCGCCGCAACCGCTCGGCGCTGATCCGGGTGCCGCTGTACCACCCGGGCAAGGAGTCGGCGACCCGGGCAGAGCTGCGCTGCCCCGACCCCGCCGCCAACCCCTACCTGTGCTTTGCGGGAATGCTGCAGGCGGGGCTGGAAGGGATCGAGAAGGGTTACGAGTTGCCCGAGCCGATGGAGCAGAACCTCTACCACCTCTCCCAGGAGGAGCTTGCCCACCAGGGGATCGAGCAGCTGCCTTCGACCCTGGGCGAGGCAATTGAGCTCGCCGCCGAGTCGGAGCTGGTGCTGCGAACCCTGGGCGAGCACACCTTCCGCCGCTTCGTTGAGATCAAGCGGCAGGAATGGGACGACTACCGAGTCCAGGTGACGCCGTTCGAGATCGAAAACTTCCTGCCGATTCTCTAAGGGCTCGGCGCGCGGGTCCTGTCGCCGATTTTGGGCCCACCACCCTCCGGGTGGTCCCCCCAAATCGGCGCCACCCGCGCGAGGAACGCCTAGAGGAGACGGGATAGCTCGGATGGGTCGGTGACCGGCAGTTGGCAGGCGAAGTTCTCGCAGACGTAGGCGGCGGGTTTGCCGTCGACCGTGGTGCGCCCGGCTATCAGCGGCGGCTCATTGCTGTCCTCGGGGCCTCCGGCAAGGACTAGGTGATGGGGCGGTTTCTCGCGGACCACGGTGGCTAGCTGACTGACGTCGTCGCCGACCAGGGCGACCTCTTTGCTGGGGGAGAGGTGGAAGTCGAGGGCGCGGAGCATGTGGGCGAAGGCGTCGGGGTGCTGGACGGCGGGTTTGGCGAAGAGGCGGAAGACCTCGACTGCGTGCTGCTCATAGCAGCGCTCGCCCGTGAGGGCCGCAAGGCGCAGCAGGCCCATTGCCGCCGAGCTGTTGCCGGAGGGGATCGGGTGGTCGCCGACCTCCTTGCGGCGGGCGATCAGCTCCTCGTGGTCGGCCGAGGTCGAGTAGAAGCCGCCGCGCTCGGGGTCGCCGAAGCGCTCGATCGTCGTCTCCGCCAGCGCGCGCGCCTCCCTGAACCAGCTGACTTCAAAGGTTGCTTCGTAGAGGGCCAGCAGCGCCTCGAGCAGGAAGGCGTGGTCCTCCAAGTAGGCGTTGAGGTGGGCGCGGCCGTCCTTGTAGGTGCGCAGGAGATTCCCGTCGGGCCCGCGCATCTCGCCGAGGACGAACCCGGCGCAGGCGCGGGCGGCGTCGAGGTAGTCGTCGCGGCCGAGCACGGCTCCTGCGTCGGCCAGCGCTGAGATCGCGAGCGCGTTCCACGAGGTCAGCCGCTTGTCGTCGAGCCCGGGTCGAACCCGCTGCGCCCGGGCCTCGAACAGCGCCCGCCGCATCTCCTCCAAGCCCTCCGGCTCCGCCGCCTCGACCCCGCCGACGAGATGCAGCACGTTCGCCCCCTCGAAGTTCCCCTCCTCCGTCACCCCGTAGAACTGCATCAACTTTCCTGCCTGCTGGGCAGGAAAGTTGATGCAGTTCGGGTCTTCGGCGGCGGCTGCGAGGGCGTCGCGGATCTGGGCGGGGGTCCAGACGTAGAAGCGGCCCTCCTCGCCCTCGGAGTCGGCGTCGAGGGCGGAGTAGAAGCCGCCCTCGGGGCCGCGCATCTCGCGCAACATCCAGTCGAGGGTCTCCTCGCAGACGCGGCGGTAGCGCTCGTGCCCGAGCTCCTGCCAGCCGTGCAGGTAGGCGCGGGCCAGTAGGGCGTTGTCGTAGAGCATCTTCTCGAAGTGGGGGACGAGCCAGGTCGCGTCGACCGAGTAGCGGGCGAAGCCGCCACCGAGCTGGTCGTAGATCCCGCCGGCCAGCATCCCGTCAAGCGTGCGCTCGACGTGCTCGGTCTCGCCGCGCGCCAGCAGCAGCTCCAGCGCGGAGGCGGGCGGGAACTTCGGCGCGCCGCCGAAGCCGCCGTGCCGGCGGTCGGCGGCGCCGAGCAGCAGCTGCACCGCTCGCTCGAGGTCGGCCGGCCCCGGCAGGTCGTCGCGCGGCTCCACCGTCCCGATCGCGCCGAGGCGCTCGCGCGTCACCGGCGCCCGTTCGCGGATCTCCTCGCGCTGGGTCTCGAAGGCGTGGACGACCGCTTCCATCACCATCCGGAAGCTCGGCATGCCCCGGCTCTCGTCGGGCGGGAAGTAGGTGCCGCCGTAGAAGGGGACGCCGTCGGGATCGAGGAAGACGGTCATCGGCCAGCCGCCGTGGCCGCTGATCGCCTGCACCGCCTCCATGTAGATCGCGTCGACGTCGGGGCGCTCCTCGCGGTCGACCTTGACGTTGACGAAGTGCTCGTTCATGTAAGCGGCCGTTTCCGGGTCCTCGAAGGACTCGCGCTCCATCACGTGGCACCAGTGGCAGGCCGAGTAGCCGACCGAGAGCAGGATCGGGCGGTCCTCTTCGCGCGCCCGCTCCAGCGCCTCCGGCCCCCACGGGAACCAGTCGACCGGGTTGTCTCGGTGCTGAAGGAGATAGGGGCTCGTCTCCTGGGCGAGGCGGTTCGGCACCTCTTGAACCTACCCGGTGACAAGCAAGTCAAGTATTGGGGTCGGGGGATCGCTGAAACTTGGGTCTAGATGCTGGTTTCCAGCGGATTATCTTCCCCGCGGTGGGTAACCCAATACCGTCATATCTGAGGTCTCGATGAAAAACATGCATGGAACCAGTCCGCGCGACCCGGCGCTCGACGCCGTGCTCGCGAAACTCGCGCCCGAGGACCGGTCGGTGGTCCAGGGCGCGCTCGAGCGTGCCGAGCAGACGGAGGCGGAGCTACGCTTCCTCGCCGAGCACGACCCGCTGACCGGGTTGGTGAACCGCCGCCGCTTTCGCTCCGAGCTCGACCAGTACGTCTCCTTTGCCGCTCGCTACGGCGGGCGCGGCGCGGTGATGGTGATCGACATCGACGGTCTCAAGGAGCTCAACGACAAGCTCGGCCACCAGGCCGGCGACGCGCTGATCCGCCGCGTCTCCGAGATCCTCCGCGAACGCGTCCGCGCCACCGACATCGTCGCCCGCCTCTCCGGCGACGAGTTCGCGGTGCTGATGCCGCAGACCGACGCGGCGGGGGCGCTGCAGCTCGGCGAGGACCTGCGGGTGCAGGTCGCGGAGGGCTTCCCGCCCGATTCCGAGATCGGCGGGGCGACGATCAGCGTCGGGATCACGATGTTCGGCGGCCAGCACGGGGGAGCGGGCGAAGCCGTTCTCGTCGCCGCCGACCAGGCGATGTACCGAGCCAAGGAGGAGGGACGCAACCGGATCGTGCTCTTCCACGCACCCGGCGAGGCGGCGGGCAGGACGCAGCGGGCGCAGACGACCAGCGCCAGGATTCGGGACGCGCTCACCCAGAACCGCCTGCGCCTCGCCACCCAGCCGATCCGCAGCCTCGCCTCGGGCGGGATCGAGCGCTACGAGCTGCTGCTGCGGATGACCGGCGAGGAAGGCGAGCTGCTGCCGGCGTCGGCGTTCATTGAGGTAGCCGAGCGCTCAGGAATGGTGCAGGAGCTCGACCGCTGGGTCGTCGCCCGGGCGCTGGAGATGATCGCCGAGCGCGAGCGGGCGGGGGAGCCCGTCTCCCTGCACATGAATATCTCCGGCGCCTCGCTGACCGACCCCTCGGTGCTCGAATTCATCGAACGGCGGCTCGACGAAGGCGAAGCCGACCCGGCGCGCTGCACGTTCGAGATCACCCAGACGGCGCGGGTGGACGACTTCGACACCGCCGCCGGCTTCGCCGATCGCCTCACCGAGTTCGGCTGCGAAGTCGCGATCGACGACTACGGTGCCGGCTTCGGCCCCTTCGCCTACCTGAAGAAGGTCCCCTTCGACGTGATCAAGATCGACGGCACTTTCATCCGCGACATGCCGCGCAACGACGCCGACCAACTGGTGGTCAAAGCGATCGTCGAGATCGCCCGTGGCCTCGGCAAGCGCACGATCGCCGAGTTCGTCGAGGACGGCGACACGACGAAGATGCTGCGCGACTACGGCGTCGACATGGCCCAGGGCTATTACCTCGGCAAGCCGGTGGATGCGGCTGAGGGCCTCGCAGCCTAACGGCCGCGAACGCTTCGCCGCATTGCGGCTCAGTCCCGTAGCTGGGCGCGCTTGATCTTGCCGCTGCTGGTCTTCGGCAGCTCGGCGACGAACTCGACGATGCGGGGGAACTTGTAGGGGGCGGTCGCGCGTTTGCAGTGCTCCTGCAGCTCGCGGGCGAGGTTGGCGCGTGAGGTGCTGTCGCTTGGGGCGCTGTCGCGAAGGACGACGATGGCGCGGACGACGGCGCCGCGCTCGGGGTCGGGGGCGGCGACCGCGGCCGCGTCGGCGACGGCGGGGTGGGAGAGGAGGGCGGACTCGACCTCGGTTGGGCCGATCCGATAGCCGGAGGAGAGGATGATGTCGTCGCCGCGGCCCTCGAACCAGAGGTAGCCATCTGAGTCGGAGCGGACGAGGTCGCCGGTCTGCCACCACTCGCCTTCGAAGCGCTCGCCATCGAGATAGCGGGAGAAGAAGGTGGGGGAGGAGCGGGCGAGCAGCTGCAGTTCGCCCTTGACGATGCGTGTCTCGATCCCCGGCAGCGGTTTGCCCATCGAGCCCTGGCGAACCGGCTCGCCGACGAGGTTGGCGGTGACGTGGCCGGTCTCGGTCTGGCCGTAGCCGTCGGCCGGCTCCAGTCCGGTCGCCTCGCGGAAGGCGGCGATCGTCTCCGGGTCGAGCGGCTCCCCGGCCGAGACCATTCGCCGTAGCGCCGGCAGCGGCCGCAGCGCCGTGCGCTTGGCCAGCATCCGGTACTCGGTCGGCGCCTGGCAGAGGACGTTGACGCCGAGCGCCTCGGCGAAGTCGAGCCGCTCGGCCGGGTCGAAGCGGGCGTCGTGGATGACCGCGGCGGCGCCGGTGATCCAGGGGGCGAGGAAGACGTTGCGGGCCGACTTCGACCAGCCGGTAGCGGTGGTGCACCAGGCGAGGTCGCCCTGGCGCGAGCCGAACCAGTGCTCGGCCTGGGTGCGCTGCCCGAGCAGGTAGCGGTAGGCGTGGACGACGCCGCGCGGCTCGCCGGTGGTGCCGGAGGTGAAGACGATCAGCGCTGGGTCCTCTGGGTCCATCTCCTCGACCGCGGCCGGGGTCTCCTGCGGCAGGTCCTCGTCAAGTACGCGGGCGACGTCGGCCATCGTCATCGCCGCCACCCCGTCCGGAAGCTCGGCCAGCAGCGATTCCTCGCCGACGCAGAGCTTTGGATTGGCGCCGGCAACCCGGTGCTCCAGATCGTGTCGGCGCAGCATCGTGTTGCAAGGCAGCGCCACCGCCCCCATCCGCCAGCAGGCAAGCAGGCTCAACACCCACTCGATCCGGTTCCCCACCAGCGTCATCACCACGTCCCCCCGCCGCACCCCGCGCGCAGCAAACGCACCGGACAACCCCGCCGATTTAGCAATCAGTTCCCCGAAGTGCCAGTCCCTCCGGCTCCCCTCTGCGTCAATGGAGACGATCCCCAGCCGCGAGGCTGGGGATCGCTCCATCAAGTCCTCGATCAAGTTCACGGATCGAGGATTATCCCTGGCTACCGAAGTTCGCTGGAGGTCTTTTTCAGCAGCTGCCGGGCGACGATCAGCAGCTGGATCTGCTGGGTGCCCTCGAAGATGTCGAGGATCTTCGAGTCGCGGGCCCACTTCTCCAGCAGCTCGTTCTCGCCGTAGCCGATGCTGCCGCAGAGCTCGACGCAGCCGAGGGTGACGTCTACGCCGGTGCGCCCCGCCTTCGCCTTCGCCATCGAGGCCTGCAGCGAGTTCGGCTTCGAGTTGTCAGCCATCCAGGCGGCCTGCAGGGTCAGCAGCCAGGCGGCCTCGTAGTCGGCCTCCATCTCCAGGAAGCGCGCCGCGGCGGCGTGCTGGGAGAGAGCGGGCTTGTCGTAGTCGATCTCGACGCCGGCCTTCTTCAGCTGCTTGCGCGTCTCCTCCAGCGCGGCGCGGGTGACGCCGACGGCCATCGCGGCGACCAGCGGCCGCGTGTTGTCGAACGTTTCCATCACCCCGGCGAAGCCCTTCTCTTTCACCTCGGGGTCGCCGAGCAGCGCCTCTTTCGGCACCCGGCAGTCCTGCAGGGTGAAGTTGGCGGTGTCGGAGGCGCGGATCCCGAGCTTGTGCTCGAGCCGGTCCAGCTTCAGGCCGGGGTTGTCGCGCTCGACGATGAACGACTTGATCGCGGCCCGCCCTTTCGAGCGGTCCAGCGAGGCCCAGACGACGATCAGGTCGGCCCGGTCGCCCGAGGTGACGAAGATCTTCTCGCCGTTGAGGACGTACTCGTCGCCGTCGAGCTCGGCGGTAGCGCGGATCGCGGCCGAGTCCGAGCCGGCTTCCGGCTCGGTGATCGCCATTGCCGCCCACTTGCCGCCGTAGCGCTTCAGCTGCTCCTCGGTCGCCACCGAGGCGATCGCCGAGTTGCCGAGCCCCTGGCGCGGCATCGAGAGCAGCAGGCCGACGTCGCCCCAGCAGAGCTCGATGATGCCGAGCACGGTGGAGAGGTTGGAGCCGTTGCGGTTCTCGCCGTCGGCGCTTTTCTCGCGGCGGACCCCGGCGGCGCCGGCGCCGCCGATGTCGGAGCCCTCGTTCATCCCGTCGATCAGGGAGGCGAGCATGTCGAGCTCTTTGGGATAGCTGTGCTCGGCCTCGTCGTATTTGCGCGAGATCGGGCGGAACACCTCGGTGGCGACTTGGTTGGCCTGGGTCGCCAGCGGCTTGAACTTCTTCGGTATCTCGAGGTTGATCATGTTCTTGCTTTCGTTCGTCTTGGGTGGGTCGCTTTGCTCTCGGTATGCGAGAGGAACGCGCCCCTAGACGAGCAGGGCGCCCTCCATCACGCCCGCAGCTCGGAGGTCTCGGTACCAGCGCTCGACCGGGTGCTCCTTGACGAAGCCGTGGCCGCCGAGCAGCTGGACGCCGTCGGAGCCGATCTTCATCCCCTTTTGGGAGCAGAGCCGGCGGGCGAGCGCCGCCTCGCGGTCGAACTTCTCGCCGCGGTCGGCGCGGCTCGCCGCCCGGTAGGTCGCCAGCCGCATCCCGTTCTGCTCGATGCCGATGTCGGAGACGGCGAAGGCGACGCCCTGGCGGTTGGAGATCGGTTCGCCGAACGCCTGGCGATCGTTGACGTAGGGGATCACGTAGTCGAGGACGGCCTGCGCGGTGCCGGTCGCGAGACCGCACCAGGCGATCCGCGCGCGGGCGACGCAGGCGGCGTAGTCCTTGGCCGTCGCGTTCCCCTCGCCGAGCAGGGCGCTGCCCGGCAGTTTGACTTTGTCGATCAGGAGGCGGCCGGTGGCGGCGGGACGCAGCCCCATCGCCGGCTCGTCCTCGATCGTCAGCCCTTTGGCACCGGACTCGACGATGAACAGCGCGGGACCGATTTCCTCGGCGTCGGCGGCGACGACGAAGAGCTCGCACTCGGTGGCGCGGGCGAGCAGCGACTTGGCGCCGGTCAGCACCCATTCGTCGCCTTTCCTCTTCGCCTTCGTCTCCAGCTGGAAGGGGTCGAAGAGCGGGCGCGGCTCGAGGATCGCCAGCGCCGCGGCGGGCACGTCCTCGCCGGTGAAGGCGGGGAGGTAGGTGGCCTCCTGCTCGGCGCTGCCCCAGAGGCCGATCGCGGTGGCGACGGCGCCCGGGGCGAGGGCGGCGTAGGCGATGCCCATGTCGCCGTGGGCGAGGGCCTCGCCGATCAGGACGCTGGTCACCGCTGCCTGTTCGGTCATCACGCCGCCGAGCTCCTCGGGAACGCCGAGCATGTTGACGCCGAGCTCGACCGCCTGGTCGAGGATCTCCTTCGGCGTCTCCCGCTTCTCGTCGGCCTCGAGCGCCGCCGGGCGGATCTGGTCGGCGGCGAAGGCGCGGCCCGCCTCCTGGAACATCTGCTGCTCGTCGTCAGGGGTGAGGTCGAACAGCCCCTTCGATTTGCCCTTCTTCTGGCGGGCGGGTTTGCCGAGGCTCTGCGCGGCCTTGAAGGTACGGCCGGCGGCGGTGGCGGTGCGGAAGCCGTTCTTGGTGCCCTGGAAGAGGGCTTTCTCGACTCCTTTGCGGATGCGAATCCGGTCCAGCAGGTCGGAGCCGGCGAGGCGGTTGAGCGCCCGCAGGCCGAAGCCCATCCCGCGCTCCGCCATCCCCTTGTTGTCGGTGGTGGTCGTCACTTCGTTTTCTTCCTTCCGGTTTTGGCGGTCTTAGGTTTGGGTTTGGACCCGAGCGGCCTGAGTTGGCCGTCGAGGTGAGGCGTGCCCTTCTTGGCGTCGCGGACGGTGAAGAGGATCTCCTCGCCCGCGTCCTGCTCGGCGAACTCGACGCGCGCCGGCAGCAGGACGGGCTTGCGGAAGCGGACGTCGACCTCGAAGCCGTCGGGCAGGCGGCCCTCCATCTGGGCGAGGGCCCGCGCCTTGGTCCACATCCCGTGGGCGATCGCGCTCGGGAAGCCGAGCGGCTTCGCGGTCAGCGAGTGCATGTGGATCGGGTTGCGGTCGCCGGAGACGCCGGCGTAGCGGCGGCCGAGGTCGCCGCCGAGCTTCCACGCGGCGCTGGCGGGAGTGTCGGCCGCGACGGACTCGAAGCCCTTCTCCTGCTTGGCTTTGTCGTCGCCCTTGCCGCGGCGCAGCATCGTGCTCGTGCTCTCCCAGACGACCTCGCCGTCGACCAGCACCTCGGTCTCCAGCGAGAAGGTCTTGCCTTTCGGGTGCGGCTGCAGCTGGGTCGGGCGGACGCGGATCGTCAGCTCCTCGTCGACCCCGATCGGCCGCCGCTGCGTGATCTGGTTTTCGACGTGGACGAGACCGACCGCGCCGAAGGGGAAGCTGCCGTCGCTCATCACCGCCATGTGCAGCGGGAAGGCGAGCATGTGCGGGTAGGTTGGCGGCAGCGTGTCGCGCAGGGCGAAGCCGCAGACCTTGGCGTAGGCGGAGACGTCGGCCGGCTCGGCGCGGACGCCGGTCAGCTCGAGGTCGAGCCCCTCCGGGATCTCGCCGCCGCCGCCCGGCACGAACGGCAGCAGCGAAGCCCCCGGGATCATCGGCAGCGCCGCCTTCGCGTAGAGCGGCAGGATGCTGGGGGAGCTGTCGAGGGTCTTGGTCATAGGCTCACGCTCCGAGCAGGCTCTGGCCGCAGACGCGGACGACGTTGCCGTTGACGCCGGTCGAGGCGGGGCTGGCGAACCAGGCGATCGTCTCAGCGACGTCGACCGGCAGGCCGCCCTGCGAGAGGCTGGAGAGCCGGCGGCCGGCTTCGCGCGGGCCGATCGGCATCGCCGCCGTCATCTGGGTCTCGATGAAGCCCGGCGCGACCGCGTTGATCGTCGCTTTGCGTTTCGCCAGCTCCGGCGCCATCGCTTCGACCATCCCGATCACGCCGGCCTTGGAGGCGGCGTAGTTGGTCTGGCCGTTGTTCCCGGCGATCCCCGCCATCGAGGAGACGCCGACGATGCGGCCGTTGGGCTGCAGCAGTTTCTTCGCCAGCAGCGCCTCGTTGATCCGCTCCTCGCTGGAGAGGTTGATCTCCATCAGCTGCGTCCAGCGCTCCTCCGGCATCTTCGCGATCGTGCGGTCTTTGGTGACGCCGGCGTTGTGGACGACGACGTCGACCCCGTCGGAGAGCGCGGCGGCGATCTGCTCCGGGGCGTCGTCGGCGGGGATGTCGGCCTCGATCGAGCGGCCGCCGATCGCCTCGGTCACCGTCTTCAGGTCGGCCGCCATCGGCGGGATGTCGAGGCCGACGACGGTGGCGCCGTCGCGGGCCAGGGTGTTGGCTATCGCGGCGCCGATTCCGCGCGAGGCGCCGGTGACGAGGGCGGTCTTGCCCTCCAGCGGGCGCTCCCAGTCGATCTCGGGGGTGGGGGCGACGCCTTTGCCGATCCGGATCACCTGGCCGGAGACGTAGGCCGATTTGGGCGAGAGGAGGAAGCGCAGCGTCGACTCCAGCTGGTCCTCGGCGCCCGGTTCGACGTAGACGAGCTGGGCGGTCGAGCCCTTGCCGCCGATCTCCTTGCCGAGCGAGCGGGTGAAGCCCTCCAGCGCCCGCTGGGCGATGTGGGCCTCGACCGAGCCGGCCGCGGCGGGCGGGGTGCCGAGCACGACGGCGCGGCCGCTGCGCTGCAGGCGCGGGACCGCGGGGTAGAAGAAGCGCTGCAGCTCGACCAGCTGGGTCGAGTCGCTGATCCCGGTCGCGTCGAAGACCAGCGCCTTCGCCTTGCCCTCCTCGGCGCCGGCGCGTTCGGCCTTGACGCTGTCGAGGATCGCCGCCACCTGCTTGGCGAGGCGGCCTTCCGGCGCGGCGCCGGAGAGGACCGGGCCGGCGACGACCGGCTGGCCCGGCTGGTAGCGGTCGAGCGAGACCGGCTGCGGCAGCCCGAGCTGCTTGGCGATCGTGCCGACGACCGGCGCGTTGACGACTTGTGAGTAACGGTCAGCCATGGTTACTTGGCACCTCCCGGAGCCTCGAGGATCGCGACGACACCCTGGCCGGCGGCGGCGCAGATGCTGATCACGCCGCGGCCTTTGCCGTCTTCGTGCAGTTGCTTGGCGAGGCTGGCGACGATCCGCCCGCCGGTCGCGGCGAACGGGTGGGCGGCCGCCAGCGAACCGCCGTTGACGTTGAGCTTGGAGCGGTCGATCGCACCGAGCGGTTTGTCCCGCCCCAGCTTCTCCTTGCAGAAGCCCTTGTCTTCCCAGGCCTTCAGCGTGCAGAGGACCTGGGCGGCGAAGGCCTCATGGATCTCGTAGTAGTCGAAGTCCTGCAGGGTGATGCCGGCGCGGTCCAGCATGCGCGGCATCGCGTAGGCCGGCGCCATCAGCAGGCCTTCGCGCTTGTGGACGTGGTCGACCGCGGCGGTCTGCGCCTCGGTGATGTAGGCGAGGACCGGCAGGTCGTGTTCCTTCGCCCACTCCTCGGAGGCGAGCAGCACGGCGGAGGCGCCGTCGGAGAGCGGCGTCGAGTTGGCCGCGGTCATCGTCCCCTCGGGGCCGCCGAAGACCGGGCCCAGCTTCGCCAGCTTCTCCAGGTTGGAGTCGGGGCGCAGGTTCTGGTCGCGCTCGAGGCCGAGGTAGGGCGTCATCAGGTCGTCGAAGAAGCCGCGGTCGTAGGCCGCGGCCAGGTTCTTGTGGCTGTTGACGGCGAGCTCGTCCTGCTCCTCGCGGCCGATGTCCCATTCGGTGGCCATGATCGCGCAGTGCTCGCCCATCGAGAGGCCGGTGCGCGGCTCCTCGTTGCGGGGGATGTGGGGGACGATGTGGCCGGGGCGGACGCGGGTGAGCGTGCGCAGCTTGCCGACCGTCGAGCGCTGGCGGTTGGCGTCGAGCAGCGTCTCGCGCAGCTGTTCGTTGAGGCCGATCGGGGCGTCGGAGGTGGTGTCGGCGCCGCAGGCGATGCCGGAGTCGATCTGGCCGAGGGCGATCTTGTTGGCGACCAGGATCGTCGTCTCCAGGCCGGTGCCGCAGGCCTGCTGGACGTCGTAGGCGGGGGTCTCCGGGGCGAGGCGGGTGCTGAGCACGCTCTCGCGGGAGAGGTCGCGGTCGTGGGAGTGCTTGAGGACGGCGCCGCCAGCGACCTCGCCGATGCGCTCGCCCTGCAGCCCGTAGCGGTCGACGAGGCCGTCGAGGGCCGCGGTCAGCATGTCCTGGTTGCTCGCGTGCGAGTAGGTGCTGTTGGAGCGCGCGAAGGGGATCCGGTTGGCGCCGACGACGGCGACCTTGCGGGTCTGGGCGTTCATTTGGGGGTGTTTCCTCCTTGGGGGGGATTGGAAGTTGAAGTGGGGGTGGGGTTGGAGCGCTCGCGGATGCCCGGCTCGACGGTGGAGATGAGGAGCTCGGCCACGTCTTCGGCGCTGATTGCCTCGGTTCGCAGCCACCAGCGGGCGAGCGCCTCGGCAGCGCCGAGCAGGGCGGTGGAGAGGGCCTCGATTTCCGTCTTCGCCGCCTCCCGGCGGTGGTCCGGCAGCTGCGCCAGCAGCGCACCGGAGACGAGCTCGGCGATCCGGCCGCGGTACTCGGCGACCCGGTCGAAGACCTCGCCGCCGTGGGGGAGGGTCTCGTCGAAGAGCACCGCCCAGGCGGCTCGGTCGGTGTCGAGGAAGCTGAAGAAGGCGCGGACGCCGGCCCCGAGCGCATCGCCGGGGTTCTCGGTCTTGCCGACGGCCGCGGCGATCGTCGCCAACAGCGAGTCGCCCGCCCGCTCCATGCAGGCGATGTAGAGCCGCTCCTTGTTGCCGAAGTAGTTGTAGAGCAGCGGCTTCGTGACCCCGATCGCCGCCGCGATCTCATCCATCGTCACCGCCGCATAGCCGCGCTCGGCAAACAGCCCATGCGCCGCCTCCAGCGTCTGCTCCATCCGGTCATCCCGCGACAACCGCGTGCGCACCGATGCATCCATCGATGTAGAAGTTACCCCAATATAAATTTATATATGCGTAACGTGACGCATCGCACAGGAGTCAAGCTGCCGAGCCTGGGCTGGTGATCCGGTGGGGCTACCGGACTCGCGGTTATCAACCGTTTCGGGGGTAGCTCCCCCGCACGAAAAGGGCCCGCTTCGGCGGGTCTTCGTGGTCAGGAGTGAGGTTGGCGGCTACGAAAGCTCGGTGCCGTCGTAGAGCTTCTTGACGTGCACGGTGCCGGCGGGGGCGGCTTCGATGCAGAGCTTGCAGAGGACGCACTCGTCGCAGTTCTCGGCGACGATCTCGACGGTGCCATCGGCGTCCTTGTAGATGTCGACGGGGCAGACTTCCTCGAGCTTGGCGGCGAGGGCGGCGTCGCCCCGGATCGAGTCATCTACTTCGACGTCGATGAAGACTTTGCTTAGGGTCTCGGCCATCAGGCGGTCGCTCCGATCTTCTGCTTGACCACGTCCGGGATCTCGTCGATGCGCTCGACGACGCGGATGCCGGCGGCTTCGAGGCGGGCGATCTTCTCGGTCGCGGTGTCCTCCTTGCCCTCGACGATCGTGCCGGCGTGGCCGAAGCTCATGCCTTTCATCTCCTCGTCGTCCATGAATTTGCCGGCCATGAAGGCGACGATGGGCAGGCGGCTGTTGTTGTCCTTGACCCATTCGGCGAGCTGGGCCTCCATGCGGCCGCCCGGCTCGGTGTAGATGACGATCGCCTCGGTCTGCTCGTCGGCCTCGAAGTAGGGCATCAGCTCGGCGTACGTTGACCCGATGATCGCGTCGCCGCCGATCGAGACGGCGGTGGAGACGCCGAGGCCGGCGGCGGTCAGCGAGGAGGAGATCTCGGTCGTCATCCCGCCGGAGCGGCTCATCACGCCGACGCGGCCGGGCTGGTAGGCCTTGGCGGCGTCTTTGGCGGGGCCGCCGATGCCGCCCATCTTGCAGACCTCGGGGACGATCAGGCCGAGGCAGTTGGGGCCGATGATGCGGGCGCCGCGCATGTTCGCGAGCTCCACCATCTGGGCGACGTCGCCGCGGGGGATGCGCTCGGTGACGATGACGATCAGCTTGATCCCGTTCTCGATCGCCTCGAGGACGGCGTCCTTGGTGAAGGCGGGGGGGACGGTGACGACGGAGCCGTCGATCGGGCCGCCGTGGTGCTCGACCGCCTGAGCGACGGTGTCGAAGACCGGCACGCCGTGGACCTCGCGGCCCTTGCGGCCGGGGGTGACGCCGCCGACGATCTTGGAGCCGTAGTCGAGGCACTCCTTGGTCAGGTTGACCGCCTCGCGCCCGGTGATCCCCTGGACGATGAAGGTCGTGTCTTTGCTGAGCAGGATCGACATCAGGCCGGCGCCCCCTGGATCTTGGCGACGGCGCGCCCGGCGGCCTCCCACATCGAGACCGAGCGGTCGCAGTACTCGACGCCGTATTTGTCGAGGATCTTGAAGCCCTCCTCCTCCCAGGCGCCCGGGATGCGGAAGATCGCGATCGTCTCGCCCGGGTCCTTGCCGAGCTCGAGGCAGGCCTTGATCACGCCGCGGGCGACGATGTCGACGCGGGTGTTGGAGACGATCGACATCATCACCGCGATCTTCTCGACGCCGTCCTTTTCCAGCACCTCCTTGGCGAGGCCGCAGGCCTTGGTGACCGACGGGTTGCCGCCGATCTCCGAGTAGTTGGCGGGCTTGCCCCCCTGGCTGCGGACCGCGTCGGTCAGCGTCAGCGATCCGCCGCCGGCGCCGATCACGAGGCCGAGGTTGCCGGTGAAGCCGTGGTCCTTGCCTTGGATCACACCACGGTGGTCAGCGGCATCGATCGCAGCGACGTTCTTCTCGAAATCGGACGGCTCGTAGGTCTCGCGGGTGTCGTCCTCGGCGATCCCGAGCTCCTTGCGCAGCAGCTTCTTCTGCCGGCCGACCGCCTCGTTCTCCATCTCCATGTGGGCATCGAGGGCGACGAAGCTGCCGTCGGTCAGCTCGGCAAGCGGGTTGATCTCGGCCAGGGTCATGTCGTTCTCTCGGAAGAGGCGGGCGAGGCGGGCGAGGACCGGGGTCGCGCGATTCAGCTGCGAGCCGCTGACGCCGGTGGCGGCGACCACCTGCTTGGCCTCGAAGTCGCCGACGGGGAGGAGGTTGGAGACGTGGCCTCTGCCGACGTGTTCGGGATGCCTCTCGGCGACCTCCTCGATGTCGATCCCGCCCATGTCGCTGAACAGCATCAGCGGCTTCTTCGCGGTGCCGTCCCAGACGACCCCCGCGTAGTACTCCTGTTTGACCTCGGCTTTGGGATCGACGAGGACGCCGCGCGGCATGTGGCCGTTGATCTCCAGCTTGAGGATCTCCTCGGCATGCGCCGCCGCCTCGTCGGGCGTGTCGGCGAACTTGACGCCGCCGGCCTTCATCCGGCCTCCGGTCAGCACCTGGGACTTGATCACCACCGGCCCGCCGATTTCCTCGGCGACCTCGCGGGCCTCGTCCGCAGTCGTGCAGAAGCCGTACTTGGTGACGGGAATCCCCGCCAACTCAACGATCTTCCGTGCCTCGTACTCGTAAAAGCGCATCAGCGGCGCGGAACCCTATACAACTCCGGCCAGCGGTCTCCGGCCGGCGGGTCCTGTCGCCGATTTTGGGCCCACCACCCCTCTCGGGGTGGTCCCCCCAAATCGGCGCCACCCACCGGAGGAGCCTCTCCGACAGGACAGGACCCCGCTGTGTTCTCTTCAGCAGAGGGGAGCTATGAAGGAGCCGCGGGATCTGAAGGCGCCTCTCCCGCGGCTGGCCCGGAAATGGGATGGATCGGCCCGGCAGGGCCGATGGGCCCCATTTCCGTGACAGGACCCGCGGGCCGGAGCCGTCGCGTTGTCCTGCTTTACTGCTGCCGGTGTTCCCCGTCTTCCCCGGGCCGAGGAGGCGTTTCCGGCCCCGCTTTTTCCTCGCTCTGGCGCTGCTGGTCAGCGTCCTGACGCTCTGCGGGTGTGGAACCGTGGTCGACCGGGAAAAGCTCCAGGACACGATCCAAGCCAGCCTGGAAAAGTCGATTCATGAGAACATTAAGGCCGTCGAATGCCCTTCGGACCAGTCTGTCGACCCGGGCGCGACGTTCACGTGCGACGTGATTTTTCCGGATGGCAGGCGGGAAGTAGCGACCTTGAAGATCCGAGACAAGGAAGCCGACATTTCGATGATCGGCCTCAAACCCGAAAAATAGAGAGAGGCGAATGAGCGACCTGACCACTGCCCCTTCGGAGTTGACGACCAATGCCAAGCTGAAGCAATGGGTGGGTGAGATCGCAGCGCTCACCGAGCCGGATTCCGTCTATTGGTGCGACGGCTCCGCCGAAGAGTACGACCGCCTCGCCCAGGTCCTGATCGACGCCGGCACCTTCGAGCGCCTCTCTGACGCCAA
The DNA here is from genome assembly GCA_051954855.1 of Solirubrobacterales bacterium. Taxonomy (GTDB): domain Bacteria; phylum Actinomycetota; class Thermoleophilia; order Solirubrobacterales; family 70-9; genus VAYN01. The sequence goes on along the minus strand of JBQCHH010000081.1, from coordinate 785 downwards.
GCGGCCGAACAGCTACCTCGCCCTCTCCGACCCGGCCGACGTCGCCCGGGTCGAAGACCGCACCTTCATCTGCTCCGAGCGGGAGGAAGACGCCGGCCCGACCAACAACTGGCGCGACCCGGCGGAGATGCGCGAGACCCTCGGCGATCTCTTCAAGGGCTGCATGAAGGGGCGCACGATGTACGTCGTGCCCTTCTCGATGGGCCCGCTCGGCTCCGAGATCTCCGAAATCGGCGTCCAGCTCACCGATTCGGCCTACGTCGCCACCAACATGCGGATCATGACCCGGATGGGCAAGGGCGCCCTCGAAGTGCTCGGCGACGACGGCCAGTTCGTCCCCTGCGTGCACTCGGTCGGGGCACCGCTGGCCGAGGGTGAGGAAGACGCGCCGTGGCCGTGCAACGAGGCCAACAAGTACATCGTCCACTACCCCGAGACGCGCGAAATCTGGTCCTTCGGCTCCGGCTACGGCGGCAACGCCCTGCTCGGCAAGAAGTGCTTCGCGCTGCGGATCGCCTCGGCGATGGCCCGCGACGAGGGCTGGATGGCCGAGCACATGCTGATCCTCAAACTGACCTCGCCGGAGGGCAAGGTCAAGTACATAACCGGCGCTTTCCCCTCGGCCTGCGGCAAGACCAACCTCTCGATGATGGTCCCGACCCTGCCCGGCTGGAAGCTGGAGACGGTTGGCGACGACATCGCCTGGATGAAGTTCAAGGAGGACGGCCGCCTCTACGCCGTCAACCCCGAGGCCGGTTTCTTCGGCGTCGCTCCCAACACGAGCC
>JBQCHH010000080.1:0-36261 GCA_051954855.1 Solirubrobacterales bacterium | reverse complement strand
GCTCTGTTGTGGAGGGGACGGGTATTCCCCGGCCGACCGGCGTCCTGTTACTCGCACCGCCGACGCTCGCGGTCAGCTGGCGGCGCTACAGGCGAGTAACCCAGGGAGGTCGGGGAATACCCGTCCCCTGTACCGAGTGAGTTTCGTCCTGCTACGGCAGGAACTGTTCGATCAGCCCGCTGGCCGGCCCGAGGAAGCCCTGGACGTTACTGAGGAGGGATTTCGCATCCTGGATCAGTTCGATTGCCTCTTTGAGTGGGATGCGCTGGAGCGTCGCGCGTAGGGGGGCGGCGAGGATCGGGCTGAGGGCGCCGGCTTCTTCGGCGTCGTCGACGGCGCGGATCAGGCCGGCGCGGATCGCCTGCGCCAATTTGGCGTCGGTGATCCCGTACTTTTCGGCGAAGCGCTTGCGGCTCTCGGGGGTGGCCAGCGCCCGGGCCAGCGCCTCACGCGATACCCCGAGCTTGCAGGCCGCCCCGTCGAGGGCGGAGTTCGTGAACTGGTTGGCGATTTCGCCCAGGCTCCGGGGGTTGCTCCAGGGCCGCGGCTTGCAGGGGTTCTGCGTCTTCTCCGGCGTATATGAGGCGCCGCCCGCCGCCAGGTAGGCGCCGACCAGCACCGCTGAGGCCACGATCGCGCCAAGGATCAGAACCCGCCCCCTCACAGCTCTACCTCCCGCGCTAAGGCGATCGGGAACAGGGCGATCAGCCCCAGCAGCGCCGCGAGGATGAAGGAGGTGCTGAAGGCGTGGGTGGCGCCGCGGTTGAGCTGGTCCTGCAGTTCTTCCCGCAGCTCCACTACTTCGGCGCGCTCGGCCGGGTCGGAGGGCAGCGGTTCGAAGGCCGGGCCGATCGTCGGCACTTTGCCCCGCTCTTCTTCCAGCCGCTTGCTCACCTTTTCGGCCAGTTCGATCTTCAGCAGCGGGTTGACCGGCGAGTCGAGGATCACAGCGGTACCGGCGTTGATCGCGTCGTGCCGCTGCTGGGCGATGTCGTGGGTGAAGATCGGCGTCAGCGCCAGCAGGCCGATGACGACGCCGGCGTGGCGGGCGGAGATCGTCCAGCCGCCGTGGATCGCCTGCGGGGCGCGCCCGCCCACGGCCGTCTCGGTCAGGGCAGAGAGCACGAGCGAGAGCCCCACCCCGACCAGAATCTGCGGCGGCACCGTCAGCGCCACCGTCGCCTTCGGCAGGAACGCCAACCCGGCAAGGCCACCGGAGACGAGGATCGCCCCCGCCGCCGCCCGCGAGCGCGCGTCGGCGACCAGCTCCGAGAGGCGCGCCCCCGCCAGCGCCGCCAGCGGCATCACCGAGACCACCGCCGCCGCCTCGATCGGGCTCAGCCGCCAGCCTTCGATCAGCAGCAGCACCAGCAGGAACAGCGCCGCCGCGATCGCCGCCGAGACCATCGCCAGCGCCAGGTTCGCCCACACGTGCGGCCGCCCCGTCCGCCGCAGCTCCGGCTCGATCACCCCCGTCGCTGCCTCGTGCCTCGCCACCGAGAGGATCGGCACCGCCGCCGCCAGCGCCGCCGGCACCTGCAGCAGGAAGATCGACTGCCAGGAGACGAGCTCGGTCAGCAGACCGCCGATCGCCGGTCCGAGCGCCGCGCCGGTGGCCCCGGCGGCGGCCCAGACCGTGGCCGCTCGCCGCTCCGAGCCGACCGTCGCCGGCAGCAGCTCCAGCGCCGCCGTCACCGCCGCGGCGCCGCCAAGGGCCTGTACGCAGCGCGCCACGATCAGGGTCGAGAGGCTGTCGGCCAATCCGCAGGCGAGCCCGGCGCCGGCGAAGATCGCGAGCCCCACCGCAGCCGCCCGCCCCGGCCCCACCCGCCGCGCCAGCAGCGCCGCCGGTACCGCCGCCAGCGCCATCACCAGGTTGAAGGAGACCAGCACCCAGGTGACGCCGGCGACGCTGGTACCGAGTTCCCGGTAGATCTCCGGCAGGGCGAGGACGACGATCGAGGAATCAGCGAGGACGACGCCGACGGCCAGCGCGAGGGCAGCGACCCGCGGTCGGGGAGCAACGGCGTTAATAGCCGAGCTCCTTGGCGTACTTCTGGCGGTATTCGTCGCGCTTCTCGAGCACCTCTTCGACGTAGGCGCGCGTTTCCGGGAAGGGGATGTCTTCGATCGTCAGGTTCGCCCCACCCCACTTGTCGACATTGCCGGGGCCGGCGTTGTAAGCGGCGAGCGCCGCCGCCTCGTTGCCGTTATAGCGTTCGAGCAGTTCGTGCAGGAGGAAGGTCCCGTAGCGGATGTTGATTTCAGGGTCCGAGAGATCTTCCAGCTTGAAGGTGGTGCCGCCGCTCTGCTTCTCGATGAACTTGGCCGCTTCCGGCGTGATCTGCATCAGCCCCCGCGCCCCCGCGCTCGATTCCTGGTCGCTGAACTTCGACTCGGAGTAGATCACGGCGGCGATCAGCGCCGCGTCGACTTCCTTTTCGGCTGCCTGCTGGCGGATCACATCCTCGTGCTGCAGCGGCAGCGTCAGCTCCTTCAGCGTCTCGTCGAAGACGCCGCTCGAGACCAGCAGCCCGAGCAGCAACCCGACCAGCACCGCGACGCCCCCGAAGGCGGCCAGGCGACGGCGACGGCGCATCCTTCGCTTCATTCGCGCAGCTTCGCGAGCAGGGCGGACAGCGCCCGCTCGAGGTCCTCCACCGAGCCGTCGTTGGCGACGACGTGCTCGGCCCGCTCGGCCTTTTCCAGCTGGGTCAGCTGCCGCGCCTCGCGCTCGTCGACCAGGGCGTGACCGCGGGCGGCGGCGCGCTCGCGGCGCACTTCGTCGGCCGTGACGACGGCGACGGTGGTATCGAAGACCCGGTCGCTGCCGGCCTCGAACAGCAACGGCACCTCGACCACGGCCACCTCCGTCGCCGCCGGTAGGGACAGCAGCCATTCGGCGGTGCGCTGCTGCACCAGTGGATGGATCTGCCCCTCCAGCCAGGTCAGCTCCTCCGGGTCGGCGAAGACGATCTCGCCGATCTTCGCCCGGTCGACACCATCGGCGCTGACGACCTCCGGGCCCCAGCGCTCGACCAGGCGGCCGCGCAACGGTTCTCCCTCCAGCAGCTCGTGGACGACCGCGTCGCTGGAGAGCGTCGCCGCCCCCAGCCGCGCGAAAGCCATCAGCGCCTCCGACTTACCGGCCGCGATGCCGCCGGTGAGACCGATCGTCAGCGGCGCCAAGGCGCCGCTCAGCCCTGCTCGGACTCGTCCGTCTGAGCGTCTTCGTCGCCGGCGGCCTCGTCGACGGAGTCAGGCGAATCCGGCCGTTCCTGCACCGATTCCCCCTCCTGATGCTCCCCGCCTTCCTCAGAGCCCTCTTCAGCAGGGGTCTCAGCGAAGATCTCCGGGGCCTCAGCGGCAGGAGCTTCGTCCTCAGCTGCCTCCTCCACAGGACCCGCCGGCTCGGCGGTCTGTCCCTCAGCCTGAGCAATCTGTTCGCCGAGATCGGCCATTGCCATGTTCTGCCCCTCGACCCGCTTGATGCTGAGCGACAACCGCCGCCGCTCTTCGTCGATCTCGAGGATCTTCACGTTCAGCTTCGACCCCGGCTCAACCACTTCGCCCGGGTTCTCGACGTGGTGGTCGGCGAGCTCGGAGATGTGGACCAGGCCCTCGACGCCGGGCAGGATTTCGACGAAGGCGCCGAAAGCGACGACCTTGGTTACCGCGCCCTCGAGCACGTCGCCGGGTCGGTGGGTGTTGATCACCCGCTGCCACGGGTCCTCCTGGGTCTGCTTCAAGCCCAGCGAGATCCGCTGCCGGTCGCGGTCGATGTCGAGCACTTTGATCCGCACGTCGTCGCCGATCGCGACGACTTCGGAGGGGTGGTTGACGTGGCTCCAGGAAAGCTCGGAGATGTGGATCAGGCCATCGATCCCGTCGAGGTCGACGAAGGCGCCGAAGTCGACGATGTTGGAGATCTTGCCTTCGACGACCTGGCCGGGCTCGAGGCGGCCGAGGATCTGCTCGCGCACCTCCTTGCGCTCCTCCTCCAGCACCGCGCGGCGGGAGAGAACCACGTTGTTGCGGCTGCGGTTGAGCTCGATCACTTTGCACTCGAGCGTCTGGCTCATGAACTCGTCGAGGTTGTGGACGCGGCGGATGTCGACCAGCGAGGCGGGCAGGAAGCCGCGCACCCCGAGGTCGAGAATGAGACCGCCCTTGACGACCTCGATCACGCTGCCTTCGACCGGTTCGCCCGAATCGGCGGCGACTTCGATCCGGCGCCAGGCTTTCTCGAAGCGGGCGCGCTTCTTGGAGAGGATCAGGCGGCCCTCGGAGTCCTCCTTGGTGAGGACGAGGGCGTCGATCTCCTCCCCCAGCTCGACCTCTTCGTGCGGGTCGACCGACTTGCGGATCGAAAGCTCGTTGGAGGGAATGACCCCCTCGGCCTTGTAGCCGATGTCGACGAGAACCTCGTCTTTGTCGATCCGGACGACCTTGCCTTTGACGACGTCGCCCTCCTCGAAAGACACCATCGTCGCCGCGTAATTGGGGACGATCTTGCCGTCGATCTGGAGGAGGAGCCCGTTTGAACCCTCGACGGGGGTGGCGCTGGGCGCAGGCGTCATGGTCTCGGTCGCGGACACGGGCGGCAATGATGGCAGAATCCGCCGCGATGCCGGTCCGAGCCACCAAACGCGGCGCCGAACGTACGCCCCTGAGCGGCGAGCGCGACGTTCTCATCTGCGGCGCGAGCTTCGCCGGCCTCGCGATCGCCCGCGAGCTGGCCGGTTCCGGAGCCGACGTCCTGGTCATCGATCGCTACGAGATCGGCGAGCGCCAGACCTCCGCCTGCGGCATCCCGACCGAGTGGATGCGGCGGCTCGGCGTGATGGAGGCCGAGCGCCAGCGCTTCGACACCCTCGTCCTCCATACCCCCCACGGCAGCGCCCGCTATCGCCTTCCCTGGACCTTCTCGACCTTCGACTACCGCGACCTCTGCCAGCTGCTCTGGCGCGACTGCGACGCCGGCTTCGAGACCGCCAAGGTCAACGGCCGCGTCAACTCTGCCGGCGAGGGCAGGATCGCGATCGAGACCGACCGTGGCGTCATCTCGGCGCCGCTCGTCGTCGACGCCCTCGGCTGGCGCCGGGTGCTGGCCAACGGCGACGGCTACCAGCCGCCCGACGCACCGCTCTCGCGCGGGCTCGAGGTGCACCCGGGAGGCTCCGCCGAGGACCTCGAGGTCTGGATCGACCGCCGCTACGTCCCCGCCGGCTACGGCTGGTCCTTCCCCGCCCGCGACGAGGTCCGGGTCGGCGTCGGCTCCTTCGACCCCCGCTTCCACGTTCGCGAGACGACCGAGTTGCTGGCCGAGGACCTCGGCCGCGACCGGGTCCGCTACCAGGGCAACTGGATCCCCCACAAGCTGCGGCGGGCGACCGAGGGCGGCGTCTTCTTCGCCGGCGACTCGGCCGGCCACTGCCTGCCCCTCAGCGCCGAGGGGATCAGGACCGCGCTCTACTTCGGGATCGCCCTCGGCCGAGAGCTGCGCGGTGTCGTCGAGGGCCGCCAGAGCCGCGCCGAAGCGGAAGCCAACTACGCCTCCTTCCACGACACCCATGAGTGGAAGTTCCGCTGGATGCTGCGGGTGCAGAAACTGGTGCCGCGGGTGCCGCCGCGCATCCTTGGCCCGCTGATCCGGCTGATGGGGAACAAGCGCTTCGTCAACTGGTCCTTCAACCACTACCTGGCGATCGCGCCGCCTGGCTTCGCCGACCGGGTCGGCTCAGCGCACGATCAGCACCGTCCCGGCCAGCAGCAGGACGACGCCGATAACCCGCTCGGGCGAGAGCGGGACCTGGTCGAGGCCGAACAGGCCTAGCCTGTCGATCGCCACCGAGGCCGTCAGCTGGCCGAAGACGGTCGCCGCCGCCACTCCGCCGGCGCCGATCACGCTGACCGCGATCAGCGCGTTGAGCACGTAGAGGGCGCCGAGGAAACCGCCCAGCAGGTAGTACCAGCTGACGTCGAAGGTCGAGCTGAGGCCGCCGGCCTTGCCGCTGAGGACGACGACCGCGGCCAACGCCAGGGTGCCGACCGAGAAAGAGACGAGCGCTGCCGGGATGCTCCCGGTCGCCCTGCCGAGGCCGGCGTTGATCGGCGCCTGGGCGGCGATCAACCCGCCCGCGGCGGCGGTGAGGATGACGGCGACGCCCTTATCCACGGGCTTCTTCGATTCGCGTGATCTTCTCGGTGGACATGTGTTGAGGCGTCAGGCGGGATTGAACTTCCCCGCTCTCATATCAGTAACTCAGTCAGCCGAACCGGTCGATGCAGCCAGACCAGCCATGACGCCGCCGCCAGCAGAGCAGTTCGCCGCCCGGATCTTCATGGGGCCGGCTCTCCGGGCGCAGCCGGACCGGCGGCTGGTCGATCTCGTCCGCGATGGCTACGACGCCGCCTTCGAAGAGATCGTGCGGCGCTATCGGCGGCCGCTCGATCGCTTCGCCGCGGCGATCGTCGGCGGCCGCTCCGAGGACGTCACCCAGGACGCCTTCTCGAAGGCGCTGCTCGCCCTGCGCGGCTCCGAGGCGGAGATCGAACTGCGGCCCTGGCTCTACCGGATCGTCCGCAACACGGCGCTGAACGACCTGCGCGACCGGGCGCCGCAGACCGATGAGCTACCTGAGACCCTGCCCGGCGGCCAGAGCGCCGCCGCCGCCGTGTTGGCGCGCGAGGAGCTCGCCGATCTGATGAAGCGGCTGCGCGCGCTGCCGGAGAACTACCGGGCGGCGCTGGTGATGCGCGAGCTGGAAGGGCTGAGTCACGAGGAGATCGCGGCGGCGCTCGGGCTCTCCGGCGGCGCTGCGCGCCAAGTTCTCCACCGGGCCCGGACGACCCTGCGCGAAGGCCTCGGCCTGGTCGTGCCGCTGCCGCTCGTAAGGGCGCTGGCCGAGCACGCCGACGATGCCGGCCGGGCCGGCGGCGCGATCGCCGCGGGTGCCGGCTCCTCGGCGGGCGGCGCGGCTCTGGGCGGGCTCGGCGGCGGCGCGCTCAAGGCCGGGATGGCGACGGTCCTGATCGCCGGCGCGGTCGGCGCCGGCGTCGCGGTCGAGCACCACAAGCACACCAGCACGGGACCGGAAGCAGCCGAGGCGGCGCCGTTGCCACACGGCAAGCACCGCGGCAGCGGTGCAAGCGCCAGCGTCTCGGGCACGCAGACCGGCCCTCCAGGAGGCGCCGAAAAGCACGGTCGCGGCGGCGAGAACCGCAGCCCAGGCGACCACACCAGCCGCGGCGGTGACGGCAGGCCCGGCTCATTGGGCGGCGAGAGCGGCTCCGGTCGCTCGGGCAGCGGCTCCAAGCACTCAGACGGCGGCTCCGGCGGCTCCGGCAGCCAGAGCCCCAGCGCTGACTCCGGCGGCAGCGATGACAAGAGCGGCAGCAGCGGCAGGGACGGGGGCGGCGGCTCGGGGGGATCGGGCTCCGACGACGGCTCGGGCGGTAGCGGCAGCTCGTCAGGCGGCGGTTCGTCAGGTTCAGATGGCGGGCAAAGCTCTGGCAGCGACGGCAGCGGGTCCGGCGGCGGCGGGGGTGGCGTGATCACCGAACCCATCACCACTCCCGAACCCATCGAAAGCAGCGATGGCGGCAGCGGTTCCGGCTCGACCACCGAAAGCTCCGGCGAAAGCAGCGGCGGCTCCGGCAGCGGCGATCTCAGCGGCAGCGACTCCAGCGGATCGGACGGAAGTCCATAACCGCGTGATCTTGGTTCGGCGGTCGGGTTTCAGCACCGACCAGTTGTTCAACCACGAACTTAGGAGGAAGGCATGACCCCCACCAAAGGACGGCGAGCCCGCCTCGGCATGACCTGGTTCGCGCTGGCGCTAGGTGCGCTCGCGCTCCTGGCCATGCCAAGCCTGGCGGCGGCCAAGGATCGCAACCACGACCACATCCCGGATCGCTGGGAGGTGAAGCACCACCTCTCCCTCAAGGTGAACCAGGCGCGGAAGGACCAGGACCACGACGGCCTCGACAACCGGGCCGAGTTCCTCGCCGGCGACAACCCGCGCAACGCCGACACCAACGGCGACGGCATCCCCGACGGCGAAGAGAACGCGGGCACGATCGCCTCCTTCGACGAAGCAACCGGCAAGCTGACGATCAACCTCTTCGGCAACGAAAGCATCTCCGGCTTCGTCACCGAAGAAACCGAGATCAAGTGCGAGGGCAGCGGCGGTGCCTCCGTCAGCAGTGACGGCATGTCCGGCGACGAACAGAGCGGTGACGGCCAGGGCGAGCCGGGCGACGACAACGGCGGTGAAGAACAAGCCGGCGATGACGACGGCGGTCAGGGTGAGGAAGAGCCCGGCGACGACAACGGCGGCGAAGAAGAGTCAGGCGATGACAACGGCGGCCAGGGCAACGGCAACTGCACCACCGCCGACCTCACCCCCGGCGCGGTCGTCCAGGAGGCCGAGCTGAAGCTCGAGAACGGCAAAGCCGTCTTCGAGAAGGTCGAGCTCTCCGGCAAAGAAGCAGACGACTAAGTAGCCAGGGAGGGCGCGGGCCCAAAACGCAGGCCCCCGCTGGGGGCCTGCAGCCTGCGCTACTTGGCGTCGAGCCAGTCCGGCCCGATGCCGACGTCGACCTCGAGCGGCGGATCGAGCGGGTAGGCGGCGCACATCTCGCGCTCCACCAGCTCGGCCGCCGCTTTCATCTCCTCCGGCGGCCCCTCGAAGAGAAGCTCGTCGTGGATCTGCAGGACGAGGCGGGTCTCGCCACCAGCCTCCCGCAGCGCCCGGTGGCAGCGCACCATCGCCACCTTGATGATGTCGGCGGCGGTGCCCTGGATCACGGTGTTGACCGCCAGCCGCTCGCCGAGGCGGCGCGTGTTCGGGTTGCCCGAGCGCAGCTCCGGGATCGCCCGGCGGCGCCCCATCAGCGTCGTCACGTAGCCGTCCTCCTGCGCTTCCTCGATCACCCGCTCGCGGAAGGCCCGCACGGCCGGGAAGCGCTCGAGGTAGCGGGAGACGAATTCCTCGCCCTCCTTGCGGGGGATGTTGAGCCGGTCGGAGAGGCCGAAGCCGGTGAGCCCGTAGACGATCCCGAAGTTGACCATCTTCGCCTTCGATCGCTGGCCGACGTCGACTTCGTCGCGCTCGATTTCGAAGACCTCGGCGGCGGTGGCGGCGTGGACGTCTTCGCCTTTGTGGAAGACCTCTTTCAGCACCGCCTCGTCAGCGACGTGGGCCAGGACCCGCAGCTCGACCTGGCTGTAGTCGGCGGAGAGCAGCTGGGCGCCCTCCTCGGCGACGAAGCAGGCGCGCACGGGGCGCCCGATCTCGGTCCGGATCGGGATGTTCTGCAGGTTCGGGTTGGTGCTGGAGAGGCGGCCGGTGGTGGTCGCGGTCTGGTTGAAGGTGGTGTGGACGCGGCCGGTTCCGGGGTCGATCAGCTCCGGCAGCGAGTCGAGGTAGGTGTTCTTCAGCTTCGTCAGCTCGCGCCACTGCTCGATTTTCTCGACGATCGGGTGCTCGTCGCGGATCTGCGCGAGGACGCGGGCGTCGGTCGAGAAGCCGGTCTTACCGCGCCTCTTTTTGGTCAGCCCGAGCTTCTCGAAGAGGATGCGGCCGACCTGCTGGGGCGAGCCGATCGTGAACTCCTCCTCCGCCAGCTCGAAGATCTCGCTCTCCAGCTTCTCGATCCGCTCGCCGAAGCCGGCGCCGACCTCGGCCAGCCGCTCGGCGTCGAGCTTCAAGCCCTCCCGCTCCATCGCCGCCAGCACGCTGACCAGCGGCAGCTCGACCTCGCGCAGCAGTCGCTCCAGCCCCAGCTCCTCGATCCGCGGCCCCTGCACCGCAGCCAGCGCCGCCACCAGCCGCGCTTCCTCGGCCGGCTCGAGACCCGGCTCCAGCTCTTCCCCCAGCGCCAGCTGCCCGTCGTCCTCCAACTCGGCCTTCGGCCCGGCGCCCTCAGCAAGACCGATGCCGGCGTCGGCGGCGAGCTCGACGAGGTCGTAGGTGCGCCGCTGCGGTTCCAGCAGGTAGGCGGCGACCATCGTGTCGTGGTCGAGGTTGGGTTCGATGCCGGCGCGCGCGGCAGCGGCAAGTAGTCCGTGGGGGCCGCCGCCGAGAGACTTGGCGTCGTGGGCGGCGAAGGGCTTGCCGTCGAGCCCCGCCGCCAGCTCGTCGTGCGACGAGACCCCGGCGAGAACCCGGTCGGCTTCGGCCGCAGCCCAGCGATCGCCGGCGATCGCAAGCGCCACCGGCCCCTCCCCCAGGTCCCCGGGCTTGCCCGCCACCGCGGACACGTCGAACTCGGTCTCGACCCGCCGCCCGGGTACCGCCTCGCCCTCGGGCAGCGCTTCTTCCAGCCGCTCCATCACCGCCCGCAGCTCGAACTCGCGCATGAACTCCCGCAACACGCCGCGATCGGGTTCCTTCGCCATCGCCTCTTCCAGGTCGACGCCGGTATCGATGTCGTAGTGCAGCGTCGCCAGTTGCTTCGAGAGCCGCGCGTCGTCAGCGTGCTCGGTCAGGTTCTGCTTGCGTTTGGCGCCGGAGATCTGGTCGACGTTTTCCAGCACCGCGTCCAGCGAGCCGAACTGCTGCAACAGCTGAGTCGCCGTTTTCTCGCCGATCCCGGGGACGCCGGGGATGTTGTCGGAGGTGTCGCCGCGCAGCCCCATCAGGTCGCAGATCAGCTCCGGCGGCACCCCGTAGCGCTCGATCACCGCCTCGCGGTCGTAGATCTTGGTCTCGGTGATCCCCCGCGAGGTGCTCATCACCCGCACCCCCTCGCCGACCAGCTGGTAGGCGTCGCGATCTCCGGTCACGACCATCACCTCGATCCCCTGCTCACGCGCCTGCTTGGTCAGCGAGGCGATCACGTCGTCGGCCTCGTAGCCGTCGATCCTGACGTTGGTGTAGCCGAAGGCCTCGACCAGCGGCATCAGGTGCGGCCACTGCTCGCGCAGCAGGTCGGGGCGCGGTTTGCGCTGCGCCTTGTAGAGGTCGTAGGTCTGCTCGCGCCCGCTCCAGCCGGCGTCCCAGGCGACCACCACGCCCTGCGGATGGTGCTCGTCGATGATTTTCACCAGCATCGAGGCAAGGCCGTAGATCGCGTTGGTCGGGCGCCCGTCGCTGGTGCCGATCGACTCTGGCAGGGCGAAGAAGGCGCGGTAGGCGAGGCTGTTGCCGTCGATCAGGAAGAGCTGCGGAGCGTCGGCGGTCATCGGGCGACCACTCTACGAGGCGCTCGCCCGGATCGCGGCACCGATTTCCGCACCTGCCGGGGTCAGACCTGGCCGGATTCGATCAAGTCGGTGAGGACGCCCACGACCTCCGGGTCGAACTGGGTACCGGCGCAGGTACGCAGCTCCGCCAGCGCCGCCTCGGCGCTCATCGCCTGGCGGTAGGCGCGGGTGGTGGTCATCGCGCTGAAGGCGTCGCAGCAGGAGACGATCCTGGCCTCGATCGGAATCGCCTCGCCGGCGAGGCCGTCGGGGTAGCCGTGGCCGTCGAAGTGCTCGTGCGAGGAGCGGACGATGCGGCCGACCTCGGCCAGCACTCCACCGACCTGCTTCAGCATCCGCTCGCCCTCGATCGTGTGTTGCCGCACGATTGCCCACTCGTCCTCGGTCAGCTTGCCGGGCTTGTTGATGATCTCCTTCGGCACCACGATCTTGCCGATGTCGTGGAGGAGCGCGGCGAACTCGACGTTGCGGCGCTGGGCGCGGCGCAACCCGAGGCTGTCGCTGACCGCGAGCGCGAGCTCGACCACAGCGCGGCTGTGGCTGCCGGTGTAGGCGTCGTCCGCCTCGACCATGTCGCCGAGGAGCATCGCCGTGCCCTGGTAGGCGGCGCTGAGGGCCAGGGCCTGGTCGACGCGCGCCTGGCGCTCGCGCGAGAGGACGGCGAGCACGGCGGCCAGGGGGATCACGGTGAGGCACATTCCCGGACCGATCTCGAGCGCGGCGATCGCGACGACGAGGCCGATCGGCGCCAGCGCCGCGTCGAGCGCGTAGACGGGGGCGATGATCCGCCCCACCACCAACGGCGGGGTGCCGTCGATCAGCCAGGCGCGGCCGGCCGCGGCGGCGAAGTCGAAGGCGAACTGGGCGAGGAGAGCGAGGAGGTAGACCGGCCAGTTGCCCCAGGAGAAGCTCTGGGCGCCGGCGATGACGATGACGAGCGCGGGGCCGATCGCATGCCAGCAGTCGGCGAAGACGTGGAAGGCGCGGCGGATGGTGATGACGCCGGCGAAGTGGTCGGTGAGGCGGCCGAGGGCCCAGCTGAGGCTGACGACCAGCGGCACGGCCGGCGTCGGCAGCAGGAACAGCATCGGCACCAGCACCAGCTCGGTGGGCACGGTGTAGCCGTCGGCGATGTCAAAACGGGCGCGGCAGGCGACGACATAAGCGACGACCAGCAGCACCAGCGTCGTCCCGTCGAGACCGCGGGGGGAGTTGAGAAACAGCGCCATTCCCAAGGCGACGGCGAGAAAGCCAATCGCCATGCCGTACTCGACCCGGCGCTCGCGTCCTTCGGCACGGGTCTGAGCGCGGGTCCTCCCGCGTGCGTACAGCTGCTCGGATCTCGAGCCGGGGGTGGCTTCGGCGCGTTTGGTCACTCAGGGGCGAGTGAAAATTAAGTAGACGACACGTCCAACTTACTTAAGAACTGCAATGTGTTTCCCGATCAGCCTTGCACATTCGTCAGCCGGCAATGGGGGTGGGACCCCAGTTGTAAACCGGCTTTCGTGCTAGGGGAGGTTTGCAGTGAAGCCCATAACTACGACGCTCAAAGTCGCGGTGAGCGCTCTCCTCATCAGCGCTTTCTTCGCGGCCTCGGCACAAGCTTGCTCTTATCCAGCGGGAGAAACCGTCTTTTCGTCGTATGGCGATCTTCGCCCCTACGTCCTCGTTCCCGGTGGTGACTTCACCTCGGACGGCGCCGGATGGACGCTGGAAGGCAGCGCCACGATCGGCTCCGGGACGCTCTCGCTGCCCGCGGGGAGCTCCGCCGTCAGCCCCTCGATCTGCGTGTCCAAGGAAACGCCCTTCCTGCGGTCGATGGCTCGGGACAGCGGTGTCCCGGGAGCGAAGCTACAGGTCGAAGTTCTCTACGAAGGTCTCGAAGCGGCCCAAAGCCGCGTCGTTGCCGGCGACAAGGACGAAGCCTGGGATCCCACCCATCCCCTCGCGCAGAACTTCGGCCTGGCGACGCTCGGCGGCGATGGCTCGGTCCGAGTCCGCATCACCGCAGTCGGCGGCGACTGGGAAGTCGACGACGTCTACGTCGACCCCTTCGCCCGCTACTAACCGATAGCGCCGCGAACAACCTCCTCTCGGCCAAGAGCCCTGGCGACGTCGTTTACGACGCGCCAGGGCTCTTGTTCTAGCTGCCCTTCCGTGAAGCGGAGCACCGTGTAACCCGCACTGCGCAGATCGAGATCCCGCGCGTGGTCGTCCTCAAAAGCGACCGACCCACGGTGGTAGGCGAAGCTGTCCGTCTCCACCACCACCCGCTCCTCCCGCCACAAGAAGTCAACTTCCCACCTCCCCACCTTTGCGTTCGTCTCGGGTGGGGACAGTCGATAGCGACGGCAAAGTCTCAAGAACTCGTCCTCGAGCCCACTCCGCGTCTTCCGCCCCTCCACCCCTTCCAACCGCAACCCCATCAGCTCCGCCTGTCGCCGCGCCCGCCGCGCCAACCGCGGCGGCACCGCACCGCGCAAGTCGTCGATCGTCCGCTGCACAGTCGTCACGGGGATGCGATGGCGGACGGTGACGAGAGAGGAGGGGCGTTTTCCTCTTGCATACCGAGAGCAAGTCGCCCCTTCGCTTTCGAGCAGTGAGGGGCAGCGATGGATTCGGACGCCGTGCTTCCTCGCGCGTCCGCTGTGGTGCGGCACCGAAATGTCAATCGGGCCGCTCATCGGTCGCAGTAGACCCCATAGGACCGCCGCGGACGCGTGGCTCAGAACCGCTCCCTCCCCACCTGCCAATACCGCAGCCATCCACCAACCGTGGAGGTTGACTGGCGGATGTCCAACGGCATAGACGCCGCGGTGGACACGGTGCAACCGACCCGAAGTAACGCGTCGCGAAACCGCGCTCTTGTCGAGACCGACCTCATGGAGCTGCGCCACGGTGACGATGCCATGCTGCCGAACAGCGATCTGCGCGACTCGCCGATCTACGTGGGCGCTTTCCTCTCGCATAGCGAGAGCAAGTCGCCAGCGCGCCGAACTCTCCCCCCACCCCGCCGTTTTTCGTCGCTAGACGCGGCCTGATTCGACCAAGTCGACCAGCTCGACGACCACGCGCGGGTCGAACTGCGTCCCCGCGCAGGCCTGGAGCTCGGCGAGCGCGACCTCGGTGCTCATCGCCTTGCGGTAGGAGCGGGTGGTCGTCATCGCGCTGAAGGCGTCGCAGGTCGTGACGATCCGGGCCTCGATCGGGATCTCCTCGCCGGCGAGCCCGTCGGGGTAGCCGGAGCCGTCGAAGTCCTCGTGCGAGGCGCGGACGATGCGGCCGACCTCGGCCAGGACGCCCCCGATCCGCTTCAGCATCCGCTCGCCCTCGATCGTGTGCTGGTGCATGATCTCCCACTCCGCCTCGTCGAGCGGCCCCGCTTTGTTGATGATCTCGTTGGGGACGGAGATCTTGCCGACGTCGTGGAGGAGGGCGGCGAACTCGACGTTGCGGCGCTGCTCGAAGCCGAGACCAAGACGGTCGCTGACCGCAAGCGAGAGCTCGACCACGCCGCGGCTGTGGCTGCCGGTGTAGGCGTCGTCTGCCTCGACCACGTCGCCGAGGAGCAGCGCCGTCCCCTGGTAGGCCTCACTGAGGGCGATCGCCTGGTCGATACGGGTCTGCCGCTCGCGCGAGAGGATGGCCAGCACACCTGCCAACGGGATCACCAGCAGGCAGACAGCGGGGCTGATCTCGATTGCCGCGGCCGCCGCCAGCAGGCCTACCGGAGCCAGTGCCGCGTCAAGCCCGTAGACCGGCGTGATCATCCGCAGGACAACTGGGGGCGAGGTGGCGTCGATCAACCAGGCGCGACCGGCTGCGGCAGCAAAATCGAAGACGAACTGCGCCGCCAAGGCACCGAGGTAGACCGGCCACGAGCCCCACGAGAACGTCTGCGCGCCGGCAACGACGATCACCAGCGCCGGCCCTACCGCGTGCCAGCAGTCGCCGAAGACGTGGAAGGCCCGGTGGACGCTGGTGCGGCCGGTGGCGAAGTCGATCAGGCGTCCGAGCAGCCAGCTGAGGCTGACGACCAGCGGCACGACCGGCGTCGGCAACAGGAACAGCATCGGCACCAGCACCAGCTCGGTGGGCACGGTGTAGCCGTCGGCGATGTCGAACTTGGCGCGGCAGGCGACCACGTAGGCAAAGGCCAGAACAGCCAGGGATGGAAGTTCGACGCTGTGCGGGGAGTCGAGAAACAGCGCCATTCCCAGGGCAACGAGAAGGAAGGAGGCGCCGGTGAACTGCTCCACCGCGCGCTCACGCCCGCGTGCGCGCGCCAAGGCACGGGTGCGGCCACGCACGAAGAGCTGCTCTGGATCGGTGGCAGGCGAGATCGTATTCATCGGCTTGAGAGTCCCCCCGGAGAAAGACTGCCCCATATATCGGCCGTTCTCCGCAGGGAAATAAGCGGGTTTCCAAATATTCGCCCGCCTCAATTACACAAAAATATGTAGACATGCTGTCCAGAGGGGTTAAGTCCCCGCCTCAGGCACCGATGCTTAGCCCACATAAGTGCCAGAAGTGAGCTGAATAAGGGCAAACCTGTCGCGAGGCAGGGACGCAAAGCAAGAGGTCTCGCAGAAGCGAGATGGCTCAGCCGCCAGCTTGGTTGTCAAGACCAGGCTTTTTCGCCTGCGACCAGGAGGTTTACCCGCATGAAGTCAATCCAGAAGCTTTTCGTCGCCATGGTGGTCGCCCTCGCGGCCGTGGCTTTCTCGGCCGCGACCGCGCAGGCCTGCTCCTACACGGGAGCCGAACAGGTCTTCCAGCCGTGGGGCGATTCGAACTCCTACGTGCTCGCCCCCAACGGCGGTTTCGAGGCCGGTGGAACCGGCTGGGCCCTCTCCGGCGGCGCCAAGACCGTCGAAGGGAACGAGTCCTTCTACCTCAACGGCGCCGGCGACAGCCACTCGCTCTCGCTGCCGTCCGGGAGCTCCGCTGTCAGCTCGCCGATCTGCATGGCGCTCGACACGCCGACCTTCCGTCTCCTCGCCCGCAACACCGGCGACACCAGCTCCGGCCTGCGGGTCGAAGCGATCTACCCGCTGCTCGGCCTGATCCATACCAAGACCATCAGCACCGTCTATGCGGGTCCGAGCTGGGCGCCATCTCAGCAGATGTCGACGGTCCTCACCCTCTCCACGATCGTCGGCACCCTGATCCCCAGCTCGGTCCAGATCCGGATCACGCCGGTGGGGAGCGGCGGCAACTGGCAGGTCGACGACCTCTACATCGACCCCTTCGCCAGGCACTAGAGAAGCGACCACCAGTCCTCCTGGCCAGAGCCCGGGCGCGATGCGCCCGGGCTCTTTGCTTGCATCGATTCTTTGCCGAACGCCAGCCAGGCACGGGCCGAGCGCCCTGATCTGATTCGATAGCCATCCATGGCTGTCAGCGCCCAGTACAGCGTCACGATCCGGGTTGAGCTCGACGCGCGGCAGGAGCCGCTCGGGCGGCTCACCGCTGCGATCGCCGAGGCCGGCGGCCAGCTGCAGGGCGTCGACCTCGTCCCCGGCGCCGGGCCTGAGGGCAAACGGGTGCGCGAGTTCACGATCGACGCCGCCGACCGCGACCACTGGGAGAAGATCCTGCGGGCGATCGGCTCCACCCGCGGCGCCCGCGTACTCGACTACGTCGACCGTACGATGCAGATGCACCGCGGCGGCAAGATCGAGCAGCGCAACAAGTACCCGCTGAAGACGCGCGACGACCTCTCGATGGCCTACACGCCGGGCGTCGCCCGCGTCTGCATGGACATCCACGCCGAACGCGGCAAGGCCTTCGAGTACACGATCAAGAAGAACACGGTCGCGGTCGTCTCCGACGGCAGCGCCGTGCTCGGCCTCGGCAACATCGGCCCCGAGGCGGCGATGCCGGTGATGGAGGGCAAGTGCATGCTCTTCAAAGAGTTCGCCGGGGTCGACGCCTTCCCGATCTGCCTCGACACCCAGGACGCCGACGAGATCGTCCGCGCAGTCGAGCTGATGGCGCCGACCTTCGGCGGCGTCAACCTCGAGGACATCTCCGCCCCGCGCTGCTTCGAAATCGAGGAACGGCTGAAGGAGAGCATCGACATCCCCGTCTTCCACGACGACCAGCACGGCACCGCGATCGTGACGATGGCGGCGCTGTTCAACGCGCTGAAGATCACCGGCAAGCCGATCGAGCAGCTGCGGGTGCTGGTGGTTGGCCTCGGCGCCGCGGGGGTAGCGGTGACGAAGATGATGCAGGAAGCCGGTGTCAGCCACATCATCGGTTGCGACCGCAAAGGCGCCCTCTCGACCGAGCGCGAGGACTACCAATCGGGCGAGATGAACGCGACCAAGCGCTGGTTCGCCGAGACCTTCAACCCCGACCGCGTTTCCGGCACGCCCGATGAGGCGATCGAGGGCATGGACCTCTTCATCGGCCTCTCCGGCCCGGGGATCATCCAGGCCGAGTCGCTGGCGAAGATGAACGACGACGCGATCGTCTTCGCGATGGCCAACCCGACGCCCGAGGTGATGCCCGAGGACGCCGCCCCCTACGTGCGGATCATGGCCACCGGTCGCTCCGACTACCCGAACCAGATCAACAACGTGCTCGCCTTTCCCGGCGTCTTCCGCGGCGCCCTCGACGCCGGCGCCCCCAGCATCACCGAGGAGATGAAGCTCGCCGCCGCCAAAGGGATCGCGATGGCGGTCTCCGAGGCCGACCTGGCCGAGGACTACATCATCCCCAGCGTCTTCAACCGGGAGGTGGCGCCGAAGGTGGCCGAAGCGGTGGTCGAGGAGGCCAAACGAGACGGCATTGCCCGGCTCAACGCAGAGACCGGGACCTTCGCCACGGTGGACGGAAGCTAGGAGCACTAACGGTGCGGGTCCTCGTCACCGGAGCCAGCGGCCTGATCGGCTCGGCTCTGTGTGACGCGCTGTTCGCCCGCGGCGACGACGTCGCCGGCCTCAGCCGCGACCCGGCACGGGCCCGGCGCGCCAACCCCCGCGTCACCTGGCACAAGTGGGAGCCGACGCTGGAACGACCCGACCCGGCCGCCTTCGAGGGGGTCGAGGGAGTGGTCAACCTGCTCGGCGAGCGGATCGACCAGCGCTGGAGCGACGAGGCGAAGCGGAAGATCATGGAGACCCGCCGCCAGGGCACCCACAACCTGGTGCAGGCGATCGAGGCGCTGGAGCAGCGGCCGCGGGTGCTGGTCAGCCAGTCGGCGGTCGGCTACTACGGCGATCGGGGCGAGACCGCGGTCGACGAGAACGACGGTCCGGGCGAAGGTTTCGACTCCGAGGTAACGCAGGCCTGGGAGGGGGCGGCGCGCGAGCTCGACGGCACGGGCGTGCGGCTGGTCGTCGTCCGCACCGGCCAGGTTCTGACCTCCAAGGGAGGTGTGCTCAAGGAGCTGCTCACGCCGTTCAAGCTGGGCGTCGGCGGGCCGCTCGCCGGCGGCGAGCAGTATTTCCCCTGGATCCACATCGAAGACGAGGTGGGCATCCTGCTCTGGGCCCTCGACAACGAGCAGGTGAGCGGAACCATCAACGCAACCGCGCCGAACCCGGTCACCAACAAGGAGTTCTCGAAGGCGCTGGGACGGGCGGTCAACCGGCCGGCGGTGATGCCGGTGCCCGGCTTCGTCCTCGACCTCAAATTCGGGTCCGAGTTCGGCCACGTGCTGCGGGGCGGGCAGCGAGCGATGCCTAAGCGCACTCAAGAACTGGGCTACGGCTTCAAGCACCCGCAGCTGGACGAAGCGCTAAGAGACCTGGTCTAAGACCGCGGCACGGGGGGAAGTAGAGCCTCGTTCACTGAGGGCGCGAAGGACGCGGTGCATGGCGGTGGCGCCGTCGCTGGTTTCAACCCAGGCGATGCCGGCGGCTTCGACGATCGACTCGGTGAACTTGGCGGCAGGGCCGGTGGCTTCGAGGAAGGCGACTGCGGTCGAGTCCTGGGTGGCGCGGCGGGCGTTGGCACCGGCGGTGGCGAGGTCGGCGCGCTTGCGGCGCTGCACCGGCGGCAGGCAGACGATCCGCACCAAAACGTCCCCCACCCGCTTGCCTTCCTTCGCCAACTCGCCATCCGCCGCGGAACACAGCGGCTTCGCCACATAGACCGAGACGGTGGCGCCCTTGGCGACGCTGCCTTCGCCACAGCCGGCGGCGATGAGTGCCAGCGCGATCAGCGCCGGCGCCGTCCTCTTAGCCAAAGAAGACCTCTGCCTCTTCGTAGAGTGAGGGCGGGACGGTCTTCAGCTCCGCGGTCGCCTCGATCAACTGCACTAGGTCAATTTCAGTGCCCCGCAGCGCCGCCATCGTCCCCCAGCGACCCGCATGCGCGGCGTCGATCGCATGCAGCCCGAAGCGGGTGGCGAGCACCCGGTCGAACGCGGTCGGGGTCCCACCACGCTGGACGTGGCCCAGCACCGTCGCTCGCGTCTCTTTACCCGTGCGGCGCTCGATCTCGCCCTCGAGCCAGTGCCCCACCCCGCCGAGGCGGACGTGCCCGAAGGCGTCGAGGGGGGCGTCCTCGGCCTCGGGAATGCCGCCGATCGGCTCCGCCCCCTCGGCGACGACGATGATCGGCGCGAAGTGACTGGCGAAGCGACTGCCGACGATGTCGCACACCTGCTCGACGTCGAACTTACGCTCCGGGATGAGGATCGCATTGGCACCGCCGGCGACCCCCGCGTGGAATGCGATCCAGCCCGCGTGACGGCCCATCACCTCGACGATCAGCACGCGGTGGTGACTGTCGGCGGTGGTGTGGAGGCGATCGATCGCCTCCATCGCGATGTTGATCGCGGTGTCGAAGCCGAAGGTGTAATCGGTGGCGCCGAGATCGTTGTCGATGGTCTTCGGAACTCCCACCACGGGGATGCCGAGCTCCTCGTGCAGGCGCGATGCCACTCCCAGCGTGTCCTCTCCACCGATCGCGATCAGCCCATCGACTCCGGCCGTGGCGAGGTTGGCGGCGATGCGCCGCGGCCCATCCTCGGCGGCGAACGGATTGGTCCGCGAAGAGCCGAGAATGGTGCCGCCGCGGGGAAGGATCCCGCGCACCTCCGGAATCCCGAGCGGCCGGCTGTCGTTCTCCAGCGGCCCCCGCCAACCGTCCCGGTAGCCAACGAAGTCGTGGCCGTAGCGGCCCACCCCTTTACGGACAATGGCGCGGATCACCGCGTTCAGTCCGGGGCAGTCGCCACCGCCGGTGAGCACGCCGATTCGCATCGCCCCAGCTTAGGAGACAGGCTCTTAAAGCTGCCGAATGCGACTGAGCGCGATAGGTTCGGCGCAAACCGAGGAGGGAGAAGACGATGAACGACGCACCTGATTTCGCAGCGGTCACGAAAACCCAACAGCAGACTTGGTCGAAGGGCGACTTCGCGATGGTCGCCAACATCGTCATCTACGGAGCCGAGACGCTGGCGGAATCGCTCCAGATTCTGCCCGGCGAGAAGGTCCTCGACGTCGCCACCGGCAGCGGCAACGCCGCGATCGCGGCGGCGCGGCGGGCCTGGGGGAACACGACCGGGGTCGACTTCGTGCCGGCCCTGCTGGAGCGGGCGCGCGAGCGGGCGGCGGCGGAGCGGCTGAAGATCGACTTCGTCGAGGGCGATGCCCAGGCGCTGCCCTTCGAGGACGCCAGCTTCGACGTGACGATGTCGATCTTCGGGGTGATGTTCGCTCCCGACCAGGAGAGGGCCGCCTCTGAGTTGCTGCGCGTAACCAAACCGGGCGGGCGCATCGGCGTCGCCAGCTGGTGCCCGGACGGCGGCCTGCAGGGCCTGTTCGGCGCCGTCGTCAAGCACGCCGGCGGGCCGCCGCCGGGGACGATGCCGCCGGCGCTGTGGGGAACTGAGGAGCGGGTGCGGGAGTTGTTCGGTGACGGCGTCTCGGCAATCGAGTTCCAGCGGCGGCCGTCGCGCCAGGCCTTCTTCTCGGTCGACCAATACATCGACTTCTTTCGCAGCTACTTCGGGCCGATCCAGATGGCCTTCGAAAAAGTCGGGCCTGAGGGCGAGGAGGCACTTGCGGCTGACCTGCGCGCCTGGCTGGAAGAAGAAAACGTCGCCGGCGACAAGGCGCTGGTGATCGAACCGGAATACCTAGAGGTAGTTGCGACCCGCGCCTAACGGCGCTCGGGCTTCGGCTGGACGATCCTGACGATCGCGCCGATCAACATCACGCCGAAGAAGATCAGGCCGGCGACGCCGCCGCCCTGGCCGAGCCAGCCGTAGACGGTGACCATCGCCGCAATCGCGAGAAAGAGGGTTACGACCATTCCCATGACGGGCGGCATCCTATTGGATCGCCCCGCGGGAACGGCTATTGGGCGAGTGCGATGCGCGTCTCGCTGAGGAAGGAGGCGACGGCGTCGGCGGCACCCTGCGGCGATCCGCCCTCGCCCGCAGCGCGGACCAGGCGGGAGCCGATGATCACCCCGTCGGCGACCTGGCCGACGAGGGCGGCCTGCGCGGGGGTGCCGATCCCGAAGCCGACGGCGACCGGGGTGCGCGCGTCGGCTTTGGTCGCCTCGACCAGCTCGGTCAGGGCCGATGGGATCTCGGCCCGCTCGCCGGTGGTGCCGACGGTGGAGACGACGTAGACGAAGCCGTGGGCGGCCTCGCAGATCCGCCGTCGCCGCTCGGCCGGCGTGGTCGGCGCCAGCAGCGGCACCAGGGCGAGGCCCTCGGCCGCGAACGCCTCCCGCACCTCGCCCGCCTCGTCCAGCGGCAGGTCCGGCACGATCGCCCCCGCCGCCCCCGCGGCGCGGATCATCTTCGCGAACTCGGCCGGGCCGCCCTGAGCGAGGACCATGTTCGTGTAGGCCATGAGGACGACCGGAAGCCGCTCCGAGACCAGGCGGCAGACCTCCAGCGCGGTCGCGAAGGTGGCGCCGGCCTCCAGAGCGGCGGTCGCCGCCGCGTGAATCGTCGGGCCGTCCGCCAGGGGATCGGAGAAGGGCACGCCGAGCTCGATCAGATCGGCACCGGCGTCCGCGTAAGTCTCAGCAACAGCCAGACCCGTCTCCCGGTCGGGGTAGCCGGCCATCATGTAGGGCATCAGCGCCGCCCTGCCTTCACTTTGAGCGACATCGAAAGCAGCCTTGATCCGAGCCTCACCGGTGGAGGGAGCCGGGGGGATACCCTCCGTCGCAAGATTGGGGAGGCTCCTCCGGGTATCCCCCCGGCTCCCATCAGCGGTGGTCACGGGATTACCTCTCCCGGCGGTTTCAAGCGAGCGGTGGCCTCCGCCATGTCCTTGTCGCCCCTCCCGGAGAGACACAGCACGTCGAAGCCACTCTCGCCTGGGTTCTCTAGTAGCCAAGCAACTGCGTGGGAGGACTCCAGCGCCGGGATGATGCCCTCGAGGCGGGAGAGCTCCTGGAAGGCTGCCAGCGCCTGCTCGTCGGTGACGCCGACGTAGATGGCCCTGCCGCTGTCGCGCAGCAGGGCGTGCTCGGGGCCGACGCCGGGGTAGTCGAGGCCGGCCGAGATCGAGTGGGCCTCGAGGATCTGGCCCTCCTCGTCGGCGAGGATCGAGGAAAGCGAGCCGTGGAGGACGCCGGTGGCACCGCCCTGCAGCGAGGCGCCGTGGCGGCCGCTGTCGAGACCTTCGCCCGCCGCCTCGACGCCGACCAGCGCCACCCCCTCGTCGGGCACGAACGGGGTGAAGATGCCGATTGCGTTGGAGCCGCCGCCGACGCAGGCGATCACCCGCGCGGGCAGCGAGCCCTCGGCCGCCAGCGCCTGCTCGCGCGCCTCTTCGCCGATCACCCGCTGCAGGTCGCGGACCAGCGCCGGGTAGGGGGCGGGCCCGACGGCGGAGCCGATCACGTAGTGGGTGGTGGCGACATTGGCGACCCAGTCGCGGATCGCGGCGCTGACCGCCTCCTTCAGCGTCCGGGCGCCGGCCTCGACGGGAGCCACCTCTGCCCCCAGCAGGCGCATGCGCTCGACGTTGGGCGCCTGGCGGCGGATGTCCTCGGTGCCCATGTAGACGACGCATTCGAGGCCGAGCAGGGCGCAGGCGGTCGCCGTCGCCACCCCGTGCTGGCCGGCGCCGGTCTCGGCGATCACCCGCAGCTTGCCCATCCGCGCCGCCAGCAGCGCCTGGCCGATCGCGTTGTTGATCTTGTGCGAGCCGGTGTGGGCGAGGTCCTCGCGCTTCAGGTACACCCGCGAGCCGACCCGCTCAGAGAGGCGCTCGGCCAGGTAAAGGGGCGTCGGGCGGCCGATGAAGTCGCGACGCAGCTGCCGCAGACGCGCCATGAACTCCTCGTCCTCCCGCGCCTCGGTCCAGGCCGCGGTCAGCTCGTCCAGGGCCGGAATCAGGGTCTCCGGCACGTAGCGGCCCCCGTAGCGCCCGAAGCGCTGCTCGATCGTGCTCATGCCGCCCGCGCGCCGACCGAGTTCGCGGCCTCGAAGAACGCTGCCATCACCTTGTGGTCCTTGTGCCCCGGCTCGATCTCGACGCCGCTGGCGACGTCGACCGCGTAGGGGTGAGCGATCGCGATCGCGGCGGCGACGTTGTCCGGGCGCAGCCCCCCGGCGAGGATCGCCGGCACCTCGGAGCGATGGTCGCGCAACAGCTCCCAGTCGAAGCTCTCGCCGGTCCCACCCCACATGCCCTTGCCGCGGCAGTCGAAGAGGTGGAAGTCGGTCCGGAAGGCCTCCGCGGCGTGGATGTCGGCGGCGCTGGCGACGTGGATCGCCTTCGCCACCTTCACCCCCGTCCGCCGCGCCACCTCGGCGCAGAACGAAGCCCCCTCGGCCCCGTTCAGCTGCACCATCGTCAACCCCTCGTCCTCCACCGCTCGATCCACCTCGTCGAGCGTCGGATTGACGAACACGCCGACGACCTCGCACTTGCGCCTGAACGCAGCCGCGATCTCCGCCGCAACAGCCGGGTCCACATCCCTGGGACTCCCGTGGAAATGGATCAGGCCGACAGCCCACGCGCCGAGGCGAGCCGCCTCAGCCGCATCGTCCATATTCGTGATCCCGCAGAACTTAACCCGCACAACAGCAGCGTACGGGAAGACGGGCCGGACCTAAGGGCCCGACCCGTCTCCATCGGCAAGGCGAACTATTCGCCGGCTTTCTTGGGCTGCGTCCCGAGCGTGACGCTGACCGTCTTTTCCTGACCGCTGCTGAAGATGGTCAGTTCCATCTTGTCGCCCGGCTTCTTCTCCTGGATCTTTTCGACGAGCTGTTCCATGTTGGCGATCTTGTGGCCGTCGATTTCGGTGATGATGTCGCCGCCGAGTTTGACTTCGGCGCCGTTGATCGTGGCCGAGGTGTGGCCGCCTTCGATCCCGGCCTTGTCGGCGGGGCCGCCCTTGACGACGGACTGCACCAGCACCCCTTCTTCGACCGGCAGGTTCAGAGCCTTCGCCAGTTCCGGCGTCACCGACCCACCTTCGATGCCGAGGAAGGCGTGTTCGACTTCGCCGTTGGTTTCGAGCTGCTTGATCTCGGCGCGGACGGTGTCGATCGGGATCGCGAAGCCGATGCCGACGTTGCCGTCGCCGTTGCCACCGGTGGCGATCTGCGAGTTGATCCCGATCACCTCGCCGGCGCTGTTGATCAGCGGCCCGCCGGAGTTACCGGGGTTGATCGCGGCGTCGGTCTGGATCACGTGGTTGATCGAGAAGCCGTTGGGCGCCTGGATCTGGCGCTGCAAGGCCGAGACGATGCCGCTGGTGACGGTGCGGTCGAGCCCGAACGGATTGCCGATCGCGACCACCGGGTCGCCGACTTCCACTTCGGAGGAGTTCCCCAGCGTCAGCGGGTGCAGTTCGCTCGCCGGCGCGTTGACCTTGAGCAGGGCGATGTCGGTGCCCGGATCGGCGCCGACGACCTGCGCGCGGTAGGTCTTTTCGGATTCGCCGAGTTTGACCGTGACCTTTTCGGCGCCTTCGATCACGTGGTTGTTGGTGAGGATGTGGCCTTCGCCGTCGATCACGAAGCCGGAGCCGGTGGCGGTGCCGCCGGATTGCGGTTTGGATTCCGGTTCGCCGAACGGGCTGAAGGGGTTGAAGGTTTCGCTTTCCTGCGGTTCGAGCTGGGATTCGATGAAGGCGACGCCACCACCATCGTTCTTGTAGATCTGGTTGACGACGTTGGTTTCGCCCTTGGCCGGCTTGGCGTCGATCGGCGCCGTCATCGGAGCTGCAACCGTGGTCGTCGAGCCGCCTTCGGATTGGATCGCGCCTGCGGCGATCGCGATCCAGCCGAGCACGGCGACGACCAGGCCTCCGAGGAGCGCCGAGCCGAACGGGCTGCGAAATTTGTTTTTGAGCGTGGACATGCAAACAGGGTTGCGGAAGGCCGTCTCGTGTTCCTAAACGGTCTTCAAATTTTTTCTAAATTAGCGAGCCCGCCGCCTCGGTGCCTTAGACGAGGTGTTCACGGGTGGCTTCGTCGGTGCCGGTGAGCTCGCGCACCTTGGCCTCCGGATCGGCGGCGGCCATCAGGGTGGTGCCGATCAGCACCGCGTCGACGCCGACCCGGTCGAGCTCCTCCAGCTCCTCGCGGGCGGAGATCCCGCTCTCGGCGACCACGGTCTTGCCGGCGGGGACGTCGGGCATCAGCTCGTAGGTGTTGGCGACGTCGACGCTGCCGTCGTCGAGGTTGCGGTTGTTGATCCCGATCACCTCGGCGCCCGCCTCCAGCGCCCGCTCCAGCTCCTCGCCGTTATGGACCTCGACCAGGCAGTCGAGATCGATCGCGCGCGCCTCCTTGTAGAGGTCGCAGAGATCCTCGTCGCTGAGCGCCGCCACGATCAGCAGCACCGCGTCGGCTCCGTTGACGGCGGCCTCGTAGAGCTGGTAGGGATCGACGACGAAGTCCTTGCGGATGATCGGCAGGCTGCAGGCGGCGCGGGCGGCGCGCAGATCGGCCAGCGAGCCGCCGAAGTGCGGTTCGTCAGTCAGCACGGAGAGCGCTGCGGCGCCACCGCGCTCATAAGCGCCCACCTGAGCGGCGATCTCGATCCCCTCGGCGGCGATCTGCCCCGCGCTCGGCGAGCGGCGCTTGAACTCGGCGATCACCGAGAGCCCCGGGCGCACCAGCGCCTCGTTGAAGGGCCGTTTCTCGCCCCGGTCGGCGAGGCGCGATTCAAGCTCGGTTTGGGGCAGGTCGCGACGACGCGCCTCCACGCCCTCCCGAGCCCCGGCGATCAGCTGCTCCATCATTCCCACTGGCCCGAGAAAGCCTAAACGGCCGAGGCGACCGTTGCCGCGATCAGCCGCTCCAGCACGTCGGCTGCCGCGCCGGAATCGATCGACTCCTCGGCCTTCGCCGCTCCTTGTTCGAGATCCGGGGCGAGACCGCCGACGTAGATCGCCGCCGCCGCGTTGAGGACGACGAGGTCGCGGTGCGGCCCGGGCTCCCCGCTCAGGACCCGACGGCTGACGGCGGCGTTCTCCTCCGGGGTCCCTCCCGCCACGCTCTCGAGCTCGGCCGGCGCGAGGCAGAACTGGCCCGGCTCGGCGAACCACTCGGCGGTGCGGCCGTCGGCGACCTCGATCACCCGCGTCCGCGCCGCCAGCGAGAGCTCGTCGAGGCCGTCCTCGGCGGAGACGACCAGGGCGCTGACGCTGCCGAGGCCGAGGAGCGCCTCGGCGATCGTCTCCTGGTAGTGGCGGTCGGCGACGCCGAGCAGCTGGCGGTCGGCCCCGGCGGGGTTGGTCAACGGCCCAAGGAAGTTGAAGATCGTCCGCACCCCGAGCGCTTTGCGGGCGGGAATGACGTGTTTCATCGCCGCGTGGTGGCGCGGCGCGAACATGAAGCCGAAGCCGACCTCGTCGATGCAACGGCCGACCTGCCCGGGTTCGAGCTCGACGTTGACGCCGAGCGCCTCGAGCAGGTCGGCGGAACCGCACTTGCTGGTGTTGGAGCGGTTGCCGTGCTTGGCGATCGCGCAGCCGGCACCGGCGGCGACCAGGGCCGCGGTGGTGGAGACGTTGAAGGTGGAGGGGCCGCCGCCGGTGCCGCAGGTGTCGACCAGGTCGTCGCGCTTGGTCGGGACCGGCGCCGCCAGGCCGCGCATCGTCCGCGCCAGGCCGACCAGCTCCGGCACCGTCTCCCCCTTCGCCCGCAGGGCGATCAGGAAGGCGCCGGTCTGGACCGGGTCGGCCCGCCCCTCCATGATCTCGGCCAGCACCGCCGAGGCATGGTCCGCGGTGAGGTGATCGCCGGCGCAGACGGCGTCGATCGCGCGGCTGACTACGTCGTTGGGCATCAGCTCCCCTCCCCGAGGAAGTTGGCCAGCAGGTGTTTGCCCTGCGGGGTCAGAACCGACTCGGGGTGGAACTGGACACCCTCGATCGGCAGCTCCCGGTGCCGCGCCCCCATCACCACCTCGCCGAGGTGGGCGGTCAGTTCGAGCTCCTGCGGCAGGTCGGGGTCGGCGACGAGCGAGTGGTAGCGACCGGCGACCATCGGGCTCGGCAGGCCGGCGTAGACCGACTTGCCGTCGTGTTCGACTTCCCCCTCCTTTCCGTGGATCGGCTCGCCCTGGACGACGCGGCCGCCGAAGACGTCGACCATCGCCTGGTGGCCGAGGCAGACGCCGAGCACCGGGGTGCCCGCTTCGCCGAAGGCCTTGATCGCCTCGCCGGAGATCCCCGCCTCGGCCGGCGTGCAGGGGCCGGGCGAGACGACCAGCCGGTCAGGATTGCGCTGCAGCAGCTCCTCCACCTCGGCCTTGTCGTTGCGGACCACTTCCACCTCGGCGCCGAGCTCGCCCAGGTACTGGACGAGGTTGTAGGTGAAGGAGTCGTAGTTGTCGATCACCAGTACGTTCATAACCACTCCACCTAAGCCCAGTCCGGCTGTTCGCAGGCGACCTCCACGGCGCGGAAGACCGCCCTCGCCTTGTTGACCGACTCGTTGTACTCGTAGGCCGGCTTGGCGTCGGCGACGGTGCCGCCCCCGGCCTGCACGTGCAGCTGGCCGTCCTTGATCACGACCGTGCGGATATGGATCGCGGTGTCGAGGTCGCCGTCCCAGGAGAGGTAGCCGACGGCGCCGCCGTAGCCACAGCGCTTGATCGGCTCCAGCTCGTCGATGATCTGCATCGCCCGCACCTTGGGCGCGCCGGAGAGGGTCCCCGCCGGCAGTGCCGAGCGCAGCACGTCCATCGCGCTGACGCCCTCCTTCAACCTGCCGGAGACCTGGCTGACGATGTGGAGGACGTGCGAGTAGGTCTCCACCACCATCAGCTCGTCGACCTCGACGCTGCCGTATTGACATACGCGGCCGAGGTCGTTGCGGCCGAGGTCGACCAGCATCACGTGCTCGGCCCGCTCCTTCGGGTCGTTGACGAGGCGCTCGGCGAGGCGGCGGTCCTCGTCCTCGCTGCCGCCGCGCGGGTAGGTGCCCGCGATCGGCCGCGTCTCGACCCGGTCGCCGATCACCTTCACCAGCGGCTCCGGCGAGGCGCCGGCAAGCTGGAAGTCACCAAACTCGAGGAAGTACATGTAGGGCGAGGGGTTGACCGCGCGCAGGCCACGGTAGACGGAGAAGGCTTCGACCGGCGCCGGCGCTGAGAAGCGCTGCGAGGGCACCACCTGGAAGGCGTCGCCGACGTGGACGTACTCGACGATCCGGGCGACGGCGGCTTCGAACTCCTCGCGCGCCATGTTGGACTTGAACTCGGGGGCCTCGGCGACCGAGGGATGCTCGGGGACCGGCACCGCGCCGCGCAGGCGCTCGCGCATCTCGGCGATCGTCGCCGCCGCGCGCTCGTAGGCGGCATCGACGTCGCCATCGTCCTCGACGAAGGCGCAGGCGAGGATCGTCAGCTCGTGGCGGAGGTGGTCGAAGACCAGCATCGCATCGGTCACCATCAGTGCCATGTCCGGCAGGCCAAGCGGGTCGGGGTTGGGCTGGCCCAGCGGCTCCACCGTGCGCACCAGGTCGTAGGCGAAGAAGCCGACGGCGCCGCCGGCGAACGGCGGCAGCCCCTCGACCGGCGCCGGCCGGTACTCCCGCAGCCGCGCGGCGACCGCCGCGTAGGGGTCCGGGGCCGGCTCGGTGCGGCTCGGTGCGGCGCCTGGGGCGTCGTCCCCATTCCACTCGGAGAGCACGCCGTCGCTCCAGCGCAGGAGCGCCCGCGGGCGCAGCCCGACGAACGAGTAGCGACCGACCTGTCCCTGCTCGGCCGACTCCAGGAGGAAGCAGGGCGCCCCCTCCGACTCGCCCGCGCGCAGCTTGAGGAAGGCCGAGACGGGCGTCTCGCAGTCGTCGACCAGGCGGGCGCGGACCGGGACCACGTTGCCCTCGCGGGCCAGCTCGCGCGCCTCCTCGAGACTCGGCTCGAGGCGGATGTCGGAGTCAGCCGCTACGCGCATTCAGCACTTCCATCACCCTGGCGTGCGAGACGCCACGCGAGGCCAGCAGCACGCTGAGGTGGTAGAGCAGGTCGGCGGCCTCTTCGGCGACCCGCTCGTCGGTCTCTTCACGGGCGGCGCGGACGATCTCCTCGGCCTCCTCCTCGACCTTCTCCCCGATCAGCGGCCGGTCGTCGAGCAGCTTCACCGTGTAGCTGCCCCCCGGCCTTTCGACCGCGCGGCTGCGGATCGTCCGCTCCAGCGCCGACAGCGCTTCGTGGGTGACCGGGAACGGCTCGCCCGGCGCCGGGGGCGCGTCTTTGCGCGGCGAAGCCGAGCCCAGCACCTCGCGGTAGAAGCAGCTGCGCTGGCCGGTATGGCAGGCCGGGCCCGCCGGATCGACCAGGGCCACCAGGGCGTTGCCGTCGCAGTCGTAGCGGAGCTGGCGCAGGTGCAGGAAGTTGCCCGAGGTTTCGCCTTTCTTCCAGAGCTCCTCGCGCGAGCGGCTGTAGAAATGCAGGTCGCCGCTCTCCAGCGTCATTTCCAGGGATTGCCCGCTCATGTAAGCGAGCATCAGCACCTCGCCGGAGGCGAAATCCTGGACGACGCACGGGACCAGCCCCTGCTGGTCAAATTCGATTTCAGGAAACATCCTCCGGAATCGTAAACGCAGCTTGCCAACAGCCCGCCTACTCGATGCCGAGGCGGTCGAGAAGATCCTCGTCGCGGCGCCAGTGCTTGCGCACCCGGACGTTGAGATCGAGGTGGACGCGGGCGCCCAGCTCGCGCTCCAGCGAGCGGCGGGCAGCGGTGCCGATCTCGCCGATCTTCGCACCCCCCTTGCCGATCAAGATCCCCTTCTGGGACTCGGTCTCCGCCCAGATCTCGGCTCGGACGGCGACAAGGCCGTCCTCGCGCGGGTCGACTTCGAGCACCTTCACCTCAACCGAGTGCGGAATCTCCTGGCGGGTCCGGTTCAGCACCTGCTCGCGGATCAGCTCGGCGAGGAGGAGCTCGCTCGACTGGTCGCTGCGGTCCTCGGGGGGATACAGGTACGGCCCCTCGGGGACGAGCTCGCCGAGACGGTCGAGCAACGGCGGCAGTCCGTCGCCGGTCTTGGCGCTGATCGGAAAGACCTCGTCGACTCCCTCCAGCTCCGCGGCCTCAGCCAGGACCGGCACCAGCTCGTTGGGGCCGAGCCGGTCGGCCTTGTTGACGGCGCAGATCACCGGCAGGCCAGAGCGGGCGCCAAGAAGAGCCTTGACGATGAAGCGGTCGCCAGGGCCTACCCCCTCCTCGCCGTTGATCACGAAGAGGACGACGTCGGAATCGGCCAGCTCGCGCTCGACGCGGCCCTGCATCCGCTCGGTGAGGACGTCGCGCGGGCGCTGCACGCCGGGGAGGTCGACGAGGACGAGCTGGCGCTCGGCCTCGAGATCGGTGGCGACGCCGCGGATCGCCCGCCGCGTCGTTTGCGGGCGGTTGGAGACGATCGCGACGTGTGAGCCGACCAGGCCGTTGACCAGGGTCGACTTGCCGACGTTGGGACGACCGGCGAGCCCGACGAAGCCGGCGCGCGTCATCGCAGCCCCGCCAGCACGCGCGCCTGCAGCTCCAGCATCTGCCCGTCATCGGTCTCATGGTCGTAGCCGCAAAGGTGGAGGACGCCGTGAACGGCGGCCTCGGTGACGTCGGAGCAGTGCTCGGGGCAGATCGCGACGTCGCCGAGCTCGCGCGGGCCGGCCACCGGTTCGAGCTCGTCGATCGGGAAGGCGAGCACGTCGGTGGGCGCGTCCTTGCCCCGATGCTCGCGATTCAGCGCGCGGATACGGCCGGCGGCGACGATCTCCACCGCGAGGTGCCCGTCCTCGACGCCGGCGGCCTCCAGCGCGGCGGCGGCAGCGCTGCGCAGGTCGGCGGGTACGTCGGTCAGGTCTACCGTCACGAACGCGGCGTCGGCCCGTGTTCGGCGCGTGCCTCGCGCTCGCGAGCCCCGTGGGCATCGTAGGCGGCGACGATCCGCTGCACCAGCTTGTGGCGGACCACGTCCTCGCCGCCGAAGCGGACGAAGGAGATGTCCTGGACGTCGCTGAGGATCTCGCTGACGGCAATCAGGCCCGAGCGCTGGTCCCGCGGCAGGTCGACCTGGGTGACGTCGCCGGTCACCACCATCCGCGAGTTGAAGCCGAGCCGGGTGAGGAACATCTTCATCTGCTCCGGGCTCGTGTTCTGAGCCTCATCAAGGATCACGAAGGAGTCGTTCAGGCTGCGGCCCCTCATAAAAGCCAGCGGCGCCACCTCGATCACGTTGCGTTCGAGGTAGCCGTTGACGCGGTCGGGGTCGAGCATGTCGAAGAGGGCGTCGAAGAGCGGCCGCAGGTAGGGATCGACCTTGGCCTGGATGTCGCCGGGAAGGAAGCCGAGCCGCTCGCCGGCCTCGACCGCGGGGCGGGTGAGGATGATCCGCTGCACTTTGCGTTCGGTCAGCGCGGCGGCGGCCATCGCCACCGCGAGGAAGGTCTTGCCGGTGCCGGCGGGCCCGATTCCGAAGGTGATCGTGTGGCGGCGGATCGAGTCGACATAGCGCTTCTGGTTCAGCGTCTTCGGCGCCACTTTGGTGTTGCGGTGGCGCCAGACCACGTCCTCGAGGATCTCCGCCGGGCTCTCTTCAGCGTCGAGGGCGCCGGTCACCGCTTCGATCGTCCCCGGAGCCACTTCGATCCCCTGCTCGATCAGCTCGACCATCTCGTCGACCACGGTTGCCGCCGCGGCGACGTCGTCGGGCTCACCCTCGAGGGTCAGCACGTTGCCGCGCAGGTGCAGGTCAGCATCGAGGCGCCCCCGCAAAGCCCGCAGCACCGTGTCTTCCGAGCCGGCCAGCTCGGCCGCAACCGTGTTGTCGAGGGTCAGCTGCCTGCGCGCCAAGTCCCTACCAGCCCCATCAACCCAGCTTCTGCCGCACCGCGGCGCTCACTCGCTTGCCGTCGGCGCGGCCGCCCACCTTCGGCATCAGCGCTGACATCACCTGACCCATCTGCCGCTGCTCGCCGGCGCCGGTCTCCTCTATAGCCGCCTGCACCAGCTGCGCCAGCTCCTCGTCGGAGAGCTGCTGCGGCAGATAGCCCTCGATCAGCTCCGCCTCAAAGCGCTCGGCGGCGGCCTGGTCGGCGCGCCCGGCCCCCTCGTAGGCCTCAGCCGCCTCGACCCGCTTCTTGCGCTCCCGCTGCAGCACCGCGATCTCGTCGCCCTTGCCGAGCTTGGCGTCCTGCTGGAGCACATCGACGATCAGCCGCAGCGCCCCCGCCCGCTCGCGGTCACGCGCTTTCATCGCCGTCTTGACGTCGTCTTGCACCTGCTCGAGAACGCTCATCCGACTTAAGGGTAGAGGGCGGTGTCTGGGGTGACCGCAAGCCCCTTGGAGACGAGGTCGCGCACGTCGAGGCTGACGAGCTGCCAGCTGTTCCGGCGGGCTGCCGCCACATAGGCAGCGTCGTAAGCGGTGAGGCTGTGTTCTGCCACCAATTCGGCTACCTCTTCCCCTAGCGCGCGATCCACCCGAACCAAATCCTCGCCGCAGGTACGGAGGATGGCGCGCACGATCCTCTGGGCCTGCTCGGGCTGGCGATATTGGCTCGCCACCGCATTCACCACCTCGTAGAGGGTGAGGTCGAGTGCGGCCACCGAGACATCGCCGCGCGTCAGCCGAGCCGCCTCTCCATGGAACGGGTTGGCCGGAATGCCCGCAGCCACCCAGACACTGGCATCGAGCAGCATCAACTCAGTGAGATTCCCGGTCTTCCCGGATCAGGCGAACGACGTCCCACGCCTCCGGGTCGTCTTCAGGGACCTCGATCCGGACCTGATCCCACAGTCGGTTGATCTCCTTGCGCCGCCGATCCTCTGCCGCCCGCACCTCGCGCTCAGCGAGGCTCTGCAGAAAGCCACTGCGGGTCTCGCCCACCTCCTTCGCGCGAAGATCGAGACGCTCCAGCAGGTCGTCGGGAATCGAGATCATCACCTTGGCCACAGGGTGAGTATATACAGTATTGCCAGCGGTCAGAAAGGGCATGGCCGGAAGCGTGACGGGTCGAGACGCACGCGTGGCGCACAGAAAGTGCCGAATCAGTGAAATTTCGTCGCCGGATGTGAGTCAAGGACCGATTTCGACCTGCTCGACGTCCCCGAGGGGCATCTGCAGGAAGCGGGTGCCGACGGCGTGGAAGGCATCGGGGTCACCGGTGCAGAGGAAGTCATAGGCACCCTCACCCCTGGACTCGCGGGCGAGACCGTGGCCCTCCAAGGTGCGCTGCACCGCCGCGGCGACGGCGTGGCCGCCGCTGACGAGGCGGACGTCGCGGCCGAGGATGCGCTGCAGCATCGGCGCCACCAGTGGGTAATGGGTGCAGCCGAGAATCAAGGTGTCGACTTCGGCCTCCTTCAGCGGCGCGCAGTAGGAGCGGGCCATCGTCATCGTGTCCTCGTCGAAGAGGGCGCCCTCCTGGATGAAGGAGGCAAGGTCGGGCGCAGCGACCTCGATCACGTCGAGGCCACGGCCGGCGGCTTCGAGCGCGCGCCGGTAGGCGCCGCTCGCGACCGTATTCGGCGTCGCCAGCACGCCCACCCGCGCGTTGGCGGTGATCGCCGAGGCGATCTCCGCCTGCGGCTCGACCACCGGCACCACCTCCACGCCTCGCTCAGCGGCCATCTCCTGCGCCACGTCCTCGCCGATCGAGGTCGCGGTGTTGCAGGCGATCACCAGCAGCTTGGCGCCGCGATCGAGCAACAGCTCGGCGATGCGGGCGATCCGCTGCCGCAGCCGCTCCGGGTCCTTGTCCCCGTAGGGGAACATCGCCGTGTCGCCGAGGTAGAGGAAGTCCTCCTGCGGCAGCGAGACAAGGCACTCGTGGAGCACCGTGAGCCCGCCGACCCCGGAGTCGAACATCCCCACCGGGCGGGCCGGATCGAGCTGAGCCGATGAACCGAGGCCGGAGGTCAGGGCTGGACGACCATGAAGAAGATCGCGATGATGACGATCAACCCGGCGATTTTTCCGCCGGTCTCCAATTTCTTGGAAATCGCTTCGTACTCGGGGCTGAGGGTGTCCCCTTTGGCGAGGTCGCGCTCCGCGAGCTCGAGCGCCTGCCGGGTCTGGGGCAGGAAGAAGCCATGGGCCATCCCGAAAAGGATGATGATCGCGATGAAGCCCACGGTTACGAACGATTCGCCAGCGGAGATTTCGGCGTCGATCAGCATGTAAATGCCGGCGAGCAGGATCACGATCAGGCCGGGAGTGACGAGATAGCGGTCGATCTTCAGGATCCCTCGCAGCACCGTCGGGACGCTGCGGGGCGAGCTTTCCTCGGCGGTAGTGACGAAGAACGCATAGCCATAAGTTGGCCCGAAGGTCAGCACCACGGCGAGGACGTGGATGAAGAGGCCGATGCTGAAGCCGGTGATCGTTGCCGCCAACATCGCGCACACCCTATAGCTCAGACGCGACGGAGCAGCAAGGCGGCCCAGTCGCCCTCGCGGCGGCGCTCCGCCTCGCGTAGACCCACCTTCCCGAAAACAGCTGCAATGTCGTCCAGCTCCTCCGGCAGCAAGCCCGAGCAGAGCATGACCGCAGGCGCTTCCGCAAGCTGACGGGCTACCGCCGTGAGGATCGGAGCGGTCATGTTGGCGACCACGGTCGGGGCCGGCTCGGGCAGTTGTTCGCGGAGGTTGATGCGCTCGAGGTGGAGATCGACGTGGTTGGCGGCAGCGTTGGCTGCGGCGGCCTCGATGGCGGCGGGCTCGTGGTCGTAGGCGCGGATCGGGGACCAGCCGAGCTTCGAGGCGGCGATGGCGAGGACGCCGGAGCCGGTTCCCAGGTCGACCAGCTCTCCCCCGCCTTCGCCGGCCGCCTCCAGCTCGCAGAGGAGCTCGAGGCAGAGCCGGGTGGTCGGGTGGGCGCCGGTGCCGAAGGCCTGGCCGGGGTCGACGACGACGTCGATCGCGTCCTCGCGAGGCGGCTCCCAGGAGGGGCGCAGCCAGAGACGGTCGGCGACCAGCAGCGGTTTGTGGAAGTCGCGCCAGCGGTCGGCCCAGTCGTCGGGGATCTCGGTCGAGCTGACCTCGATCCGGGAGCCCGCGACCGCGGCGTCGAGGTCGCCCAGCTCCGGCAGCTCCCCCTCGCCGCCGTAGATCGCGTACTCGACGTAGCCGGGGCCGCGGTCCTCCTCCACCCCGTTCGGCGCCAGCACCGTCAGCTCGGCCAGC
This sequence comes from Solirubrobacterales bacterium, assembly GCA_051954855.1. Lineage (GTDB taxonomy): Bacteria > Actinomycetota > Thermoleophilia > Solirubrobacterales > 70-9 > VAYN01. Next base: position 458 of record JBQCHH010000080.1, on the reverse strand, counting down.
ACCAGGTCCGCCTGCTCGGGCGCGCAGCGGACCGCGAGCCGGATCAAGGACAGGCCCTCAACCGAACGCCCGCCGCACCCGCGAGAAGAACCCCTCGCCGTGCGTCGGCGCGAGGTTGTCCTCCTCCAGCGTCTCGTCGAGGCGCTCGGCGAGCTCGCGCTGCTCCTCGCTGAGGTTGGCGGGGACGACGACGTTGAGGGTCACCCGCTGGTTGCCGCGGCGGCGGCTGCCGAGGCGCGGCAGGCCGATCCCCTTCAGCACGTACTGGTGGCCCGGCTGCGTCCCCGGCTCCACCTCGATCTCCTCCTCGCCCTCCAGCGTCGCCACCGAGACCGTCTTGCCCCGCATCGCCTCGGTGGCAGGGAGCGAGACGGGGCGGAGCACGTCGCTGCGGTGGCGCTCGATGGGCGCGGCCTCGGCGACGCGGACCGCGACGGAGTGGGCGCCGGGCGGGGCGC
>JBQCHH010000079.1:0-17111 GCA_051954855.1 Solirubrobacterales bacterium | reverse complement strand
GGCTGATCTCCTGGCGCGAACCGTCGCCGTGCCGGGCGACCACCGCGATCCGCTCGTCCTGCTCGGGCGCCCGCGGCTCCAGCAGGTTCTCGGCGTAGTTCAGGCGCAGGTTCGGAAAGAAGGTCGCAGCCTCGCAGCGGTCGTCGGTGCAGACGGGCTCCGGATCGCCAGAGCGCAGCGGATCGGCCCAATCGAGAAAAAGACCCCAGAAGTCGTGGAAGCGCTCGACCGAGAAGGCGTGGAAATCATGCGGGCTGGGGAACGTCTTCCCGAGCTGTTTCTCAACCCCTGCGACAAAGTCGCTGAGTTGAGATTTTTCCCCATTTTGGGGTAAATAAATTACATCCTGGTACCTATTGCGTGGCCTCAGGCCTGACATTTGTCAAGAGCCTCCGTTCCACCCAGGCATGTGTAACGGGCGTCGTGGTCGTTGACTGGTCGTCTGCGGCGCCCGTTCCACTTGCAGCCTCCCGGCGGACACTCCTGAGAGAATGCCGCAGATGGAGGACGCGCGCCAGTACGACCTGGTTCTTTTTGGCGGTACCGGCTTCACCGGCGGTCTTACCGCCGACTACCTGGCTGCCCACGCGCCGGCGACGATGCGCTGGGCTCTGGTCGGACGCAACCGCACCAAGCTCGACGCCGTGGCCGCGCGTCTTGCCGCCGCCGCGCCGGAGGCGCCGAAGCCCGACGTCGTCGTCGCCGACGCCGCCGACCAGGAGGCGATGCGCGGGATCGCCGAGTCGACCCGCGTCGTCATCACCACCGTCGGCCCCTACGCCCTCTACGGCGGGCCGCTGGTCGCCGCCTGCGCCGCGGCCGGCACCGACTACGTCGACCTCACCGGCGAGCCCGAGTTCGTCGACCGCACCTGGGTCGAGCACCATGCCGAGGCGGAGCGCAGCGGCGCCCGGATCGTCCACTGCTGCGGCTTCGACTCGATCCCGCACGACCTCGGCGCCTACTTCACCGTCCAGCAACTCCCGGAGGGCGTGCCGCTCAAAGTCAACGGCTACGTCAAGAGCAACGCCCGCTTCTCCGGCGGCACCTTCCACTCGGCGATCAACGGCTTCGGCCGCGCCCGCCAGACGCTGAGCGCCGCCAAGGAGCGCCGCCGGCAGGAGCCGCGCCCCGCCGGTCGCAAGATCCACGCCGCGCCGGCGCGGATCCACCACGACGACAGTCTCGGCGGCTGGACCGTGCCGCTGCCGACGATCGACGGCGCGATCATCCGCCGCTCCGCCGCCACGCTCGACCGCTACGGCCCCGAATTCACCTACGGCCACCACATGGTCGCCAAGCACCTCGCCACGGTGGGTGCGATCGCCGGCGGGGTCGGCACCGCCGGCCTGCTCGCGCAGCTGCCGCCGACCCGCAAGCTGCTGCTGAAGCTGAAAGCGCCGGGCGAGGGGCCGAGCGAAGCCGAGCGCGAGCGCAGCTGGTTCAAGGTCACCTTCGTCGGCGAGGGCGGCGGGAAGCGCGTCGTCACCGAGGTCGGCGGCGGCGATCCCGGCTACAGCGAGACCTCGAAGATGCTGGCCGAGTCCGGCCTCTGCCTCGCCTTCGACCGGCTGCCCGAGCGCGCCGGCCAGCTCACCACCGTCGTCGCCATGGGGGACGCGCTGCTCGAGCGGCTGCAGCGGGCGGGCATCGGATTCCGGGTGCTCGAATCGACGGCAATCGGGTAGGGACGGCACATGGACGACCAGCAGGTCCTCGACCGCATCAACGAGCTTGTCGCAGAGGAGGAGGCGCTCCTCCATCGCCACGAGGGCGAGGGCCTCGATGACGACGAGCATGCCCGCCTTGAGGAGCTGCGGGTTCAGCTGGACAAGGCCTACGACTACCTCCGCCAGCGCCGCGCCCTCCGCCACTCCGGCGAGAACCCCGACGACGCCAGCATGCGCGACGGCGGCACCGTCGAGGACTACGAGCAGTAGCCGACCGCCACACGAATCCGCCTGAGCAACGCTAGGCTTTCCCCGCCCCTCGGCGCCTTGGCGGAGTGGCTACGCAGCGGCCTGCAAAGCCGTTTACACCGGTTCGATTCCGGTAGGCGCCTCTTTCGTCTGAGCAGGGATTTTGGCTTTTTAGAGCGCTTTGCAGGCCGCTTTTACGTCATGGTCTTGTCCGGTTGTCTCCGGCTGAAACCGGCTGTTTTCGTGTCGCACTGGCGCACGACTGGCGCACGAGCATGAGCGTCTGCGTCCCGGAGGGCTCCAATTGGCGTCATTAGAACCGGGGTACAATCCGCGCTGTGACGACCCGCGAGAAAGCCCACGCCGTGCTCGACCATCTGCCCGAGGATCGGGTGGAAGCAGCACTGGCCGCACTTGAGGCCGTGGAGGGACGCGATACCTCCGTCGAGGCGATCCTCGCGCGTCACGGCGAGCAGCGGCTCGATCCCCAGGAGTTCGAGCGCCAGTTCGGGTCGCTGCGTGCCGTCTCGGCGGAATCCCGAAATCACGCCTGATGGCCTGCCAGGCCGAAGGCCGCGACGGCACCAGACTCGGCGGCTGCGTCAAGCCCTATATCCCATGGCCGGATGGCCGCTTCGGCGCTGTCTTCATCGCCGTGACCCATCCGAATCGCCCGATGGCTCTGCGGGCAATTGCTTTCGGCATCCGTCACCACCCACATGGATCGACGGCTCGAACGATCTACGAAATTGCCGATCGCCGGGTTCGCTCCTCGTAGCTGCTGTTGCGCGGTCTAAGCTCCTTTATGCCGGGCCGGAGATTTCGAGTGCCGTAGAAGCCGGAGGAGCAACGCCGCGATCTTCAGGCGGCCATGAAGAAGCATCAGGAGACGCTGCGCCGCTTGGCGCAGTAGCGCCACCTCGAAAGTGGCCGAGGTCTTCTACGTCACGTTCGGCGACTATTGCCGCATTGCCGCTGAGGTTCTCGGAACGACCCCCGAGCAGGTGGCTCGGCTGCTTCGCATTGCGCTGGCCGATTCTGCGTTGGCATCGCCCCGAGCAGGTTTTGGCGACCAAGATGTCTAGCCGACCCTGATCGAGAAGGCGGCCGTTCTAGTCAAGCACCAAGCCCGAACCACCCACTTCCAGATGGCACCAAGCGCTGCGCCTTCTTGGCCGTGGAGCGTTTTTTGGCGGCAAACGGACGGCCGATCCATGATGCCGACCCGGACACGGACGTTCCGATGGTGGAGCGGATCGCTGCGGGTGAGGCGACTCCCAACGAGATCATCGGATGGCTGGAGAGACGCGCCTCCTAGGACGGAGCGGTTCTTGCCAGTGGCTTCTACTAGTTGTCACCCGAGCGGCCGCCGAGCCGAATCTAAAAAACTCCCTATGTTGCACCGATCGGTGTCAAATAGGGATAGACTCAGCTCGGCGGTGCTCGTTGGGGCTTTGACTGGTGGCCCGAACCCTTTCAGAGGGCAATGGGCACCGTCAAATAAGACTTAAGAGTTTTTTGCATTTTGAGCCGGAGCGACCATAGGCAGAAAGCGGTCGCCGTCAACCCTGGCTGAGCTCTGGCGGCGCCACCAGCACCGAGCAGGGGGCGTGGTGGATGACCAGCTCGCTTGCCCGGCTCAGCGCCGTGGCGGCGCTGGCGCTGTGGCCGATGACGATCAGGGAAGAGTGGCCGGACTCCGCGGCCTGGCAGATGCGGCCGGGGATCGCACCGGGCTTGTGCAGGACCTGGAGGGGGATGCCGGTCTCCGCTTCGATCAGCTCCAGCTGCCTGATGACCTGCTGGTAGCGCAGGGGATCGTTGTCTTCGGAGGCGTAGATCACTCGCACCCCTGGCCGGGCCTCGCAACCGAGGGCGCTTGCGATCTTTGCCGCGGCCCATGAGCTCGGCGAGCCGTCGGTGGCGAAGAGAAGGCCGCCGGGGAAGCGAATGTGGCCGAGGGAGCGCCGGGCGATCAGGACCGCGCGCTCGGGACGGTGGGCCGCGGCGGTCGCCGTGCGCCCCAGCATGGCCCCCTCGGTTCCCTTGCCGCCGTGCGCGCCGATTACCAGCAGATCGTGCGCCGGCGCCCGCTCGACGATCGTCCGGCTCGGGTGCGCGCTCTCGAGCAGCAATCCGCGCGAAGCGACGCCCGCCAGGGACGCCCTCGCCCTCGCCGCCGTCAGTGCCGCTTCGCCGCGATCTCTCTCCAGGCCGAGCCGATCGTCCCCTCCGGAGCAGACCGCGAGGAAGCTGAGCTCGCTTTCCTCGCCGCAGAGAGCCAGCGCCTGCTCCACCGCCACCAGGAGACGGTGTCGGCGGGCGGGGATCGCAAGAAGGGATGGCGGAAGCTCATCGCCAGTCCAGCGTCAGCGGGTTCTTGTAAGGCACCTCGGGAGAGCCCAGGTGCCACTCCATCCAGCGGCAGATCGCCGGCGTCGCCTGCCAGGTGCCAACCTGTTTGCCCTCGATCTTCACCTGGCACAGCCGGTGCGGGCAGTGCAGAAGCGCGGCCGCCGTCGCGTTGGCCGCCGCCAGGGGGGGATCGCCGGCATCGACTATCAGCAGAGTGGGGGCGAGCACCTCGCCGAGGTCTTCGCAGGCGAGATCGGGCCGACCCGAGTGGGACGCAATCGCGTCGATCTCCGGGCCGAGCAGCGCCGCGGCGGAGAGGGCGGCGGCCGAGCCCATGCCTGAGCCGACATAACCGATCGGGAGGTCGGCGACTCCCCATTGATCGTGGCTCCATTCCGTCGCCCCGACCAGCCGCTTGCTCAGCTCTTCGACGTCATTTGCGACCTCGGGTCCCTCGTTCGGCTCGACGAGGTCGAAGAGGAGCGTCCCGAGGCCCCGTCGGTTCAGCGCCTTGCTGAGATCGACCTGGCGGCGGTCGATCCGCCCGAGATCCCGGCTGGAGGCGAAGAGGACGAATCCGTTCGGACTCGGAGGTAGGTACAACGCTCCTGCCAGCCTCGCCTCCGCGGCTTCGACGCAGACCCCCCGTTGGATCTCAACGGCGGCCATGCTCGCGTTTTTCCGACGATTGGCGCCGGAAAGCCCTTGCTGCTCGACTGGTCATAGACCAGAGAATGACAAGGGAAAGAACAGTTTTCTATCCGTAAATTCGGTGTTGTTCTTGGATTCCCCGTGACAAGAGATGCATACACATAGGTTTCCTAGCGTTCCCTCTGCGAGGCAGTCCCCGGGTCGCCAGGGCGACCTCGCCTAGACCAAAGCCGCTGAGTGTTTAACTTCCTCGACCAAGGTGGGGGAACACGTAGACGCACCGGCTCTTGTCGATCGTCGGATGGTCAAGGCGCTTGCGCATCCGACGCGGGTAGACATCCTGAACATCCTTGCCGAGGGCCCGAGCAGCCCCTCGCGGATCGCCAAGCAGCTGGACAAGGTCAGCCTCAACCTCACCTCCCACCACATCAAGGTGCTGAAGGAACTGAACTGCGTCGAGCTGGAGGAAGAGGTCCGGCACGGCGGTCGCACCGAGCACATCTACCGGCTCGCCAAACTGCCGCTCTTCACGAACGAGGAATGGGAGCAGATCGACCCTGAGGACGGCCAGCCGATCACCCTGGAAATCCTCCGGGTCGTCTCCGAAGAGGTGCGCGCTGCGCTTCTCGAAGGCGGCTTTGACGGTCCCGACAGGCACCTGAGCAGGACGCCTCTCGCCGTCGACCGGGAGGGCTGGGAGGAAATCGTCGAGATCCTCGACCGCGCCTTGTACGAACTGCTGGAGGTGCGCGAGCGCAGCGCCGAGCGAGCCGAGCTCAGCGGAGAGGATCTGACCAAGGTCCGCGTCGTGATCATGCACTTCCTGGCTCAGGCATCTTCTGGGTGACAGCGATTTTGCTTATTCCCCCGCGGGTTTGTGTCGATAGATGCGGGGGATGAAGGCGGCAGTGTCACACGAGGACTTCGAGACCCGCTACTGGCTGCGGACCGCCACCGCCGGTAGCTGGGTGACGCTGATGATGTCGGTGGCGGGAGTTGCCTACACGCTCTTCTTCGCGGCGCCTCAGCACCGGCTCGGCCTTGGGGTGATGACCGGCGTGATCGCCGTCAGCGGGCTGGTGACCCTGTTCGTGATGCCGTGGCGGCAGATCGTCGCCTCGCGCTGGCGGGAGATCGCCTTCCTCGTCTGGGGCGTGCTCTCGGTGGCGCTGATCTGGGGATTGACGCTGCTCGACGGCGTTGAAAGCCCGCTGCGGGTGGTCCTGTTCCTGCCGGTCGTCTTCGCCTCCCTCTCCTTCCCGCTGCGCAATCTCGTCGTCCTCGCGATCGTGGCCGAGATCGCTTTCCTCGCCCTGGCGGTGCAGGGCGGGTTCGACGGGGGCTACGTCCTCGTCTACTGCGCCACGCTGGCCGGCACCGCGACGATGGCCCTCTGGCAGGCGAACATCCACGACGGCTGGCGCCGCGAGCTCGCCCGCAGCTCGACCACCGACCCGCTCACGCACCTGCTCAACCGGCGCGGCTTCGCGATGGCCTCCGAGCGCGCCTTCGCCGCGCTGGGCCGTAAGGGCCGGCCGGTGACCCTCGCCGTCATCGACCTCGATCACCTCAAGGCCTATAACGACGAGCACGGGCACCAAGCCGGCGACGACCTGCTCTGCTGGGTCGGCGAGCGTCTCTCCGCCTCGGTGCGATCCGGGGACGCGGTCGCGCGGCTGGGCGGCGACGAGTTCGCAGTGCTGCTGCCGGACACTTCGGCGGCAGCAGCGGAGCCGGTGGTGGCGCGGCTCTCGGCCGCCCTGGCCGAGCGCGCGCCGCACTGCCTCGGGATCGCCAGCGCCCCAGAAGAGGGAGCGAGCTTCGACGACCTCTATCGCAGTGCCGACGCAGCGCTCTACCAGCGCAAGCTCTGCCGCCCCGGGCAGGCGGAGAGGGTGTCAGGCGGCCTTGGGCTGCCAGTTCGGTCGTAGGTAGGCCTCCTCGAAACCGGCGCGGAGGATGTTGCGGTAGCTGGCCGCGGGCCGGTCCGGAACGCGCTCTCCCGTCTCGACGAAAAGCGTGTGGCAGCCCGCCTCGCCGGCGTCGACGATGCGCCGGTGCAGGAGCGCGGTCTGGCAGCCGCGGCCGCGGGCCGCTTCGTGCGTGGCGCCGATCCCGAGCTCGGCGATCCCGTCTTCGATCAGGATCGCCCCGCAGGCCTGGGCCTCGCCGTCCACCTTGGCGACGTAGCAGCGCCAGCCCTCCCGCCCCGGCAGGTGGGCGAAGAAGTCGGCGGCCCAGGGATACATGCCGAAGCCGGTCGCGGCGATCATCCCGAACGGCTCCTGGTCGGGCGCGGTCAGCTCGACCACCTCGACGCCGTCGGGAGCGGGGAAGCGCGGCGGGTGCGGGTCGCGGACGAACTTCATCCACGAGTAGCCGCGCTCGAAGCCACTCTCCTGCAGGAGGCCTTCCGCCGCGGCGGCGCCGGGCAGACCGGGAGTGACCGGGACGTAAGAGGAGACGCCCTGCTCGCCGGCCCAGGCCACCGCCGTCCCCAGCCCTTCGCCGCCGCGCTCGGCGTCCTCGGCAGCGCCGAGGATGAGGTTCAGCATCTTCGCTTCGGGGATGTCGCGGACGACCTGGGCCTGGACCGCGCCGAAGTTCCGCAGCTCGATTCCGCGCTCCGCGGCGACCTCGCTCGGCACCGAGTCCCAGATCTCGCGCCAGAAGCGGCGCTCGACCCGATCCAGCGCGGCCGGGTCGTAGCGGACCCCGTTCTCGGTTTCGGCAGGCGTCATCGCAAGGCAGCATAGGCTGACGGTGATGAGCGAGCAGCAAGCCGCGGGGTCGGTCCCGGAAGAGCAGGTGATCGTCCTCTTCGGGGCGACCGGCGACCTCGCCAGGCGCAAGCTGCTGCCCGGGATGTTCCACCTGGCGCAGGTGGGGCTGATGCCGCAGCGCTTCCGCATCGTCGGCGCTGCCCGCCACGGGGTCGGCCTCGAGGAGTTCTGTCAGCTGGCGCGCGAGTCGGTCGGCGGCTCCAGTCGCGGGTCCGGCGACGGGGAGGCATGGGAGCGGTTCGCCGAGTCGCTGCGCTTCGCCGGCGTGGGGGAGGGGCTCGACGCGCTGGCGGCGGAGATCGCGCGGGCGCGCGAGGAATTGGGCGGCGCGGCGCGGCTTCTCTTCTATCTCTCGCTGCCGCCGCAGGCAATGATCGGGACCGTCGAGCAGATCGGCGCCCACGGCCTCGGCGACGGCGCCCGGGTGATCACCGAGAAGCCGTTCGGGACCGACCTCGACTCGGCCCGCCGGCTCAACCGCAAGCTGCACCAGGTCTTCGCCGAGCACTGCATCTTCCGCATCGACCACTACCTCGGCCGTGAGGCGGTGCAGAACCTGCTGGCGCTGCGCTTCGCCAACGGCATGTTCGAGCCGGTCTGGAATCGCAACCACATCGACCACGTCCAGATCGACGTCCCCGAGACGCTCTCGATCGAGATGCGCGGCTCCTTCTACGAGGAAACTGGCGCCTTCCGCGACATGATCGTCACCCACCTCTTCCAGGTGCTCGGCTTTGTCGCGATGGAGCCGCCGACCTCGCTGGAGCCGAAAGCGCTGGGCGTGGAGCGGGAGAAGGTCTTCGAGTCGATGCCGGCGCTGCGGCCGGGGGACGCGGTCCGCGGCCAGTACGCCGGCTACCGCGAGGAGGACGGCGTCGCCGCCGACTCCGACACCGAGACCTTCGTCGCCGTTAAGGCCTTCGTCGATAACTGGCGCTGGGAGGGGGTGCCGTTCTACCTGCGCTCAGGCAAGCGGCTGGCCGAGAGCCGCCACCTGCTGACGATCGCCTACTCGAACCCGCCGCGGCGGATGTTCCCGCTCGACTGCAGCAACGTCGCCGAGTCCTTCGGCCACGACCACCTCACCTTCGAGCTTGGCGACCCCGGCAGCATCTCCGCCTCCTTCCTCGCCAAGGTGCCGGGGCCGCGGATCGAGCTCGGCGAGGCTCACATGCGCTTCAGCTACGCCGACACCTTCGGCGGCCCGGAGGAGGCGCTCGACCCCTACGAGCGGTTGATCCATGACGTGATGGTCGGCGACCGCACCCTCTTCACCAGCTCCGAGGCGATCGAGCGGCTCTGGGAGGTCTCCCAGCCCCTGCTCGACGAGCCGCCGCCGGCCGTCCCCTACGAGCCGGGCTCCTGGGGACCGCGCGAGGCCGACCAGCTGATCGCGCCGCGCCGCTGGCACCTTCCCAGCGATCACATCTAGCGCGTAGCGCGTTCTGAACGGAAAAGGGCCCCGTGACGGGGCCCTTTGTTTCCGAAGGACGTACCACCAAAGACTGCTAGTTCCCTGGCTCGTCGGTCCTCAAGCTTTGAAGTTCGCCCTCCTAAAACACCGCAAGGTGCGGAAGGTTGCACCCACTGCATCGACTCTTGCAGCCAAACCTTTAGCCCTCTTCCATCCCGTCGCCCGGCCTCCTGCTTCCCCGCTGCTAGATTCAGGCGTCCCGGGCGTATAGCTCAGTTGGGAGAGCGCCGCCTCGACAAGGCGGAGGTCACTGGTTCGAGCCCAGTTACGCCCATCGGACCCGGCTGTACGGATCGCGCTCCGCCAAGAGGTTGCTTCAGGCGGCTGCACCCTGCGCCGCAGTTGGTGCAGGAAGAGCGTCGAGGATGCTGGCCGGCAGGCGCGTGCTCGCCTCCCAAACCTCGATGGCCACCAGCTGATGGCTGGCGCGGTCGTAGTCCCGCAGACCGCCAGGAACCCGCTCGCTGACGACATCGGTTGATTCCCCGGTGGGGAACCAGGCGATATCAGCATCTCGGTCGTAGTAGGCAAACATCGTTCTCAAGGGTAGCGCCGCCAGCCGGCTAGAAATCGAGCCTCCAGACCGAAACAATCCGGACTGCAGCGTTGTCGTCGCCGTGCGGGCGGTCGTAGATCGCCTCGAAAGCGGTGCCATCCGGCAGCACCCCGGAGACGAGCCACTCCGCGCGCCCGTCATTGACCTCTCGGTCGGCGTGACCCTCGTTAATCGGCTGGGTGGGGGCTGTCGTGCTTGAAGGGCTGTCGTTCCGCCGAAACTGTCGGGTGAACTTGGTTCGAGCCCAGTACGCCCATAGAGGACCGCGCAAACGCGCTGAACTCGCGACCTCGGATAGCCGTATGCCCTGATCGACGCCCGGTCGGCAGTCGGCCTACCGCTAACTAGACAGGAGATGCGCCTTGTTCAGACCTTTCGTGTTCCTCATGACGATCGCAGCGCTCGCGACGGCAATCGCCGGATGCGGAGGGTCGAGCAGCGGCTCGTCGCCTTCCACCGCGGCCCCGACTACCGAATCCACCTCCGAAAAGGCGTCGACCGCGTCGTTCCTCGCCCCGCTGAAGACCGTCAAGACGCTTTCCACGACGGTCCCGGCCAACGGCGACATCAACCCCTACGGCATCGTCTCCGTTCCCACCAGTGTCGGCAAGCTCAAGGCCGGCCAGATGCTGATCAGCAACTTCAACGCCAAGGAAGGCGCCAAGAAGAGCGGCCAGGGCACCGGCACGACGATCGTCCAGGTATCGACCGCCGGGAAGCTCACGCCGTTCGCGACGGTCGACGCCAAGACCCTTCCCGGCCCGTGCCCTGGCGGCGTCGGGCTGACGACCGCCCTGAACATCCTGCCGGGCGGCTACGTCGTGGTGGGCAGCCTGCCGACGACCAACGGCAAGACGGCGACCGCGAAATACGGCTGCCTGATCGTGCTCGACAGCGAAGGCAAGCCGGTCGAGACGATCGCCGGCAAGAACATCCAGGGCCCGTGGGATTCGACCGCGAAGAGCGAAGGCTCGAAGACCACGCTGTTCGTCAGCAACGCGCTCAACGGGGGCGCCGTGAAGGGCAGGCACGTGATCGACAATTCCACCGTGCTGCGGATCGAGCTGGAATCCGGCGAAGGGCAGATGCCGAAGGTGCTGAGCGAAAAGGTGATCGCGAACCGCATCCCCTGGATCGATTCCGCAGAAGCCCTCGTGCTCGGCCCGACCGGCCTTGCGCTCGGCTCCGACGGGACGTTGTACGTGGCCTCGACCCAGGACAACAAGATCCTCGCGATCCCTCAAGCGATGACGCGCACGACGCCTGCCGCGGCAAGCAGCATCGTCCTCGCCGAAGGCGGCCACCTCAAAGAACCTCTCGGCATGGTGCTGGCGCCGAACGGCAACGTCATCACCACCAATGGCGGTGACGGCAACATGGTCGAAACGACGCCGGAAGGCAAGCACGTCGCTGTGCAGACCGCCGACAAGGAAACCGGAGCCGGATCGCTCTTCGGGCTGATGATCAAGAACGGTGCGATCTACTACGTCGACGACGGCGAAAACACGGTTCGGCGCTTGAGCTCTCGTTAAGCGACTCGCGTATCTTTCCCTCGGTGACGCCGCCACGACCTCGGCCCTTCTCCCGCTCGACCGCCCTGCGCGCCCTCGTCTGCTGCGGTTTGGCTCTGGCGGCGTTGCTTGTGGCGGGTTGCGGGAGCGGGGGCTCCCCGGAAGCCCAGGCGGGCGCCGAAAACGTTCATTTCGACGGGGCGGAAGCCTCGCCGCCGAAGCCGGTGGCGCCGCTGCGGCTGCGCAACTACCTCGGCGAACCGGTGAGCATCGGGCAATACAAGGGGAAGGCCGTCCTCGTCACCTTCATCTACACGCACTGCCCAGACACCTGCCCCCTGATCGTCAGCCACATCAAAACCGCGCTCTCCATGCTTGGGCCGAAGGCCAAAGACGTGCAGGTGGTCGCGGTCTCGACCGATCCGCGCGGCGACAACCGCAAGACGGTGACGACGTTTGTCAACGAGCATGGGATGAAGGGCCGGATGAAGTACCTGATCGGCAGCAAAGCCGAACTCGGTCGCGTCTGGAAAGCCTGGGGCATCGTCGCCAAGCCGGCGAAGGCGGGGCGCGACCTGGTCGAGCACTCGGCCCTGATCTACGGGATCGGCGCCGACGGCAAGATCAGGACCCTCTACCCGGCCAACTTCAAGCCGACCGAACTCGTGCACGACGTTCCTCTGCTCGCGGAAGCGTAGGCGGGCGTGCGGCGCCGGCTCTACCTCGCGGCGGGACTCGCGGTCGTCGCGCTGATCGTGGTCGAGGTCGTGACCGCGGGCGGCAACGGCGGGGTAGGGCGACCGGCCTACCCGCTGCCGACCAAGGTCCTGCAGGGCCCGAAGGTGACGCTCGCGGACCTGAGGGGGAAGCCGGCCGTGATCAACTTCTGGGCGAGCTGGTGCGACCCCTGTCACGAAGAGGCGCCGGAAGTGGAGCGGCTCAGCCGCTCGTTGCATGGGCGCGCCGCCGTGGTCGGGGTTGACTACACCGATCAGGAAGACAGCGCCCGCGCCTTCCTGCGGCAGTACGGCTGGAGGTTCCCGGTGCTCAGCGACCCGAATGGGACCTATGGGGCGCGGTACGGCTTCAGCGCCCTGCCGACGACGATCATCCTCGACTCCTCCGGCAGGATCGCGGCGACCCTGCGCGGACCCCAGTCGGTCGCCGATTTCCGCCGCGAACTGCGCCGGGCGGGCTGACCCAGGGCGTCTGTCCGCGCCCGGCCGTTTAGGCTCGCCGCCTCGTGATCGGTACTTACGCAGCGGTGGTGGCGGTCTGCGCGACGTCGCTGGCGATCGGGCAGGCGGCGGTTCTGCTGTGCGGAGCGCGGCGCTGGTCGTGGCTCTCGCCGGCGGTCGGCCTGGCGCTGCTGTGCGCCGTCTGCTGGGGCACGGTGCGGCTGCCGGGGCATGGGGTGATCTCGGCGGCGGTCGCGGGGGTGCTGACGGTTGCCGCGCTCATCTACCTGTGGGGTCGGGTCGAGGGGACGGGGGAGGCGCTTGCCGCGGGCTGGCCGGTGGCGCTGCTGGCCCTGCTGGCGGCCTCGCTCCCGTTCGCGGTCGAAGGCCACTTCGGCATCCTCGGGACCAGCTTCAACCCCGACATGTCCCAGCACCTGCTGACGGCTGACCGGCTGGCCGAAGGCCACTCCTCGCAGCTGCTGAACCAGGGCTATCCGCTCGGCCCGCACTCGATCGTCGTCGCCCTCCACAAGTGCCTCGGCATCGGCCTCGTCCAAGGCTTCAGCGGCTTGACGGTGGCGGTTGCGGTACTGGCCTCGCTGACGGCACTCGCCGCCTTCGCGGAGCTCGGCCTCGTCCCGCGCACGGCCGGCGCCCTCCTCGTCGGCCTCGCCTACGTAGTCGCCTCCTACTTCGCCCAGGGCGCCTTCAAGGAGACGATGCAGGCGCTGTTCTTCCTGGCGTTCGTCTTGTCGTTGCGGGAGGCAGAGCGGAGCTGGAGCGACCTGCCGCTGCGGTTCGTGCCCGCCGCCCTCGTCGCCGTCGGCTCCGTCTACACGTACAGCTTCCCGGGTCTGATCTGGCTGGGTGGGTCAGTGGTGATCTGGGTCATCGTGGAGGCTCGAAAGGGCTTGCCTCTACGTGCGCTCGGTCTGGCGCTGCTCGCGTTCTTGGTGTTGGTCGCCCCAGAGATCGGGCGGATGATCGAATTCCACAGCTTCGAGACGTTCAACCCGAACGGGCCGGGTCTCGGCAACCTCTTCGGCCAGATCAACCCGGCGGAGGCATTGGGCATCTGGCCCTCGGGCGACTTCAGGCTCGCTCCAGGAGACGGCGCTGTCCCGGCGCCCGCCTACTACCTCGGCATCGCCTTCGCCCTCGTCCTCTTCATCTACGGCCTGGTCTGGCTGTGGCGCCGTCGCGAGACCGCGATCCTCGCCGGGCTTGGCGCCGCCGCTCTCGCCTACGCGGCCGCCCGCGTCGGCGGCACCCCATACACCGCCGCCAAGGCGATCGCGATCGCCGCACCGCTTGTCGCCCTCACCATCCTCCTATCGCTGCTCAGCCAAGTGAAGTGGCGCTTTCCTCTCGCTATGCGAGACAAAGTCGCCCCGAGGCGGTTGGTGACCCCTGCGGCGGCGGTGCTTTTCATCGCGGCGGCCGGGGTCTGCTCCTTGCTTGCCCTTGCCAATGCACCGGTAGGCCCGACCTCTTACTCATCGACCCTCGCCGACTACCGCAAGGTCGTTGGCGAAGGGCCGACGCTGGTGGTCGCCTCGCCGCAGCTCCTCGATGAACAGCACGGCGTCCCGTACCTCTCCTGGGAGTTGCGCGGCGGGCGCGTCTGCATCCGCTCGACCGAGGAAGGGGGGCCGCTGCCGGCGGGGGTGCGATTCGTGATCAGCGAAGACGGCGACTGGACGCTGCGTAAGGTGCGGCACCCAATCGCCGGCAAGACCCCTTGCCCGCTGATCGCCGTCCGCCAGGCGCGTCAGGGACCTGCGCGCTGATCTCCCCGTACCATCTTCCAACGCATGGAGGCCGCGACCGAGAAGACCACCTTCACCCTGCCCGACGGCAAGCCGCTGGAGCTGCCGGCCGGCGCCACCGGGGCTGATGCCGCCGCGGCAATCGGACCCGGGCTCGCCAAGGCGGCCCTGGCGATCAAGGTCGACGGCGAGCTGCGCGACCTCGCGGCCCCGCTGCCCCAGGGGGGCGGGGAGGTGGCGATCCTCACCGACCGCGATCCCGAGGCGCTGGAGCTGATCCGCCACGACGCCGCCCATGTGATGGCCGAGGCGGTGATGGACCTCTATCCCGGCGCCAAGGTGACGATCGGCCCGCCGATCGAGTCCGGCTTCTACTACGACTTCGAGTTCCCGCCCGGGACCAAGATCACCGAGGAGGATCTGCCGAAGATCGAGCGGGCGATGCAGGAGCACATCGCCGCCGACGAGGAGTTCTCCCGTCGCGACGTCCCCGTCGCCGAGGCGATCGAGATCTTCAAGACCCAGGACCAGGGCTTCAAGGTCGAGCTGATCGAGGACCTCGTCCGCGACGAAGGGGTCGAGACCGTCTCGCTCTACCGCAACGGACCTTTCGAGGACCTCTGCCGCGGCCCGCACGGCCCCTCGACCGCCCGCATCAAGGCGATCAAGCTGAGCTCGGTCGCCGGCGCCTACTGGCGCGGCGACGAGACCCGCGAGAGCCTGACCCGCATCTACGGCACCGCCTTCTTCTCGAAGAAGGACCTCGAGGAGCATCTCGACCGCCTCGAGCAGGCCAAGGAACGCGACCACCGCCGCCTCGGCCCCCAGCTCGGTCTCTTCATGCTGCGCAAGGAGGCGCCCGGGATGCCGTTCTGGCTGCCCAACGGAACCACCATGCTGCGGCTGATCGAAACGGAGGTCCGCGATCAGCTGCGCAAGCGCGGCTACCAGGAGATCGCCACCCCGCAGGTGATGGACGAGAGCCTCTGGCACCGCTCCGGGCACTGGGACAACTACAAGGACGACATGTACTTCATGGAGGACGACGACCGCCGCTACGCGCTGCGGCCGATGAACTGCCCCGGCGCCTGCCTCGTCTACTCCTCCGACCGCCACTCCTACCGCGAGCTGCCGCTGCGCCTGGCCGAGTTCGGCCGCGTCTCCCGCAACGAGCGCGAGGGCGTCCTCCACGGCCTGCTGCGCGTCCGCGCTTTCACCCAGGACGACGCCCACGTCTACTGCACCGAGGAGCAGATCGGCGACGAGGTCGCCTCGATCTGCGAGGCGATCGACGAGCTGTACGCGCGCTTCGGCTTCGAGGACGTCCACGTCGAGCTCTCGACCAGGCCGGAGAAGTCGATGGGCAGCGAGGAGCAGTGGGCGAAAGCAGAGGCGGCGCTGGCCGAGGCGCTCGACAGCCAGGGCCGCGAGTACACCCTCAACCCGGGCGACGGCGCCTTCTACGGGCCGAAGATCGACTTCCACATCACCGACGCGCTCGGCCGCTCCTGGCAGTGCGGCACCTGCCAGCTCGACTTCCAGATGCCCGAGCGCTTCGACCTCTACTACACCGGCGCCGACGACTCCGCCCACCGACCGGTGATGATCCATCGCGCTCTGCTCGGCTCGATGGAGCGCTTCGCCGGCATCCTGATCGAGCACTACGCAGGCCGCTTCCCGACGTGGCTGGCGCCGGTCCAGGCGATCGTGTTGCCGATCTCCGACCGCCACAACGACTACGGCTGCCGCGCCTACGAGGAGCTGCGCGACCGCGGCGTCCGCGTCGCCGTCGACGACCGCTCCGAGTCGATCGGCAAGAAGATCCGCGACGCCTCGACGATCGGCTTCTACCCCTACATGCTGGTGGTCGGCGACCGCGAGCAGGAGACCGGCGGCGTCGCCGTCCGCTCCCGCGCCGAGGGCGACCTGGGGGGGATGTCGCTTCCCGACTTCGCCGCTCGCGTCCAGACTGAGACCGGAGAAGCATGAGCCGCGATTTACGCACAGCCGTTAGGTCTCTATACTGCGCCGAACTTGATCGCAGGCACCAAAACCCGCAGCCGCCGCTGAGCGCCCCGTGCCCGCCTACCGTTTCGTCCTCTTGAAGTCGCGCAACCTCACTCGATAGTGCCGGTTCCCCGTAGGTTCGATCGGCGCCTCCCAGAGCGCGACACCACTCGGATCAACGAGAGGATCCGCGTCCCGCAGGTGCGCCTGATCGGCGCCGACGGCGAGCAGCTGGGGATCGTCGACACCAGCGAGGCGATGCGCAAAGCGCAGGAGGCCGACCTCGATCTGGTCGAGGTGGCGCCCAACTCGAAGCCACCGGTCACCCGCCTGCTCGACTACTCGAAGTACAAATACGAGCAGGAGCAGAAGCAGAAGGCCGCCCGCAAGCACCAGCAACAGGTCAACGTGCGTGAAATCAAGCTGCGGCCGAAGATCGCCGACCACGACTACAACACCAAGAAGGGCCACGTCGAACGCTTCCTCAAGCACCGCGACAAGGTCAAGGTGACGATCATGTTCCGCGGCCGCGAGCAGGCCCACCCCGAGCGCGGCCGGGACCTGCTGAACAAACTCTTCGAGGACCTCAACGGCCTGGCGACGATCGAGTCGGCGCCGCTGCAGGAAGGCCGCAACATGAGCATGCTGCTCGGCCCGAGCAAAGAGGTCGACAAGCTCCTCGGCACCGATCAGACCGAGGCCGCGGCAGACGCTCCCGCCGCCGATGCGCCCGCCGACGCCAGCTAGCGAAGCGCGCCCGTAGAGGCGTCCGGTCGTTCTCCGCATGAATTTGTCGCGCCCCTATGTCGGGGCAGCTCCTGAAGATGCTGCCCGCCTATGGCGGGCAAAGACCGGATTGCATCTCGCCGCTTCGCGAACATTCCCGCGGAGAACGACCGGACGCC
>JBQCHH010000078.1:0-36898 GCA_051954855.1 Solirubrobacterales bacterium | reverse complement strand
GAACGCGGCGGGCGACACGACTCACTCGGTCAGCCTCCAGAGGCGACGAGATAATGCGGAGTCAGCCCGCCGCGCTGAGGACGCTAGGCCGGAGGTTGGACGTGTTCTCCGCCGCTCCGTGGAGGTATCGAACCACCCGGTTCATAATGTGTCTGGGGTCCGTAGCTGTTGCGGAGGACTCCAGTAGTGATAGGGCGTGAGGGGTTCTGCGGTTGGCGGTGTTGCGGAGGCTGAGGGGCTTTGGCATGTCGGTGTGCTGGGCTGCTGTTGGACTACTGGGTCTGTGGTCGTCGGTCTTCTTGGTCTCGTCTGGTGGCTCGATCTGAGAGAAGGGGCCGGCAGACCCGGCTCCCTCTCCGCCCGCGCCCAGGACTCTCGGCGGCTCAGTCGGAGCCGTCGGCGAAGCGTTCCCAGAGTTCGCGGTCTTCCTCCAAGCGCTTTTTGAGGCGCGCTTTGAAGTCCCGGTCAGAGCGGCGGGAAGTAATGTACTGCTCAAGGGCCTCCCGTACCGCCTCGGTTATCGAATTGCCTCTGCTCGGGCAACAGCGGCAAGGTCATCCGCCATGCCTTTGGGAAGCCGAAAGCTCATCGCTTTTCTTTCCATCAGCGGCCTCCCCGTCTCGGGCCGTCTTTCTTGGGCCGATCCAGCACCGCCCGGTCTTCCTCCAGCAGACGCTTGAGCCGCTCCATGAACTCGGGGTCCTTGCCGCTCGGCGACGTGCTCGGCTATGCGGGCGCGCAGCTCCTCTTCAATGGACAGGTCTTTGCCGGATGGGGGAGAGAGCCCGAGCGCCGCCAGGACCCACGGCGTCTCCCGCACCAGCTCGGTCGGCCGGTAGAAGTGGGCGAGCGCTCCGCGCCGGGGCTCTTCGCCTGCGATCTCCAACGCCCCGTAGTCGGCGAGGGTGCGGACGTGGTAGCTGACATTGGAGAAATGGACCTGGAAGGAGCCCTTGCCCCGATGGGTCTCAAGGGCGAGTCCCTTCGGGCTCTTTGGCTCCTCAGCCTCTAGACAGAGCTTGAGTAGCTCCTTCCTCCGGGGGTGGTTGAGAGCTTTGATCAGCGCCCGCTCGGGATCGAGCTTGGAGGCGCTCATGGGATTTCGACCAGTTCGTGGAAGTAGGCCGCGGCATGGGTCGGCAAAACCAGATCGCCGACCTGGTGGAGCAGCCCGGCTGAGATCAGATCGCGGACAGCCTGCCGCACCTGGTCTATCTCCGAGAACTCTTTGGAGGCCACGGTCTTGTGGCGGATCAGCTCCTCCAGCGTCATCGACGACGGATAGAGCAACAGCACTTCTCGCATCACGGCCGCCTCGACGTGGGAGTCCTCGGCGGTGGTCTTGGCGCGTTCATCGCCCGCGCCACTAGGCTTGTCTTGCATCAGGACTTACCCTCCTGGTGTCACGCCCCCGGCTGTTCGCGCAGCGCGGGGGCACTTTTTTATGGAGGCGTCAGCCTAGCATCCTTTGGAGAGGAAAACTCTCCAATTTCTACTCTCCCCGAATGATCTGGCCGACGCGCGTGTGATGCAAGCCGACCTCCTCGCCGATTGCGCGCAGCGAGAGCCCTTCCTTCTGAGCTTGGGCGAAGGCTTTGCGCCGCGCCTTATGGGCCGCGTCGGATTCGCGTTCGAACTGCTTCTGAGCGGCGCGCACAGCCTCGCGCGCCTTCGTGTTCTCCTGCGGCATCGCAGAGACCCTATTGGGCGCTCGAAAATGAGACCAGGATGAGACCAAGACCGCGCGGAACGCAGCGGAACCGTCCGGAACGCCGCGGAACGCCAATCCAGCCTAGACCGAAGATCCCGCTCTAGCAAGCGAAATTCCCGGCACCTACAGGAACACCGAGGAATGCGCCCGACGGGAGTCGAACCCGCGACCTTCGGCTTGAAAGACCGACGCTCTTTGGGCCCCCGAAAGGACCCGTTGACCACTGAGCTACGGGCGCTCAGGTGGAACGATAGCCGCGCAGCGGGTTTTGAGCGTTGCCGACGGGGCTAGGGTGGGGGCATGGAGCTTGGACTGGAGGGGAAAGTGGCGCTGGTGATGGGCGCCAGCCGGGGGATCGGGCGCGGGATCGCGGCGGTGCTGGCGCGGGAAGGGGCGCGGGTGGCGATCGCCAGCCGCTCGGAAGAGCGGATCGACGAGGCCGCCGCCGACCTCGGCGAGGCGGTCATTCCCTTCGTCGCCGACGCCTCCGACCTCGAGCGCATGGCGCAGCTGCCGCTGGAGGTGGCCGAGAAGGTCGGCCCGATCGACGTCCTCGTCGCCAATACCGGCGGCCCACCCCCCGGCGGCGCCCTCGACCACGGCTTCCAGGAATGGGAGCAGGCCTACGCCTCGCTGGTGCTGGCGCCGCGGATCCTCGCCGGCGGCGTCGTCCCCGGCATGCAGGGGCGCGGCTGGGGGCGGATCGTCAACGTCGGCTCCACCACCACGATCGAGCCCAACCCGGCGCTCAACCTCTCCAACGCCCACCGCATGGCCACGGTCGGCTTCCTGAAGACGCTGGCGCGCGAGGTGGCCGGCGACGGGATCACCGTCAACACCGTCGCCACCGGCCGCTTCGCCACCGACCGCATGGCCGAGCTCGGCGGCTCGATGGAGCAGGTGGAAGCGGCCGCCCGGGAGGAAGTCCCCGCCGGCCGCCTCGGCGGCGTCGAGGAGTACGGCGACCTCGTCGCCTTCCTCTGCTCCGAGCGCGCCGCCTACATCACCGGCACGGTGATCCCGATCGACGGCGGCCTGCTGCGCTCGATCTGAGCCCCTGCTGCGGGGGGCAGGAGCCGCCCTAACCCGCCGAGGCCTCGCCCGCTGCAACACCTGAGGGCGACGGCAGCTGCTCACCGCCCTTAGGGGGTTTCCACCACCAGTCGTAGATCCGGCCGATCGTCTTCCACTCGTGCCCGATTCGCTTCCATTCGTACTTGCCGAGCTTCTCGGGCAACGGCCGCGGCTGCCGGTCGTCCCGGCGGAGGGTGAGGATGTCCCTGGCGAGACAACCGCGGACCTGCGGTGCCAACTCCACGCAGTTGAGCCGGTACATCTTGGCGACGTTGATCACCACGACGAGGACAGCAAAGATCCCTTCGTCCTGGGCGGTGCCCACCAGCAGCAGAACCCCGATCACGAACAGTGCCGCCGAGTAGTACCCCATCAGCCGCCACCACTCTTTGAACACCTCGGTGATAAAGCGGTCACCGGCGGCCTTGCGGGTGCTGAACCGCTTGCCGATCTCCGTTGCCCGGACTGCGATGCACAGCGCCAGGAAGTTGTTCAAGACGACGAGAGAGGTGCCGATCCCGGCGCAGATCGGCCAGGCGTGCGGCGCATAAAGCATCGCGTACATCGTCGGGACCGCGAGGAAGATCGCCGTCGCCCGCATGGCCATCTCCGCTGCGTTGCCGATGCGACGCCCGATCCGCTTCGGCGAAAGCATCGAGAAGTTGTTGACGTAGTAGGTGACCGCGGTGAGGCTGAAGGAAAGCGCGACCAGCCTTCCGGCGAGGTTCCCCCAGAACGCTCCGACTTCGAACTTGGCGCCGGTCGCTTCGGCGAACTGCCTGACCTGTGGCGCCGCCCCGGCCAGCCCGATGTCGGCCAGGGTAAAGACGACGAACGATGCGACGGCGAACGCCCAGCAGAGGATCGCCACTACCGCCCACTGCCCCAGCGCTGAGAAGTCTTCGTAGGAATCGTCGATCGGATTTTCGATCTTCTTTCCCGCCTGGAAGAGGTTCAAGGCCTGCTCGTTGCTATAGAACTTGGCCAGCCCCTTGCCCCGCAGCAGGCCGAAGCCGTCGGACTCGGTTCGAGCCGCATAGATGCTCATCACCTCCGCCTCCTGCACGATGAGGCGGGAGAGGAAGGGGTAAGGGTTGTCGGTCTCGGGCGCGTCCATCAGGATCAGCCGCTGGCGAGGATCGTCGTCGATCATTTCCTCGATCGCCCGCGCCAAGGTCGGCGCGCCCTCCCACTCCAGATCGCCCTGCCAGAGACGATCGAGCTCGAGACCGACTTCCTCCCTCTTCAGCTGGCGCTTGGCTGCCGCGGAGAGGAGGATCACACCCAGCGAGTAGACGTCCGAGTGCCAGTTTTTAAGGCTCGGGTTATCCATCAACTCCGGCGCCACGTACAGCTCGGCGCGACGAAAAGCCGCCGAGGAGCCGACGCGCTCGTTGATCATGAAGTTGTGACCGAAGTCGATCAGCCGCAGCCGCATCGGCCGCGTGTCGAGGTCTTCGATGATGATGTTCGAAGGCGAGAGATCGAGATGCTGACGGTCTTTCTGCGCCAGCCGGTCCAGGCTCTTGCAGATCGCGACGCCGAGGTCGCGGAGGAAGGCGATGTCATTCTCGCTCAGGGACCGGTCTTTGCTCTGTGCCGCCCGTTCTTCGAGATGCTCCTCCAGGGTTTCGCCTTCGATGAAGTCCATCGCGATCGTGAGGCTGGTCGAGTCCCTGACCGCGGGAGCACCCGGGTAGGCGTTGGTCGCCTTGTATTCCTCGGTCGCGGCACGGATGGCGCGGACCCCGTGATAGCGGGGAAGCAGACACTTGAGAGCGGTGTCCATTGTCTCTCCATATTCGTCTGCGGGCCTGAGCGGACACCTCAGGATCAGGGAGGTGGTGCCGATCCGGTGCAGTCGCGACTGGTCCAAGAGGAATCTGTCGGCGATTCCGTAGAAGCGCCGGAAGCAGTGTTGGATCGCCTCATCCCCCAGCAGCTGCCGGGCCTCCTTTTCAGCCTCCTCGCGCTTATCCGTCTCTGCTGCCAGCGTCGCGGTCTGCGCGGCGGTGAGGGCGACATTCAGTCCGAGCGGACCGCGGATCTCCGGTTCGCGATCGCCGAGGTAATGGAAGACGCCGGCGATGTTTTCGGTCACCCTGGCGTCGACGTAGTTGTCTTCGGTCAGCATCGCCATCGCCTCGTCGAAGAGACGATCTTCAAGCGTGCTCTCGTCACCCCGTTCGCGGGGCCGGCCGAAGTGTGACTTGATCTGTTCGAGCGCCTCGGCGGGCTGGTCGCTCAGTTCGTAGAGAATCGTGCTCAACTCGTGGACTCCAGCTCGCCGAAGGAATACGAGGTCGAGCCGGTCAGCGCCAGGTGCACAGCCTCCGCCCCCTTTGCCGCACCGGAAAAGAGCGCCCGCGGATTTTGCTCGAGCTGCCCGATCACGCCGGCGTCGTCCGCCACCCTGATCCCGAGCGCCTGCCCCCCGGCCTCGAGCTGCTCCAGCAGGGCAAGCTCTCGCCGGTAGCGCGGAGCCCGCTGTGAGTAGGCGTACCCCAGTCCGGCGAGTTTCCGATCCATCAGCGGGAACACCACATGGCGCTGGACCCGCCCAGGAGTGCGGCGCACCTGCCCAGGGGGCCTGGTCAGCAGAACCAGTAGGCGGGTGGCCCCGAAATCCAGCGCGGTCTGCATCGGAATCGACTCCGAAAGGGAGCCGTCGATGTAACGGGAGCCGTCGACTTCGACCGGCTCGCCGGTGATCACCGGGATCCGGGCCGAGGCGCGCAGCGCGGAGCGCAACTCGTCAGGACTGCGGAAGCCTCCGAATACCCTCTTCTCGTAGCTCGGCCATGCGGTGGCGATCGCATGGAGAGGGGCGGGGGAATCGATGACCGCCGCCCAATCGAGCGGCTTGTGATCCGCCATCAACTCGTCGAAGAGATAGTCGAGCGCCAGGATCGGCGCACCCTTGATCCCCCGCCTGTAGTCGAGCCACTCCCTACCGGTCAGATCCTCGTAGTAGATGCTCGTCCCCATCCGCGGCTGACGAGCGAGAAAGAAGGCGCCGGCGAGCGCTCCCGCGGAAGTCCCGACCACCATGTCGAAGGTGTCGTGCAGCCCCAACTCGTCGAGAGCGGTGACCATCCCTCCCGAGACGACGCCGCGCATCCCGCCGCCCTCGATCACCAGAACGAGCTTCTCGTCGTCGCTGCGGTGGTGGGGCTTCGACCCCGACTCCAACCGCGCCGCCATCAGCTCCAGAACGGGGTGGCCCCCCCTCAGCGGCGGCCATGCGTTGCCTTCGAGCTCCAAATCCCCGGTGGTCTCGGTCTTCTCCCTCATGGAACTGGAATGGAACCATAGAGTTAACCTCAAGTTTTTGACCGCTGCCCAAAGCTGCACCGCATGGCGGAGCTCGACTCGTCGGAGCAGGTGGAAGCGCGTGGCCGCCGATCGGAGCGGCCACTGCCGATCGGCTAGCGCCTAATCAGCCCAGACCCGCCAGCAGCCGCGACGCGACGCCGCGCAGGGTGTGCTTGCCGTAGGCGTGGTCGGGGTTGAACTGGGTGAAGATGGCCAGGGCGATCCGTTTGCGACCGCGCTTGAGCAGGGCGACTTGATGGTCGACGAGGCCGGTGCCGCTTCCCCAGCCGCCCTTGAGGAAGAGCTTCCACCCCTGCGGCACCACGCGCCCGATGCCCCACCGTTGCGCGCGGATCACGTGCGACAGCAGATAACGGGCAAAGGCACGGTGGCGCCCCGGGATGTACCGCTGCAGGTGGTACATGAACCGCACCTCGTCCGTGGCGCGTCGCTGCCGTGCCGGTCGCCGGTGAGACCAGCAGCAGTGCGACCAAGAGCGCGCCGGCTCGCATCAGGGCGGCACCATACCGGGAAAGCGGCAGCCGCTTCGGTCGAAGCGGCTGCCGCTTTCACCTGCCTCTTCAGATCGCCCTAGCTGGGCTCAACGTAGAGGGGTGTTCCGCTTGGTTTTTCCTGCTCGAATTCCTCGGCCCAGGTGAGCTGCGAGGGACAAAGGACACCGCCTTCTTTCTTGAGGAAGAAGGTGTTGATATCTAGCACCGCGCTACCGCTCCCACTGGCTGTGAGCGTGCCGAAGTTCTCATGTTCACCAAAGCCATAAATGCAACTGGCACCGAGGATGGAGATTGTGATCTTGACCCCCGACACTGTCACTGTGCCGTTATCGGAACCAGAGATCGCATGAACTTCGATCGTCCCGCCTTCCAACGTGTTCGTTGCGATACATCCTTCGACGTTTTTCCACGTAAGCCCTGAGGCTGGAATCGATGCTTTTACTGTTTCGGTTGAACTGCCCGCATTGGTGATGGTGCCTCTGAGTTCCCCTTCCGGGCAATTCGCAGCGATCCCTCCCGATGTGTCTCTCCAGATCCCAGCGGTTCCGGGCTTCACGATGAA
Organism: Solirubrobacterales bacterium; assembly: GCA_051954855.1. Taxonomy (GTDB): domain Bacteria; phylum Actinomycetota; class Thermoleophilia; order Solirubrobacterales; family 70-9; genus VAYN01. The sequence goes on along the minus strand of JBQCHH010000078.1, from coordinate 29,721 downwards.
TCGGGGTTCCGTCCCCGCTTTCCACTTTTCTCCGCAGGGTGTCGATGTGCTGTGACAGAGAACGGTCGCCGAGGCCGTGCCTGCACCGGCGACTCCCATCAGGGCTGCGGCCGCAATGGCGGTGAGCCCGATCATCTGTAGGTACTTCATTTCGATCTCTCCTTTTATTGGTTGCTGGATACGACTGCCGCCGCCCCAAGATCGGACGGCCGCAAGTCATGGACTTCTACTCAGCTTGGCTCCACGTAGAGCGGTGTTCCGCTTGGAGCTTCCTGCGTGAACTGCTCGGTCCATCGCAGGCTTTCAGGGCAAAGGAAGCTGCCTTCGCTCCTGACGAACACGGTATTGATGTCGAGAACCGCTTTACCCGTCCCACTTGATGTAAGCGTGCCAAGGGTCCCACCCGCACCAAAGCCATAGACGCAAGAGACACCGAAGGCTTCGTCGAATATTGTAATCTTTATCCCTGACACTGTCACGGTGCCGTTATCGGTACCGGCAATCGCGTGGATTGCGAGAGACCCACCCGCTACGGTTACCGTACGAATACAGCCTTCGACGCTTGGCCACGTAAACCCTTCGCGTTCAACCGATGTGCTCACTGTTTCGGTTGCGCTCCCCGGATTGGTGATTACCCCCCTGATTTCCCCTTTCGGGCATCTCGCGATAATCGTTTCTCCTGATGTGTTCGTCCAGAGGCCGGCGACGCTCACGCTGAACCGGGGTTCCGTCCCCGCTTTCCACTCTTCGGCGCAGGGTGTCGATGTGCTGTGACAGAGCACGGTCGCCGAAGCCGTGCCGGTGCCGGCGGCCGCCATCAGGGCAGCAGCCGCAACGGCAGCGAGCCCGAGCATTTTCAGGTACTTCATCTCAATCTCTCCTTATCGTTGCTAACAAAACAGCGGCCGCCCGATCTCGGGCGGCCGCGAGTCAGGTGCTTCTGCTCAGCTCGGCTCCACGTAGAGCGCTGCTCCGCTCGGTTGTGTCTGTGTGAATTCCTCGGTCCACCTGAGACTTGGAGGACAGATGATGCTGCCTTCCCGCTTAACCATCGTGGTGTTGATGTCGAGAACCGCATGCCCTTCTGCATTTGGTGTGAGCGTGCCCAGGGTCGTGGCCGTGGGAAAGCCATAAACGCAGTCGATGCCATTCACGACTGTTGTGAATTTGAATCCTGAGGCTGTCACGGTGCCGTTATCGGTGCCGGCGATCCCGTGGATTTCGAGTATCCCGTTTTCCAACGTTTCCGTATGGATGCAGCTTTTCCACACAAAGCGTTCAACTGAGAGTTCTACTGTCGAGGTTTCGCTGCCGACTCTGGCTACGTTTCCCTTGATTTCTCCTTCTGGGCATGTCGCAACCGTCGCTCCCCCTGTTTCCGTCCAGACGCCGGACGTCCCGGGCCTCACGGTGAATTCAAGGGTCGTCCCCAGTCCCCACTTTTCGGCGCAGGGTGTCGATGTGCTGTGACAGAGAACGGTCGCCGAGGCCGTGCCGGCGCCGGCAAGCGCCATCAAGGCCGCGGCCGCAACGGCAGCGAGCCCGAACATCTTCAGGTACTTCATTGTTGCCTCCCTTCCCGGGGGCTGGACTCCCCAGGTTTGTGAACGAGGTAGTTCTCGTATCAGCTCAAGGGAGATTCGGCAAGTAAACCTGAGTAATTAATGGACATTTGTCCGAGAACGAACTAGGCCTGCGCCTCGCGCATCGCCGGATAGATAATCACGTCGCGCAGGGTCTTCGCCCCGGTCATGATCATCAGCAGGCGATCGATGCCCAGGCCGCAACCGCTCGCCGGGGGCATGCCGTATTCGAGGGCGCGCACGAACTCTTCGTCGTGGGGGTGCGGGTCGGCCTCGGCGCCGGTTTCCTGGCGTTCGCGCTGTTTGATGAAGCGCACCCGCTGCTCGACCGGGTCGTTGAGGTCGGTCCCCCCACCGACGATCTCCATCCTGGCGACGATCCCGTCGAAGGCCTCGCAGATCCGCGGGCTCTCCTCGTGCACCTTGACCAGCGGCCAGATGTCGATCGGCAGATCGATGATGTAGGTCGGCTGGATCAGCTTCGGCTCGACCAGCTTCCCCTGCAGCGTGTCGACCACGCCGGCCCAGTCGTCGTTCTCGTCGACGTCGTCGCCGGCCACCTCGGCCAGTTCGTCGCGGCTCGCCTCGTAAATATCGAGCCCGGTCTCGCGCAGCAGCTCGTCGCGCAGGCGCACCCGCGGCCAGGGCGCGGCGAAGTCGATCTCGACCCCGTCGCGCATCACCTTCGTCGTCCCCATCACCTTCTCGACCACGCTCGAGACCAGCGTCTCGATGAACCGCATCACGCCTTCGTAGTCGGCCCCGCCGACGAACATCTCCAGCATCGTGAACTCGGGGTTGTGCTGGGGCGACATCCCCTCGTTGCGGAAGAACTTGCCGAACTCGTAGACGTCCTCGAACCCGCCGACGATCGCCCGCTTCAGATACAGCTCGGTCGCCGTGCGCAGGAACAGCTCGCGGTCGAGCGCGTTGTGGTGGGTGACGAACGGCCGCGCCGCGGCGCCGCCGGTCAGCCGCTGCAGCACCGGCGTTTCCAGCTCGACCCAGCCGCGCGAGTTCATGTGGTTGCGGATCTCCCAGAGCAGCTTCGCCCGCGTCTTGAAGATCTCCCGCGACTCCTCGTTCGCCATCAGGTCGAGTTCGCGCTGGCGGTAGCGCGTGTCCGGGTCGGAGATGCCATGGAAGAGGTCGGGCGGGTCTTTCAGCGCCTTCGCCAGCAGCGTGCACTCGCGCACGCCGATCGCCAGCTGCCCCCGTTTGGTCACGTGCAGCGGCCCGACGATCCCGACCAGGTCGCCGATGTCGAGCTCCTCGATCTGCTCAAACGCGTCGGCGCCCAGCACGTCGCGCCGCGCGTAGGCCTGGATCGTGCCGGTGATGTCGCGGACGTCGAGGAAGGCCGTCTTCCCGTGCCCGCGCTTACCGGTGATCCGCCCCATCACCCGGTAGACGAACTGCTCGTGCTCGCCCTCGCCCAGCTCGGCCGGGTCGTGCGCGGCTTCGATCTCCTCGACGTGGGTGCGGCCCTCAAAGGAGTGCGGGTAGGGATCGACCCCGGCCGCGCGCAGCCGCTCGACCTTCGCCCGCCGCTGCTCCTCGGTCGAGACCGCGACCGAGCGGTCGCCGGTCTGCGGGGGCGTCTCCGCCCCCGTCGGCGCCTCACTCATCGTCGGCTCGTGCCTCAGGGTGCGAGGCCGACGGTGACCCGGTCGTTCCCCTCATAGTCCTGAAGGGTAGTCGCGTCGCGCAGCAGCTCGCGCATCGCCGGGCCGTGGTGGGTGTCGTGCTCCATCGCCAGCTTCCAGCCCGACGGCGTTTCGGCGATCACGCCGCGGATCACGCCGAGCCCGTCCTCGCCGCAGTCGCCGGTCACCGCGACCCGCGGCTCCTTCTGGATCTCCGGCGAGCGGTCGAAGATCGTCTCGTCGGTGACATAGGGCATGTTGGCGATCACCAGGTCGACGTCTTCGGCTTCGACCGACTCGGGCAGGCCCTTGCCGACCGTGACCTCGAGGTCGAGACCCAGCCGCTCGGCGTTCTCGCGCGCCGCTTCGACCGCTTCCGGCGAGAGGTCCGAGGCGGTGATCCGCAGGTCGGGCCGCTCCGACATCAGCGCCAGGGCGATCGCCCCCGAACCGGTGCCGACCTCGTGGACGCGCGCGCCCTCGGGCAGCTGCGTCCCGACTTCGACCAGCAGCTCGGTCTCCTTGCGCGGCCAGAGCACGCGCTCGTCGACGTAGATCTCGAGGTTGCGGAAGGGGGCGCGGCCGAGGACGTAGGCCATCGGCTCGCGCTCGACCCGGCGCTGCACGTTACGCTCGATCTTCTCGGCGACCTCGGCACTGACCTCACCGGCGCTCTCGACGGTGAGCTCGCTCGGCCCGACGCCCAGCGCGTCGGCGACGATGATTTCGGCGTCGGTGCGGGCGTCCTCCACCCCTGCGGCGGCGATCCGCTCGGCAGCGTCATCAAGGATCGCGCCTACGGTGCGAGCCGAAGGGCCCTCGCTCTGTACGTCAATTGCCGCCATTTAACTGCCCATCCTCCCTAAAGAATCCGCTCCAAAGATTTTGCGCAAGATAGCACCGGAAGCGCGGATCGCCCCGCCTACGCGGTGACGAGAGCCGCATCGCTCGCCACATCGCGCCCGATGCCTCCGTGCCGGCGAACCACGATAGCGATCCAGATCGCTCCGACCGCCATCATTCCCAGGCTCTCGAACTGCGCCGCGGTCAATCCCAGCGCGACATGGTGGTTGCGGCGCAGGAACTCGACCAGAAAGCGCTCCGTCCCCGCATAGAGGAGATAGAGGGCGAAGAGGACCCCGGTCCGCACCTGGTCGCGCAGCTGCCAGAGGATCCAGGCGCCGAGCCCCATCGCCAGCGTCTCGTAGACCGGCGTCGGGTGGACGGTGCGGTCGGTCGGCACGGTGCCGTGGGGGTAGGACATCGCCCAGGGCCCGTTCCAGGGCTTGCCGTAGTCGCCGTCGCCGGAGAGCTGGCAGCCACAGCGCCCGATCGCGTAGCCCAGCGCCAGTGCCGGCGCCGCCAGGTCGAGCAGCGCCAGGCCGAGGAAGTCGCGGTACCAGGCCCAGGCCAGCACGGCGAGGGCGCCGCCGATCGCGCCGCCGTACCAGACCAGCCCCGAGCCGGAGAAGATGTTGCCGAGCAGGTCGTGCTTGACCTCGCCGAAGTTCTGGACGATGAAGTAGACGCGCGAGCCGACGACGCCGCCGATCAGCGCCGCGAAGCCCATCTCATACGCCCAGTCCGCCGGCTTGCCGAGTTCTTTCAGCCGCTTCCAGATCAGCGCCCCGGCGGCGAGGAAGGCGAAGGCGAACATCAGCCCGAAGGTCTGCAACGTCAGCGGGCCGATTTCGATGTGCGGGTACATCCGGCTCCAGCTTAGGAGGTGAGCAGCATCTCCAGCAGCGCCTTCTGCGCGTGCAGCCGGTTCTCGGCCTGGTCCCAGACGGCGGAGCGCTCGCCGTAGAGGACCTCGGCGGTGATCTCTTCGCCCGGGTGGGCGGGGAGGCAGTGGAGGACGATCGCGCGGTCCTTGGCGGCGGCGAGGAGGTCGGCGTCGAGCCGGAACGGCGCGAGGTCGGCGCGGCGGCGGGCTGCCTCCTCCTCGTCGCCCATGCTGACCCAGACGTCGGCGTAGAGAGCGTCGGCGCCGTCGGCGGCGGCCCGCGGGTCGTCGGTCAGCTTCGCCCCGTGACCCTCCTTCAGCTGGTAGCCGGGCGGCGCCGCGACCACCACCTCGACCCCGGCCGGCTCGCCGAGGATCGCCAGCGAGCGGGCGACGTTGTTGCCGTCACCGACGTAGGCGAGGCGCAGCCCCTGCAGGTCGCCGAAGCGCTCGCGCATCGTCAGCAGGTCGGCCAGCGCCTGGCAGGGATGGTGCAGGGGCGTCAGTCCGTTGATCACCGGCACCTCCGCCGCCTCGGCCAGCTCGGCGACGGTCTCGTGCGAGCCGGAGCGGATCACGATCGCGTCGACGTAGCGGGAGAGGACGCGGGCGGTGTCGCCGATCGACTCGCCGCGCGAGAGCTGCATTTCGTCGCCGCGGAGGACGACCGGGTGCGCGCCCAGCTCGGCGACGCCGACCTCGAAGCTGATCCGCGTCCGCGTCGAGGGCCGCTCGAAGACGAGGGCGACGCTGCGCCCGGCCAGCGGTGCCGGCCCCTCGCCGCGCGTCGCTTTCAGCTCGGCCGCGCGGTCGAGCAGCTTGCCGAGCTCGAAGGCGCCGAGCTCTTCACCGGTGAGGAAGTCCCGCTTCAAGCGCTGGATACTACGGGCGCGATGGAGTTCACGGCACTCGTCTGGAACCTCTTCCACGGGCGCGACCATCCGCCCGACCCGGCGCTGCGCAGCTGGCGCTCGCGACTGCTGCGCTTCGACGAGCGCAACGCCACCCACATCCAGGTCAACCGCGACCTGACCAGGGAGTTCGCGACGCTGCTGGCGAGCGCGCAGTGGGACGTGGCGCTGCTGCAGGAGTGCCCGCCGCGCTTCGCCGAGCCGCTGGCGGCGGCCTGTGGAGCCGAGTGGCACCGAGCGCTGACCTCGCGCAACAGCCTCGGCGCGCTGCGGGCGCTGCTGGCGCGGCAGAACCCGGACCTGATGGCCTCCGGCGAGGGCGGGTCCAACCTGACGCTGGTGCGGGTGCCGGGCAAGCTCGGCGGGATCGCCGAGCGGCGCGAGATCGCGATCCACGAAGGCGAGCCCGAGCGCCGGGCGATGGCCTTCACCCGCAGCGCCTCCGGCGTCTGCATCGCCAACCTGCATGCCACCAACGACTGGCCGCGACTGGCGGAAGAGGACGTGCTGCGGGCGGCGCGGGCGGCGAGCGAGTGGGCGGGCGGCTCGCCGCTGGTCTTCGGCGGCGACCTCAACCTGCGGCCGGCCAAGCAGCCGCGCCTGTTCGAGCGCCTGCGCGAGGAGCTCGGACTGGAGGGAGAGCCGACCGCGCCCGAGGCGATCGACCACGTCTTCTGCCGCGGCCTCGAAGTGCTGGAGGCGCCGGCGCCGTGGCCGCCGGAGAAACGCGAGCTGCCGCTCGACGGGCGTGCCCTGCGCCTCTCCGACCATGCACCGGTGCAGGCAAAGCTCGTCGCCGCCGAGCCACGCCGCCTGCGGAATTGAGATAGTCGGGTCCCACCCTTCGGGTCAACCTAAATCGGAGGCACAGATGGCTGACAAAAAAGCGACCGGCAAAGCCAAAAAAACGAAAGCCGCCGCGAAATCGAAAGCTTCGAAATCGACCTCGAAAGCGAAATCCAAAAGCAAAGCGAAATCCAAAGCCGCGCCGAAAGCGTCGAAAAAATCGGCCGCCAAAAAAAGCGGGGCGAAAAAAACTTCGAAAGCCAAAGCCTCCAGCAAAGCGACGAGCGGGCTCGACAAGAGCGTCGCCCAGTTCCGCGAAAGCCTCGAGCAGAGCGTGACGCTGAGCCGCGACCGCATCCAGGACGTCGTCGACGACGCCGTCAAGCGTGGCCGGATGACCCGCAGCGACGCCGAGAAACTCCTCTCCGAGCTCGTCAAAAAGGGCAAAAAACAAGGCGATACGCTGCTCAAGGAACTGGAACGGCTGGTCAAACAAGCGCGCAAAGCGCTCCCGTAGGTGGGGGGAGCTGCCGGCACCGGAGCGACAGCTCGAGCGCCTCGCCGCGGTGAGGAGCTCGAGCTGGAGATCGACTCCCTCGCCTTCGGCGGGCGGGGGGTGGCGCGGGCCGGCGGCTTCGTCGTCTTCGTGGCCGGGGCGCTGCCCGGCGACCTCGTCCGCGCCGAAGTGACGAAGGGCAAGAAGCGCTTTGCCGAGGCGCGGGCCGTCGAGGTGCTGCGCCCCTCCGCCGACCGCCTGCCCGACCGCTGCCTCCATGGCGGCGAGCCCTGTCCCGGGGCACCGCTGCAGGGCCTCCCCTACGAGCGCCAGCTCGCCTACAAGCAGGAGCAGGTTGACGACGCGCTGCGGCGGATCGGCGGCCTCGAGGGCTTCGAGACCGAGGAGATCGTGCCGGCGCTGGAGCAGTGGCGTTACCGCAACAAGCTCGAATACTCCTTCGGCGAAAGCGAGGAGGGCGAGCTGACGCTCGGCTTCCACGCCCGCGGCCGCTGGGACCTGACCGTCGACGTCGACGACTGCCACCTCGCCTCCGAGGCGGGGAACGAGGCCCGCAACGCGGTGCGCGAGTGGGCGCAGGCCGAAGCGGTACCGGCCTACGACGCCCGCGCCCGCCGCGGCGTCCTCCGCAATCTCGCCGTCCGCGAGGGGCGGCGCACCGGCCAGGTCCAGACCCGGCTGGTGACGACGAAAGCGCGCTTCCCGCGGCCGCCGGTCGACCTCCACACGATCGTCGAGGGCAATGCCGGCGGCACCGACGGCCCGACCGGGGTGCTCGGCGAAGAGCGGCTGCGAGAGGAGCTCTGCGGCCTGCAACTGGAGATGTCCCACGCCGCCTTCTTCCAGACCAACACCGAGATGGCCGAGCGCCTCTACGGGGTTGCCGCGGACCTCAGTGGGCTGAGCGGGCGCGAGCGGGTCTTCGACCTCTTCTGCGGGATCGGCACGATCGGGCTGACGATGGCGCGGCGGGCCGGCGAGGTCTGGGGGCTGGAGATCGTCCCCGAGGCGATCGCCGACGCCGAGCGCAATGCCGAAGCCAACGGGATCGAGAACGCCCACTTCGTCGCGGCCAACGCGCGCACGGGGGTACGGCCGCTGCTGGAGAAGGCGGGTAAGCCCGACGTGGTCGTCGTCGACCCGCCGCGGGCCGGGCTCTCGCAGAAAATCGTCCGCCGGGTGATCGAGTGCGGCGCGTCGAAGATCGTCTACGTCTCCTGCAACCCGACCACGCTCGCCCCCAATGCCGCCCAGCTCGGAGAGGCCGGCTATAGGCTGCGCCGCGTGAGGCCGGTCGACATGTTTCCCCAGACCCCGCACATCGAGTGCGTGGCGCTTTTCGAACGTGACGCCAAGCTGGTAGCCGCCGCCAAGAGCAAGGTCGAGGAGACGAGCGATGGCGAGTAGAGCATTCGGCGTAGCGGCGGGGCTCGGTCCGGAGGTGGCGCGGCCGCTGGCGGCCCGCTGCGCCGAGCTCGGCTACGAGTCGATGTGGTCGAACGACCACCCGGGCGCGAAAGGGCTGGCGACGCTGGCGGAGTTCGCCGCCGCGGCGCCGGACGTTGACCTGGGCGTCGCCGTGATCGCCCTCGATCGCACCCCGCCCGAGCAGATTGCCGCCGACGTCGAGGAGCTCGGGATCGACCCGGCCAAGCTCTGGCTCGGCGTCGGTGCCGGCTTCACCAAGAAGCCGTTGACGAAGATGCGCGAGTCGCTGCCGGAGCTGCGCGAGCTGCTGCCCGGCGTGAAACTCGTCCTCGCCGCGATGGGGCCGAAGATGTGCGAACTCGCCGGCGGCTCCTACGACGGCGTCTTCTTCAACTGGATGACCCCCGAGTTCGCCGCCGGCGCCCGCGAGAAGGTCGAAGCCGGCGCCGCCGGGGCCGGCCGGGAGGCGCCCCCCGTCTTCGGCTACGTCCGCACCGCCGTCGGCCCCGACGCCGCCGAGCGCCTGGCCAAGGAGGAGTCCTTCTACCGCGACCTCCACAAGGGCTACCGCGATCACTTCGACCGCCTCGGCGAACCCGAGGGCACCGTCGGCGTCGCCGCCCCCAACCCCACCGCCGCCCAAGCCGCCCTCACCGCCTACGAAGGCCCCCTGAACACCGTCGTCGTCCGCGGCTTAGCCTCCGCCAAGGTCGACACCATGACCGCCCTGGCCGAGTCCGCCGCCCCCGCCGCCTGAGCGATTGCTGAATTTGGGGCGCTATAGGGCCTCAAACTCAGCAATCAACTAGACGATTGGCGAGTTTCGCCGCAAGCGGCCGTGCCCGCAGGCGCGTCATCCGTGGGGGCGTCCGCGCAGCGGCGCCCGTCAGTACGGCGGCAGGTCCTCGTACCAGTCGCCGAGGACCTTGAAGGCGCGCCAGAAGCGTTGCTTGGCTCCCTCCTCGTCGAGGGAGAGGTCGATGTCGGGGGTGTAGAGGGCATCGACGGTGGGGGTGAAGGCTTGGATCTCGCCTTCGCGGGGCTCGATCTGGCGGGAAAGGGGGATGCTGAGGGAGTTCAGGATGCGCAGGGCGGGCTCGCCCATGACGACGACGATCTTCGGCTGCACGATCGCCAGCTCCTCGACCAGGCGACCGACGCACTCACCGGCGGCGAGGTCGGGCTCGGGGATCGGGCACTTGACGCAGAGCGTCCCGTAGACGACCAGCGGGTCGATGCCGAGCCGTTTGAAGCTTTTCATCAGCGCGTTGCCGGAGCGGCCGTAGAAGGCGACCCCCTCCTCGATCTCCGAGATCATCGGCGCCTGCTTCAGCATGAAGACGTCGGCCTGCGGGTGCCCGGAGCCGAGCACCGGCATCAGCTTGCCGCGCGGGCAGTGCTGGCACTCCTGGATCTCGCGGCTCATCTGGTTGAGCTCGCGGATCGCCCGTTCCAGGTACTTCTCGCGTATCTCGTCGTCAATGCTGCGCATCGGCGCACTCTTTGACGAGGGCGCCGCGGCTCCTTCGCGACGAGGTGTCTGCATCAGGACTTGCTCGCTCGGCGCCGCTGTCCGGGCCGCCGCGGCCGCCCGCCCCGCACCGGCTTCGCGTCCGGCACCCGTCGTTTCGGCGCCTTCGGCCGGCCCGTCGTCTGCAGGAACTTCAGCGTCTGCACGTAGACCAGGTTCTTGTGCTTGCGGGTGATGTCGGCGTCCCGCATCGCCTCGAGGAACTCGGCCGGGCCGTCGAAGTCGTGGATCCGCTGCCGCACGCTGCCGAGCGCCTGGGCGACGTGGCTGTCGGAGCCGGCCGCCGGCACGATCCGGTACTTGCTCGCGAACCGCACCGCCTCTTCGTTGAACGCGGTCAGCGCCACCCGCGGGTTGAAGACCTCGAGCAAGTCGATCTCCTCGACCATGTCCAGCAAATGCTCGTAGTCGGGCACCGAGTGGAAGCGGTCGAACGGGTGCGGCACGTAGACGAGCCCGCCCTGGGCGCGGATCTCGGCGATCGTCTCCGCCATCGTCAGCCCCTTCGGGATCTTCTCCTCGAGGAAGAGGCCGATCACCTCGCCCTGCTCGGCGGTCTTGACCTCCTCGGCGACGATCACCTTGATGTCGCCCATCTGCTCGGCGATCTTGCGCGCCTCCAGCGCCCCGGAGACCTCGTTGTGGTCGGTGATCGCGATCGCCCCGAGGCCGCGGTCGCGCGCCGTCTGCAGCAGCACGTCGACCGGGGTGGCGCAGTCGCCGGAGTGGTCGGTGTGCATGTGCAGGTCGACCTCGATCAGCGGCCGCTGCGAGATCCGCTCGCGCAGCTCCGCATCGCCGCCCTCCGGGTGGCGATGCGCCAGCAGCCGCCGGTAGATCGCTTCCAGCTCGTCGGCGACCGCGGCCCAGTCGCCGCCGCCCCCGTCGCCGATCTCCTCGTAACCTGCCGGGAAGTAGCGCTCCAGCAGCTCCGCCGTCTCCGCGCGCGTCACCGTGCGCGCGTCGATCCGGCCGAAGAAGACCTCGACCAGCGGCCGTGCCACCTGGGTCGAGAGCACCCGCTCCTGCGGCGCGTGGAAGGTGGCGACGTTGAGCGAGAACGAGTGCCGCAGCGCCGCCGAGGGCGCGCTGGGAGCGAATGGGTCGTGGACGTGGACGATGTCGAGCCGCCGCCCCTTCAGCAGTCGTTTGACCGGGTCCGCGGTCTTGATCCGCAGCACCTCGTGCCCGCGGCGCTCCAGCTCGTCGGAGACTGTCCGGGCGAAATTCGCCGCCGGGTTGGCCCCCGCCCGGCGCACCGGGAAGACCTGGGCGATCGAAAGCGGTTCCGGGGCCACGGGGGCAGGATAAGCCGATCCCGTGGTTCCTTTGTTAGCCATAGAGCCACAAAGGAACCACGGAACCAGCGAGAGCTACTACGCCTGTGCCGTGCTCGGCGCGTCCGCGGGGGCGGTGGCGCCGGGCAAGCCCTTGCCGCGGGCGTTCTCGACGATGAACTGCTCGGTCTGCTCCCGCGCCTCGTCGTCGGGGCGCTGGCTGTGCGGGCTCTTCATCAGGTAGCTGGAGGGTCCGTCGAGCTGGCCGGCGATGCCGTTGTTGAGCGCCAGCTTGATCAGCCGCACCGCGTCGATGACGACGCCGGCCGAGTTCGGCGAGTCCCAGACCTCGAGCTTCAGCTCGGCGGTCAGCGGCACGTCGCCGAAGGCTTTGCCCTCGAGGCGAATATGAGCCCACTTGCGGTCGGTCAGCCAGGCGACGTAGTCGGAGGGACCGACGTGGACGTCCTCCTTGGGCAGCTCGTGCCCCATGATCGAGGTGACGGCGTTGGTCTTCGAGATCTTCTTCGAGTCGAGCCGCTCGCGCTCGAGCATGTTGTAGAAGTCCATGTTGCCGCCGACGTTGAGCTGGCTGGTCCGCTCCAGCCGCACGCCGCGGTCGTGGAAGAGCCGCGCCAGCGCCCGGTGGACGATCGTCGCCCCGACCTGGCTCTTGATGTCGTCGCCGATGATCGGCAGCCCAGCCTCCTGGAAGCGCTTGTCCCAGTAGTCCTCGCGGGCGATGAAGACCGGCAGGCAGTTGACGAAGCCGACGCCTGCCTTCAGCGCCTGCTCGACATACCACTTGGTCGCCTCCTCGGAGCCGACCGGCAGGTAGCAGACCAGCACGTCGGCCTTGCTCTCTTCGAGGATGCCGACGACGTCCGCGGTTTCGCCCGGGGCCTTGGTGATCTTCTCTTTCAGGTACTTGCCGAGCCCATCGTGGGTCATGCCGCGCTGGACGGTGACGCCGAGATTGGGCACGTCAGCGAACTTGATCGTGTCGTTCTGCCCCGACCAGATCGCCTCGGAGAGGTCTTTGCCGACCTTCTCGGCGTCGATGTCGAAGGCGGCGACGAACTCGACGTCGCGCACGTGGTAGCCGCCGAGGTCGACGTGCATCAGGCCCGGCACTTCGTCGGCCGGGTCGGCGTCCTTGTAGTACTGGACGCCCTGGATGAAGCTGTTGGCGCAGTTGCCGACGCCGACGATCGCGACCCGGACCTTTTCCTCCGCGCGGCCGACGCCGTTCGTGCTGTGGCCGTTTGCTCCGTTGCTCTCACTCATGAAATTGGAAGTCCTCCTGGGATAGCGCTAGGTGGCAGAACACACCCGGCGGCCTCGCTGGTTACAGGTCCCCAGCGCCGCCACCGTCGTCCTTGACGCCGGAGACCTCGCCGGATAGCTCGTTTCTGACATGCCATACCCGTTGAAACGTCGTGAAGATCGTCAGGGCAGCGACAACGTATATCGCCGGTGCCAGCAGTTCAAAGTCGCCGATGCCGGCGCCCTTGGCGAAGATCAGGCCGATCGAAAGTAGCACCACCCTGACCGGCCGCGTCGCCAAGCCGACCTTGCATTCGACCCCCAGCGCCTCGGCCCGGGCGCGGGTGTAGGAGACCATCAGCGAGCCGAGCACGGCGACCACGCACATCGCCGCCGCGAAGGCTTCGCCGTTGGCGGCGAAATAGCCGGCGACGGCGGCGAGCACGATCCCCTCCTCGATCCGGTCCAGGGTCGAGTCGAGGAAGGCGCCGAAGAGGGTCCCCTTGCCCGACATCCGCGAGTAGCGGCCGTCGAGGGTGTCGCAGACCGAGCCGAGGACGAAGGCGACGCCGGCGAGGAAGAAGAGGCGCTGGGTGACGAGCGCGGCAGCGATCAGGTTGCCGAGCAGGCCGACCATCGAGATCGCGTTCGGGGTCAGCCGTGACTCGATCAGCCGTTCGCGCGCATAGGCCCGCAGCTCCTGCCCGTTGCGGGCGGTGGTGCGGTTGCCGCGCCGGCTGCCGCCTGGTGCCCTGGAGGGCGCCGAAGAAGGTCCCATCAGAACGTGAGGCTATAGACCCGCCTCACGCCTCGGCCTCTTGCGGGACCGGGCTGCGCCAGGCCCAGGCGTGCGGGCGGGCGCGGGCGAGGGCGACATGGGCGATCGCAAAGGCGGTCAGTGCCACCAGCCACCCCAGGGCGGCATCGATCCAGTAGTGGTTGGCGGTGACGATCACGACCCAGGCGATCAGGATCGGCCAGAAGGCCCACCAGGCCTTCGACCACCAGCGGCGGCAGACCATGACGCCGCTGGCGCCGATCATCAACGCGAAGGCGCAGTGCATGCTCGGCACCGCCGCGTAGGGGTTGATGAAGACTTTCGCCAGGGTCGAGTCGTGATTGACGTTGGAGAAGTCGGTGATCGTGTCGACGAAGCCGTGTTCGGGGAACATCCGCGGCGGCGCCGTCGGGAAGCCGACGTAGCCGATCAGCGCCAGGCACATCGAGACCACGAACATGTTGCGCACGAAGTAGTAGGACTCGTTGCGGAAAAGGTAAAGCCAGATCAGGAAGCCGAGCGCGATCGAGAACTGGGCATTGAGGTAGAGCTGGTTGGCGACCACGATCAGCCAGTGGGCGGGCAGGAAGAAGGCCTGCAGGCTGGGCTCGAAGAAGGTGTGGGTGGACTGCTCGAAGTTGATCACCTGGGCGCCGTGGGCGATCGCATCGGCGCGGGTCGAGTCGGCGACGCCGCGGGCGAGCTCATACAAAGCGTCGACGCCGGCGAGGATCGCGATCTGGCGCCCGGCATCCCCCCAACCCTTGGGCAGCTTCGATCCGATGACAGCGACCGCGCGAGACACTGAACAGCCCATTGTAGCCCGGCTGTTAACGCCGGCGGGAGGGCGCCGAAGCCCCTCTTTGCGGGATGAATAGGGTTCGCCTCAATGTCGTGGAGGCGGCCGGACAAACGACGGGTGCGGACGATTCGGGACCGTCTGCGGGAGATGTACGGGGTGCCCGAGCAGGAGCCGCACGGGCACCCGATCGCCGAGCTGGTGAAGACCGTGCTCTCGCAGCACACCAACGACCGCAACCGCGACAAAGCCTTCGCGGCGCTGCGCGAGCGCTTTCCGACCTGGGAGGAAGTCCGCGACGCGCCGGTGTCGGAGGTCGAGGAGGCGATCCGGCCCGGCGGCCTGGCAAGGCAGAAGGCGCCGCGGATCCAGGCGATCCTCGAACAGCTCGGCGACCCGCCCGACCTCGACTGGACCGAGAACGCCTCGCGCGAGGAGTCGCTCGAGTTCCTGCTCGGGCTGCCGGGCGTGGGGCGCAAAACCGCCGCCTGCGTGCTGATTTTCACCTGGGGCATCCCCGAGATCCCGGTCGACGTCCACGTCCACCGGGTCGGCGGTCGGCTCGGGCTCTTCCCCGCAAAAGCATCGTTCGAGCGCGCCCACGATGAGATGCTGGCGATCGTGCCGCCGGAAGACGCCTACGAGCTGCACATGAACCTGATCCGGCACGGCCGCGCCGTCTGCCGGCCGAAACCGCGCTGCGGCGAGTGCGCGCTGCGACGGATGTGCCCCTGGTATCGGGAGAACCGCGGCGCGGCGGGCGAAGGTAGTATGCGCGCCGCCCAATGAGCAAGCGCACCTTCATCTGGTTCGGCATCCTCGTCGTCGTCCTCGCCGTGGCCATTCCCTGGCTAGCCTTCCGCTCCAAGGGCGACGCCGAAACCGGCCCGCAGGAAGTGCCTGCGAGCCTCAAGCACGGCCAGGAAATCTTCCAGACCAACTGCGGCACCTGCCACACGCTCTACGCGGCGGGGACCGACGGCAACTACGCCCCCAACCTCGACGAACTGCTGGCGTCCTCCGGGCCGCCGGAAGGCGAACCGAAACAGATCGAACAGACGGTTAAAGGGATCGAAGGCCGCGTCCTCAACGCGGTCGAAAACGGCGTCGACAGCGAAACGACCCCCGGCCGGATGCCCGCCGGCATCCTCAACAAAGAGCAGGCCAAAGAAGTGGCCGAATTCGTCGCCCGCACCGCAGGAGAGGGATAGGCGCACCGATTCGAATCGGCTCCAGCCGGGTTCTCCTGGGAAAGAGAACCGAGGCAGGGAAGAAGGAGTCCTCGAAGTGATGCACCCATCCGCAGCGGCCCGCCGGGCCGTCCTAATGTTGATCGCCCTCCTCGTCGCGCTGGCGGCATTCGGCGGCACGGTTGAGGCGAAGGCCAGGGGGTCGGTCGTCAACGTGATGACGCGAAACCTCTATCTGGGCGCCGACCTCTCGCCGGCGATCGAATCGAAATCGACCGGAGAGTTCATCGAGGCCAACGGCGCCATCTTCCGCCAGGTCGAAGCGACCAACTTCCCGGTCCGGGCCAAGGGCCTGGCCAAGGAGATCCTCGAAAACGAACCCGACCTGGTCGGACTGCAGGAGGTGGCGCTGTGGCGCACCGCCCCGCCGTCGCTCGGTCCGGTCTTCTCCGGCAAGCCGGAAGCAACCACGGTCAAGTACGACTTCCTCAAGCTGCTGCTGGCGGAACTGAACAAGAAGAGGGCCCTCTACAAGCCGGTCGTCGTCCAGGACGAGTTCGACTTCGAGGCGCCCGCCGACGCCAACGGCCAGCCGGGAGACGGGCCCGGCGGCGGCACCGGCATCCTCGCCAACGCCGAGACGAACGCGCGGCTGACGATGCGCGACGTGATCCTCAAGCGCCTTCACTCGGGCGTGCAGACGACCAACCCGAGGAGCGGCCACTTCGAACATCTACTGGTCGAGAAAGTCGCCGGCAGCAAAGAAATCGCCGTCACCCGCGGCTGGACCAGCGTCGACGCCAAGGTCCGCGGCAGCAAGAAGCTCCACTTCGTGGACACCCACCTGGAGTCGTTCGACAACCAGGCCGAATACCCGAGCATCCGCGCTCAGCAGGCCTCGGAGCTGGTCGCCCCCGGCGGACCGGCAACGAGCAGGCTGCCGGTAATCCTGGTCGGCGACCTCAACTCCGACGTGAAAACCGAAGTGAAGCCGGGCGACGGCCAGGCCTACCGGGTGCTGACCAAGGCCGGCTTCCGCGAACGCTCGACCTACAAGCCGCTCGGCTGCTGCATCGAGAGCTCCTACGATCTCAAAAGCGGCAGCGTCGCCGAGATGAACCACAAGGTCGACCACATCATGACCGACGCCCCGCAGCAGGTGAAGCTGCTGGCCTCGAAGGTGACCGGCCGCCAGAAGCAGCACGGCTACTGGGACTCCGACCACGCGGGCCTGTTCAGTTCGCTGATCCTCCCCGGCCGCGATTCGCCGTCGTAACCCACTACAAACCGGTTGAGTACTTAGCATCGTCCACGGCAGTACTGGTTGGCCGCCGGCGGCCTCGACCGTCTATCAATCACTCATATGTATGGAGGAAAACTATGCGGCGAATTTGGCTTGCTGCGGCTGCCCTTGCCTGTGCGGTGGGATTGCTGGCAACTAGTTCAGTTGCCTCTGCGGAAAACGCTCCAACTGCCGAACAGGGCCTGACCCCTGCGGTAACGAGCAGTTGTGTGGCGAACTTCGTATGTATCTGGTCTCAGATCAACTACGAAGGTGCCATCGAATACTACGAATGCGCAAAGCTCGGAACCTACTCGACGCCATTTGGAAACCCGTACAGATCGGCAAAAAACCGCTGCGGGAGTAAATACAACATTCTCAACACCGCATTCGGCAATGTGTGCATGGCTCCGGGTGGGGACAGGCCGAGCCCCGGCTATTTCGCTGCCATCACCCTCCTGAACTGGGGTCAGACCTGCTGAATCCCCGAGTCGCCCGCTCTAAGCGCGCGGATAACGGGTACATCGAGAGAGGGCGCCTGCGGGCGCCCTCTCGTCGGTGCCGGGAATCCGAGGGGAGCTTGCCAGAAGCCGAAAGATCTGACATACTGCCACTTAGATTTCTTAGGCTCAGATCACGAAACACCTGGAGGAAGGCAAGAAAGTGGCAAAGACGATCGGTATCGACCTCGGCACGACCAACTCGTGCGTCGCGGTAATGGAGGGCGGCGAGCCCACCGTCCTGGAGAACGCGGAGGGCGGGCGCACGACCCCGTCGGTCGTCGCCTTCACCGAGAGCGGTGAGCGCCTCGTCGGCACCGTCGCCAAACGGCAGGCGGTGATGAACCCGGAGAACACGATCTTCTCGATCAAGCGCTTCATGGGCCGCAAGGAGGCCGAAGTCAAAGAGGAGGAGACGATCGTCCCCTACAAGGTCGAGGCTGGCCCGAACGGGGACGTGCGCGTCGACGCGCGCGGCAAGCAGTACAGCCCGCCGGAGATCAGCGCGATGATCCTGCAGAAGCTGAAGGCCGACGCCGAAGCGAAGCTCGGCGACACGGTCGACAGCGCCGTCATCACCGTTCCCGCCTACTTCAACGACGACCAGCGCCAGGCGACCAAGGACGCCGGAAAGATCGCCGGCCTCGAGGTGAAGCGGATCATCAACGAGCCGACCGCGGCCTCGCTCGCCTACGGCCTCGACAAAGAGGAGTCCGACCATGCGATCCTCGTCTTCGACCTCGGCGGCGGCACCTTCGACGTCTCGGTGCTGGAAATCGGCGACGGCGTCTTCGAGGTGAAAGCGACCGCCGGCGACAACCACCTCGGCGGCGACAACTGGGACAAAGCGATCGTCGAGTGGCTGGTCGCCGAGTTCAAACGCGACCAGGGCGTCGATCTCTCCCAGGACAAAAACTCGCTGCAGCGCCTCTACGAGGCGGCGGAGAAGGCGAAGATCGAGCTCTCCTCGACCCAGGAGACGCAGATCAACCTGCCCTTCATCACCGCCGTCGAGGGGCAGCCGAAGCACCTCGACCTGAAGCTGACCCGGTCGAAGCTGAACGAGCTGACCGGCGAGCTGCTCGACCGCGTGGTCGGGCCGGTGAAGCAGGCGCTGAAAGACGCCGACACCGAGGTTGACCACGTCGTCCTCGTCGGCGGCATGACCCGGATGCCGGCGGTGCGCGACAAGGTCAAAGAGCTGACCGGCAAGGAGCCGCACCAGGGCGTCAACCCCGACGAGGTGGTTGCCGTCGGCGCTGGGATCCAAGCGGGCGTGCTCGCCGGCGACGTCAAGGACGTGCTGCTGCTCGACGTGACCCCGCTGACGCTGGGGATCGAGACCAAAGGCGGCGTGATGACGAGGCTGATCGAGCGCAACACGACGATCCCGACGAAGAAGTCGGAGGTCTTCTCGACCGCCGAGGACAACCAGCCGTCGGTGGAGATCCACGTACTCCAGGGTGAGCGCGAGATGGCCAGCGGCAACAAGAGCCTGGGCAAATTCCAGCTCACGGGCATCCCGCCGGCGCCGCGCGGCATGCCGCAGATCGAGGTCACCTTCGACATCGACGCCAACGGGATCATCAACGTCACCGCGACCGACAAGGGCACCGGCAAAGAGCAGAAAATCGAGATCAAATCCGGCTCCGGCCTCTCCGACGAGGAAATCCAGCAGATGGTCTCCGACGCCGAGTCGCACGCCGAGGAGGACCGCAAGCAGCGCGAGCTGGCCGAGGCGCGGAACCTCGCCGAGAACGCCGCCTACCAGGCGGAGAAAGCCCTCGATGAGGCGGGCGACAAAGTCGACGACGACGCCAAGGAGGACGCGCGTACCGCAATCAAAGAGGTGCGGGACGCGCTCGAGTCGGGCTCGAAAGAGGAGCTTGACGCCAAGACCGAGGGGCTGAACACGGCGATGACCAAAGTGTCGGAGCAGCTCTATGCGGCGGCTTCCGCGGAACAGGCCAGCACCGACGGTGGCTCTGAGTCCGACGCCGCCGATGAGGAGGAGGTTGTCGAGGCCGAGGTCGTTGACGAGGAGGGCAAATGAGTCCTGGGACCGAGGAGCCCCGGTCCGCGGGTCCTGTCGCCGAGGGTGACTCGCCGGATAACGCGCGGGAGAGCCCACCCTCGGCGCCACCCGCGGAAGAGGCCGTCGAACAGGACCTCGATGCCCTGCTCGCGGAGGCTCAGCAGGAGCGAGACGAGTACCTCGAACTCGCCAAGCGGACGAAAGCTGATTTCGAGAACTTTCGGAAGCGGGTCGCTGCCGACGTGCAGGCCGCGCAGGTTCGCGGGAAGGCTGAAGTCGCGCGGGAAGTGATCGATGCTGTCGACAATCTGGAGCGCGCTCTGGAAGCAGCGGATAGCAACGAGGGTCTTGTCGCGGGCGTCGAGATGGTGCTCGGTGGGTTGCGTGAGACGCTCAAGCGGCACGGGGTCGAGGCTGTCGATCCCAAGGGGGAGAAGTTCGATCCCGCCCAGCACGAGGCTCTCTCCACCCAGCCCGTTGACGGAACCGAGAGCGGCGTCGTCCTCGAGGTGATGCAGAAGGGCTACACGCTCGGCGGGCAGTTGATTCGACCCGCGCGAGTGGTTGTGAGCGCCTAAGGAGGAAATGGCGGACGAGCTCTACAAGACGCTTGGGGTTTCGAAAAAGGCCTCGCAGGACGAGATCAAGAAGGCGTACCGGAAACTTGCCCGGAAATACCACCCCGACCGCAACCAGGGCGACGAGAAGGCCGAGGAGAAGTTCAAGGAGATCTCCGCCGCCTATGACGTCCTCTCCGATCCGGAGAAGCGCAGGGAGTACGACGCCGGCGGGATGTTCGGCTTCGGTGGCGGCGGCCAGGGTCCGTTCGGGCCGGGAGCGGGCGGCGGGCAGGCCGGTGGCTTCGGCAGCTTCGACTTCGGCGACATCCTCGGCGGCATGTTCAACCGCGGCGGCGGGCGGGCGCAGACGCAACAGGTGCGCGGCCGCGACCTCGAGACCGAGGCGTCCCTGACCTTCGACCAGGCGATCAACGGCGCCCAGATCAGCGTTACCGTCCCCAAGTCGAGCCGCTGCTCCACCTGTCGCGGCAGCGGCGCCAAACCCGGCACCTCTCCCACCACCTGCCCGCGCTGTGGAGGTCGCGGGGTCGAGGCGCAGGGACAGGGCTTCTTCTCGATCAGCCAGCCCTGCCCGCAGTGCGGCGGCGCCGGCCAGGTGATCGAGGACCCCTGCCCGACCTGCGGCGGCTCCGGTCTCACCCAGCAGACCAAGCGCTACAAAGTCAACATCCCCGCCGGGGTCAAGAACGGCACTCGCATCCGCCTCGCCGGCAAGGGCGAGGACGGTCCCCGCGGCGGCCCGCCCGGCGACCTCTACGTGACCACCCGCGTGCAGCAGTCCCCCGTCTTCAGACGGCTTGACGACGGCAACCTCGAGGTGACGGTGCCGATCTCGATTCCGGAGGCGCTGCGCGGCGCCACGATCGAGGTGCCGACCCTGGAGGGGACGAAGAAGATCAAAATTGCCCCGGGCACCAGGCACGGGACGATCCAGCGCCTGCGCGGCGAGGGCCCGCCGAAGGGCAAAGGCAAGATCCACGGCGACATCCGCTACCGGCTCGAGATCGCCGTGCCGGCGGAGCTCAACGACGAGCAGCGCGAGGCCGTCGACAAGCTCGCCGAAACGCTCAACGGCGGCGACCCGCGGGCGGAGCTGCTGCGAAAGGCGGCGCGCTGATGGCGACCTTCCGGCGCCGGATCAAAGCCAGCTTCGACGAGGAGCAGGGCGTGTTCATGATCTCGGTCGCCGCCGAGCTGGCCGAGATGCACCCACAGACGCTGCGGACGTACGAGGAGCGCGGGCTGATCGCGCCGCAGCGCTCGCCGAAAAACACCCGCCTCTACTCGCAGCGCGACGTCGAACGGCTGCGGCGGATCCAGCAGATGACCCACGAAGGGCTGAACCTGGCCGGGGTGGAAACGGTGCTGGCGCTGGAAGGACAGGTGCAGAAGCTGCGCGCCGAAGTCGAACGCCTGCGCAAACGGATCGAGGAGCTCGAAGGAGGAGATGGGCAGAAGGGAGCGCGGAGCTGATGCAGGCGGACCGGTTCACGATCAAATCGCAGGAAGCGGTGGCGGCAGCGCAGTCGCTGGCCCTCACCCGGCGCAACCCTGAGGTGGCGCCGGCACACCTCCTAGTTGCCTTGCTCGAACAGGCTGACGGGCTCGTCGTCCCGATCCTGCAGCGGCTCGGCGTCGACACCGCCGCCCTCGTCGCCCGAGCCAACGAGGCGGTCGCCGGGTTGCCGAAACTGAGCGGCGAGGGCGCGGAACCGGGCTTCTCCTCGGCCCTGGCGCAGGTGATCCGCCAGGCCGAGAAAGAGATGGCGGCCAAGAGCGATGAGTACATCTCGACCGATCACCTGCTGCTGGCGCTGGCCGAGAGCTCGACCCTGCGCGAGCTGCTCCCCGACCGCGAGTCGCTGGAGCAAGCGATCGCCGAGGTGCGGCCGCAGAAAGTCACCTCGCCCAACCCGGAGACGACCGCCCAGGCGCTGGAGAAATTCGGCCGCGACCTCACCGCCGAGGCGAAGTCGGGGAAGCTCGACCCGGTGATCGGGCGCGACGAGGAGATCCGCCGCGTGATCCAGGTCCTCTCCCGCCGGACCAAGAACAACCCGGTGCTGATCGGCGACCCCGGCGTCGGCAAGACGGCGATCGTCGAGGGCCTGGCGCAGCGGATCGTCAAAGGCGACGTGCCCGAGAGCCTGCGCGACCGGCGCGTGATCGCGCTCGACATCGGCTCGCTGCTGGCCGGCTCCAAATACCGCGGCGAATTCGAGGAGCGGCTGAAAGCGGTGCTGGAGGAGGTGCAGGAGGCCGAGGGCCAGATCGTCCTCTTCCTCGACGAGCTGCACACGATCGTCGGCGCCGGCGCCGCCGAAGGGTCGGTCGATGCCGCCAACCTGCTGAAGCCGATGCTGGCCCGCGGCGAGCTGCGCGCGGTCGGCGCCACCACGCTCGACGAGTACCGCAAGCACATCGAGAAAGACGCGGCGCTGGAGCGGCGCTTCCAGCCAGTGCTGGTCGGCGAGCCCGACATGAACGACACGATCGCGATCCTGCGCGGGCTGAAACCGCGCTACGAACAGCACCACGGCGTCCGCATCACCGACGCGGCGGTGGTCGCCGCCGCGACCCTCTCGGAGCGCTACATCGCCGACCGCTTCCTCCCTGACAAGGCGATCGACCTGATCGACGAGGCGGCCTCGCGACTGAAGATCGAGATCGACTCGGTGCCGACCGAGATCGACGAGGTCGAGCGGCGGATCCAGCAGCTGGAGATCGAGAAACAGGCGCTGAAGAAAGAGACCGACGAGGCCTCGAAGGCGCGGCTGGAGAGCTTGGAAAAGGACCTTGCCGACCTGCGCGAGGAGGCCGAAGCGCTGCGCACCCGCTGGCAGAACGAGAAGGAGCCGCTGGAAGCAAGGAGCGCGGTGAAGGAACAGCTCGAGGAGGCGCGGCTGCAGGTCGAGCAGGCCGAACGCGATACCGACCTCGAGCGCGCGGCCGAACTCAAATTCGGCCAGATCCCCGAGCTGGAGGCGAAGGTCAAGGAGTCCGAAGCGCGGCTGGAGGAGCTGCACGCGGGCGGTGGCGAGGTCCTGCTCTCCGACGAAGTTACGGAGGAGGACGTCGCCGAGGTCGTCGCCAAATGGACCGGCATCCCGGTCAGCCGTCTGATGGAGGGCGAGGTCGAGAAGCTGATCCAGATGGAGGAGCGGCTGCACGAGCGGGTGATCGGCCAGGACGAGGCGATCGCCGCCGTCTCCAACGCGCTGCGCCGCTCGCGGGCCGGGCTCTCGGACCCGAACCGGCCGATCGGCAGCTTCCTCTTCCTCGGTCCGACCGGGGTCGGCAAGACCGAGCTGGCGAAGGCGCTGGCCGAGTTCATGTTCGACTCCGAGCAGGCGATCGTCCGCCTCGACATGTCCGAGTACATGGAGAAGCACACCGTGGCGCGGCTGATCGGCGCGCCCCCCGGCTACGTCGGCTACGAGGAGGGCGGGCAGCTGACCGAGGCGGTGCGGCGGCGGCCCTACGCGGTGGTGCTGCTGGACGAGATCGAGAAGGCCCACCCCGACGTCTTCAACACGCTGCTGCAGCTGATGGACGACGGTCGGCTGACCGACGGCCAGGGCCGCACCGTCAGCTTCACCAACACGGTCCTGATCATGACCTCCAACGTCGGCTCGGAGCGGATCGTCGGCGAGTCGGTTGACGAGAAGATCCGCGAGCAGATCGAAGAGGTGCTGGCGGCGACCTTCAAGCCGGAGTTCCTCAACCGAATCGACGACACGGTGATCTTCCACCGCCTCTCGAAGCAGGACATCGGCCGCATCGTCGAGCTGCAGGTGAACCAGCTGGTCGGGCGGGTACGCGAGCGGGGGATCGAGATCGAGCTCACGGACGACGCGCGGACGCTGCTCGGCAACCTCGGCTACGACCCCACCTACGGGGCGCGGCCGCTGAAGCGGGTGGTCCAAAAGCAGCTCGTCGACAAGCTGGCGCTGAAGATCCTCGAGGGCGAGTTCAAGGAAGGCGACACGGTCCGCGTCAACGCCGCCGAAGGCGAAATCGCCTTTGCGCGGACGGAGGCACCCGCGGGCGCCCCTGCGTAGGCCTACTCAGTAGTTGCTAAAGCCCTTTCAGAGCCTCATCCTCTGAACGGTTCCTGCCGAAACATCCGTACGACAAAGGTGCTCTTAAGGTGGAGCCGTCAAGGTCAAGGAACTTTGATAGCCATTGTTGATCTTTTTGGTGCAGAATTCTGGACCCGCTTACGCTAACTTCGACCCCGGCAAGATGAACGACGACCAGACCCCGATCAACGCGCGCCCGAAATGGCGCCCGCCGGAGGCCTTCGAGGACCTCTCGCTGGCCCTGCGCGAGCACCTGATCTGGCCCGTCCAGGACCATCTGCTCGGGCTCAGCGACCGGGGACGTGTGGCCGTCGCCGGAGGCGCTGCGGTGCTGGCCCTGGGAATCGGAATCGGCGGCTACTCGCTCGCGACTTCTGATGGCTCGCCCTCCCCCGCCGCGTCCGAGGTGGCGGCCGTGGTCAAGCGGACCCCGCCGGCTCCCGCCGCCCCGAAGCCGAAACCCGCCCCCACCCTGCACGGCGCCCCGCCCGTCTTCAAGCCGCCGCAGGGCAAGTCCTCACTGTCCAGCTCGAAGGCGGTCGAACGCGAAGCCGCCACTGCGGCCGCGAACAACACCGGCAATGCCGCCACCGACACGATCTCCTCCTCGCCGGCCGCCCGTGCCGCCGGCGCGTCCGCTTCCTCTTCGACCGTTCCGGTCACCGCCGACGGCCCGCCCGCCGGGCCCGCCGCGATCGCCGTCGCCCGTGAATTCGCCGAGGGCTTCGTCGTCTACGAGACCGGCGGCGACAAGAGCACCGTCCGCAGAGCCTTCGAGGCGACCGCGGCGCCGGAACTGACCAAGGCGCTGCTGCGGCGGCCACCGCGCCAGCCTGCCGGCGTCACGGTGCCGAAGGCGAAGGTCCTCAACGTGGTGCCGGCCCCCTCGCACGGGACCGTCTACCCGCTCAGCGTCTCGCTGCTGCGGGTCGGGGTGACGAGCGAGCTGCGGCTGGAGATGGAACAGCTGAAAAACAAAGAGTGGCGCGTCGTCAACGTCCTCGGCTGATGGAACACGCACGGAAGATCAAGGCGGTCGTCGCCACCGCGGCGGCCACGGCGGCGCTGGCGGTGCCGGTCGCCGTCGCCCGCGCCGAGGCAGTCAACTCGGCGGCGCCGATCCCGGGCGCGACGCTGGAAGCCCCCTCGACTCCGAGCGAAAAAGACAAGGGCGGCGTCAAACATGGCGCCACTCTGGTCCCGCCCCCGCCCCCGGCCACCCACACCCCGCCGCCGAGCGGCGGCGTCAGCGCCGGCACCGGCGAAACCCACGAAGAAACCGAAAGCACGGAAACGGGGGGCACGGAAACCGAAAACGGCGCCACCGGCCCGAGCCCGATCTTCACGATCCCCTCGCTGCCCGCCTCGAGCTGCGCGATCAGCGGCGTGCCGCCGGTCCTGATCCCGATCTACCAGCGCGCCTCGGCCAAATACGAACTCGGCCCGCAGGGGCCGGCCGTTCTGGCCGGGATCAACGCGGTCGAGACCGCTTTCGGCACCAACCTCGGCCCCTCCTCGGCCGGCGCCGTCGGCTGGATGCAGTTCATGCCGGAAACCTGGGCCACCTACGGGGTAGACGCCAACGGCGACGGGGTCGCCGATCCGAACAACCCCGAAGACGCGATCTTCGCCGCCGCCAGCTACCTGAAGGCGGCGGGGATGCCCGCCGACACCTACGGCGCGATCTTCGCCTACAACCACGCCGACTGGTACGTCGAAGAGGTGCTCGCCAACGCCGGCTGCTACGCCGACGAAGTCGGCGCCAACTCCTTCAGCGCCGCCGGCCTCGGCCCGCAGATCCCGGTCATGTCCTGCCAGCCGGCGCCCGACTGGAAAAACCAGATCCCCGCGGAATACATGAGCGCCTTCGAGGACGCCGCCGCCCGCTACGAACTCGGCAAGCGCGGCGTCTGGACGCTGGCGGCGATCGCTCACCTCGAGTCCAACTTCGGGCGTGGGATGACCAAGCACGAGCTGGCGACCGAAAGCGCGCTCGGGCTCGACCCGATGGAGTGGAAGCGCTACGCGGTCGACGGCGACAACGACGGCAAGATCCGCCACGGCGACATCGCCGACGCGGCGGCGACGCTGGCGCGGATGATCTGGTCGCGCGGCAGCATCGACGCCGGTGTCTTCACCCACAACCAGGCCCAGTGGTACGTCGAAGAGGTCAACCAAGAGGCCGGCGAAATCGAAGGCGGCTGCAAGGTCCACTACATCGACTGGCGGATCGCCCCGCTCTCGACCGGCTTCGAGACCCCCGGCGCGAGCGCCGTGCTCAGCCCCGACGGCCTCGCCAGTGCTCCGCGCAGCGCCCCGCCGGCAGTGAAGGCTGTGATCGCCGCGGCCAACTCGATCTCGAAAACCCCCTACGTCTGGGGCGGCGGCCACGGCTCCTGGTACTCCTACGGCTACGACTGCTCCGGCGCCGTCAGCTTCGCCCTCTACGGCGGCGGCCTGCTCAACACCCCCCTCACCTCCGGCGCCCTCGAGAGCTACGGCGAACCGGGCCCCGGCAAGTGGATCACCATCTACGCCAGCGCCACCCACACCTACGCCGTCATCGCCGGCCTGCGCTGGGACACCGTCGGCGACGCCTCCGGCACCGGCCCCCGCTGGCACACCTCGCCTCCGTATCCCGAAGGCTTCGTGGTCCGGCATCCAGCCGGCTACTGATCCTTTGGGTTCAGGACGAAGCTCACTCGGTAGGGAGGGGTGGTTGTTCCCTTCCTCCCTGGGTTACTCGCCAGATCGTCTCCAGCTGACCGCGAAGGTTGGCGGGGCGAGTAACAGGACGCCGGTCGTCAGGGAACAACCACCCCTCCTAGCGACAGAGCTCTGGCAGACGTTCAGGGTTCGGCAGCTGGAGAGCGACGAGGCAGCTCCGCTTCTTTGAGCTGCTGCTGGACCCTTGGTCGTCCTGCTGGTGCGTGTTTGGGAGGGGATCGGGTGCCTCTCCGATGGAGGCTTTGGGTCAAGCTGCCGGAGTTCGTTGGTCCCTGCCGGGACATACGGTCTCCAGCGGAGAGGCACCCGATCCCCATACCGCGACGGAAGCAGTAAGTTTGTCCCGGAGGCCCCGATCGAGACTTGGAGGAGGCGGCGATGCCGACTTATGTGATGTTGACCAACCTGACCGCCGAGGGCGTGCGGACGCTGAAGAACAACCCGGGACGGGTTGCCGAGGTGAACCGCGAGGTCGAGCAGATCGGCGCCAAGGTGCTCGCGCAGTACGCGACGCTGGGCCAGTACGACTTCGTCACCGTGGTCGAAGCCCCCGACGAGAAGACGATGGCGAAGGTCTCGGTCGAGCTCGGCTCGCGCGGGACGATGACCAGCCAGACCCTCGCCGCGATCCCGGCCGAGGATCTCTCCAGCTCGCTGTAGGCGCTCGTTGAAGGCACTGGTAGTCGGAGGGGGCGGTCGCGAGCACGCGATCGTGCGGGCGCTGCGGCGCTCGCCGCGGGTCGATGACCTGCTCTGCGCACCCGGCAATGCCGGCATCGCCGCCGACGCGGAGTGCCTGACGGACGTCGCGGCTGACGACGCTGCGGCGATCGTCACTGCGGCGAGAGGGAACGGGGTCGACCTGGTCGCGATCGGCCCCGAGGCGGGGCTGGTCGCCGGCGCGGTCGACGCGCTGGAGGAGGCGGGCATCCCGGCCTTCGGCCCGACCAAGGCGGCCGCTGAGATCGAGGGCTCGAAGGCCTTCGCCAAGGAGCTGATGGCCGAGGCGGGCGTGCCGACCGCCGGCCACGTCCTCCTGCGCAGTCGCGAGGAGGCCGACGAGCAGCTGACCCGGGTGGGGTTCCCGACCGTGCTCAAGGCCGACGGCCTCGCCGCGGGCAAGGGCGTGATCATCTGCAGCACGGAGTCCGAGGCGCGCGAGGCGCTCGACGTCTTCTTCACCGAGCGGCGCTTCGGCGAGACGACGGTGGTGATGGAGGACTTCCTCGAGGGCGAAGAGCTCTCGCTGCTGGCCCTCTGCGACGGCGAGAACGTCGTTCCTCTCGCCCCGGCCCAGGACTACAAGCGGATCTTCGACGGCGACCGTGGCCCCAACACCGGCGGCATGGGCAGCTACTCGCCGGTCCCCGGCTTCGGGGCGGACGAGGTCGGGGAGATCGTCGAGCGGGTCCACCGGCCGATCGTCGCGGCGATGGCCGCCCGCGGCGTCCCCTTCCACGGCGTCCTCTATGCCGGCCTGATGATCGGCGCCGAGGGGCCGAAGGTGCTCGAGTTCAACGCCCGTTTCGGCGACCCCGAGACGCAGGCGGTGCTGCCGCGGCTGCGCTCGGACCTGGCCGAGCTCTTCCTCGCTGCCCGCGAGCCGGGCGGCCTCGCCGGCATCCAGGCGGAATTCGCCGACGAGTGGGCGGTGACCGTCGTTCTCGCCTCCGCCGGCTACCCGGAGTCCTCCTCGAAGGGCGATGTGATCCACGGCCTCGCCGAGGCGGCAGCGATCGCCGAGATCACCCACGCCGGGACGGCCGAGCGCGACGGCGAGATCGTTACCACCGGTGGGCGGGTACTGAACGTGACGGGTCTTGGATCGAGCCCGGCCGAGGCGCGCGATCGTGCATACGATGCCGCCGGCCGGATC
This sequence comes from Solirubrobacterales bacterium, assembly GCA_051954855.1. Taxonomy (GTDB): domain Bacteria; phylum Actinomycetota; class Thermoleophilia; order Solirubrobacterales; family 70-9; genus VAYN01. The sequence continues at coordinate 1,200 of JBQCHH010000078.1, read as the reverse complement.
TCCTTCGAGGGAATGCAGATCCGGACCGATATCGCCGCCCGCGCCGTCGAGCGCGTTCCCACCTAATCACCAACAAAATCAAGGAGCGAGATGAGCGAGATCTCAGAGGAGCCCCAGTCGACCGGCCCTGTCGACCCCACCGAGGCGGCGACGATGCCGGCCGTGGAGGAAGCCTTCGAGGAAATCGACGTCGATGAGCCCCACGTCGGGATCATCATGGGCTCGAAAAACGACAAGCCGAAGATGCAGCCGGCCGGCAAAGCGCTGGAGGAAGCGGGCATTCGCTACGAGGTGCGGGTGATGAGCGCCCACCGCGATCCGGAGCTGGTCCGCGAGTACTGCCAGAACGCGCGGATGCGGGGGCTGAAGGTGATCATCGCCGGGGCCGGGATGTCGGCGGCGCTGCCGGGAGTGGCGGCGGCCCACACCGACCTGCCGGTGATCGGGGTGCCGATCCTCGGCAAGAGCCTGGGCGGGCTCGACGCGCTGCTCTCGGCGGTGCAGATGCCGCCGGGAATCCCGGTCGCCTGCGTGGCGATTGACGGGGCGAAAAACGCCGGCGTCCTCGCGGCGCGGATAATCAACGCGTGATCCCCCGCTACACCCGTCCCGAGATCGGGGCGGTCTGGACGCCGGAAGCGAAGATGCAGAGCTGGCTCGAAGTCGAGCTGGCGGCGACGGAGGCCTGGGCGGCGGAGGGAGCAGTGCCGCCCGAGGCCGCCGCCGCGGCGCAGGCGAAGGCGGCCTTCACGGTCGAGGCGGTCGAAGAGCGGGAGAAGGTGACCGACCACGACGTCGCCGCCTTCGTCGACGTGGTGGCTGAGTCTGTAGGCGAGGGCGGGCGCTGGATCCACTACGGCCTCACCTCCTCCGACGTGCTCGACACGGCGCTGGCGCTGCAGCTGCGCCGGGCCGGCGAGATCGTGCTGGCGAGCGCCCGCGGCTACCGCGACGCGCTGGTCGAGCGGGCGCTGGAGCACCGCGACACGCTCTGCGTCGGCCGCACCCACGGCGTCCACGCCGAGCCGACCACCTTCGGTCTGCGCCTGGCGGGGTTCGCCTTCGAGGCCGACCGCAACGTCGAGCGGCTGGAGGCGGCCTTCGCCCGGGTAAACGTCGGCAAGCTCTCCGGCGCCGTCGGCACCTACGCCTCGGTGCCGCCGGCGGTCGAGGCGCGGGTGATGGAGAAGCTCGGGCTCG
>JBQCHH010000077.1:0-106927 GCA_051954855.1 Solirubrobacterales bacterium | reverse complement strand
GCTGACCGCGAAGGTTGCTGGTGCGAGCAACAGGACGCCGGTCGTCAGGGAACACCCACTCCCTCCCAACGACAGAGCTCCGGCAGACGCGAAACCTGGGCGGCATAGCTGATGCGTGTGGACAGGACGGTTTACCGAATGCACCAGTCCCTGAGTCAGAGGCCCAGCCCGCCGACGCCGCGCTCGTTCCAGCCGAGGTGGTGGGCGAGCTCGTGCCGCAGCGTCTGCTCAACCTGGCGAGCCAGCAGCTTGCGGTCATGGCCGAAATCTCGTTCGAGGGTGTCGCGGTAGATCACGATCCGGTCCTCGTAGCGTTCCGCCGCGACCCCGTCGCCGAAGTACTCGCCATATGCGTGGCGCTCGGAACCCAGCTCGGAGACCACCACCGCCACCTTTTCCAGCACCCGCTGGAATTCCTCCGGCAGCGCATCGATCGCATCGGCGACGAGAGATTCGAACTCATCCGGTCCGGTCTGATTCACTGCCCTCACGTTAACCAGCATCGATTTGGGAGCAATGCACATGGAAGACCACTCCACCAAGAGGAAACTGCGCGCCATCGGCTCGCTCTTCGCCCTCCTCGCGATCGTCGCCGGCGGTGCCATCTGGTCCGGCTGCGGCAGCAGCAGCGAAAGCAGCACCAACCAGGCGAAGAAGGAAATCGAAGAAGGCACCAAGAAGGCCGAAGAAGCCGTCAAGGAAGGCACGGAAAAGGCCAAAAAAGGCCTTGAAGAAGCGAGCGAACAAACCAAGAAGGGCTTCCAGGAAGCGAAGGAACAAATCAAGAAAGCTGGTTCGAAGCAGCTCGAAAAAGCCGGCAAGGAAGCCGAAAAGGGAGTCGAAGAAGGCGCGGCCCAAGCCCAAAAGGGCCTTGAAGAAGCGAAGGAACGGGCGGAAAAGTACGCCCCTTGATCAGACGGTGAGCTTCTCGGTGGTGGCGATGCTGCTGCCGAGAATCTCCACCGAGCGCCGCATCAGCTCGTCGGAGATCGTGAACGGCGGCGCCAGGCAGATGATGTCGTCGAGCAGGGCGCGGGTCAGCAGGCCCTGCTCGCGCGCCTCGGCCGCGACAGCGCGACTACGCGCCATCTCGGCGGGCCACCGCTCTCGCGTCTCCTTGTCGGCGACAAGCTCCACTCCGACCATCAAGCCTTCCTGGCGAACCTCGCCGACTTCGGGCAGGTCGCGCAAGGGAGCGATCAGCTCGGCGAGGGTCGCGCTCGCCTCCCGCACGCGCTCCAGCAGCCCTTCGCGCTCGATCGCTTCGATGGTCGCCAGCGCCACCGCGCAGGAGACCGGGTAACCGGAGAAAGTGAAGCCGTGCATGAGGATGCCGGGGTTCTGATGGGCATCGCGCAGCTCCTCCCAGAGCTCGTCGCTGACGATCACCCCGCCCAACGGGGCGTAGCCGCCGGTCACACCCTTGGCGAAAACCAGCATGTCCGGCGAGATCTCCTCGTGCTCGCAGGCGAACCAGGTGCCGGTGCGTCCGAAGCCGGTGATCACCTCGTCGACGATCAACAGCACCTCGTGGCGGTCGCAGATCTCGCGCAGCCGGCGCAGGTATCCCCGCGGCGGCACGATTACGCCGCCCGAGCCGAAGACCGGCTCCACCATCAGCGCCGCGATGCGATCGTCGCCGAGCCCTTCGATCTGGCGCTCGAGAACTTCTCCGGTGCAGATCGCGCAAGTCGCGGGATCGCAGGGAACGCCCTCGGGACAGCGATAGGGGTAAGGGACCGGCACCTCGACGATGTCGGGTGCTTCGACGCCGAAATCGTGGTAGGGGTGCAGCCGGGTCGCCGTGGTGGTAACGCCGGTCGAGCCGTGGTAACCGCGCTCGTGGACCAACACGATCGACTTCTCGGACTTTCCTCGGCGTGCCCAGTGACGCCTGGCCAGCTTGATCGCGGTCTCGTTCGCCTCGCTGCCGCCACTGGTGAAGAAGACGCCGCTGAGGCCGGGCGGCGCCAGCCCCGCGATCCTCTCGGCGAGCGCGAGTGGCGGGCGCGAAGCGGCGCCACCGAAAGTGGCGGCGTAAGGCAGCAACCACATCTGCGTGGTGCTCGCCTCGATCAGGTCCTCGCGGCCATGCCCGAGGTTGACCGTCCACAACCCGGATGAGCCGTCGATCAGGCGCTGTCCGTCCTCGGCAATCAATTCACAGCCTTCGCCGCGGGCAAGGACGAGCAGATTGTCCTCGCCGAGGGCCGAGTGATCGGTCAGAGGATGGATGAAATGGGCCAAATCCCCTGCATGATTCCCCGGCGAGCTCACTCGCTTCAGAGTAGCGGATTGGACAGGTTGTCTACGACTAAGCCGGGCTTTTGCGGCCGAGCGGGCTCTCGGGAGCTTTCTCGGGCGGCACTGAGCAGATCGAGTACCAGTGCAGCAGCGCCAACTGATCTGCGGCCTCGTTGACTTTCTCCTCGGTGGCCGTGTCGAGGTCGAAGGCGGTGAGCATCGCCTCGATCATCACGTAGGTGGCGCGAACGCCGAACTCGAGGTTGATGTCCTCGCGGATCAGCCCCGCGTCTTCGTCGGCGGCGTGGACCTGCATGATCCAGTTGACCAGGGCATCGTCAGCGACCTTGTTGGCCTGCTCCCAACCGGAGCCGCGGAGGTTGCGGGCCACGGCGACGACCGGCCGCAGATCGGCGTTCTGGACGCGCCAGCTGAACGCCGCGCGCACCATCTCCTGGATTAGTTCGAAGGAAGTCTGGCCTGAGCGGGCATTTTCGCGCAGCCGCTGGACGATCTCCTGGTAGCCCCCTATGTATTCGCTGATGATCGCGGCGAGGATGTCCTGCTTGTCGTCGAAGTTGTTATAGACGGTCGCCCGCGCCACCTGAGCGGCCCGGGCGATATCCCCCATCGAGGTTTCGGAGAAGCCACGGCGGGTGAACAGCTTGCGGCTCGCCTCGACGATCTTGACCCTCGCTCGTGGCTCCCCGCGTCGTGGCCGAGTCAACTCTGGCCTCTCCCCGAGCGATCAGTCAGGCCCTTCACACAGGCGAGCCTATCCAATACATAAGACACGACCATTCTCAGTGGACCTCTTCGGGAAGCTCATACCACCGCTTGCGGTCGCCGACGCGAGACCGCAGCTTCCAACTCCGCGACTTGGGGACACTGTCCAGTGCCGTTCGCAACCGCCGCAGCCGGTCCGCTACCCGCTCTCCGGCATCGAACTCGGGCAGCTCGCGGGCGAACCTTTCGCTGCGCTCCGCCACCATCCCCAACGTCCGCCACAGCCCCCAGTCCGAAGCGGCCAGATCGGCGATATAGGTGGCGTTGATGCCGCTCTCGTCCTCGCTCAGGTCGTGATCGGCGAAAAGCGCGCAGAGGTCGAGATAGTCCTTTTCGTTGGTCTCGACGATCTGCAGCTTCAACACCGTCAGATCGGCGAGCGAGAGAGTGAGCGGACCGAGCTTGATCCGGCGCTTGAGGTCAACTCTGTGGCAGAGGTTCGCCTCGTCCACAAATACGTCCACCTGACGTTCGTTCACCCCATCCCAGAAGAAGAGGCGACGGTGGCCGTGGAGGATGTTGAATTCCCTGTTGCCGGCGTAACCCAGTGACTCAATCAACTTGGTCACGTTCTTCTTCGCCGACCCCGTCGTAGCAAGGTCGATGTCCCCGTATGCCCGATCCAACGGCGGCTTGCGACTGCTCGGGCAGCGAATCGCGACCGCTACCCCCCCGAGCAGTGGGAGCGGGAGGCCGCGCTCGGCGGCGGCCTCCGCGATCCTGGTCCCCTCGGCAACGGGGTCTGCGAGCGGCGCCGTATTTCCCACCTCCTACTCCGGGGGGATCTCCGCCGCCAGTTTCTCCACGTCCACCCCTTGGCGCTTGCGGGCGGTGCGGGCGACGAAGTAGGTCAGCAGGGCCGCCCCGAGCACGATCCCGCAGTCGCGAAGGAAGCTGCCCTTGTCTTCGATCCCGAGCCCGGGGTAGTGCATGTAGATGAAGAACAGGCCGACCATGAGGATGGCGCTGACAACGCCCGAAAGGGTGACGATCGGGACGCCGAGGAAGCGTCCCGTGCTCGCAGAGGCGCGCCACACGTCCGGCTTGCGGTACGGCAGCAGCGCGCCGGCGAGCGAGAGCAGGATCATCGTCACCGCCTGCAGCAGGACGGCCTCGAAGAGGAATTTGAGAAAGCCTTCGTTGTTGCTGGTCGCCCAGTACAGGGTGGCGATGCCGAGCACCACCACCAGGCCGATCGCGTAGTTGGGCGCGTGGGTCCGCGGCGAGACCCGCGCGAAGCGCGCCGGCAGCAGGCCGTCGAGCGCCCAGGCGAAGAGGCTGCGGACCGCGATCGTGATGTTGGGGATCATCAGCAGCGGGTAGGCGGCCGCGAAGGTGATGAACAGCCACCAGGAGAAGAGGGTGCTGCCGCCGGCGATCGAGGTGAGGAACGTGTAATACGGGGGCGCGCCGGCGAAGGGGTACGCTTCGGTTTCGCTGAGTCCGTTCACGGCGATGAAGAAGTCGTGGCCGAACCGCCAGAAGAAGACGAGACCGAGGATCACGGCGACCCCGATGTGGACGAAGGTCGCCAGGCTCATGATCTTCACCTGGGTGATGTCCTTCGCCCGCCTCACCTCGCCCGCGATGTAGATCGAAAGCCAGGCGTAGATCGAGAGGCCAGCGATGGCGGCCATCGTCGGCCAGGTCTGGTCGAGGCTGAAGCCGGGCGAGGGGTCGATCCCTTCCTTCTGGGCGTGGGCGATGATGCCCTGGTAGCTGTCGTGTTCGTGGGTCACCGGCCCGGCGAACTGGTTGAAGCTGTGGACGAAGCCGGCGTGGCTCTTGAACAGAAGGAAGACGAGAACGCTGCCGAGGCCGATCATCGTCAGGGCCCAGATCCCGTTCATGATCCGCGTCGTCCAGCGCCAGCCGCCGGCCAGCAGCGCGGCCGAGAAGAGGATCACGCCGGTGCCGATCCCGAACTGCCACCATTCGCTGGTCGACAGCGTTTCACCCGCGGTGACCAGCGAGTGGTGACCGCTGACCAGGCCCACCGCGGTCAGCGACGGAGCGAGGGCGACGGTGACGAAAGACTGGGCGATGAAGGCGATGACGAGGATCACGCCGGCGACCCAGAAGTAGGACGAGATGATGCCGAGGATCGGGTGGGTGACCCGGCCGACGAGGACGTAGTCGCCGCCGCTGCGCGGTATCGCCGAGGTGAAGAGCCCGTAGCAGACGCAGAGCACGATCGCCAGCACGAAGGCCATCGCGAACCCCAGCCAGAGCGAGCCGCCCGGGAAGGCCGCGAGCGGAAAGAGGAAGGCCGTGGTGGCGACGAGCATCGCGGTCGGCTGCGACGCCATGTTGAAGACGAAGGTCGAAAACGGCGAGACTTCCCGCACCAGCCCGGTGGCTTTTCGCGCGAAGGTCCCCTGCGGCGCTGCGCCGGCCGACGCCGGCCTCTCCCCCAACTCGGTCATTCCTCTCCCTTTCGTTTTTTCATTAACCCGAGACCAGATACTGGTTGACGACCCGGTCCGGCGCCAGATGCACAAGGCACCCGTCCAGGTGCCCGCTACCGTAGTCGGAACCGGGGTTGATTGCCACCGTGCGGCCGATTCTCGTCACGCCCTTGCTCTCGTGGATGTGACCGTGAAGGCTTAGGAGCGGCTGCGCCTCTTCGATGATCTGGCGGACGGCCGGGCTGCCGGTGGGCACCTCGTGCGGCCGGCCGCCCTTCATCACGTAGCGCAGCTCGTCGTCCACCTCGAAGGCCACGTCGAGGCTGCTTTCGTAAGGCGGGACGTGGATGTTGAAGATCGCCTGCCGTGGCGTCTCGAGCTGATCGGCCAGGCGCTTCAGCCGCTCGTAGATCTCCTCCTCGTCGAGCTCGCGCGGGGTCTTCCACGGGGTGCGGTTCGAGTAGCCGAAAGAGACCATCTCGTGCGGGCCGACCTGCTGGACGCTTTCGTCGCAGGCGACGACAGAGGTGCCCGAGGCGAGCACCGCGTCGATCGACCAGGGGTCGTCGTTGCCGGGGATCACGTAGGCGAGGGTTTCGGTGCCGCCCAGGCGTTCGTCGGCGAACTCGACCCAGAGCCGCAGCTCGTCGAGCAGGGCCTTCTCCATCGCCTCTTCGCGCCAGGCCGCGTCTTCCGCCAGACGCCGCGCCTCGTCCTGGTCGACGATCAAGGGGTACATCCCGTTGGTCGTGATCGCCAGCTGCATCTGATCGAGCTCCTCGGCGGTGCGGGCGACCCGCTGCTCGCCGATCACCCGGGCGCTGTAGGTGCCGTCCCCCTCGCGGACGATCGGGACCAGGCCCTTGCCGGTCAAGTCCCCCCCCATCACCAACACGTCGGCCGGATAGTGGGCGGCGGCGTTGACGAACTTCTTCCAGCAGACGCGCGAGCCGTGCACGTCTCCCGCGTAGAAGAGGCGCGTCAGGCTCTGATTTCGGCGTCGTCTTAGCATCCCCCTCAAGTTCCTCTCATCCCGAATCATGCGGGATGGACAAGACGACCGGTGCAGCGACCCTAACACCGCTCTGGTCATGTTGTCCAGTTTGTTTCAGGCGAGCTTGCGGCGCAGCAATCGCAGCGCCGCCGCGGGATCGATCGAGGCGAGCAGTCCGGCAGCGGCGAGAACGTAGTCGGCGTCGATCCGCAGCGCTGGATCGCGCGGGGCCAGAGAGCGCGGGGCTCGTCGCTCCAGCGCCTCCCTGAGAATCTCCTCCCCGTCCTCTCGGTGCGCGAATACCCCGCCCGTGGCGATGATTCTGGTGACCTCGCGCAGATCCGGCCCGTCGCGGACGAGCGTCGGCGGCCCCCCCTCCCCTCGCGTCAGCAGCATCGTCCCGCAGTGGCGGGTGATCGCGTGGCCGGCGCAGCCGATCGCTAAAAGACGGTCCAGCCGCGCCTCGTCCGGGTATTCCGGAATCCACTGTGGATGGCTTGATCGAAATGAGACGCTCTGTCTAATCGAATCCTCGTCAGTATCCGCGTGTTCTGTGATGAACCGGCCGTCGACAGCAAGAACGCCGGTAGCGCTAGCCCGCAGGCCGAGATCTCCCTCGACCGTGCGCAGGGTCAGCGGAGCGGGCAGGAGCGGTCCCTCGATGCCAGGGGTTGCCGCCTCCGCTGCCCGGTCGGAGTGGATGTCGGTGGTCGCGCCGCCGACGTCGACGACCATCACGTCCCCGACCCCGGGGACCCCGTCGGCACCCCGGGATAGAAGACGCGTCGCCTCCAGTACCGCCTCGGGGGTCGGCATCCGCACCATCCGCTCGAACTCGGGGCCGGCGCTGAGGCCCTTGCCGCCGATCACGTGCTCGAGGAAGACGCGGAGGATCGCCTCGCGGGCCGACTCGATCTCCAGTCGCCCCAGCTGCGGCATCACGTTCGCCGCCACCGTGGCCTCGGTTCCCGCCGCCCGCAGCAGCTCCGCCGCCTGCTCGGCCACCGCGGCGTTGCAGGCGACGACGGCGTAGCCGCCCAGCTCGCGCGTGGCGAGGCGGCGGGCGTTCTCCAGCACCAGCTCGGCCTGGCCGCCGTCGGTCCCACCGGCGAAGAGGACGATCTCCGGGCGCGCTGCCTCCAGCTCGTCGAGCTGCCCCGCGTCGAGCTTGCCGGCGAGGACGGAGACGACCCGCGCTCCGGCGTTGAGCGCGGCCTGCCGCGCCGCCGCCGCGGTGAGGTCGGCGACGAGGCCGACCGCGGCCACCCGCAGCCCGCCGCCGGCGCTGGAGACGGCCAGCTCGCGCTCGATATCGACCGGTGCTCCCAGCGACTCCCTGGCCGCGGCAAGCGCGGCCGCGTAGCCCTCCATCAGGTCGGTGTCGATGCTGGTCGGCGCCTCGGCGCGGGCCAGCAGAGTCCCCTCCGCGCGGTCGACCAGGCTGAGCTTGGTGTAGGTGCTGCCGAAGTCCGCGAGCGCGACGACGCCCACGCGTTCAAGCCGCGACGCCGCCGGCGCGCCGCTCGATCAGCGCCTCGACGAGGCGGTCGATCGTGCCGGGGGTCTCGATCCCGGTCGCGTTGAGGTCGGCGCTGACGTCGATCGGGACATCGGAGCCCTCGACGTCCTCGTTGAGGACGCCGCCCATGAAGACCGGCACCGAGCCGACCCCGGCGCTCTGCAGCTCCTCCATCAGCCGCCGCCCGAAGGAGCGGGCGACGCCGTTGTGGGTGGTGATCACGACCGCGTCGGCGTCGGTCTCGAGCACCGCCTTGACGATGTCCTCGGGATCGCGGTTGATCCCGAAGTCGATCACCTCGGTCCCCGCCGCCGCCAGCGAGGAGGTGAGCAGGAACTCGGCGAACTCGTGCACGTCGGTCGAGGTGACGAGGACCTTCATCCCCCGGATCGCCTCCTCTTCCCCGCGCCTGCCGAGCTCGGCCAGGAGGCGCTCGCGCTCTTCCATCGTGTTCTTGACGAGGTCGGTTTCCAGCACCGGGCGGCGGCCGCGCGGGAACTCCGGGTCGGCCTGGCCGGCGCCGAACAGCTCCTCGCAGCGGGTCGAGCCGAGTCGTTTCGTCACCAGCAGCAGCTGGGCCGGATCGCGGACGTCGATCCCGGCGCCAGAGAGCCCCTGGATCACCGCGTCGAAGAAGGCCTTGCCGCCGCGGACGAGCTCGTCGCGCATCGCCTCGATCCTGCCCCAGTCGACGACCGGGTCGACCAGCGGCACGTAGTCCTCCAGCTTGCGGTTGATCGCCTGCACCGTCGCCACCTCCTGCCAGGAGGGGATCCGTTCGGTCTCGGTCACGGGGACGGCGATCGGGGCGTTGCCGAGGCGGTAGCGACTGTCGACCATCTTCATGAAGAGGACATCGGTGTTGAGGACGGCGTAGTTGGCGTCGAAGTCCGCGGTGTTGCCGATCGTGTCGCCCTGGTTGAACGAGAAGGGGACTTTGTCGGGGTTGACCGCGTCGAGCGCCAACGTCACCGCCGACTTGACCACCGGGTTCTGGGTCAGACCCCCCCAGGAGGGCGAATAGGCGGCGCCGATCAGCTCTTCGCTGATGTAGCGCTCGAGCATCGCCCAGCCGATGTAGTTGGCGTAGTCGTGGAAGACACCGGGGTAGCCGTCCTCGAGGTAGGAGTCGAAGACGACGCCCTCGTCTTTGAACGCCGCCAGCAGGCCGGCCGCCTTCAGCACCGCCATCGTCTGGCTGATTTCGTCGTCCCAGTAGGGCCAGCGCCAGGAGTACTGCGAGAGGACGCCGATCGTGGTGACGCCGGCCTGCAGCGCGTCGACCGCGTTTTCCACCGAGCCCGGCCCGCCGATCGAGTTGTCAGCGGCCTCGGGCTGGATCGGCGCGGTGTGGGTCAGCTCCCACCAGTCCTGCTCGGTCATCATCACCGGGCCGGTTTCCTGTGGGGCGTCGGCGCGTTTGTCTTTCGGCAAGCCCATCCGCCGCTCGGCGATCAGGTTGAAGCGATCGGGAGGGCGCACCCCGCGCGAGAGCGCGTCTTCGTAGATCAGTCCCAGCGCCTCGCGGGTGTCGGCCCAGGTGGCGAGCCCGATGTTCATGCAGGTGCAGGAAAAACCCTCGCTGCGGGCTCGTTCGCGCCACTCGCGCTCGGAGCCGACGCCCTTCTCCTCGCAGAAGAGCGAGAGGTGGCGCTCCACGCCCTTGGCCATCTCCTTCCCCTCCGCGACGGCTTCGCGGCCGTCGGGCAGGTCAGGGGGGAGCAGGGCGCTGAGGTCGACGTCGAGCTCAGTCATCGCCTCACCCGTCGAGGATCCAGCCTCCGCTGACCTCGAGCACCTGGCCGGTGGTGTAGCCGCCGCCGTCGGAGGCGAGGTAGAGGGCCGTTTCGGCGATCTCCTCCGGCTTGCCCATCCGTCCCAACAGGGTCATGTCCAGGGTTTCCTTCAAGTCCTCCTCGGGGATTTCCCAGTCGTCCTCCCAGTTGGCTTCGATCGCCCCGGGCGCGATCGCGTTGACGCGGACCTCCGGCGCCAGGTCCCGCGCCAGCGCCGAGGTGAAAGCGCGAACGCCGCCCTTGGCAGCGCAGTAGGTGACCGAGACCGAGGTGACCATGTTCTCCTGGTTTACCCCGTTGCCGTAGGAGCCGGAGAAGTTGACGATCGCGCCGTTGCCGGTCGCCTTCAGGTGCGGCAGCGCCGCCTGGCAGACGCGGAAGCTGCCGAGCATGTCGACGTCGAGCAGCTTGGCGAGCTCCTCCGCCCTGGAGTCGGCGAAGCGGACCGCGTCGGCCGGGTCGATCCGGCCGGCGGTGTTGACGACCACGTCGATGCGGCCGTAGCGCTCGGCTACGTCGGCGACGAAGCGCTCGACCGAGTCGCCGTCGGTCACCTCGAGCTGGGCGACATGCCCCTTGCCGCCGGCGGCTTCGATCGCAGCGAGGTTCTCTCGCGCCGACTCCTCCGAGGAGCGGTAGCCGAGGGCGACCGTGGCCCCCTCCCTGCCGAGCGCACGGGCGGTCGCACCACCGAGCGCGCCACCGGCGCCGGTGACGATCGCGACCCTCCCTGCGAACCGCTGGCCGTCGTTCCACTGACCCATCGCGGCGGAGTCTAAGGGTTACCCGGCGCTCAGGCCCGACGCAGCCGGCGCGACTCCCGCATTGCGACCTCGACTAGGTTCGCAAGGCCCCCCGAGGGTGGGCAATCGACCGCGGCCAGGGGTTCCGCGACCGATTGCTCCAGGTGGCCCCCGACGGGAGAAGTGCTCCTCTGCGGTCCGAAGCGACGCCGGAAGGGGCTGTGCGCCGGATCTCTCCCTTGAGCAAGCACGTAAAAGACCATAGACCGATAGAGCCCCTTCGTTAGGCTGGTTCAACCCGCCCTACGAGTGGTTTAGGTGGCAGATTGACCTCAGAGCAACAGATTCCGGCCCAGGTTCGCCGCTTTGCGGACTCGCCGCAGAACATCCAGGCGATCTTCAACGCCCTGCCGGCGATGGTCGGCTACTGGGACAAGGACCTGCGCAACCGGATGGCCAACGATCTCCACGTCGAGTTCTTCGGCAAGACCCCGGAGGAGATGCGCGGGGTCCACATCAGCGAGGTGCTCGGACCGGAGCTGTACGGGAAGAACCTGCCGCATATCGAAGGGGCGCTGCGGGGCGAGCCGCAACGGTTCGAGCGGGAGATCACAACCCCCTCGGGGAAGACCCGGCACACTCAGGTCTCCTACATACCCGACGTCGTCGACGGTGAGGCGCAGGGGTTCCTCGTGCTGGTTACTGACATCAGCGAGCATCGGCAGATCCAAGAGGAGGTCGAGAGGAGCCGCGCACGGCTGGTCGAGGCCGAGCGCCTCGCCCGCCTAGGCAGCTGGGAGTGGGACATCTCCACCGGAAAGATGAGCTGCTCCGAAGGCCTCTTCGCGGTCTACGGCATCCCCCCTGAGGATTTCAGCGGCACCTACGAGCCGAGCAACATGAAATACGTGCATCCCGACGACCGCGAGAGGGTCGAAGCGGAGATGCGCGACGCGATCGAGACCGGCGCCCCCGTCGACTTCGAGTTCAGGATCATCAAGCCCGACGGCCGGGTCCGCCGCCTCCACAGCCGGGCCGAGCTGATCGCCGACGAGGAAGGCCACCCTCTCCGCCTCACCGGCACCGCCCAGGACGTGACCGAGGTCCGCGCCGCCGCCGAGGTCCTCCATCAGACCGCGACCGACCTCGGCCGCCGCGCCCAAGAGCTGCACCAGCTCCCCGACCACTCCTCTCGCAACGGAGACGAGCTCGGCAGGCTTCTCACCCCCCGCCAGGTCGAGATCCTCGGGCTCGTCGCCGAGGGTCTCAGCAACGCCGGCATCTCCCAGCGCCTCTACCTCAGCGAGAGCACGGTCAAATGGCACATTCGCAAGATCCTGCGGTCGCTGGGAGTGGCGAACAGAGCCCAGGCGGTGGCGCGGTATCTGTCCTCCCCTTCTACGAAATCCGACTGAGACGCAACCCGCCGCGGATGGATTCCCCCTATTAGCAGGGCAATCGGCGGCAGATATGAAAACGTCCGCTGGAAACCTCATATTGAGGCTCTATGCCCGAGAGACCCGACCATCCCGCGGTCGAGCTGCTGGGAGCCTTAGTGGAGCGCCTGACGGCTGCCAGCGAGGGCGGTTTCTGTGGTCAAACCCACCTCCACAAGGCAGCCTTTGTCGCGCAAGAGTTCCTCGGCGTGCCCTTCGGTTTGCGTTGGGAGATTTACCGCTACGGACCGTTTTCCCGTGAGATCCGCCCGGTCCTTGCAGCTTGCGAGAAAAAGGGCACCGTGGCCATCCAGGACCATCCCCGGGGACCGCGGGTAATCCGCCCCCCAGACGCTCCCCCAAGCCGGGTCTCGACTGAATTCCAAGCCAAGCTTCAACTGCTCTCGGAGCGTCTGGCGCCGATGACGCGCCCTCAACTGGAGAAGGTCGCCACCGCCGCTTGGGTCACGCGCTCCAATCCTCACGTCAAGAGCATTGAGCTTCGTGCTCAGGAGATGCACCGGCTCAAGCCACACATCGATGTTCACACCGGCCTCAGGGTGGTTCGGTACCTGGATGACTTGCTAGCTGAAATCAACCGCCGGAGTCCCGGAGCCCCATGGCCAGAACCGGAACTCATGCGACGTTTGGCGGAGAAGACCCGAGAGCTGTATCCCCCTGGAAGCTCTCTAGGCGTCTACCGGCCCTCCATGTACTGAGCCCCTATATCTCTCGGCAAACTAGGGCTGACCGAGCCGGCCGGATTCTGGGCTTCCGAGGCCTGTAAGAAATCTCGGGTGGTGCACGGGTGTTAGAGATAACCGATGAGCGAAAAGCCGAGTCGAGCCGAAGCTCGTGACGAACGTTTCCTGCGCCGGGCGCGGGCGGCGCGGGCCAGCGGCGATGCCGCCGCCGAACGCGAGGCGATCTCGCGCCTGATCGAGCCCTACTGGGCCTGGGGGCGCGCGATCGCCTACGGCAAGATCGGCGGCGTAGACGACCCGAGGGCCGACGCCGAAGAGATCGCCCAGGACCTCCTGCGCCGGCTGGCGCGCCTGCTGGAGGCGAAGCTCGACTTCGAGACCCCCTTTCGCACCGTTGCCTCGGCCAACCTCAACTTCGCGATCAAGGACTATCGGCGCCGCTCGGCCCGCACCGAGTCGACGCCGGTCGATCCGGTCGAGCTGCCGGAGACGGAGGCGCCGCCTGGGTCGCCAGGGGCGAAGGAGATGATCGGCGCGCTCGAGCCCTATCTCGACGAGCTGAACGAGCGCGAGCGGAAGATCGCCCTCGATCGCTTCGTGCTCGACCTCTCGCCGAGCGAGATCGGCGCCCGCCACGGGATGAAACGAGGCGCCGTCGATACCGCCATGCACCGCATCTTCAAGAAGATGCGGGAGCACGCGGCAGCGGGTGTAAGAAATCGCGATTCCGAGTCGGTGTAGGCGGTATGGCACAGTTCGACCCGATCGAAGAGAAGACCGTCGAAATGCTCGATGACCTCCAGCTGGAGGCCCTGCGCGCGGAAACCGTCGCCGAGGACGACAAGCGCTTCGAGTTCGTCCTCTGGATCCTCTGCCTGCGCGGCGTGGCCGTGATCGAGCGCGTCTGCCGGGCCCGCGGCACGGTCCAGGGGCTGAGCGAGGAGGAGGTCGAGCTGGCGATCGAGGACGCGGCAGCGCGGTTGCTGCTGCGGCTGGCGCGGGTCGAGCCCCAGCCGGAGGTTCACGCCCTCGCTGCCGAGATCGCCGTCGCCTGCGTCGATCGTCCCTGGCCCTCGCAGAAGGGCGCACCGCGGGTGACGCCCGACTCGCCCGATCTGCGCCTCGTCAGCGAGTTCGCCGAGGCGATCGAGAGCGGGAAGATCCGGCCCAACGACTGGGAGAGCTCATGAGCGCCGCCGAAGAGGCATTCGAGCGAGCTTTCTGGCGAGCGCTTAACGACCTGAAGGAGGGCTCGGAGAAGCCGATCGAGGACTATCTGCGCCTCGTCCCCCCCGAGCAACAGCAGGAGCTGGCGCAGATGCTCGCCGACGTGCTCCTTGCTCGCGGGCCGGGCTCCGCGCCGGACGCCGAGGAAAGCGAGGGGTACAGGCGCGCCGTCGCGATCGTCAACGAGGTGCTGGGGAATCGCGGGGCGGCCGGCATCTTGCCGGGGGCCTTGAGGGCGATGCGACATGCGCGCGGCATCGAGTCCGACGCCGTCGTCGAGCGGCTGGCCACGGACTTCGGCGTGAAGGGCGAAGAGGGGCGCCGCGCGTTGGCACGCAACTACCACCGCCTCGAGACGGGCACGCTCCTGGGTTCGAAGCTCTCGCGCCGCCTCCTGCGCTCGCTGGCCTCGGTCTTCGAGGTCGACCCCGCCGACGTTCTCGCCGCCGCGAAGCTCGCCGCGCAGGGGCCCTCCCTGAGGAGCGTGCCGGCGATGGGTCGCAGCGGCGGTGCCCGCAAGGTGCCTCCGTCACCCCCCGCAGACGCCGCGCTTCCCGATCCGGAGGTCGAGTTGGTCGAGCGGCTCTTCTATGGCGGCCCGGAGGCTTGAGCCGGCCGCAGCCGCCCGGGCGCTGCTGCGTGACTACGAAGAGCGCTACGAGGCGATCGAGGCACCGCCGGTCCCGGTGGAGCGAGTGGCCATCTCCTTACTGGGCCTCTTTCTCGACGAGGCGGACGACTTGCGCTCTCTCCCAGGCGCCCCCACCGACCAGGGGCGTCTGTCGGGAATGCTCGACGCCGAGGAAATGATCATCTGGGTCGACCGCGGCGAGGCCCGGCGCAGCCCGGGGCGCCGCCGATTCACGATTGCCCACGAGATCGGTCATCTGCTCCTGCACGTCCCCGTCTTCCACGAGGTCTTCTATGACCCGACCAGCGACGTCCAGGAGGTCGAGGAGGAGTCGCCCGACGCGGAGTTGCCCGAACTGCGCCGGCGCGAGCGGGAGGCCAACGTCTTTGCCCGCGAGCTGCTTATGCCAGAGTCTTTGCTGAAGGAGCAAGCCCGTGCCACCGGCTTCAATATGCCGGCACTCGCGGATCGGTTCGAAGTCTCGGTTCCAGCGATGCGCCTGCGCTTGCGCCTGCTGAAGCTGCTACCACCGTTGGCGTGAAGATCGTCCATCTCTCCGATACGCACCTGGGGCTGCGCGAGCTGCACCACACCGACGCCAAGGGCCGCAACCTGCGCGAGCAGGACGTCTATGACGTCTTCGTCAGGGCGATCGACCGCGCGCTCGAGCTGCAGCCGGCGGCCGTGGTCCATTCCGGCGATCTCTTCCACGGCTACCACCCCTCCGCGGCGGCGCTCGGCGTTGCCCTCGACCAGATCGAGCGACTGCGGGCGGCGGAGATCGACCTCGTCGTCAACGCCGGCAACCACTCGACGCCCCGGGGGCAGGCCATCGAGCACCCGTTTTCGCTGCTGGAGCGCTTCGGGATCGATGTGGCCTACGAACAGCCCCGCCGCTTCCGCTTCGGCGACCTCAGCGTCACCGCGGTTCCCCACAGCCACGATCACGAGGAGATGGCGGGCTGGATCACGGCCGCTGAGCCGGACCGGGAGGCCCGGTTCAACGTCCTGGTCGCCCACCTCGGCCTCGAGGGCCTGGCGCGCGTCGGTGCGGGCGAGCCGGGCGCGGCGGAGCTGCCGGGAGAGATCCTCGAGTCGGTGTCGGCCTTCGACTACATCGCCCTCGGGCATCTCCATCAATTCGACCGGCCGCGGATCAACGCCGCCTACGCGGGCTCGCTGGAACGGCTGAGCTGGGCGGATCGCTCGCCCCATAAGGGGATCGTCGAGGTCGACCTCGCCGCCGATCCGATGGACAAAGGCTTCCTCAGGCTGCACGAGATCGAAGGACGGCCGCGCAAGCGACTCCCCGCGATCGACGGCGGAAAATCCCGTGACCTCACCAAAGCGATCTGCCGGGCGGCGAAGGGCAAAGGCCTGGAGGGGGCGATCGTCAAGGTGCCGATCGCGAATGTCAGCTTCGAGAAGTTCGGCGCGATCGATCGCCGGAAGGTCGGCGAGGCATTCGCCCGCTGCCTTCACTTCGAGCTCGAACCCGATTTCGTCGAGCCCGGCTCCGGCGCCCCGCAGCCGGCGGCGCCGGTGGAGCTGCGCGCCTTCCTCGCGC
This sequence comes from Solirubrobacterales bacterium, assembly GCA_051954855.1. Taxonomy (GTDB): domain Bacteria; phylum Actinomycetota; class Thermoleophilia; order Solirubrobacterales; family 70-9; genus VAYN01. The sequence goes on along the minus strand of JBQCHH010000077.1, from coordinate 90,872 downwards.
GGCGGGTCCCCGCCGGCGTCGAGTCCGAGCTGTTCGTCACCCGCGGCGAGTCCTACATGACCCGGGCGGCCGAGGACATCGGCGCGTGAGGCTGCTGCGCCTGGAGGCGAAGAACTTTCGTTCCTTCGCCGCGATCGATCTCGATCTCAACGCCTCCGGGGTCTTCTCGATCACGGGACCGAACGGGGCGGGCAAGAGCTCGATCTTCGCCGCGATCGAGTGGGCGCTCTACGGCGGCCGAGGCGGTCCCGGAGCCCCGCGGATCGCGCGGGAGGGGGTCGAGCGAGAGGAATGCGTCGTCTCGCTGGAATTCGAAGTGAGCGATCGTCTCCTGTGCGTCACCAGGATCGACGGCAAAGACGCCTGGCTTACCGACGTCGCCGGCGACGAGCGGCTCGCCCAGACCCTGAGCGGAACCTCGCGGGAGGTGGCCGTGCGCCTCGGCCTCACCAGAGAGATGTTCCGCGGCACCTTTTACGCGCCCCAGAAGGAGGTCGAGGCGCTCTCCTCCAAAGACCCCAGGAGACGGAAAGACCAGCTCGAGCGCCTGCTCGGCATCCGGCACCTGCGCAGGGCGGTCGAGCTCGCCGAGCTCGACGCGCGGGAGCAGGGCCTGGTCCTCGACGGCCTCCGCCGGGAGGCGCCCGACGTCGATCGGCTGAAGGCCGAGATCAAGCAGCGCGAAAAGGAGGCCCGCGACGCCGCCCCCGCCGTCAAGAAGCTGAAGAAAGAGATCGCCGCTCACGAGACGAAGCTGAAAGCAACTAACAAGGAAATCGACCGGCTCGGTGCTCAAATCGCCGAGCACGCCTCCCGGCAGTTGGCGGCCGAGCGAGCGGAGGGCGAGTTCAAGCTGAAGAAGGAGGCGCTTGAAAATAAGGACAAGCAGCTGCGGGCGGCGTTGGCCGCGCGGGCCGAGCAAGCCGAGCTCGAAGCAGCTGTCCTGGGTGACGAGAAAGCGCGTGCCCACCTGCACGAGGTACGCGACCGGCGAGCGGAAGCCAACGCGGAGATCGCCCACCAGGAGCGTCATCGGGAAGTCCTCGCCGGCGGCAGCGAGGACGAGCCCGGCATCTGCCCGACCTGTCACCAGGAGCTTGAAGGCTCGGTCGAGGACCTGGTCGCCGAGCTCGAGGCGGTAATCGCGGACGCGCGTCAGCGCCGTGCCGAGCTCGACGGCGAGGTCGCCGAACTGGAAGCCGCGTTGAAGAAGCGCGAGGAGACGGCGCACCGGTTGGCGGTCGTTCGCGAGCAGGCGGCGAGCGCCGAGCTGCTCGAAGAACAGGTTGAGGCGCAGCGCGAGGAGGCCGAAGCAGCCGGCGAGGCCACCATCGAGCTTTGGCAGGCCGCCAGCCAGGTGGCGCCTGAGCCCGAGGCCCAGGAGCGACTGAGCACCGAGCGCGACAGCCTCGAAGAGAAGCTGGAGGAGAGCCGTCGCGAACTGGAGGAGGCGACGAGAAGGGCATCAGTCGAATCGGAGGCGGTCGCCACGGCGCGCAGCCGGCTCGAGCACGCGAAGGAGCTCGCTGAGACGATCGACGACGAGCGCCAGGAGTTCGAGCTCCGTAGCGCGGTGGCGGCCGCGCTCGAGGACTACCGCGAGGAGTCCTCCCGTCGGGCGCGGCCGATGGTGGAAACCGAGGCCTCGAAGCTCCTGCGGCAGATCACCGCAGCGACCTATCCGCGGATCAGGCTGACCGAGGACTACTTCCTCGAGATCGCCGAGGGCCGGGACTTCTACCTGAGCAAACGGTTTTCCGGGGGCGAGCAGGACCTCGCCGCACTCTGCCTGCGCCTGGCTCTCGCCAGAACCCTAGCCCACCAGCGCGGAACCGAAAACAGCTTCGTCATCCTCGACGAGGTCTTCGGCAGCCAGGACCTCGGTCGGCGGCAGATGCTGATGGAGCAGCTGATCGAGCTCTCAAAAGGAGAGTTCCAGCAGATCTTCGTCATCTCCCACACCGAGGACATCGTCGATCACTGTTCGCTGCACATCAGCGTCACGCGCGAGAACGGGATCAGCCGGGTCTCGGAGTCGAGCAGGTAGGCCGTTTCCAGTCCCTGCGCCACCCACAGCCGCCTCCACGTTTTCGCGGGGGCGGCGAACGGAGCCCGGGCCGTGGTCCGGAATCTATCCGCCAGCCCCCTTCCGCCCAGATGAACCTCGGAGCGCTCTCAGGCTTCGGTTATGAACATCGGGAATGGTTCGGCGATTTCGTAGGTAGCGGTCCATATCGCCGGATTGGCGCAAGCGAAACCGCCTTCGCTCTTCGCCAGTTCCGCACTGATTTCGAAACTCGCCGGTTTCCCGCCTTTCACCGACGTTTTTGGTTCGCCTTTATATTTGCAGACGACGCCTGCGCAGTTGAATTCCACTGCAACTTGATAGGTCATCGTTCCATCGCGGTTGCCGGCGCCGGAGAATTTCACTCCCCACGGAGTATTGATGGCCGCGGTCGGGCAGTTGCATTCCCATGCCGCGTTTTCCACCCCACCGGGAACGACGACTCCGGCGCCGCCACCGGCGCCGATGGTTTCCCCGGTCCAAGTCGATCCGGTGCATTCGACATTCGCCAGGCCGATTTTGAAGAGGGATTTCCCTTGCTGCACGAATTTCAACGGAGTTTCCGCCAGCCATACCTGACCTGCCGGACATTCTTTGCGAGCGTTTCCTTCTTCTTTGCACAGCCTCGTCGCCGATGCCGCTCCGACGCCGAGCGCCAGGACCGCCGTGACGGCGACCGCCACCGCGGCTATCCACTTCCCGAGCACTTTCATTTCTTCCTCCAATCTTGTTTCGCCCCACCCGGAAGTGGCGTAGCAGATTGAAGTTCAATGCGCAAGATTTTTTTAGGACCGGGGCGGCGAGACTCTCGAGAGTGCTCTTCAAGGGGCATGGGGCAGGCTGGACTCGAACCAGCGACCGACGGATTATGAGTCCGCTGCTCTAACCAACTGAGCTACTGCCCCGTGGAGCGAGCGTACCGCGGCGGCGTCGGTCAGGCGCTGAAGAGCTGGGCGAGGGAGCGGCCGACGTCAGGGGGCTCCTCTTCGCCCTTGGCGGCGGCGGCGGCGCCGTCGGCGAGGGCTTTGGCGGCGTCGGCGATCTGGTGGTCGCGGCCGCCGCGGATCGTGCCGGTCTTCTTCGCTTCGGCGAGGTCGGACTCCATCAGGCCCGCCAGCTCGGCGAGGCGGCGGAGGCCGACGACGCCGGCGGTGCCGCGCAGGGCGTGGGCTTCGGCCCGCATCGTCTCGAAATCGGAGCTGCCGGTGGCGAGGCCGGCGGCGATCACGTCGCAGCGGCGCTTCGCCTCTTCGGCGAATGACTGGAGGAGCTCCTCCTCGGTGGCGGCTTTGTCGTTCATCCTGCGATTGCTTTCTCGACTGCTTCGTGCATCAACTTAAGGCCAAAGGCCCCCTCGACGGCGTCACGGACGATGCCGTGGCGGTCGATCGTAAACAGCCACGGCTCGCTAGGGAGGTGAAAGGCCCGCACCTGCGGCCGCGGATGCTTCGCGGGGTCGTTGTCGTTGTAGATCTCCATGTGGATGAAGGCCGCCTTGTCTCCGAGTTCGTGTTTCGCCTGCTCGGCCACGTCAACGACGGGCCCGCAGACCCGACTCTGGCAGAACTCGGGGGTCGCAAACAAGAGGACGATCGGTTCTTTGCCAAGCACTTCCGCGTAATCCACCTTGTTTTGGCTGTCCGGGGGTATGCGAGTCGTGATCTTCGACAGATCCCCGCCTACGTCCTGCGCGGTCGGCGTGTGGATCTTGGGCGCTTTTTGGCCGACTTTGGGTACTCGCTTGAATTCGCCGACGTCGATGCCGGGCAGCAGCGTGCCTTTCAGCTCGCCGTTTTCCTTGAGGATCGCGGCAACCCGCCATTCCCCTTCGCCGGGGAAGTCGAGCGGGGTCGAGTAGACGACGCGGGCGCCTTCGGGGTCTTCGGTCGTCGTCTTCGACCGGAAAGCCGGCTTGGTGGCGAGCGATTCGATCGCAGCGGGGAAGGGGCCGATCGCGGGCTCGTCGAGGGCCTGTTCCTGCGCTTTGGCGGCCTGGCCGCGGTTGCCGGATTTCGATTTCCTGCCGGATTTCGGTGACGGCACTTTCGCCAGGTAGAGAGCGACTTCGGCGTCGGAGACCGGGCCCGTTTTACGGTTGCTGACGCCGAACGGGTAGCGGTTCTCCCCCGGGTAGAAGACAACGGCCGCGGGGGTGACAACCTCTTCGGCGGGGCCGTCAGCGGCGTTCAGCACCTCCCGCAGCGTGCGGCCTTCGACCGCCGGGAACTCGGATTTGGGCGGCGCCGGGCGGCTTTCCGCGGTTCCCTCCGTGGTCGAGGTGGATTCGGAGCCGGAGCCGCAGCCGGCGAGCAGGGCTCCGGCTGCGAGCAGGCCGAGCAGCGCTGAGGCGAGGCGGGGGGCGCGCATCGGCGGCATGTTATGGACAGATAGGGTCCCCGGGGTTCGCGACGGGAAGGAGAGGGAGATGGCAGATCGAGCAGCACTGGTGACCGGGGCGTCGAGCGGGATCGGCCTCGCGATCGCGAAGACGCTCGGCGAAGAGGGCTACGCCCTGACCGTCGCCGCCCGCCGTCCGGAGAAGCTCGAGGAAGCGGCCGAGGGGCTGCGCGGCGAAGGCTTCGAGGTCGAGCCGATCCCGGCCAACATGACCGAGGAGGACCACGTCGTCGCCATCTTCGCCGCCCACCGGCAGAAGTACGGCCGGCTTGACGTGCTCGTCAACAACGCCGGCGTCGGCATCGGGGCGCCGATGGAGCAGATCCAGACCAAGCACCTCGACATGCAGCTGGCGGTCAACCTGCGGGGGCTGATCCTCGGCACCCGCGAGGGCCTGCCGATGCTGCGCGAGGCCGGCGCCGAGCACGGCAAGGCGCTGATCGTCAACACCGCCTCGATCGCCGGCAAGGGTGGCCAGGCCTGGCTCTCGATCTACGCCGCGACTAAGGCGGCGGTGATCAACTTCACCCAGTCGACCCACCGCGAGGCCGGCAGCGCCGGCATCCAGTGCACGGCGCTGGCGCCGGGCTTCGTCGAGACGCCGATGACCGAGTTCGTCCAGGGCCAGATCCCACCCGAGCAGATGATCCGCCCCTCGGACCTCGGCGAGGCGGTCCGCTTCCTGCTGCGGACTTCGCCTAACTGCCACGTGCCAGAGATCGTGTTTACTCGACCGGGCGAGGGCCTCGACACCCCGTGAACTTGATCGTTTCCACCCTTGGCGCCCCTACAGGGGCCCAAAAGGTGGAAACGACGCGGTAGGCGACGTGAGCTTGCGGATTCTGGTTGCTGCCTTCGGCGATGCTGGACATGCCTTTCCGGCGATCGCGCTGGGGAAGGCGCTAATTGCGCGCGGGCACGAGGTGGTAATCGAGACCTGGGAGGAGCGGCGGCAGGCGGTCGAGGGCGAGGGCCTGGGCTTCGCAGCGGCGGAGGAATACCGGATGTTCCCGCCACCGGACCCCGAATCCGAGGAGGGACAGCACGCGGCCGAGGCGGCGCTGGCGCTGCTGCCGCTGTTGGACGACTTTCGGCCCCACGTGGTGGTCAGCGACATCCTCACCCTTGCCCCCACCCTCGCGGCCGAGCGTGCCGGGATTCCGCTGGCGACGCTGATCCCCCACATCTATCCGGTCGTCGAGCCGGGGTTACCCTTCTTCGCGATCGGCCTACGGCCACCGCGGACGCGGCTCGGGCGCAGCGTTTGGCGCTATGGGCACGACCGGGCGCTGCGGGTCGGGCTGGAGCAGGGGCGGCGTGACCTCAACATCCAGCGCCAGCGCCTCGACTTAGCCCCGATAGACCGCTTCCACGGCGGCATAAGTCCCGATCTGGCATTGGTCGCAACCTACCCGCAGTTGGAGTATCCGCGGCAATGGCCGGCGGGGGTAGAGATCACCGGGCCGATGACCTACGAGATGTCGCACCCCGACATCGAGCTGCCGCCGGGCGACGACCCGCTCGTGCTCGTCGCCCCCAGCACCGCTCACGACTCCGACAACCACCTGGTCCGCACCACGCTGGCAGCGCTGGCAAACGAGCCGGTGCGAGTGGTGGCGACGACCAACCGGGTCGCTCCCCAGCACCCGATCGACGTGCCCGCCAACGCCGTTCTGGTCGAATGGCTCAGCTACAGCCAGCTGATGCCCGCCGCTTCCCTCGTCGTCTCCCACGGCGGGCACGGCACCGTCGCCCGCGCCCTCGGCGCCGGCACCCCCGTCCTCATCTGCCCGATCATCGGCGACATGAGCGAGACCGCGATGCGCGTAGCCTGGGCCGGCGCCGGCCTCTCGCTGCCGTGGCGCCTGTGTCGTCCGGCGCCGCTGCGCTGGTCGGTGCAGCGACTGCTGAACGAGCCCAAGTTCACGGCAAAGGCGCAGGAGATAGCCGCATGGGGCCAGGAAAACGACGGTGCCGCGCGAGGCGCCGAACTCGTAGAGCGCCTAGCGCTAAAGGCGCTCGCTACCGCCTAAGAAGCTCCGGGGGTGGGACTCGAACCCACAACCGCTCGATTAACAGTCGAGAGCTCTTCCATTGAGCTACCCCGGACCGTGCTAAGCCAATTGAGCTACACCGGATTAGCGTCTGGGACAAAATTTAGCGGCACCGGCGTAATTCCTGCCTCCACCTCTCCGTGACAGTTGGCGCAGAGCAAGATGCACTTGCGGGCCTCCACTCTAGACCTTGCCAGGGATCGCGTCACCCCGTTTTGTCCAAGATGGAACTCCTTAGTGGTGGGATCAAGATGGTGGAACTGGAGAACCTGCTGGCAGCGGTCATAGCCGCAGATCAAGCATTTGCCTCCCGCCTCTTCCACCAGCTTGCGCTTTATCTGCCGCCTGCGCTGCGAAACCCTCTCTATCCGGCAGCGCTTACAGCGGTAGTAGCCACGCCCCTCGCGAACAAAGCTGGTCTCGCCGTGGTGCTTGCAACGAGAGATCGTCTCCCGCGGCCCATTCTCATTCCCCCGTCTGCGGCGCGGATTCGGCTTCAGTTCGTACCGCTTCATCCAGTGGCGGACCGTCGCCAAGCTCCGATCCAGTCGATGGGCAACTTCCCGCAGCGATAGACCAGCAGCGAGAAGCTGTTCCATCTCCTCCTTCGTGGGCGCCCCCTTGGCGCTGTGCTTCTCCGCCTGAACGGCCTCCAATCCGTGCTTCTTCAGCCAGTAGCTGACCGTCGATTCGTGCTTGCCCACCTGCTCGCCGATCGCTTCGAGGGACATTCCCTCGGCCAGGCACTCTTCTAGGAACTCCTTCTCCACGGCTGCATTCTCTCATTTGATGCAGACATAAAAATACGGATTGAGTTGTCTTACACGGTGCCCGCTGGGCGCTCGGCGTGGGCGATGCGGTTGACGAGGGCGGCGCGTTCGCGGCTGAGGGCGGCGCGGCGCTCGTAGTCGCCGCGCTCGCCGGCAGCGGCGATCTCGCCCTCGAGACGGCGCTGCTCGAGGAGGAGGAAGTTGAGCTCCATCGCCTCGTGGGAGGCGGGCTCCTCGCGGCTGATGATCACCAGTTCGGCGATCAGGCCGGCAAGCTCGCCGTCGTCGTGGGGCAGGTTCGAGGCCGGGTCCTCCGGGTGCTCGCGCAGCCAGGCGGCGGCGCGCAAACCGGTCGGCGAGAGGTGAGCGTCGGTCAGCCGCGCCAGGTACTCCCTGCCCTCGTTCGGCATCGCGATGCACATCGCAAGCAGCACCCGCTCACGACGCTCCCGCGAGGTCAGCTCGGCGGTGCGACGGGGACGTGGCACTTCGGCGCCGGGGCTCGCTTCCGGCGACGCCTGTTCGCCGCGCCCCCCACTCGCCGGCGTCGCCGCCACCACCCGTCCCATCACCATCGCCGGGTCGAGGTCGAGCCGTTCGGACACGCGGCGGACCAGTTCTTCCCGGCTCACGGTTTCCCCCATCCCCGCCAGCACCGGCGCCACCTCAGCCAGCGCCCGGTCGCGCTCGACCGGCGAGCCGACGTCGGTGCGGGCGAGCACCAGCCCGACCTGGAAGGAGGTCAGCTCCTCAGCCCCCTCCAGCAGCGCCCGGAAGCGCTCCGGCCCGCCCTCCGCGGCCATCATCTCGGCCGGGTCCTCGCCGGCGGGCATCGCCGCCACCCGCAGCCGCATCCTCCGCCCCGCCGCCACCCGCTGGGCGCGCAGCATCGCCTCCTGGCCGGCCGAATCGGCGTCGAGCGCCAGCACCACCTCGTCGACCATCCCCGAGAGCGCCGCCACCTGGTCGTCGGTGATCGCCGTCCCCATCACCCCCACCGCCTCCTCGATCCCCGCCTGGTGCAGGGCGAGCACGTCGGTGTAGCCCTCGACTACGACGGCGCGGCCGGCTTTCGCGATCGCCGCTTTCGCCCGGTCGACGCCATAAAGCATCTGGCTCTTGTGGAAGAAGTCGGTCTCGGCCGTGTTCACATACTTGGCGCCCTGGTCGGAGCGCATCGCCCGGCCGCCGAAGCCGAGGACGCGACCGCGGCGGTCGCGGATCGGGAACATGATCCGCTCGCGGAAGCGGTCGTACTCGCCGCCGCTGCGCCCGCGCTGGACCAGCCCGACGCCGCGCAGCTCCTCGACGCTGAAGCCGGCCTGCTGGCCGCGGACGAGGATCTTGTCCCAGGCGCTGGGCGCGTAGCCGACGCCGAAGGCGCGCAGCACCTCCTCTCCCAGCCCCCGCCCAGCCAGGTACTCGCGCGCCTTCTCCGCCTCGCTCGACTCCCAGAGGTAGTTGGCGTAGAAGGCGGCGGCGCGTTCCAGCAGCTGCTCGAGCCGGCGGCGGCGCTGGCGGCGCGCCTCGGCCCGCGGATCCTCCTGCTCGCGCTCCAGCTCGACCCCGTAGCGGTCGGCCAGCATCTCCACCGCCTCGGCGAAGTTGAGCCCGTCCTTTTCCTCGACGAACTTGATCACGTCGCCGCCGACCCCGCAGCCGAAGCAGTGGTAGAGCTTTTCCTGCGGCTCGACCGAGAACGAGGGGGTGCGCTCCTCGTGGAACGGGCAGAGACCGACGTAGCGGGCGCCCTGGCGGCGCAGGTCGGTGTGGGCGGAGACGACCTCGACGATGTCGGCCGCCTGCTTGACCCGTTCGACGCTGTCGGGCGAGATCAGTGCCATTGTCAGATCCTCCCACCCCGAGGGCGCGCCATCAGAACCGTGACTCTTCAGGCACCGTCAGCTCGGTGAATTTGGCGATGCAGAAGCGGTCGGTCATGCCGGCGATGTAGTCAGCGACGCGCTGCGTGTCGCTCGCCTCGGGGTCCCAACTCGGGGTCTCACCGGGATGTTCGAGGTAGTGCCGGAAGAGGCCGCGCATGGTGCGCTGGACCCGGTCCTGCTCGCGCCGCGCCTCCGGCCCCAGATAGACGCGCTCGAACATGAACTTGCGCAGGCGCAGCATCGCCTGCCCGACCTCGCGCCCCTGGCGGATCTCGTAGACGTCGGTCGAGTGTTCGACGATGTCGCGTACGAGGGTGTCGATCCGCTGCGACCCGGTGGGACCGAGCAGCTCGATCTCCGCCGCCGGCAGATCGTCCGGGCTCAGGATCCCCGCCCGCAGGGCGTCGTCGATGTCGTGGTTGATGTAGGCGACGCGGTCGACCAGCTTGACGATCTGCCCCTCCAGCGTCGCCGGCCTGCGCGAGCCGGTGTGGTTGAGGATCCCGTCGCGCACCTGCTCGGTCAGGTTCAGTCCTTGGCCGTCGCGCTCGAGCACCTCGACCACCCGCAGCGAGTGCTCGTTGTGGCGGAAGCGGCCGCCGGCGGCCTCCCGAAGCGCCGCGTCGAGCGTTTCCTCGCCGACGTGGCCGAAAGGCGGGTGGCCGAGGTCGTGGCCGAGCCCAATCGCCTCGGTCAGGTCCTCGTTCAGCTGCAGGGCGCGAGCGACGGTGCGGGCGATCCCGCAGGCCTCCAGCGTGTGGGTTAGGCGGGTGCGGTAGTGGTCGCCCTCGGGCGCGACGAAGACCTGGGTCTTGTGCTTCAGCCGCCGGAAGGCCTTGGAATGGACGATCCGATCGCGGTCGCGCTGGAACGGCGTCCGCAACGGACTGTCTACCTCCTCCCTCTCCCGCTGGGCCGGGTAGCTGCGAGTCGCCTGTGGCGTCAGGAACTCCTCCTCCCAGGCGCTGATCCGGTCCTCGAAGGTGGCGGTGGCGGGCACGGGTCGATCATACGACCGCTCCGAGGGGGAGAGGGGAGGTACTCGCCGGACAACAGCGGGGAGGGTCCGTCGAGCACCTCCCCCTCTCCCCTAGGCCGCAGCGCGAAGTTGCACGTGCGCGTGGTGCTCCAGCGTTTCCCCCACTGCGCGTTCCACCTGACGCAAAGCCCTGGGGTCAGCAGCAGGTGCCTCGTTAAGTGGCTTCGCAAGGCTGTCGACCATGAAGCGGTGGGCTTCCTCTGACAGCGGGAAGGAACCCGCTTCGCAGCCGCCGCAGACGACACCGCCGGCGGCGCCGGAGAAGCCGGCCAGATGCTCGGCCTCGCCGCAGCGCGCGCAGGAGGCGAGCTCGGGCGCGAAGCCGGCGGCCAGCGCCAGCTTCAGTCGGAAGGAGAGCGCGGTCGCCAGTTCGGCGGCGCGCTGCTCGGCGGGGTCGTCGAGCAGCGCCAGGTAGCGGCAGAGGAGGTTGTAGGCAGGCGGGTTCGGCTCGGCAGCATCGAGCAGTCGCAGCACCGCGTCGCAGGCGCGGGCGCCGGCGGTGAGGGCGGCGCCAGAGTTGCGCAGCCGTGGGTAGCCGTCGACGGTGGCGGCGCTGGTCACCGTCATCAGGTCGCTGCGGCCTTCGTGGAGAATGAGATCGAGGCGGAAGAACGGCTCCAGTCGGCCGCCGAAGCGGGATCGGGGCTTGCGCGCCCCCTTGGCGATCGCCCCGATCCGGCCGCGGCTCTTCGAGTAGAGGTGCAGGATGCGATCAGCCTCGCCGTAGCGAATGCTGCGCAACACGACAGCCTCCGTCTTGACCGTAGATCCGGCCACGAAATCAAAGATGACCGATAGATCGGACGGAACTACGCGCGGCGGCGCTTCGGCCGGCGGCGAAGTTTGACCTGGCACGCAGGACAGAGGTAGGTCGAGCGCCCGCCGACGACGATGCGGACGATCGTGCCCCCGCAGCTGACGCACTCCTCTCCCTCGCGGGTGTGGACGAGGAACTCATCCTGCATCGTTCCTTTCTCGCCGCGGGCGTCGCGGTAGTCGTCGATCGAGGAGCCGCCGGCGTCGATCCCCGCCTCCAAGGCAGCAACGACGGCGTCCCGCAGCGCTTGCAGGTGCTCCGGCTTCATCGACCCCGCCGGCGAGAGCGGATGCAGTCCGGCGCGGAAGAGCGCCTCGTCGGCATATATGTTGCCGACCCCGGCGATCCGCGATTGGTCGAGCAGGAAGGACTTCAGGGGCGCCGTCCGCCCGGCCGCCATCTCCCCCAGCGCCTGCGGGGTGAACTCAGGCGAGAACGGCTCGATCCCGAGCTTGGCAAAGCGCTCCTCGAGCCACTCGTTCTCGATCAGAAATGCCTCGCCGAAGCGGCGCGGATCGGTGAACCAGAGCTCGCGGCCGTCGTCGAGCACGAAACGGGCGCGTAGATGCCGTTCCTCGGTCGAGCGCTCGCTCTCATAGAGTCGCCGCCCCTCGGAAGGGTCGATCACCTCATCGCCCTCGCGGAGGATCAGGTTGCCCGTCATCCGCAGGTGCATCACAAGCGTCCGCTCCCCGTCCAGCCCCATCAGGATGTACTTGCCGCGCCGACCGAGTTGCTCGATCGTGCTGCCGCTGACCTCGACGCCCAACTTCTCCGGCGGTACCGGCCGCGACCAGCGCGGATCCAAGACTTCCAGCCGCTCGATTTCGTGCCCTTCGAGCTCCGGCTCCAGCTGCCTGACGACGGTCTCCACCTCCGGCAGCTCAGGCATGACCTGAGTTCTACTTCAATCGCTGGCGCGGGGATGGGCGCTGAAGTAGACCTCCTTGAGGCGGTCGCCGGAGAGGTGCGTGTACATCTGGGTGGTCGCGATGTCGGCGTGGCCGAGCATCTCCTGGACCGCGCGGAGGTCGCAGCCGCCGGCGAGCAGGTGGGTGGCGAAGCTGTGACGCAGCGTGTGCGGGCTCATCTTGCCGGCGAGGCCGGCGTCGCGGGCGTGACGCTGGACGATCTTGTAGAGACCCTGGCGGGTGAGTGGGCCGCCGCGGAAGTTGACGAACAGCTTCGGCTCATGACGATCGCCGACAAGCTTCGGGCGGCCACCGCGCAGGTAGGCGTTGATCGCCGCGATCGCCTGCCGGCCGAGCGGCACCAGGCGCTCCTTCGAGCCCTTGCCGCGGGCGCGCAGCAGGCCTTCGCGCAGGTCGACGTCGCCCAGCTCCAGCCCGATCGTCTCCGATGCGCGCAGTCCACACGCGTACATCACCTCCAGCAGCGCCCGGTCGCGCAGCGCCGTCGGCTCGCTCCCCTTCGGCGCCGCCAGCAGCTTCTGCACCTCGGCGTAGTTGAGGACGTGCGGCAGCTTCTTCGAGCGCCGCGGCGCGCTCAGCGCCGCCGTCGGGTCGTCGACGATCAGCTCGTCGCGGCGCAGGTGCTTGTAGAAGGAGCGCAGGCAGGCGGCCTTGCGGTGGATCGTCGCGGCCGAGCAGGCCGGGCGCCCCTCCCCCGTCGCCAGCTCGGCGAGGAAGTCGGCGACGTCGGCGCCGCTCACCTGCAGCGCATCGCGCTTGTGCTCGGAGAGGTATTCGCCGTACTGCAGCAGGTCGGTGCGGTAGGCGTTGAGGGTGTTGCGGGAGAGGCCGCGCTCCAGCTCCAGGTAGGAGAGGAAGTCGAGGACGAGGCTCTCGAAGCGAGCGTCGGCGCCGGGCTTTGCCGCAGCGGTGGGCGCCTCCGGCTTGATCGCGATTGCCATACGCGCTGGTTTCTCTTTGGCGCGGCGCGATCCTTGAGACGCAACGGACTGTGCGCTCAGGCACCGAGCAGGACGCCGGCCGCGAGGGGGGCGGCGAAGAACAGCGGGTCGTCCTGCAGCGAGCGGCCCATGGTGGTGGCCGGCAGCCCCGAGGCGGCGTAGCCGTCCAAGTCTGGCTGGGTGAAGTGGATGCGGTGCTTGGAGTCGTCAAGGGATGAGGCGATCTCGCTCTCTCCCTCCGGGATCGCCACCTCGACTGAAGCGAGGAGCAGGTCCAGGACGGTGCGGGTGTGGTGGCTGAGACCGCGGTGGCGGTCGCGGTGGTCGGCGCTGGAGAGGCGGGGTGAGAGGATGGTCCGCAACCCAAGGCTGAGGGCGGCGTGGGCGTTGTCCAGGGAAGCCATGCCGCCATGGCCGTAGGCGGTGTCGGAGCCGATGATGCCGGGGCCGGGGCCGACGAGGATCGCGTCCCAGTCGAGAGAATCCGCAGCGTCGAGAGCGCCGACCACGCTCAGCGCCTCGTGTTCGCCGCCGTAGGCCGGCGCCGCGGTGATGTGGCCGCAGAGGAGACCGCGCTCGCGCAGTTGCTTCACGTCCCGCGACAACGACCCCGGCAGTGCCCCCCCGCCCGTCTGCACATAGCCGACCCGCAACCCCGGCGACGCGTGGGCCGCTGCCCAGACCGCCGGGGCGAGGTGGCCGTGGAGGGGGAGGACTACCACCGGAATCGTGGCGACTTTTGGATGTATGTCATCCATAACTCGCCCCGATTCCCCCTCCCTCCGTTCCGTGGTTCCTTTTGCACCTATATGGGGCATTTCGAACCACGGAACTGGGCGCTCGAGGGAGGCGACGGGGTGCTGGAGCGAGGTGTAGTTCAGCTTCATCACGTGGGCGTCGTCCTCCGCGCCGCCTTCGAGGCCGCGGGTGAGGTTGACGTGGACGACGTCGAAGCCGCCGGAGCCGAGCCCGAGGTCGAGGGCGGCGACGTTGACGACGACCTCGTCGCCCTCATGCATCTCCCCCACCAGGATCTCGTCGGCCCAGGCACGGCGACGCTCGCCGCTGACTTCAACTTCAAGCGGCTCGGCCGAGACGACGACGCCGCGGCGCAGCTTCAGGCGTCCGCTCACTACTCGCTCGCCGGAGGTTCGCTCGCCGCCGCGACAATCCGCTCGCAGACCTCAAGCATCTTGTCGAGTGCCCGCGCCGGCACCCGCTCCTCCGAGGTGTGGACGTCGGCGGTGCCGTTGGAGAGAAGGACGCAGTCGTAGCCGTCGCGGCGGAAGACGTTGGCGTCGCTGCCGCCGCCGATCGCCACCCGCTGCGGCTCCAGGCCGGCGCCGCGCAGCCCGGCCTCCGCCAGCGCCAGCGCCGATGAGTCCTTCGGCACCTGGTAGCCGCGGAACAGCTCTTCGATCCGCACGTCGACGTCGCAGCCGTGCTCGCTCGCGCCCCAGGCGCAGGCGTCGGCGATCTTGCCGGCCACCTCCGCCGCCCGCTCGGCGTCGAGGCTGCGCGCCTCGGCGTGGATCGCGCAGTGGCCGGGGATGACGTTGCCGGAGGTCCCGCCGGCGATCAGGCCGACGTTCGCCGTCGTCCCCTCGTCGAGCCGACCGAGCTCCATCCGCGCGATCGCCGCGGCCGCGGCCGCGATCGCGTTGCTGCCGTCCTCGGGCCGGATGCCCGCGTGCGCCTCGACGCCGATGAAGTCGGCGAGGATCTTCTGCTGGGTCGGCGTAGAGACGATCACCTCGCCCACCGCCCCGGCATGGTCGAGCACGAAGCCGCCGGTCGAGCGCAGCCGCGAGGCGTCGAACGCCTTCGCCCCCCGCAGACCCTGCTCCTCGGCCACCGTCAGGACCAGCTCGACCCCGACCGGCGCCGGCTTTTCCACGTGGCGGGCGATCAGCTCCATGAAGACCGCCACCGCCGCCTTGTTGTCGGCGCCGAGGATCGTGTCGCCGCGACTGCGGAAGACGCCTTCGTCCTCGACCACCTCGACCTGGCCCTTGTGGGGAACGGTGTCGACGTGGGCGCAGAACATCACCCACCCCTCCCCGGTCCCCGCCGAGCGGGCGATCAGGTTGCCGGCGCCTGCTTCGGCCGGACCGGCGGCGCCGTCTTCGTCCACCGCCAGGCCCAGCGCCCGTACCTCGGCCGCCAGCGTGTCGGCGATCTCCCGCTCCTCCCCAGTCGGGCTGCGGACCTCGCAGTAGCGGACGAACCGCTCGTGCAGTCGCGATCGTGATCCCTCCACGGCCCGAAGGCTAACCGGGAACGGCTCGCGCGCGCTCAGGCGGAGTGCGGCGCGCCGACGTCGCCCTCGACGGTCTCCTCGACCGCCTCGAGCTCGCCGCCGTCGGCCGGCCGTTCGCCGGCCTGCCGCGCGGCGGCGCCGACGAACTCGCGGAAGAGCGGCTCGGGCCGGTTCGGGCGTGAGTTGAACTCCGGGTGGTACTGGGAGGCGACGAAGAACGGGTGGCCGGGCAGCTCGACCATCTCGACCAGCCGCTCGTCCGGCGAGGTGCCGCCGCAGACCAGGCCCTCGTCTTCGAGCCGGCGCCGCAGCTGGTTGTTGACCTCGTAACGGTGCCGGTGGCGCTTGTAGATGACGGCCTCGCCGAAGATCTCGCGCGCCCGCGTGCCCTCGTGCAGTTTCACCGGGTCGGCACCGAGGCGCATCGTCCCGCCCATGTCGGAGACCTCCTTCTGCTCCGGCAGCAGGTCGACCACCGGGTACGGGGTCTCCGGGTCGAACTCGGCCGAGTTGGCGCCGTCCATCCCGGCGACGTGGCGGGCAAACTCGACGACCGCGATCTGCATCCCGAGGCAGATCCCCAGGTAGGGGATCGACTTCTCGCGGGCGATCCGCGCCGCTTCGACCTTGCCCTCGATCCCGCGCTCGCCGAAGCCGCCGGGGATGAGGATGCCGTCGCAACCCTCGAGCTGCTCCGGGTCGAAGTTCTCGGAATCGACCAGCTCGACCTTGACGTCGACCCCGTGGTGGAAGCCGCCGTGCTCGAGCGCCTCGATCACCGACTTGTAGGCGTCGGCGAGCTGCACGTACTTGCCGACCAGGGCGATCCGCACCTCGCCGGTCGCGGACTCGGCCCGGCGCACCATCTCTTCCCACTCGGCCATGTCGGGCGAGGGCGCCTCCATCCCGAAGTGGTCGAGGACGAGGTCGTCCACCCCCTCGGCGCGGAAGACGAGCGGCACCTTGTAGATGTTGTCGACGTCGTGGGCGGAGATCACCGCGTCGACGGGAAGGCTGGCGAAGAGGGCGATCTTGCCGCGGATCTCGCGGTCGAGCCGCCCTTCCGAGCGGCAGACCAGCGCGTGCGGCTGGATCCCGATCCGGCGCAGCTCGTTGACCGAGTGCTGGGTCGGCTTCGTCTTCAGTTCGCCGGCGTGGCCGACGTAGGGCACCAGGGTCAGGTGGACGAACATCGCCCGCTTCGGCCCCAGGTCGGTGTAGAGCTGGCGGATCGACTCGAGGAAGGGCAGCGACTCGATGTCGCCGACCGTGCCGCCGATCTCGGTGATCACGAAATCGACCGACTGCGACTCGGCGACGATGAGGATTTTCTGCTTGATCTCGTTGGTGATGTGCGGGATCACCTGCACGGTGGCGCCGAGGTAGTCGCCGCGTCGCTCGCGCCGGATCACCGAGTTGTAAACCGCGCCCGCCGTCACGTTCGAGGCCCGCGAGGTGTTCTCGTCGGTGAAGCGCTCGTAATGGCCGAGGTCGAGGTCGGTCTCCGCCCCGTCCTCGGTGACGAACACCTCGCCGTGCTGGAACGGGCTCATCGTCCCCGGATCGACGTTGATGTAGGGGTCGAACTTCTGTAGCTGGACCCGGAAGCCGCGGGAGACGAGGAGTCGCCCGATCGCCGCTGCGGTGATCCCCTTGCCGAGGGCCGAGACGACGCCGCCGGTGACGAAGATGAACCGGGTGTCGCCTTTGCTGGACGGACTCATGCTCTGCCGAGCGAGTCTAGCCAGCGCAGGGGCGGAACCGATTCGATGGTCGCGGAAATTGAGCGAATCTCCCCGTAAATCGTCAGCGCGGCGACGATGGCGAGCGCGACCAACCGCCCGTCGCCGCCGAGCACGGTCAGCAGCCAGACCCCGGCGATCGCGCCGACCAGGTTGGAACCGGTATCGCCGAGCATCGCCCGCTCCCCCAGCGTCAGCCAGGCCCCGACCAGCACCGGCCCGGCGAAGATCCCCAGCAGTTCCAGCGGCGCGAAGGTCCAAGCGCCAAGGCAGAGGCCGGCGGCGAGCAGCGCCAGCCCCTTCTCCGCCCGCCCCGGCCGCAGGTCGAGCAGGTTGCCCAGGTTGGTGGTGAGGACCAAGAGCGCCACGTCGGCGACGTAGCGCCAGGATTCGAGCCCGCGCCCGGAGACCACGTAGGCGGCCAGCGCCAGCGCCCCCACCGCCTTGATCGCCCCGGTTGAGAGCGACCCCGCTCTCAACGCGGCCCAGTGCCCGCGCCAGCCGCGCGGGGTCGCCGCCGCCTCGCCCCGCCCCAGCGCGTCGTCGAGGAAGCCGAGGAAGGCGATCCCCAGCAGGTAGGGCAGCCAGCGCCGCAGTTCCGGCTCCAGCAGGTCGATGCCGGCGCGGT
The DNA here is from genome assembly GCA_051954855.1 of Solirubrobacterales bacterium. Taxonomy (GTDB): domain Bacteria; phylum Actinomycetota; class Thermoleophilia; order Solirubrobacterales; family 70-9; genus VAYN01. The sequence continues at coordinate 73,341 of JBQCHH010000077.1, read as the reverse complement.
CGTTGAGGAAGGCGAGCGGCGCCAGCGTCACCAGCGCCGCCGTCGCCGATACCGCCCCAAGTGGGAAGGCGAGCAGCGCCCCGCGGTAGTTCTCCCGCACCAGCCCGGCGTCGCGGAGCCCCCGCGCCCCAGCCGGGACCAGGAACAGCGAGATCGCGATCGCCAGCGGGAAGCCGACCCAGTACAAAGCCCTGCGCTCCTCAGCGGCCTTCGGTCAGCAGGTCCGGCAGCAGGCGGTCGGCGCTGCCTTTGACGCCGAAGCTGCCCTCGGCGCCGAGCATCGCGAAGACCATCGCCAGCCGCCCGGCGGTGAGGTCGACGTCGTCGACGCTGGAGAGGTCGTTCGACTGGAAGAAGGAGACCGACGAGGGTTCGGTGGTGGTCGTCTCCACTCCCACTACCGGGGTGCGGGTGGCGGTCATCCCGCTCATCAGCGCCGCCTCGAGCTGGTTCGCTTTCGCCTGCCGCACCGGGCCTAGGTTGAGCGGTTGGTCACGGACGACGATCACCCCGTCGAGGGCGCCGAAGGTGCCGCTGGCGCGCGAGAAGAGCTGGCTGCGGACGACTTCCGGCAGGGTGCCGCCGCGCACCAGCTGGCGCCCGAGCCCGGTCCCGAGTTCGCTCAGCGCGTCGGGGTTGCGACGCAGGTCGGCGAAGCGCGTCTTCGCCAGGTCGCCGGCGAGCCCGGCCACGTCGACCGGCTCGCGCACGACGCCGACGCCGACGATCCGCGCCCCGGTCGGTGCCAGCGCGGCCTCGACGTCGCCGGTGATGCCTCCCGGCAGCCCGCCGAGGGCAACGATCCCGATCCGCCGTCCCTGCAGCCGTTCCCGCGTCAGCACCGGGTAGACGCGTTCGCCGAATTCGTTGGAGCGGTTGAGTTGCGCGCTTAGTTCGTCGGCCCGCGAGCGCGCGTCCTGAAGGTTGCCGACGAGGCTGTGCTCGAGGTCCTTGCGGGTGTTGGTGAGCGCCTTGCCGCCGAACTCGGCCCCGATCAGGATGCCGACCGCGAGCGCGAGGAAGACCGCGATCAGCGAGGTGGCGTGGTAGCGCGCGGAGTACCCCATTGACTGCCGAAGGCTAGTCGCCCGGACGACGGCGCATCTAGATCCCGAGCCAGATGCGGATCTTCAGCCAGACCAGTTCGAAGACGCTGTTGAGGGCGGGTGAGGTGATGATCAGGATCGTCACCAGGATCAGGAAGGTGACGACGAAGAAGACCAGTGGCACCAGCGTCGAACTCGGTTTGTAGAGCCGGCTCACGCCCTTGGCGTCGACCAGCCGCTCGCCGATCTTCAGCCGCGTGAGGAAGGTGGATGACATGCCGCCGCGCTTGCGGTCGAGGAACTCGACCAGGTTGAAGTGGGCGCCGACGCTGACGATCAGCGCCGCTCCCTTCTCGTGCGCCATCAGCATCGCCACGTCCTCGCTGGTGCCGGCGGCGGGGACGACCTGGTGGTCGAGGCCGGCCGCGAGCAGGCGCTCCCGCCCCGGCGCCCGCCCGTCCGGATAGGCGTGGACGATCAGCTCGGCGCCGCAGCACAGCGCCGCGTCGCCGGCCGAGTCCATGTCGCCGAGGATCACGTCGGGCTTCAGTCCCGCCTCCAGCACCCCGTCGGCGCCGCCGTCGACGGCGACGATCAGCGGCCGCACGTCGCGGATGTAGGCGCGCAGGGCTTTCAGGTCGCGGCGGTGCCGGTCGCCGCGGACGACGATCAGCACGTGGCGGTCGCGGAAGCTGGCGCGGGTCGGCGGGAAGGCGATGTTGCCCGTCAGCAGGTCGGTCTCTTCGCGCACGTGGGCGACCGTGTTCTCGGCGAATTCCGCCAGCGCCTCGTCGATCCGCTCGCGGTGCTCCTGCATCTCCCGCTCCAGCTCGGCGATGCCGAGCACGCGCCCGGAGGCGATCTCTTCGGCGCCGCGGAAGATCGCGTCACCGACGATCCGCACCCGGTCGCCGTCCTTGAGCCGTTCGAAGAGGCCGGCGCCGGGCGCGTCGATCAGGCGGACGCCCGCCCGGGCCAGCATCAGCGGGCCGGCGTTGGGATAGCGACCCTCTGACGAGGGCGATGCGTTCAGCACCGCCACCACGCCGGCGTCGATCAGCTCCTCGGCGGCGATGCGGTCGATGTCGACGTGGTCGATGACGGCGACGTCACCGGGGCGCAGACGCTTGACCAGGTGCTTGGTCCTCTCGCCGAGCCGCGCGGTGCCTTCGATCGGCGCTTCCGCCCGTGCGCCGTTCCTACGCCCAAGCAGGGGAAGGCGACGACGGCTGGCAGTTGCCATCGGCTCAGATTAGCTTGGTCAAGCGGCCTTTAGAAGCTCACGGGCATGCTCGGTGGCGGCCTCGTCGCTGCTCTCGCCACCGAGCATGCGGCGGATCTCGGCAACGACCGCATCGCCTTCGAGCCGAGAAACGGTGGCCACGGCCTGCTCGCCGGCGACGTCCTTTTCCAGCCTGAAGTGGACGTCGGCGAGCGAGGCGACCTGGGGCAGGTGGGTGATGCAGATGACCTGCCGCCCCTCCCCCAGCGCCCGCAACCGCTCGCCGACGACACGGGCGGTGTTGCCACCGACGCCGGCGTCGATCTCGTCGAAGACCATCGTCCCCGCGCTCGCCGCCCGGCCGAGGCCGCTCAGCGCCAGCATCACCCGCGAGAGCTCGCCGCCGGAGGCGGCGTCCCGCAGCGGCGCCGGCTCGATCCCGGGGTTGGGAGCGACCCTCAGCTCGACCGTCTCGCGGCCAGAGGCGCCGTAGCCGTCGGGGTGTGGCTCCAGCACCACCTGCAGCGAGGCGCCGGCCATCGCCAGCTGCTCGAGCTCGGCGGCGACGCGCTCCTGCAGCGGCCCGGCTGCGGCTTCGCGGCCGGCGCTGATTCGCTCGCCCAACTCGGCACGACGGGCTTCGGCCTCCGCCAGCGCCGCCTCGGCCTCGGCGCCGCGGGTCTCGGCGCCCTCCAACCGCGCGATCTCCTCGCGGCAACGCTCGGCGTGCGCCAACACCGACTCGACGCTGCCGCCGTGCTTGCGCTCCAGCCGATCGATCGCCTCCAGGCGCTCCTCGATCGCCAGCAGCGCTGCGGGGTCGGCCTCGATCCCCTCCGCGTAGTCGCGCAGCTCGGCGGCGACGTCGCCCAGCTCCAGCGCCAGCGCGCTTACCCGCTCGCTGATCCGGTCGAGGGCGGGATCGAGATCGGCGGCGCCCTGCAACGAAGCCTCGGCCAAAGCAAACGCAGCAGCAGCGCCGCCGCCGTCCTCATCGGCACCTGCCAGCCCGGCATAAGCGCTGGCAGCGGCTTCCCGCAGCCCCTCGGCGTGGCGGAGCCGCTCGCGCTCGGACGCCATCTCGGCCCGCTCCTCGGGAACCGGCGCCACCGCCTCGATCTCGGAGAGCTCATAGCGGTAGAGGTCGAGGTCGCGCTCCCGCGAGCCCTCCCGCTCGCGCAGCTCGGCAAGCTCCGCGGCAAGGCGGCCGCACTCGCGGTGCGCCTCGCGGTATTCGCGGCGCAGCTCCAGGTGCTCGGGTCCGGCGAATCCGTCGAGGATCTCCAGCTGGGCCGAGGAGATCGTCAGGCGCCGGTGCTCGTGCTGGCCGAAGAAGGCGAGCAGGTGCCCGCCCAGCAATTTCAGGTCGGCGGCGGTGGCAGCGCGGCCGGTGACGAAGGCGCTGGTGCGACCGCCGGCCGAGACCCGACGCCCGAGCACAACCTCCTCGGCGCCCTCCGGCAGCCGCTCCGCCAGCTCGGCGAGGTCGGGTTCCTCCAGCAGCCCCTCCGGCAAATCGAAGACACCCTCGACCCAGGCCTCAGCGGCGCCGGGTCGAACGATCTGCGCCCGCGCCTTGCCGCCCATCAGCAAATCCAGCGAATGAGCCAAAACCGTCTTCCCCGCCCCCGTCTCCCCCGTGATCGCGTTCAGCCCCTCCCCCAGCCGCAGCTCGGCCCGCTCGATCAGCAGCAGGTTCTCGATCCGCAACTCGCGCAGCATGGGTTACTTGAATAGCACCCGGCGCGGCGGGTTCTCATCCGCCGGTCGGCTGCACGAAGTCCTTGGATCGCGTGAGGAGGAAGCCCAGGATGGCACCGACGAAGCAGACGATGGCGCCGATGACGAGGATCTCGTTGAGGGCGCAGACGAAGGCGACGTCGGCGGCGTGTTGCGCTTTGAGCTGGATCGCCGGTGGCAGCGGAAGTTCGGAGACGGCACGGGAGCCGCCGGAGGCCACGGCTTCGCCGAGGCCGGAGGGCGCGTGCGGCAGCAGTTCGGAGAGCCTCGAATTGATCCGGCCCTGGAAGACGGCGCCGAGACCGGCGACGCCGGTGGCGATGCCCACCTGGCGGAAAGTCGTGTTGATCCCGGAGCCCATCCCCGATTTCTCGACCGGCACGACCGCGATCGCCGCCTGGCCGATGCCGGGGTTGGTCGTCCCGATTCCGATCCCGGCGATGACGAACCCGGCCAGCAGCGCCGTCCATTCCGAGCTCGGCGTCAACCCGTGCATCAGCAGCAGGCCGACGCCGACCAGAGTCAGGCCGACGCCGAGCAGGACGCGGATCGGCACCCGGTGCGAGAGCGAGCCGGAGATCGGTGCGACGACGAAGCCGAGGATGGTCAGCGGCAGGAAGCGCAGCCCAGCTTCCAGGGGCGAGAAGTCGAGCACGCCCTGCAGGTAGATGGTCAGGTAGAGGAACATCGCGAACATCCCCGCCGAGAGCGTGAAGGCCACCGCCGAGACCCCGTTGAAGGCGGGCTTGCGGAAGAGCTTGAGGTCCAGCATCGGGTGCGCGACCCGCAGCTCGATCGCGACGAACAGCGCCAGCAGCACCACGGCGCCGACCAGGCAGGCGACGATCTGCGTGCTCCCCCACCCTTCCGGGTTGCCGCGGATCAGGCCGAAGATCAGCAGGAAGAGCGCGATCGAGAAGGTGATGAGCCCCGGCACGTCCACCGGCTCCGGGTCTTTGGCGAAGACGTTGACGATCTTGCGCTCGGTCAGGACCATCGCCGTGATCCCGATCGGGACGTTGACGAAGAAGATCCACTCCCAGCCGAAGCTCTGGGTGATGACGCCGCCGATCAGCGGCCCGACCGCGACCGCGCCGCCGACCGTCGCCCCCCAGACCCCGAACGCCGTCGCCCGGTCTTTGCCGTGGAACTCCTGGCCGATCAGCGCCAGCGAGGTCGCGAACATGCCGGCGCCGCCGATCCCCTGCAGCCCGCGCGCCAGGTTGAGCAGGGTCGGGTCGCCGGAGATGCCGCAGAGGAACGAGGCGAAAGTGAAGATGCCGAAGCCGATCGTGAACACCCGCCGCCGGCCGAGCCGGTCGCCGAGCGAGCCCGCCGTCAGCAGGAAGGCCGCCAGCATCAGCGAGTAGGCGTCGACCACCCACTGCAGGCTGGAGAGGCTGGCGTTGAGTTCCCGCTGGATGTCAGGCAGGGCGACGTTGACGACGGTGACGTCGAGCAGCAGCATGAACGTCGCGATCGAGACCAGCAGCAGGGTCCACCACTTGCGCTCCATTGGCGGCCAACCCTAAACAACGGGCCAGTCCGCCCGAGACAATTGGCTTCAGACAGCCAAGTGGCCGAACTTCTCGCGGATGCGGCCGTAGAAGCTCGTCCCCGGCAGCTGCGCCAAACGGCTGACCGAGTCGAGGAAGCGGACTTCGAGCGCGGCCCCCGCGGCGAGGTCGGCGATCTTGCCGCCGTCGACGGCGACCTCGACCGGCTCGCGCCCGGCAGCGTTATCGACGTGGAGGACGTCACCGGGGGCGACGACCAGCGCCCGCGCGGTCAGCGAGTGCGGCGAGATGTAGCTGACGACGTAGCCCTTCACCCCCCAGGCGAGGATCGGCCCCTGGTTGGCGAGGTTGTAGCCGGTCGAGCCGGCCGGGGTGGCGGCGACGAGACCGTCGCAGCGGACGTGGCCCACCTCCTCGCCGGCGATCCGGTAGCTGAGCTCGGCGACCCGGTCGTGCGGGCGACGGGCAAGGGTGATGTCGTTGAGGCCGATCTCCTTCTGTCCGTCGACGGTGACCTCGAGACCCGGCAGCCCGACCGTCTCGACGTCGCCTTCGAGCGCCCGGCGGATGCCCTCGCGAGCGTCCTTGCGCTCCACAGCGGCGAGGAAGCCGACGGTGCCGAAGTTGACGCCGAAGACCGGGACCTCGGTGTGGGCGTAGCGGCGCAGCGCGTGCAGGATCGAGCCGTCGCCGCCGAGGACGAGGCAAAGGTCTGGCACCGTGTGTTCGGCGGTGACGTCGACGCCCTCGCCGGCGGCGCCGTGCTTGGCCAGCTCCTGCTCGCTGGCGGCGAGGCGCCAGTCGAGCTCGTGGGCGACTTCGGCCGCGATCGCCACCGCTTCCGAGGCCGAGGGCGGGTGCGAGTGGGTGATCAGCGCGGCGGTCTTCACGCGTCCCCCTCGACAGCGAGGACGGCGGCTTCGACGTCCTCGACCTCGGGGCCCTCGCCGCCGCACCAGACGAAGGTCTCGCGGTTGCCCTTCGGGCCGGGCAACCCGGAGGAGGCGAAGCCGCGAACCGGCAGGCCCAGCTCGCGGGCGGCCTCGGCGACCTTGACGATCGCCTCGCGTCGGTCGGCGGCCCTGCGGACGACACCGCGCCCGACCCGCTCCCTGCCGAGCTCGAACTGCGGCTTGACCATCGCCAACACCTCGCCGCCCGGCGTCAGGCAACGAGCGACCGGCGGCAGAACCTTGGTCAGCGAGATGAAGGAGACGTCGACCGTCGCCAGCGAGGGCGCGAAGGGCAGGTCGGCGGGCTCCATCGCCCGCGCGTTGAGGCGCTCGATCACATAGACGCGCGGGTCTTCGCGCAGACGCACGTCGAGCTGGCCGTAGGCGACGTCGGTCGCAATTACCCGTATCGCCCCGCGCTGAAGAAGGCAGTCGGTGAAGCCGCCGGTTGAGGCGCCAACGTCGAGGCAGTCGCAGCCGTCGACGTTGACTCCGAGCGCCTCCAGCGCGTTCTCCAGCTTCACCCCGCCGCGGGAGACGTAGCGCGGGCCGGCGTCGACGATCAGGTTGGCGTCCGGCTCGACCAGCTGGCTCGGCCGCAACGCCACCGGCCCGTCCTGGCCGATCCGGACTTCGCCCGCCCGCACCGCGCCGGCGGCGGCGGAGCGCGACGGAAACATCCCCCTTTCGGCCAAAACCGCGTCTATCCGGGACTTCTTCATCGCCCGAAAGCTACAGCCAGCCCCCGGATTTATCCCTTTATTGCGGCCTCAGGGACGGATGCGACATTGACTCGTGCAGCATCTGTGAGCCCTCTCACACACAAACCGCACATACGTTCGTACGCTGTTCAAGGATTCGCGAGAGGCAACCGATAAAGACTTCCTGGTTGAGCTCCGCGTCGACATATCGCCTCGCTGCTTCCCACAGCGACGCACTCGACATAAACCGGACTCGACCTACCTCCCACGGATCCACACATATATAGAGATACATATCTCTCCTCCCTGTAGTAACCCCAGAAGCGCCCCGGTTCCCCGCCGGGGCGTTTTCTGTTGATATGGCTCTGCAAGAGGCTTAAGCGACATTCAAAGGCCGCCGACAAGAAGAGGAAACGCGAGGTGAGGATCGTGCGCCGCAGTTCGCTCGCGCACCGGCTTGCAGACGGCAAATGGGCGAGCGGCATCGCGACCGGATCGCAGATGCGGATTAGTCTCGCCTGCGAAAACCGTTGCCGTACCTATAGGATGCGGCGCGCTCGTCGTTAGGGCATGTATTCACAATTTTGGGAGGAAGCGATGAGGGCAGGGGCACCGTCGGATAAGGGAGCTTGGATTCGTTTCGTCGGCCACACCCTCGGCATCCTCGTCGGGTCAATGCTGCTCCTCCTCGCCCTCTGCGCTACCGCATCGGCCGCCGAATGCACCGACACCTGGACCGGCTCCTCGGAAGGGTCATGGACGACCGGCTCCAACTGGTCGGCCGGCGTGCCGGGGGAAGCCGACGTCGCCTGCATCGGCGCCGGCAAGACGGTCAACGTCAGCGCTGCGGGCCTGACTCTCGTCAAAGGCCTGGAGGGCGAAGGAGGGCTGGTGCTGCAAGAAGGCACCACCTTCAAAATCATCGGCACCGCCCAGACCTGGTGGATCGGCTCCCTGCAGATGAACTACGAAGGGAACCTGACGGGCGCCGGCAGCCTGGAAGTCCGCAGCGCCTTCACCTGGGCAAGCGAAGCCACGATGAGCGGAGCGGGCAAGACGATCCTCGGTCCCGAATCGGTCAGCACCATTGGCAGCGCGAACGTCTTCTTCCCCCTTGTCAACCGCACCCTTGTCAACGAGGGGACTCTCACCCAGCGCGAATACTCGACGCTGGCCCCGAGGGAAGGCGGCGTCTTTGAAAACCTCGGCACCTACGACCTCGCCGGCAACGCGTCTCTGCGGCAGATCTACGCCGAAGGCACCGGCTCGGCATTCGTCAACAGAGGCGTCTTCCAGAAGACCGCGGGCTCCGGGAACGCCAACCTCCGAACCGATTTCGAAAACTTCGGCACGATCAGGGCGGCCACCGGAGGTATCAGCTTCGAACAAAGCGTGTCTTCGTTCGTCTCCGCCGACGGGTCCAACCTCGAAGGGCCGATCTCCTTCATAGAAAAAGCCAGCGTCACCCTCGGCACGTTGACGGCTCCGAACGCCAGCCTCAGCCTGTCGGAATCGCAACTCACGATCCCGGCCGGCAAGACCGCTGCGATCGGCTCGCTGGGGATGAAATACCTCGGCAACCTGACCGGCGCGGGGACGCTGGAAGTTCTTAGTTCCCTCGCCTGGGAAAGCGAAGGCACTATGAGCGGGGCCGGGGAGACGATCCTCGGTCCCTCTGCGGTCAGCACGATCGGCTCCGCGAACGTCAACTTCCCCCTCGCCGGCCGCAAGCTCGTCAACGAAGGGACGATCACTCAGCGCGAATACGCGACCCTGCTCGCGAAGGAAGGCGGCGTCTTCGAAAACCTCGGCACCTACAAGGTCAACGGCGAATCCTCCCGCTGGCAGATCCACACCGAAGGCGCCGGCTCGGCGTTCGTCAACAAAGGGGTCTTCCAGAAGACCGCGGGCACCGGGCGGGCCAAGATCCTGGCTACCTTCGAAAACCTCGGCACGATCAGGACGCTGAGCGGGACGATCTGCTTTGAAGAAAGCGGCTCCTCGCTCGTCTCCGCCGACGGGTCGAATCTCGAAGGGCCGGTCGCCGTCGAAAGCAAAGCCGGCGCGACTCTCGGCACGATGGCGGCGCCGGGGGCCGAACTCAGCCTGAAGGGATCGCAGCTCACCATCCCGGCCGGCAAGACCGCCTCACTGGGGAACCTGACGATGGAATACCAGGGGACCGTCACCGGCGAAGGGACGCTGGAAATCTCGAAATCCCTGTCGTGGATCAGCGGCGAAGCGACGATGGAGGGCAGCGGTCAGACCGTGATCGGCCCCGCCGCCACGGCCACCGTCACCTCCACCTCGGCGCTCCTGATCCATCGCACCCTGGTCAACCAGGGCACCCTCACCCTCGAAGAACAGGGCCAGATCATCGCCTCGGAAGGAGCGAGGATCGAAAACGACGCGACTCTCAAGCCCAACTCGGTTCCGGCCTACGGCCGCTGGCCCGGGATCACCACCGGCCTCGGCCTCGTCGGCCCCGAACTCGTCAACAACGGCACGGTCCGCAAAACGGCCGGGAGCGGAGAAACCCGCTTGAACATCAACCTCGAAAATAAGGGCACGATCGACGCAGAAAGCGGCACTCTCCTCTTCAACGAACCCAGCGCCATCGTCACCCTGAAACCGGGCAGCGTCCTCAAGGGAGAAAACCGCTTCGAAGGATCGGCGGTCGCCGGCGAAAACTTCTCCGCCCCGAGCGGGACCGTCTCGGCGAGCGGAGCGACCATCTTGCTCGAAGGCGAAACCACCAAAATCGCCAACCTCAAACTCGGCTACGGAAACGTGATCTCCGGTGCCGGCCACTTCGAAGTGACCGAAGCGCTTTTGTGGGAAGGAGCCGGCACTTTCACGGGCATCGGCAGGCTGACCCTCGGCCCGGCCAGCAAAAACGTCCTCGATACCGGCGCCACGACCTCGACGCTCTCGGGTTGGTTCCTGGTCAACAAGGGCACCGTCACCCAGCGCTCGTCGAGCGTCTTGAACCTGAACGGGGGCGCCGTTTTCGAAAACCCAGGCACCTACAAGCTGAACGCCGAACCGTATGGCAGCGCTCAGATGATCGTCAACGAAGGCGGCGGCACCGGGGCGATCGTCAACGAGGGCGAATTCATCCGCACCGAAGGCAAACTCGTAGTCGGCGTCGTCCCGGACTTCGAAAACCTCGGTTGGGTCAAAGGGATCTCCTCGCAGATCGAAATCGAGCACCCGAAGAAGCTCACCGCCGCGGAGAAGGCGGGCTGCTCCACGACGGGCGATCCGGTCTCCTGTGCCAGCGGCAACTTCTCCGAGAGCCAGACCGACATCGCGATCGCAGGCCGCGGTGTCGGCCTCGTCCTCACCCGCTCCTACAGCGCCCAAGCCGCCGCCGCGGCAACCTCGCCCGGCCCCTTCGGCTACGGCTGGACCGGCTCCTTCACTGACCATCTCACGGTCGAAGAAGGCGGGGCGAAGGTCACGGTGATCAGGGGCAGCGGGCAGACGACCCCGTTCACGCGCACCAGCGGCACCACCTACGCCGCGCCTGCCTGGTCGCAGGCAAAGCTCTCGGGCAGCCCCGAAGCCGGCTATACCTTCACCACCACCGCCCAGGCCGCCTACCGCTTCTCCGGTGCCGGCCGTCTGGAAAGCGTCACCGACCGCAACGGCAACGAAACCACGCTCTCCTACGACGAAGCAGGGCGCCTGAAAACCGTCACCGACCCCGCCGGTCGCACGCTCACCTTTGCCTACAACACCTCGGGCCAGGTCGAAGGCGCAACCGACCCGATGGGCCACGTCGTCAAATACGCCTACGAAGGCGGCAACCTCGCAAGCGTCACCATGCCCGGCGAAGCCTCGCCGCGCTGGCAGTTCAAATACGACGCCTCCCACCGCATCACCCAGATCACCGACGGCCGCGGCGGCAAAACCACCAACGAATACGACTCCGCAGGCCGCGTGATCAGCCAGACCGACCCCGCGGGCCGCACGCTCACCTTCGCCTACGAAGCCTTCCACACCCAGATCACCAACAAAGCGACCGGCGCGGTCACCGACGAGTGGTTCACCTCCGACAACGAGCCCTTCTCGGTCACCCACGGCTACGGCACCCCCGAGGCCACCACCCGCACCTTCACCTACAACCCTGCCGGGCAGCTGACCAGCGCAACCGACGGCGCCGGCCACACCACCGAATACGGCTACGACGAAGCCGGCAACCGCGCCTCGGAAAAAGACCCGCTCGGCCACGAAACCAAATGGGCCTTCAACTCCACCCACGACCTCGTCTCGACCACGACCCCCCGCGGGGAGACGACGACGATCGCCCGCGACAGCCACGGCAACGTCGAAAGCATCTCCCGCCCGGCGCCGGGAGGGGAAACGCAGACCACCACCTTCAAACACGGCTCCCACGGCGAACTGGAAAGCGCCACCAACCCGCTCGGGAAAACGTGGAGCTACGGCTACGACAGCTACGGCGACCGCACCAGCGAAACCGACCCGCTCGGCGACAAGCAGACCCTCACCTACGACAAAGACTCGCGCGTGGTCGCGATCGTCTCGCCGCGGGGCAACGTCGAAGGGGCCAAAACCTCCGAATACGAAACGAAGATCGAACGCGACGCCCAGGGCCGGCCGACCAAAGTGACCGACCCGCTCGGCCACGCAACCGAATACGCCTACGACGCAAATGGCAACCTCGCCTCGGTGACCGACGCCAAGGGCCACACGACCAAATACACCTATAACGCCGACGACGAACGGACCAAGGTCGAAAAGCCAAACGGCGCCACCCTGCAAACCGGCTACGACGGCGCCGGCTACATCACCAGCCAGACCGACGGCGACGGCAAGACGACGACCTACGTCAGAAACGTGCTCGAGCAGCCGGTCGAAGTGACCGGCCCCCTCGGCCACACGACGCACGAGGAATTCGACGCCGCCGGCAACCTCGCCAAGGTGACCGACCCCGAAGGCCGGGAAACGAGCTACTCCTACGACGCCGCCGGCCGCCTCACCGCCGTCAACTACTCCGAAGCGGCGACGCCGGATGCGAGCTTCGGCTACGACGCCGACGGCAACCTGACCTCGATCAGCGACGGCAGCGGCGAATCGACCTTCGCCTACGACCAGCTCGGCCGCCTCACCCGCTCCCAAGACGGCCACGGCGACGTCGTCGAATACGCCTATAACCTGGGCGAACAGCAGACCGGGGTCGTCTACCCCAACGGCAAGAGCGTCTTGCGCAGCTACGACGCCGCCGGCCGCCTGGAAAGCGCCACCGACTGGCTCGGCGGCAAAACGAGCTTCGCCTACGACGCCGAATCAAACCTCAAGGGCATCACCTACCCCGCGGCGAGCGGCAACGTCGACGAATACGCCTACGACCGCGCCTCCCAGATGAGCGAAGCGAAGTTCAAGAAGGGCTCGGAAACCCTCGCCTCCCTCACCTTCACCCGCGATGCCCTCGGCCAAGTCGAAGAAGAAGCGCGCCACGGCCTCCCCGGTCCCGAAAAAGTCAGCTACGGCTATGACCAGAACAACCGCCTCACCAAAGCGGGCAGCTCGACCTACGAATACGACGCCGCCGACAACCTGACCAAGGCGCCGGGGACCACCAACACCTACGACGCCGCCGGCGAGCTCGAAAAAGGCACCGGCGCCGGCTACGCCTACGACAAAGAGGGCGAGCGCACCGCCGCCACCAACCGCACCGCCGAAGTCCCCACCTACAGCCTCTCCTTCGGCGGCACCAGCTCGGCCCCCGGCCACCTCTCCGCCCCCCAGGGCATCGCCCTCGACGCAGAAGGAAACGCCTGGATCGCCGACACCTCCCACAACCGCATCCAGGAGTTCAGCGCCAAAGGCGAACTGGTCCGCGCCTTCGGCGGCGGCGGCTCGGGCGACGGGCAGCTGCGAGCCCCCCGCGGCCTCGCAATCGACGCCAAAGGCAACCTCTACGTCGCCGACACCGGCAACAGCCGCGTGCAGGAGTTCAACGCCAAAGGCGAATTCGTGCGCAAATGGGGCACCGAAGGAACCGGCAACGGCCAGTTCCGCGGCCTGCAGGACCTGGCGGTCGACCCCGAAGGCCACGTCTGGACCCTGGAGGGCGGCGGCAAACTGAGCGCCAACAACCGCGTCCAGGAGTTCAGCGCCGAAGGCACCTACATCCGCCAGTTCGGCGCCGCCGGCTCAGAAAACGGCCAGCTCCTCTCGGCAAAGGGAATCGCCACCGACAAAGAAGGCAACGTCTGGGTCGCCGATAGCGGCAACAACCGCATCGAGGCATTCAAACCGAGCGGCGAATTCATCCGCAAGTTCGGCGCCGAAGGAACCGGCAACGGACAGCTCAAAGGGCCTCAGGACCTCGCCTTCGACTCCGAAGGAAAGCTCTGGGTCGCCGATTCCGGCAACGACCGCCTGCAGCGTTTCTCCGCCGAAGGCGCCTACCTCGCCCAGCTTGGCGCCGCCGGCCCCAACTCCGGTCAGCTCTCCGAACCTCAAGCGCTGAGCATCGACACCAAAGGCAACCTCTGGGTCGCCGACACCGGCAACGACCGGGTGCAGGAGTCCACGCCAAGCGAATTCATCCGCTCCTTCGGCGGCGAATCCTCCGCCCCTGGCCAGCTCGCCTCGCCAAACGCCCTCGCCACCGACAAAGAAGCCAACGTCTGGGTTGCCGACACCGCTCACAACCGCATCCAGGAGTTCGGCGCCAAAGGCGAACTGATCCGCGCCTTCGGCGCCACGGGTACCGGCAACGGGGCCTTCTCCGAACCGAAGGGCGTCGCGATCAGCCCCGCCGGCAACCTCTACGTCGCCGACACCGGCAACAAGCGGGTGCAGGAGTTCACTTCCAAAGGCGAATTCATCCGCAAGTGGGGCAGCTCGGGCTCCGGCAACGGCCAGTTCTTCTCGCTGCAGGGAATCGCCGTCGATGCCGAAGGCCACGTCTGGACGATCGACGCCGGCCTCGCCGGCAGCGGGGTGCGCGTGCAGGAGTTCTCTTCCGAAGGAACCTACCTCGCCCAGTTCGGCAAACAGGGATCGGAAAACGGCCAGTTCAAATCCCCCCAGGGCATCGCCACCGACGCCGCCGGCAACGTCTGGGTCGCCGACACGGGGAATAACCGCATCCAGGCCTTCAAACCGAGCGGCGAATTCATCCGCAAGCTCGGCACCGAAGGCGCCGGCAACGGACAGTTCAAATCCCCGGCCGGGATCGCGATCGACTCTGAAGGCAACGCCTGGGTCGCCGACACCGGCAACGACCGCGTCCAAAAGCTCTCGGGAACCGGCACCTACCTGAGCCAGTTCGGCACCCCCGGGTCCAATGCCGGCCAGTTCTCCGAACCGCGGGGGGTAGCCATCGACGCGAAAGGCAATATCTGGGTCGCCGACACCGCCAATAACCGCGTGCAGGAGCAAAGCGGGAGCGAATTCCTCCGCCAATTCGGCGGCGAAGCCTCCAGCCCCGGCCATCTCTCCGCCCCCCAGGGCATCGCCCTAGACGCAGAAGGAAACGCCTGGGTCGCCGACACCTCCCACAACCGCATCCAGGAGTTCAACGCCAAAGGCGAACTGATCCGCGCCTTCGGCGCCGCCGGCTCCGGCGACGGCGAGCTGCGGGCGCCCCGCGGCGTCGCGATCGACGCCAAAGGAAACCTCTACGTCGCCGACACCGCCAACAACCGCGTCGAGGAGTTCACCTCCAAAGGCGAATTCGTCCGCAAATGGGGCTCCCAGGGCGAAGGCGCCGGCCAGTTCTTCGGCCTGCAGGACTTAGCGATCGACCCCGAAGGCCATATCTGGACCCTTGAGGGCGGCGGCAAACTCACCGCCGACAACCGCATCCAGGAGTTCACCTCCGAAGGCACCTTCATCCGCCAGTTCGGCTCCTTCGGCTCCGAAGCAGGCCAGCTGAGCGCCGCCAGGGGTATCGCCACCGACGCCAAAGGCAACGTCTGGATCGCCGACACCGCCAACAACCGCATCGAGGAGTTCGAACCAGGCGGCAAATTCCTCCGCAGCTTCGGCTCCGAAGGCACCTCCAATGGCAAATTCAAATCCCCGAGCGATCTCGCCTTCGACCCCGAAGGCAACCTCTGGGTGGCCGATGCCGGCAACAGCCGCCTCCAGCGCTTCAGCCCCGAAGGCACCTACCTGACCCAGTTCGGCAGCACCGGCCCCAACGCGGGCCAGCTCTCCGAACCCCAAGCCCTCGCCGTCGACACCAAAGGCAACCTCTGGACCGCCGACACCGGCAACGACCGCATCAGCGCCTGGACCTGGCCGCTCAACACCACCACCTACGCCTACGACCAGGCCGGCGACCTCACCTCGATCGCCCGCCCCAAAGCCGGCGAAAACCCCGCGATCAGCCAGACCCTCGCCTACGATGCCACCGGCCTGCTGACCGCGAAGACCAGCGGCGGGGTGACCAGGCACCTCGCCTGGGACCAGAGCACCAACCTGCCGCTGCTGCTGAACGACGGCGAAAACTCCTACGTCTACGGCCCCGGCGGCCTGCCAATCGAGCAGATCAACGCAAAAGAAGAACCGACCTACCTCCACCACGACCAGCTCGGCAGCACCCGCCTCCTCACCGGCTCCGGTGGCGCCACCAGCGCCACCGCCAGCTTCGCCCCCTACGGCACCCTCGAAGCCAAAACCGGCACCGCCACCACCCCGCTCGGCTTCGCCGGCCAGGACACCGATGCCGAAACGGGACTGCAGTACCTGCAGGCGCGGTTCTATGAGCCTCAGACGGGGCAGTTCCTGAGTCGCGATCCCGCGGCGACGTTGACGCGCGAGCCATATTCCTATGGCCGGGACAACCCACTCAACCTGGTTGATCCGAGCGGACGTGCAGCAGGAGTCGTTGGTGGATGCATTGCCGGAGAGGTCGCCGACCCAGCTGGGGGCTGTGTAGGGGGAGCGGCTGTCGGTGGCCTCGTAGAAGCCGGGGAATGGGCAGCCACCCTCGGCCTTCTGAGCGCGATTGCTGGCGGGGACAATGAATCCTCAGAAGAATCCACCTGTGCGCCCTCGGCGCAGCCGAACTTCGAAGATCCGACGCAGCCGCCCGGTCCGGAATGGGAATGGAAAGGACTGGGGCCACCCGGGAGCAGCGAGGGGTCTTGGTATAACCCAGAGACGGGAGAAAGCCTCTATCCCGACCTGAATCATTCGGAGCCTCAGGGGCCTCACTATGACTGGAAGTCACCGAGCAAGAAGTGGTACCGCATCTATCCTGATGGAGGGGTAGAACCAAAGTGACTAAAATAGAGAAATTAAAAATTTGCCAAGATGAAGTTAGCCCTTGGCTCAAGAAATCGCTTCAGCAGGGCTTCGGCCTGTCTGATGCCGTAACGGCAATGCATGCTCTTGACCATGGCTCCTCCTTTGCCCTCGTACCGGAGGAATTCACACGCAAGCCGCTGGCGCTGGCCGTAGGCGGCGTAGTGAGTCAGAAGGCTGCCAGAGAGGGACTTGTCGATTTCCTTGTTCAACTCAGAGACGAGGGTGCGAAGTGTGTCTTGATTGAGGATGACCTAGCAGGGCGGATGGACCCCGTCGTGCGTCGATCGGCTGAACCCCTGGCATTTCTGGACGACCGCGTGATCCATTGGTGTGACCTAACGGATAATGTTGACGAAGCGGCCAGAACTACTGCCGAGGGGGCTTCGGGATACCCACTTAATGGCTTTGTGACGACTAGATCCTCCCTGGAACTTGGCCTAGCAGATCGCCAGCAAGTGCCTGCGGAGCTCCCGACCCAGGTTGCCGAGTCCTTAGTAGCCGTGATTTGCTCTGCGTTCGATGCGGAGTCCTTTGTCGTCTGGGATATTCGGTCGTCTAGCTGACGAAGTACATCTAGAGGCAAGGTGGAAGTACCAAAAGGAGGCCAAAGGCACCCTCTGGGTCGCCGACACCGGCAACGACCGCATCAGCGCCTGGACCTGGCCGCTCAACACCACCACCTACGGCTACGACCAGGCCGGCGACCTCACCTCGATCGCCCGGCCCAAAGCCGGCGAAAACACCGCGATCAGCCAGACCCTCGCCTACGACGCCACCGGCCTACTGACCGCGAAGACGATCGGCGGGACGACCAGGCACCTCGCCTGGGACCAAAGCACCAACCTGCCGCTACTCCTAAACGACGGCGAAAACTCCTACATCTACGGCCCCGGCGGCATCCCAGTCGAGCAGATCAACGGCAAAGAAGAACCGACCTACCTCCACCACGACCAGCTCGGCAGCACCCGCCTCCTCACCGGCTCAGGAGGCGCCACCACTGCCACCCAGAGCTTCGCCCCCTACGGCACCCTCGAAGCCAAAACCGGCACCGCCACCACTCCGTTCGGCTTCGCCGGCCAATACACCGACTCAGAACCCGAGCTGCAGTATCTGCGAGCGCGGTTCTACGACCCGGGGACGGGGCAGTTCTTGAGTCGGGATCCGTGGGGGATGATTACCCGTCAACTCTATGACTACGCGGCGAATAACCCCATTAACCTCATCGATCTAACCGGCCAGGACGCGATTGCCATAAACGGCACCGCTGATACCACCTGCGGTTTGACGTGGGAGGTGCCAGGCGTAGATGTAGTTAGCTGTGGTACGGCTGGACTGATCGGTCTCGGAACCCTGGCGGATTCCCTCTTTGGGAATGAAGCATCAGTTAAAGAAGCCGAGGAAGGTCTCCTCAGGGCACAGGCGGAACATGAAGAAGATGAAGAAGATTGCCGGAACTGGCGTCAAGATAAGAAAGTCACCGAACGCGAGCTGGAAGAAGCCGGCCTAGATGCTCACAAGCTAAAGAGAGGAGAAAAGTTCACTGATATTTATAAGGATAGAGAAGGACCCTCTATGAAAAGCCGAAGGGAGGCCGAGGCCCCGGAGATCCCCTTGGGATTAATATCAAGGACCTCTTCCCTTAAGGACAAGAATGGAATCTAAACTTCCCAAAGTCAACCTGTATTTCCGGTTCTACGGAGAGGCCTTTGATCCAGATGAAATCACGAGGCGCCTCGGCATCGAACCGACCACCAGCTTCCGCCCTGGCGATCCCATAACCAAAGACGGGCAAGGCACGTGGCGCGGTTATGGGTGGATGGTCGAGATCGGCCCCAGCAGAACGCTTGCTGTCGATAGCTTGCTCCAAGAATTTCGGCAACGATTCGATGTATCTGCTAGCGCTGTTAAAGCACTGTGCAGAGATCTCAGCGTAAATCTCGTGATTCTCTGCGGTGTTGGAGTAGAAGGCGCTGAGACTGCACCTAGTCTGTTTTTTCCAAGCTCCTTTCTTGAGTGGGTCACCGAACTTGGCGCCTCACTTAATGTAGATGTGGAGTGGTGAGGCTCAAGAATGCACTCCAGCAATTCAGCCGAGAACGGTGTGTGGATGATCGACCTTGCTCCTGGTGAGATCGGTCGCTGATCAGACTTCGATGGCGTTATTGGTTTCTCGAGCAGATCACGGGACGCGGCTCCTCGCTTAGGTTGATACATCCGGTAGAAGCACAACGAATGCATATATGCAGTAACCTAATCTGCTGATGGCCCAGACCGTAATTGATTCACAGATAATTCCAGAAGGACGGTTGCTTCGCACTGGGGGGTGGTCACGATGGATAGCGTGGGCGCTGTGTATCACCTCGGTATTATCCAGCCTATTCCTTCTTATCCTGTTTCAGCCCTCTTATAGTGACAGTCACCACAGTCAACACGGTGGCTTGTTCCGACCCGTTGTTGCTTTGGCATGCCTTGTCTTTGCTCTAGTGGCCGTAAGAAAAGTAAGATCCGGGATCATCCTTGAAAAGGACGGGGTCGTGGTGCGCTCTGCCATTGGTCCCTCCCGCTACCAATGGTCTGAGATCAATGAATTTCAGTGGCGACCATTATTGATTAAGAAGGCACTCCAGATCCAGCTTAAAAATGGACGTCGTATCTATGTCCATGGATTCAGCGTGAGATCACCGGACGAAGCTCGCCGAGCTGAAAAAATGGTTGCCGAGTTGAACCGCCTCGTTACTGGCGGGTCCGTGCAGTTTGATGTGAGGCAGTAGCAAACGGGGGGTCGTGCATTGCGGACGCAGAATGTCGATGACCTGCTTTCTGCTCTAAACGAGGAGATGGGGAAGCGGTTGGCTCTGCGGCGGGTTTGGCTGGTGAGAGCGCTTGGCAAGGCGGGGGACTCACAGGCAGTTGAAGCACTCTCGCGTGTTGCGCTGACTGACCCGAGTTACGAGGTGCGACTAATGGCTGTTTTCGCACTGGGAAAAATCGGGGATCCAGCGGGCGCTCCAGTCTAAGGAAGGACGCGAGCTCGCGCTACGCAGTCGAGCAGGTGGAGGCGATTCAGGCTCTCGGCAAGATGCGCAATCGCGACAGCGTTCCGCTTCTAATCAAACGCTTTCGCTCCGCTCATAGCACTGTGCGGATATCTGCAGCCAATGCCTTGGGTGATATTGGGGATTGCGCGGCGCCGCCGCCGCTTATCGAGGCGTTGAAGGATCCTCACGTCCGCCGAGCGGCGGCAGGTGCTTTGGCGAGCTTGGGTGATCCACGAGCACTTGAGCCCGCTCGCCTCACCCACCATGCAGCCGGAGGACTCGCCCGCCGGGGCGTTTTCTGTTGCAGCGGGGGCGCAGGGATTGCCATGGGAGCACGGGCGTTTTATCTTTCTCCATAGCGGGCGCTGCAGGGGGGCGCCTGAAACCAGTTAGACAACCGGCCATTTGGCCGTAACGAAGGGAGCCCCCATGGAGACCAGCACTACCCCGAGGAGAGACATCGAGGAACGACAGCCGACCGGCTGGACCGTGTTCGCCGGCACGCTGCTGTTGATCGTCGGCTCGCTCGACGCCCTCTACGGCCTCGCCGCGATCCTCAACAACGAAGTCATCCTCGTCGGCGGGCAGGGCGTGATCCTCGCCGACATCACCACCTGGGGATGGGTCCATCTGATCCTCGGTTCGATTGTCGCCGCCACGGGCCTCGGCCTCTTCGCGGCGATGTCCGCTGCGCGCTGGGCCGCCGTCTTCTTCGTCGCGGTCAACGCGGTGGCGCAGATCGTCTGGTTCCCGGCGGCGCCGCTGTGGGCGTTCCTGATGATCATCCTGGACGTGACGATCATCTACCAGCTCACCGCCCGCTGGGAGGAGTAGGACCGGCGATCAGGAGTCAGAGGTTGCTCGGCCGCGGTGAGCCGGTCCGTCCCGGCTCACCGTAGGTCCGTCTCGGCTGCGATCTCACCGTTCTCGACCGCCTTGACCAAGCGGTCGAAGTCGCGTTCGTTCTGATCCGCGTAAGCCTCCCCGAAACGGGCGAGCGCCTTGTCGAAGACCTCGCCGCTCCCCAGGTAGGAAGCGATGCCGAACCGGTCGCCGGAGCGAGAATGAGCCCGCGCCAAGGCCTGACCGCAGAGAGCGGCGTAGATCGCCAGGTCCTCTGGCGAGAGCCGTTCGACGTCCGCCGACCCCTTGCCGTCCCATAGCTGGCGCACGTAGAAGCAGCGCCGCTCGTCGTCGAGGCCCTTGGTCGCGACCCAGCCGAGGAAGATGTCGCTCGCCGCCTGCATCAGCCGCTGGCCCTCGACGACCCGGCGGCCGTGATTGCGGTAGGGGCTGGCGCCGGCGTAGGACTCCAATACCGAGGCCTGCGCTTCCTTCGCCTGCAGGAAGAGGGGGTCGCCGGAATCCCTACCGAGCAGCAGCACGATCCAGGCACGGGTGCCGACGCTCCCCACCCCCACCACTTTGAGGGCGGCGTCCACGTAGCGGTAGGAAGCGGCGAGGTGCCGACGGTCGTGGGTGAGCGACTCGCGGTAGGCGCCGAGCACCGTCTGCAACTGCTGCGCCGCCTCGGCGGCGTCGGTCAACTCGTCCAGCGGCGTGATCAGCGGGGGATCGCTGATGATGCGAATCTCGCCGTCCTGCTCGCGGGTCAGCTTGCCCAAGGCCCGCAGGCTGTCCTTGCCGCGCGCCTTGGCAAGGGTGCGCTCGACCCGGCGATAGCGGCGCTCGTCGACCTGCGGGCGCAGGACCTCTATGGCGGGTTCGACGTCCAGGCGCGAGTACCAGACGTCGATGTTGCGCATCGCGGCGAAGCCCCTGATCGACTCCCGGTAGGACCTCGCCGCGCTGCGGGTCGCTCGCTCCCGGCCCTTCGCGTCGAAGCCGCGCTCCCGGCCGGCAACGGCGACGCTGGCCGCAAGGCGCTTCACGTCCCACTCGAAAGGGCCGCGGCAAGTCTCGTCGAAGTCGTTGCAGTCGAAGACGAGGCGCCGGTCCGGGGCCGAGAAGACCCCGAAGTTCGCCAGGTGGGCGTCGCCGCAGAGCTGAGCTTCGATCCCCACCGTCGGAGTCGTCGCCAGATCGGCGGCCATCACCGCCGCCGCCCCCCGGAAGAAAGCGAAGGGAGAGGCGAGCATCCGGCCATAGCGGATCGGCACCAGACCGGCAAGGCGACTCTCGTCTTGCCGAGCGAGGATCTGCAGCGGATCCCGCGCCGCCGGCTCCCACTCCCCGTGGCTCGACCGCGGCACCGCCCCGCGCGCGGCCTTGCCTTCCCGTCCCCGGTCGGTGGAGTCGGTCTCGACGCTCGCCACTGACATCGTCGCAGTGTCCCCCCGGGCGCCTAACAAAGCAAGTCAAGCGGCCCGGCAGCCGATCAAGATCCAACGATTGGTCTAAATGACCAGTTTTGGCCTTGCGCCCGCGCCGTTTGTCTGTTAGAAGGGTTTTTCCCCATTCAGGACGCGCATTGCATTCTGGTGGGCCCAAGGGGAGCAGGGAACTCCCGTAACGAAATCAGTCGAAAGGACCAGTCAATGAAAAGGCTATTTCTAGCCGGTGCATTGGTGTTCGCGATGCTGGTGCCGGCCTCGTCGGCCGTTGCCGCGCCGCATCACCCCACGGGGGAATTCGCCCAGTTTGGCGACTGCCCTCTGAGCCGGGCAACGCTGAGCGCTTGCCTCTTCTCCGAATCCAGCGCGGGCTCCTTCACGATCGGCAAAAAAACCGTGCCGATCAAAAACCCGGTCGTGCTGCAGGGCGGGCTCGAATGGAAAGAAAGCATCCTCGAAGAACTCCCGCTGATCGCGGCTGAGGACGGCAACACCCTCGTCAAAACTCCGCAGCCGGTACCGGGCGGTCTGCTGGGGGTAACGGCTCCCACCTGGTGGCCGCTGTTCCTGCAGGAACTGTTCAACGAAACCATCAACAACGGATTCACGGGCGTCAACGCGACCGTCGAAATCGCGGGCTCGGCCAGCTCGGTCAAGCTCAACTCCCTGAACCTCCTGCTGGGAAGCGGGACGGCGCTGGCGCTGCCGGCGAAAATCCACCTGGAAAACCCGTTCCTCGGCAGCAGTTGCTACATCGGCTCGAACTCGAACCCGGTCGCGCTGAACTTCACGACCGGAACGACTTCGCCGCCGCCGCCGAACACGCCGATCACCGGTAGCCCCGGCACGGCCTCGGAAAACGCGACGGGGACCCTGATCACGTTCAGCGGAGGCAGGCTCGTCAACAACTCGTACGCCGCTCCTGGCGCAAACGGTTGTGGCGGCCTGTTCTCGTTCCTGATCGACCCGTTCGTCAACTCGATCGTCGGCGTGCCCTCGGCCGCCGGCACCAACACCGCGATCCTCGAAGGCAAAATCCAGATCGCGGAACCCGCCGCCGTTCGCGCCAGCGAATAGCAGCGACCAGTTCATTCCAAAGGCGCCCGCCCCTCGGCGGGCGCCTTTTTCTGTCGGCGCTCGCCAGGCATGGCGCAGGGGGCCGGCAACTCCAGGCGCGCCTCGCGCCCCGACCTAAGTGGCGGGCGCGAGAGATCCGATTCCCCAAGCGGATCCACACATATAGAGATGCGCGCCTCTCCTCCCGTGGCGATTCCCCCAGAAGCGCCGGCTTTTGCCTGCTCCTCCGTTCACCGGAGAGACTCCCGCACGCTAGTCGATTGAGCCGATTGATTCAATCCTTAAAATTGATTAGGTCAGCATCGGCTGGGCGCTGGAGATCGCGTTGAGCACGCGATCGGCGACCGACTCCCCCGTCAAACCGACCTCGGCGCGCAGGAGCGCCGGCTTGCCGTGGGTGACGTAGGAGTCGGGCAGGCCGACCCGCAGGACGCGGGCGCGCTCCCCCGGCGCCTCGCCGCAGGCGTCCTCGAGGTGCTCCAGCACCGCGGAGCCGAAGCCGCCGGGGAGCACGCTCTCCTCGATCGTCACCAGCAACTCGTGCTCGCGCGCCAGCCGCTCGGCCAGGTCCCTGTCGATCGGCTTTGCGAAGCGCCCGTCGGCGACGGTGACGGCAAGACCGTGCTTGCCGAGAATCTCAGCCGCTTCGCGGGCGACGGTGACACCGTACCCGTAGCCGAGCAGGGCCACCCGCTCGCCCTTGGCCAGCACCTCGCCCTTCCCGATCGGGATCAGCTCCGGCGCCGCCGGCAGCTCGACCCCCTCGGCCGCCCCGCGCGGGTAGCGCAGCGCCGCCGGGCCGTCGTGGGCGATCGCGGTGTGGAGCATGTGGACCAGCGTCGCCTCGTCGCGCGGCGCCATCACCACCACGTTCGGGATCGGGCGGAAGTAGGAGACGTCGAAGGCGCCGTGGTGGGTCGGCCCGTCGTCGCCGACCAGGCCGGCGCGGTCCATCGCGAAGGTGACGTCGAGCTTCTGCAGGCAGACGTCGTGGACGATCTGGTCGAAGGCGCGCTGGAGGAAGGTAGAGTAGATCGCGCAGACCGGCTTCGCCCCCTGCAGCGCCAGGCCGGAGGCGAGCAGGACCGCGTTCTGCTCGGCGATCCCCACGTCGTAGTACTGCTCGGGCAGCTCGTCGCAGAGCTGCTGCAGGCCGGTCCCCCCCGCCATCGCGGCGGTGATCCCGATCACCCGCTCGTCGCGCCTGGCCTCGGCGACCATCGCCCCGGCGAAGACTTTCGTGTACTGCGGCGGCGAGCCGGCGGCGGGCGGCTTCTCCAGCAGCTCGATCCCCTCGGGCGAGTCGGTTTCGGTCACCGGCACCGGCTTCGCTTCGCTTGCGGGGCGGCCGTCGACGATCGAGTGGGGCTTCGCCGCATGCCACTCCTCCATCGACTCCAGGCCGCCGTCCTCGGCCGGGGCGAAGCCCTTGCCCTTGACGGTGTGGATGTGGACGACGACCGGGCGGTCGGCGGCGAAGGCCTTGTGCAGGGCCGCTCGCAGGGCACCCACGTCATGGCCGTCGATCACGCCCATGTAGGCGAGGTCGAGCTCCTCGAAGAAGAGGCCGGGCGCCCAGTAGGCCTTGATCGCCGACTTGATCTCCGGGCCGAGCCGCTCGATCCGCTGCCCGAGCCCCAGCGGCAGCTTCGTCAGCCGGTCCTCCACCCCCTCGCGGGCGTGCCAGAGGCGCGGGTTGAGGCGGATGCGGTTGAAGTAGTGGGAGAGCGCGCCGACGTTGGGCGAGATCGACATCCCGTTGTCGTTGAGCACGATCACGATCGGCGTCTGCATGCCGCCGGCAGCGTGCAGGGCCTCGTAAGCGACGCCGCCGGTGAGGGCGCCGTCGCCGATCACCGCGGCGACCTTGCCGTCGGGGCCGATCCCCTTGCGCATCGCCTCCTTCAGCCCGACCGCGTAGCCGATCGAGGTCGAGGCGTGGCCGGCGCCCATGATGTCGTGCTCGGACTCGGCGATCGAGCAGAACGGCGCCAGGCCGTCGTACTGGCGGATCGTCGGCAGCCGGTCGCGGCGGCCGGTGAGGATCTTGTGCGGATAGGACTGATGGCCGACGTCCCAGAGCACCTTGTCGCGGGGCGAGTCGAGCAGGCTGTGGAGGGCGACCGCGAGCTCGCAGGTGCCGAGGTTGGCGCCGAAGTGGCCGCCGATCTCGCCGATCGTGTCGATGATGTAGGTGCGCATCTCCTGCGCCACCTGCTGCAGCTGCTCATCGTCGAGATCGTGCAGGTCCTGCGGACCCTCGATCCCCTCTAGCAGCGGCTCTCTTATTTCGTCCTGATCGCCCTGGGTGGGGGGCTTTTCGCTCATTCGTGCCTCGTGAAGATGTAGTCGGCCACGCGCCTCAGGTCTTCGGTCTCGCCGTGCGCATCGGCCAGCGCCCCGGTCGCTTTCGCGTGCGACTCGGCGGCCAGCTCGCGAGCCCGATCGAGCCCGAAGAGGCTGACGTAGGTGAGTTTGCCATGTCTCTCGTCGCTTCCATGTGGCTTGCCGAGTTGCTCGTCGCTCTCGGTCACGTCGAGGATGTCGTCGACGATCTGGAACAGCACGCCCAGCTCGTCGGCGAAACGGCGATAGGCCATTCTCTCACTTTCGGGTACCGCCAAGAGCTGAAGCACGACGCCGACGCCGGCGGCGATCAGGCGGCCGGTCTTCAGCGCGTGCAGGGCGCGCAGGCCCTCGGCGCCCGCGGTCGCCTCGGTCACGTCCACGTACTGGCCGCCGACCATGCCGTCGACGCCGGTGGCGCCGGCCAGCTCGCGCAGCGCCGCCAGCACCCGCGCCGGCTCGCCCGGCTGCTCGCAGAAGAGCCGCATCGCCTCGGCGAAGAGACCGTCGCCGGCGAGGATTGCCACGTCTTCGCCGAACTTGACGTGCGAGGTCGGCAGGCCGCGGCGCAGCTCGTCGTCGTCCATCGCCGGCAGGTCGTCGTGGATCAGCGAGTAGGTGTGGATCAGCTCGATCGCGCAGGCGACCGGGAGGAAGCGCTCGGGCTCGGCGCCGAGGGCTCGGGCGGTGGCGAGCGCGAGCACGGGCCGCACCCGCTTGCCCCCGGCGAGCAGCGAGTACCGCATCGCCTCCTCCAGCCCAACGGTGGCCGGGCTGGCCGAGAAGTCGAGCTGGGCGAGGGCGTCGTCGACGAGCCCCCGCAGATCTTCGGGGTAGCTCACCTACTCGGCGCTCGCCTGCTGGCGCGCCTCGCGGTTGGCCTCCTCGACCGCCTCGGCCGAGAGGTCGGCGGCCTCGGCCGCGAGCTGGGCCGCCATCTCGTCGGCGACCTCCTCGCTCTCCAGCTCGGCGGCGATCTGGCGCAGCCGCTCGCTGATTTCGCGCAGGCGCACGTTCACTTGGCCGGCTCCCGCTCGCGGGCGACGGCGCCGAGGATGCCGTTGATGAACTTCGGCGCCTCGGCTCCGCAGTACTCCTTCGCCAGCTCGACCGCCTCGTTGATCGCCACCTCGGCCGGCGTGTCGGTGAATTCCATCTCATACAGCGCCGTCCGCATCACGTTCATGTCGAGCGGCGCGATCCGGTCGACCGTCCAGCCCTTGGCGTGGTCGGCGATCACGTCGTCCAGCTCTTCGCGATGGTGGTCGACCCCCTCGGCCAGCTCCCGCGTCAGCGGCCGCGCCTCGCCCAGCAGCTCCTCCAGCGGCCGCCCGGTCACGTCGCGCTGGTAATTGGCGAAGACGGCGTCCCGCCGCTGGTCCGATCTGCGCATGTGTCCATTCTGTCAGCGCCGGACGGCGGCCAAGTCAGGCGCGGGAGATGTACTCGCCGTTGCGCGTATCGACCCGGACCGTCTCGCCCTCCTCGATGAAGAGCGGCACCTGGATCACGACCCCGGTCTCCAGGGTGACGGGCTTGCTGCCGCCGCCGGAGGAGGTGTCGCCTTTCAAACCCGGTTCGGCCTGGGTGACCTTGAGGTCGAGCGCGGCCGGCACCTGGACGTCGCTGGGCCGCTCGTCGACGAAGAGCACGTCGACCTCGGCGTTCGGCAGCACCCATTGCATCGAGTCCCCGAGCGAGCCTTTGGGGATTTCGATCTGGTCGTAGTCCTGCGTGTCCATGAAGACGGCAGAGTCGCCCGAGTCGTAGAGGTACTGCATCTTTTTCGATTCGGTCCGGACCGGGCGGAACTTCTCCCCCGCCCTGAAGGTTTTGTCGATCACCGACCCGTCCTCGATCCGCCGCAGCTTCGTCCGCACGAACGCCCCGCCCTTGCCCGGCTTGACGTGCTGGAACTCGAGGATCTTCCAGATCTTCCCCTCGATCTCGATGTGGGTCCCGTTCTTGAATTGGTTGGTCGAGATAGTCATCGGCGGTGATCCTAGAGAGTGGCCCTATCCGGCCGCGGCGAGGCGGCGGACGGCTTCCTCGGGGTCGCGGAAGACCTCGCCGCGGACGAACTGGCCGTCGGCGACGTCCCAGATCCAGGCGACGGGCATGTCACGGATGCCGAGCGCTCGGCTGCGGGCGTAGACCCTCCCCCGCACCAGCAGCGAGCGGCCGTGGCGCTCGACCACCTTCGGGTCGATCAGCAGCTCGTCCCAGGCGCGGTCGACGTCGAGCAGGTATTCGGTCAGGCCGGCGGGTCCGACGTAGGGGGCGGTGCGGCCGACCTCCTCCGCCGTGCCGACCGGGAAGAACCCCATCCGCTCGTCGCAGAGCTCGACCATCTCCTCCTGGTCGCGGCGGTTGAAGGCGGCGTAGAGACGCTCGATCAGATCCCGCTCGGCCTCCGGCGCGGGCTCGACGTCGGCGGTGGCGGGAGCGATGGCGACGATCGCGGCGTCGTCCTCAAGCTCGCCGCCGGTGAACTCGTTCAGCGCGACCTCGATCTGCTGGGCGGCGCGGGACGAGCTGTGCACGCCCGCGAGGGCGGCGCGGAGGCGGCCCTCGCCGAAGCGGTCATCGGTGCCCAGGGCCTCGGTGATCCCGTCGGTGACGACGACGAGCAGCTGATCGGGCTGCACCGCGATCTCCTCGACGCTCCAGCCGTCCTCGGAGGAGGCGCCGAGGATCGGCGCCGGGGCGGCGGCCTCGACCACCTTCGCGCCATCCACCAGCAGCGGCGGCGGGTGGCCGGCGACGGCGAGCCGCACCGGCTGGGCGCGGTCTTCGGCGATCGCCATCGCGGCGACGCTGCAGAGCGCGGTGCCGCGGCGGGAGAGCAGCTCCCGGTTCAGCGTCCGCAGCGCGATCACCGGGTCGCCGGTCAGGGCCGCGGCGGTCCGCAGCGTGTAGCGGGCGTGGGCGGTCACGGCCGCCGCGTGGGCGCCGCGGCCGGTGACGTCGCCGATCACCACCATCCAGCCCCCGGCGATCCGAAAGGCGTCGTAGAAGTCGCCGCCGATCTCGTTCTCGGCCCCGGCCGGGCGGTACATTGCCGCCACCGACCAGCCCGGGGTGTGCGCCAGCGGCGGCGGCGGCAGGCCTCGCTGCAGCGTCTCGGCGATCTCCGCCCGTTCGCGCTCCCTGCGCTCGAGCTCCGAGAAGAGGCCGGCGTTGTCGAGGACGACGGCGACCCGGCCCGCCAGCACGCCGGCGAAGTGGACGTCGTCGTCGCGCAGGTGGCGGCCCGAGTGGCTGAGGCCATAGGTCAGCATTCCCATCAGCCGGCCGCGGACCCGCAGCTCCACCGTCACCCCGGAGCGGATGCGCATGCCGCGCAGGAACTCGAAGTCCTCGTCGTCCTCGGCGACGGCGCGCAGATCCTCCTCACCGACGTATTCGAAGAAGATCGGCTCCTGCCGCTCCGCGGTCCCGGCGCTTGCCATCTGCTCCTGCAGGGCGGGAGTGCGCGCTGTCAGCCGCGCCTCGACCTCAGCGGTATCGGTGCCGCTGACTCGGACCGAGGCGCGGCGGACGCGGCCGTCCTCGATCAGGTCGATCGCGCAGAAATCGCCCAGCTCGGGGACGATGACGTCGGCGATCGCACCCAAGACCTCCTCCAGCGAACCGCCGGCTCCGGCGACCCGGGCGATTTCGTCGAGGATCTGGAAGCGCCGGTTGACCCGCCGCACCTGCACCACCGAGAGGGCGGTGACAACCGCGGCCACCACCACCGCGACCAGGGCGACGGCGGCGACGGAGATCATTCCGACCCGGTGCTGGTGGTCAGGCTCGAGGCGGCGCCACCGGTAAGCACGCGGCGGACCAGCGACGGGAGGAGGATGCGGGCGATCGCCGCGAGCGCGTAGGGGCGCGGGACGTAGCGCTCGGCCTTGCCGCCGGGGCCGGCCTCGTAGATCGCCTCGGCGACCTTCTCCGGCTTGGAGACGATCCAGCGGGTGAGGGCTTTCTCCCGCAGCTCCGTCGCCGGGAAGCCCTCGGTGCGGACGAAGCCGGGCAGGACGAGGCCGACGTGAACCCCCTCGGGCTTCTCCTCGGCATACAGCGAGTCCGACCAGCCGATCAGGGCGAACTTGCTGGCGCTGTAGGCGCCGGTGCGGGCGCGGGAGACGCGGCCGGCGGTGCTGGCGACGTTGACGATCGCGCTCGGGGCCGAGCTGCGCAGCAGCGGCAGCAGCGCCTCGGTGAGGCGGACGACGGCGTCGAAGTTGAGCTCCAGGTGGCGGCGCACGTTGGCGTGACCGCCCTCGGCGAAGCTCGCCCGCCAGGCCGCGCCGGCGTTGTTGACGAGCAGGTGCAGGGCGCCGCCGTGCTCGGCCTCCAGGTGGGCGCGGACGCGCTCGGGCGCGTCGGCATCGGTGAGGTCGGCGACGACCCAGGTCACCCGGCAGGGCAGCGAGCCGGCCAGCTCGCGCAACCGCTCCTCGCGGCGGGCGACGAGGACGAGCTCGGTCCCCGGCTCGCGCGCGAGCCGGATCGCGGTCGCCCGGCCGATCCCGGCCGAGGCCCCCGTTACAACCGCAACCCTCATCGCGCAAGAGTATGCGCAATGGAGACCTCGCGTGAACCCAATCATTCGCGGCTGAGCGCCGTCCGCCGCGAAGGCGAGCGGGTGACCCCGCTGGAGCTTTTCTTCGACCTCGTCTTCGTCCTCGCGATCACCCAGTGCACGGCGCTGATGTCGCACGACCAGAGCTGGTCCGGGCTTGTGCAGGGGCTGCTGATCCTCGGCGTGCTCTGGTGGGCCTGGACCGGCTACGCCTGGCTGACCAGCGTCATCGACCCCGAGGCCGAGGCGGTGCGCGGGGTGATGTTCGTGGCGATGGCGGCGATGCTGATCGTCTCGATCTGCGTCCAGGAGGCGTTCGGCAACCTCGCCCTCGCCTTCGCCCTCGGCATCGGCGTCTTCCGCGCCGCCCACATCGCCCTCTTCATGCTCGCCGGTGCCGACGACGAGAACCTGCGCCGCTCGGTGGTCGCTCTCGCCGTCAGCACCGCCGTCGCCGTCGGCATCCTCGCCCTCGCCTCTCTCTTCAACGGTCTCGCCCAGGGAGCGCTGTGGGCGCTGGCGATCTTCCTCGACATGGCCGGCCCCTACTTCTTCGGCTCGGAGGGCTGGACGCTCGTCCCCGGCCATTTCGCCGAGCGCCATGGGCTGATCGTGATCATCGCCCTCGGCGAGAGCATCGTCGCGATCGGCGTCGGCGCCTCCGGCACCCTCGACCTCGGCATCGGCGCCGCCGCCGTCCTCGGCGTCTTCCTCGCCGCCGCCCTCTGGTGGACCTACTTCGACGTGGTGGCCCTGATCTCGGCCCGCCGCCTCGGCGAAGCCGAAGCGGGCCGCGTCCGCAACGAGCTCGCCCGCGACTCCTACTCCTACATCCACCTGCTGGTGGTCGCCGGGATCGTCCTCATGGCCTTCGGGATGAAAGCGACGATCGCCCACCATGCCGACGCCCTCGCCTACGTCCCGGCCTTCGCTCTGCTCGGCGGCCTCGCGATCTACCTGCTCGGCCTGGTCGCCTTCCGCTACCGCCACGTCCACTCGCTCAACCGCCACCGGCTCGGCCTGGCGATCGTCCTCCTCATCCTCGTCCCGGTCGCGACCGCGGTTCCGGCGCTGATCTCCGTGGCCGTTGCCAACGTAATGATCTGGACGATGATTGCCTACGAGCATCGCGGGTATGGGCCTGGACGCGAGGAACTCCGTCACGAAGCAAATGCTGCGTAATGAATGGCTTAGTCTGCCGACGGACGAACGTATGAATTAGGCATACTGCCCGAACCTTTTGAGCACTCCAGTCATCCTCGACAACCTCCTACGCGCCGGCGCCCCTTCTGGATACGAGGGCCCGGCCGCTGAGATCTGGCGTGAGGCCGCGTCTTTCGCCGAGCTCAGCAGCGACGGGATCGGCTCCTCGATCGCGCGGGTCGGCGATGCCGCGCCGCTCCTGGCGGTGGTCGGCCACATCGACGAGATCGGCCTGATCATCACCCACATCGACGAGAAGGGCTTCCTCTGGTTCGCCCCGGTGGGCGGCTGGGACCCGCAGATCCTCGTCGGCCAGCGGGTCGAGGTGCGGGGCAAGGACGGCCCCGTGCCAGGGGTCGCCGGGCGCAAACCGATCCACCTGCTGGAAGCCGACCAGCGCAAAAAAGTCGTCGAGCTGAAGAGCATGCACATCGACATCGGCGCCGCCGACCACGACGAGGCGGCGGAGCTGGTCCGGGTCGGCGACCCGGTGGTGATCGCCGCCGAGCCGATGCCGGTGGCCGGCGAGCGGCTCGTCTCCCGCGCGATGGACAACCGCCTCGGCGCCTATGTGGCCCTGGAGAGCCTGCGCCGCTGCGCCGAGGGCGACGGGCCCGGTGGCTCCTTCGCCGCCGTCGCCGCGGTGCAGGAGGAGATCGGCCTTTTCGGCGCCCGCACCGCCGCCTTCGAGATCCGCCCCGACATCGCGATCGCCGTCGACGTCACCCACGCGACCGACGCGCCGGGGGTCGACGAGAAGGAGATCGGCTCCCACCCCTTCGGCTCCGGCCCGGCGATCGGCCGCGGCTCCACGCTCTCGCCCAAGGTCTTCGAGCTGCTGGTCGAGACCGCCGAGGCGGAGGGCATCCCCTACTCGATCAGCGCCAGCGGCCGCGGCACCAGCACCGACGCCGACGTCCTCCAGATCTCCCGCTCCGGCATCCCCACCGGCCTGGTCTCGATCCCCCTCCGCTACATGCACTCCCCCGTCGAGATGGTCGACCTGCGGGACGTCGAGGCGACCGTCGAACTCCTGGCCGCCTTCGGCTCGCGCATCAGCAGCGACATCGACCTCAGCCGCTGACGCCTGACGCCGACGTTTGTCGGTACGGGAGTCCGGTGGTCCTCTTCACTCGCCTGCTGGCTGGATCGCCGCCAGCTGGCCGCGATGGGTGTCAGGCCAGAGGCGCAAAACGTTCAGAGGACCACCGGACTCCCCCACCACACGCAGCACAGGACAGCTCAGCACCGAAACCGCAGAAGTGCGCCTCATACGACGATCAACGACGGTTTCTTTGAAAGCTGTCGAACCCTGGGCGTCTGCGGGAGCTCTGTTGCTGAGGGGACGGGTATCCCCCGGCCGACCGGCGTCCTGTTACTCGCCCCACCCACTCACGCGGTCAGCCGGAAGCGATGGGGCGAGTAACCCAGGGAGGTCGGGGGATACCCGTCCCCTATACCGAGTGAGGTTGGTCCTGCAGCGCTTGGGCTCAGGCGAGGAGTGGTTCGCCTAAATCGAGGTCGTCGTCGCAGTCGGCATGGACGAGGTCGCGGCCGCGGGCCTTGGCGGCGTAGAGAGCGGCGTCGGCGCGGGCTAGGAGGTCGTCGGTGTCGACCACGTCGGGTTCGGCGACGGCGACGCCGATGCTGAGGGAGACGCTGACCCCGACCGGTTCCCGCTCGCGGACGGCGACCCGCAGCCGCTCGGCGATCTCCATCGCGTCGGCGTGGGTGGCGCCGGGCAGCATCACCAGGATCTCCTCGCCGCCGACGCGGTAGATCGAGTCGCCCGCCCGCAGGGTCGCCCGCATCGTGTAGGCAACGTCCTGGAGGACGGCGTCGCCGGCGGCGTGGCCGAAACGGTCGTTGACCTGCTTGAAGTGGTCGAGGTCGCAGAGGAGGAGGGCGTGTGAGAGGCCCTGCTCGGGGTTGCACGGCTGCCCGTCGAGCTCCGCCAGCCGCTGCTCCAGCGCGTTGCGGTTGAAGAGGCCGGTGAGCGGGTCGAGGGTCGAGCGGCGCCGGTGCGAGCGGTCGGACTCGACCAGGGCGCCGGAGAGGATCACGGTGCTGACGATCAGCGCGCCGATCGCGATCAGCAGCTGCCGGTTCTCCCAGGCGCTGTGGGGATCGGGGAGGATCGCGGCGGCGATGAACAGCGCCACCACGTAGGTGGTCCCAAAGACCATCCCGCGAGGCTCGAAGCGGTAGCCGACCGTGGCCGCCGGCAGCGCGAACCAGACCAGGACCGGGCTGGTGGCGCCCCCAGTGATGAGCACCGCGGCGGTGAGCAGGACCGGCAGCGCCGCCCAGGCGCCCGCGATCCAGACGGCCGGGCGCGAGCTGCTGCGCATGAAGCGGTCGGCTACCCAGAAGCCGGCAAGGCCGGTGGCCAGTAAAGGCGCCCCCCAGGAGCCGATCGAGCTACCGCCGCCGACCGCCAGGGCAAGGGCCAAAATCCCGAAGCAGGCGAGCCGGTAGCGGCGCACGCGCCGCTCCATGTCGAGCAGGCGCTCGCGCCGGGCTTCCTCGTGGATCGAGACCAGGCTCTCCCTGTTCTTTCCCATGCCGCCCTATCGGCACGGAGAAAAACTTGGCTTGAATTTGACCGATAGCTATCGCTATTCCGGAAACCGCTTTTACAACGGTACGAGCAGGCTCAGTCGACGAGCTGCAGATCCTTGGGGAGGGTGCTGAGGTTGCGCAGGCCGTCGACGACGACGACCACCAGGTCCTCGATCCGCACCCCCAGCTTGCCCGGCAGGTAGATCCCGGGCTCGACGGTCACGACTTCGCCCGCCGCCAGCACGTCATCGGAGCGCAGCGAGAGCCGCGGCGCCTCGTGCACCTCCAGACCGACGCCGTGGCCGAGCCCGTGGCCGAAGTGCTCGCCGTGGCCGGCGTCGGCGATCACCCTGCGGGCGGTCCCGTCGACGTCCTCGCCCTTGACCCCGGCCTCGATCACCTCGAGCGCCTTCAGCTGCGCCGCGAGGACGACCTCGTACACCTCGCGCGCCTCCTCCCCCGGCTCGCCGGTGGCGAAGGTGCGGGTGCCGTCGGAGCAGTAGCCGTCGAGCTGGGCGCCCATGTCGAAGACGACCAGCTCGCCGCGGCCGATCTCGCGCTCGCCGGGCTCGGCGTGCGGCAGCGCTCCGTTCGGGCCGGCGGCGACGATCGCCGGGAACGAGGGGTCGCCGCCGAGCTCGCGGATGCGCGCTTCGGCGGCACGGGCGACCTCGCGCTCGCTGCGCTCTGCCAAGCCGCGCTCCAGCGACCAGGACCAGACCTCGTCGGCCAGCTTGGAGGCCTCGGCGATGGCCGCCAGCTCGTCGGCGTCCTTGACCCGGCGCAGCCGCTCGACCGTTCCCCCGGCGGCGACCAGCTCGACCCCGTCGGCGAGTTTCTCCTTCAGTTTCTCCAGCAGCCGCACCGACATGTGGTCGTCCTCGAAGCCGACCCGGCCGCTGAGCCGCTCGGCGATCCCCCGCAGCCAGTCGTTCGCGACCGTCACCGTCTCCCAGCCCTCGACCTCGGCGGCGGCGCGCTCCGTGTAGCGGAAGTCGGTGAGGAAGAGGCGCACCCCGGGGCCGCAAACACAAGCCCCGTTCGTGCCGGTGAAGCCGGTCAGGTAGCGGACGTTGGTGAGGTCGGTGACCAGCATCCGGTCGAGCTCGCGCTCGGCCAGCTGCCGCTCCAGGCGCTCGCTGCGGCCCCGCATCAGGCGGCGACGCCCAGCTCGCGGGCCAGCGTCTCCAGCGCCTCTCGGTAGCCGTCTGGACCTTTGCCCGCGATCTTGGCGAGGACGAGGCCGTCGAAGACGGAGAGCTTGCGCCAGTCGTCGCGCGCCTCGACATCGGAGAGGTGGACCTCGACCGCCGGCAGGCGGGTCAGCTCCAGCGCGTCGGCGATCGCCCTGCTGTAGTGGGTCCAGGCGCCGGCGTTGACGATCGTCGCGTCGGCGAGGTCGGCCGAGCGGTGCAGGTATTCGCAGAACTCGCCCTCGGAGTTGGTCTGGAAGAAGATCGGTTCCAGGCCCAGCTCGTGCGCCCAGGCCGAGATCTTCGCCTCCAGCTCCCGCAGCGAGAGGCCGCCGTAGACGGCGGGGTCGCGCCGATCGAGCACGTCGAAGTTGACGCCGTGCAGGATCGCGACGCGGTTACGGACGGTGGGCATCAGTAGAGCTCTTCCACGGCTGCCCTGACCTTAGCCGGGTCGACCAGCTGACCGGTGCGGGGGTGGCCCGGCTCGGAGAGGAGAACGAAGCCGACGCCGGCGGCGGTGCGCTTCTTGTCGCGCTGCAGGGCGGCGAGGACGTCCTCGATCGCGATCTCCGCGTCGAGGCGGACCGGCAAGCCGTGGCGGGCGAGGATCTCCTCGCATTCGTCGCGCAGCGCGGGCGCGTCGGAGAGGCGCAGCGCCGCCAGCAGGCCGATCGAGATCGCCTCGCCGTGGCGGTAGCGCTCGTAGTTGCTCGCGGCCTCGATCGCGTGGCCGACGGTGTGGCCGAGGTTGAGGACGTTGCGCAGGCCCGAGTCGCGCTCGTCGCGGGCGACGATGCCGCACTTGTAGCGGGCGCAGGCGAAGACGACGTCGGCGAGGTCGTCGGGGTCGAGAGCCCCGATCGAGCGCACCCGCTCCCAGAGCGCCCCACCGGCCAGCAGCCCCGTCTTCAGCGCCTCGACGAAGCCGGCCGCCAGCTCCGGCGGCGGCAGCGTCCGCAGCGTGGCGGTGTCGGCGAGGACCGCTGCCGGCAGGTGATAGGCGCCGGCGTAGTTCTTGCCCTCCGGCAGGTCGACGCCGGTCTTGCCGCCGTAGGCGGAGTCGACCTGGGCGACCAGCGTCGTCGGCACGTGCACGACCGGCACGCCGCGCTGGTAGAGGTGGGCGCAGAAGCCGGCGAGGTCGCCGACGACGCCGCCGCCGAGAGCGACCACGTGGTCTTCGCGGGTCATCCCCGCCTGCGCCAGCTCGCGCAGCACCTCCTCGACCCAGCCCAGCGTCTTCGCCCCCTCCCCCGGTTCGACCTCGACCGTGGCGGCGAGCGGAGCGAGCTTCGCGGCGAAGAGCGGCGCCACGGCGCGGTCGGTGACGAGGAAACGGCGGCCCTGCAGCGGCCACCAGCCGCTGTCGAGGAGGTCGGGTCCGACCAGGATCGGGTAGTCGCCCGAGCGGCTCAGCCCCCACAGCAGCTTCGTTCCTGTCGGCAGGTCGGCCAGCGCCCGGATCGCCGGCAGCGCCCGCGCCACCACCGCCCGGTCGGCCGGCGGGATCACCACATCGGCCAGCTCTTCGTAGAGCGGCAAGCGCTCGGCCAGCAGCCGCGCGACATCCGCCCGGCTGGTCGCCAGCGGGCGGTTCGTGTTCTCGATTCGGTACCAGGCGTCGGTCGGATCGACCTCCAGCCAGACGACGATGTGACGGTCGAGCGCGGCGCGGATGCGCGGGGAGAGGACGCTGCCGCCGCCGAGGGCGATCGCACCGCCGTCGGCCCGCTCCAGCAGCGAGCCCACCACCTCGGCTTCGCGGGCGCGGAACGCCTCCTCTCCATCCTCCTCGAACGCCTCGCGAATCGGCTTACCGAGCTCGCGCTCCATCAGCGCGTCGATCTCGACCGTCTCCAACCCCGCCCTGCGCGCGTCCGCGAGCGCCGTGCTCTTGCCGGCCCCCATGAAGCCGATGAAGACGATCGCCGGCTTGCTCACCCGGCTCAGCCCCGGGAGTCGATCCGCCGCTTGTAGGCCGCGAGGGCCTCGAGCACGTCGTCGATGTGGTCGCCGCCGAACTTCTCGCGGTAGCAGCGAGCCAGGGTCAGCGCTACCATCGCCTCGGCGACGACCGCGGCGGCGGGCACGACGGTCGAGTCGGTGCGCTCGCGCAGCGCCTGCGCCGGCTGCTTGGTCTCGGTGTCGACCGAGCGCAGCGGCTTGGTCAGGGTCGAGATCGGCTTGATCGCCGCCCGCACCGAGAGCGGCAGGCCGTTGGTCATCCCGCCCTCGAGGCCGCCGGCGTGGTTGGTTTCGCGGTAGTAGCCGCGCGCCTCGGACCAGAAGATCTCGTCGTGCGCCTCCGAGCCGGGGCGGCCGGCGACGTCCCAGGCTTCGCCGATCGAGACGCCCTTGATCGACTGGATCGAGGCGACGGAGCCGGCGAGGCGGCCGTCGAGCCGGTCTTCCCAGGAGATGTGGGAGCCGAGGCCGGGGACGAGGCCGAAGACCAGCACCTCGAAGGTGCCGCCGAGGCTCTCGTTCGCCTTGCGCAGGCGGTTGATCTCCTCGACCATCGCCTTGCTGGCCTCCGGGTCGAGGCAGCGAACCGGGTCCTCGTCGACGGCGGCGAAGTCCTCCGGCTTCAGGTCGGTGCGCTCGGCCGCTTTGACCGAGGCGATCTGCAGCACATGGCTGTGAATCTCGACCCCGAGCCTGGCGAGGAAGGCGCGGGCGATCGTGCCGGCGGCGACGCGGGCCGCGGTCTCGCGGGCGCTGGCGCGCTCCAAGACGTTGCGGATGTCGCCGTGGCCGTATTTCTGGGCGCCGACCAGGTCGGCGTGGCCCGGCCGCGGCAGGTGCACCTCGTCGGGCTCGAAGCCCTCCACCGGCCAGGGGTTCATCCGCTCCTCCCAGTTGGCGTAGTCGCGGTTGGCGACCAGCAGCGCGATCGGGCTGCCGAGCGTGCGACCGTGGCGGACGCCGGAGCGGACCTCGACGGTGTCGGTCTCGATCTTCATCCGGCCGCCGCGACCGTGGCCGAGCTGGCGGCGCGCCATGTCGCGGTCGAGCGCCTCGCGGTCGAGCTCCAGGCCCGCCGGCATGCCCTCGACGATCGCCACGAGCCCGGGCCCGTGCGACTCCCCCGCGGTGGTGAAACGGAAAGTCGTCATCGCGGCAAGGCTATCGGCGCAGCGATTGGTGAGTTTTGGTCCCTATAGGGGCCACAATTCACCATTCGCGGGCCGCCCTCCGCATCACGCCCAGGTCTGGCTCGCGGCCGGTCCAGATTTCCAGCGACCGGGCGCCCTGCTGGACGAGGATCTCGAGGCCGTCGACGGTGGCGGCGCCGGCCTCCTCGGCGGCGGTCAGGAGGCGGCTGCGGCGCTCGCCGTAGACCATGTCGACGACCGACTGGCCCGGGGCGAACAGGTCCGGCTCCAGGGGCAGGTGCTCGAACGGATCTTCGCCCTTCAACCCAGCCGCACTGGTGTTGACGAGGAGCTCGTAGCTGTCCTGGCGCGGGTCGGTCACCGCCGCCCCGCCCAGCTCGGCGCAGAGCGCCGCCGCTTTCTGGGCGGTGCGGTTCCAGACGGAAACGTCGGCGCCTTCCCAGAGCAGCGCCCAGATCGCTGCCCGCGCGGCGCCGCCCGCGCCCAGGATCAGCGCCCGCCGCCCGCGCGGCGAGATGGGCAACGCGGCGAGCAGGCCGTCGGCGTCGGTGTTGTGGGCCTCGATCCGACCGTCGACGAAGACGAGGGTGTTAGCGGCGCCGATCTGCTGCGAGGCTTCGCTCGCCTCGTCGGCCATCGCCAGCGCCGCCTCCTTGTGCGGAACGGTGACATTGGCGCCGGCGAAGTCGCCCGCCGCCAGCTCCCGCACCTTCGCCTCGAAGAGCACCGGCGTCACCTCGATCGCCTCGTAACTCCAATCCCACAGCTCCAGCGCCCCCAGCGCCGCGTTCTGCATCGCCGGTGAGCGCGAGTGGGAGACCGGATGGCCGAGCACCGCCAGACGTGGCATCGCCTATTCCCCGCAGCTCGTCGGCGAGTTGCCGCCGGCCGCTTCCCGGGCCGAGTTGTACTTGTTGACGGCGGCTTCGAATTCGGCTTCGGTCTTCGCGAAGGTGAGCTTGCCGCAGGCCCCCGGCGTGGTCACGTAGAAGAGGTAGTCGGTCTTCGCCGGGTGCGCCGCCGCTTCGATCGCTTCCAGCCCTGGGCTGTTGATCGGCCCCGGCGGCAGGCCGACGTGGGTGCGGGTGTTATAAGGCGAGTTGATCGCCAGTTCCGATTCGGTCAGCGGCCTCGTGTAGTTGCCGGTGGCGAAGCGGGTCGTCGAGTCGATCCCCAGCGGCATCCCTTCGTGCAAGCGGTTGTAGATGACCGAGGCGACGTCCTTGAACTGGCTCGGCACCCCTGCCTCGCGCTCGATCATCGAGGCGATCGTCAGCACGTCGAAGACGGTCAGGTTTTTCGACTTCGCGTAGCTCATGTCCACGCCCTTGATCCGCCGCTTGAAGTCCTGCAGCTGCAGCTGGACGAGGTCGGCGACCGGCTCCTTCGGCTTCAGTTCGAAGGTGTCGGGAAAGAGGAAGCCCTCCAGGCCCTTGGCGCCCCTGCCGCCGTACTGGGCCGGGTTCAGGTACTTCGACCTGACCGTCGCCTTCGTGTAGCTGCCGGGGATGCCGTCTTCTTCGACCAGTTCGGCCGTCTGCGGGCGGCTGTAGCCCTCGGGGATCGTCACCGTCACCGTCCGCTTCAGCGGTGGCTGCGAGAGCGCTTCGATCGCTTCGCCGTAGCTCATGTTGTGGGCGAGGGTGAAGTGGCCGGAATAGATTTCCGAGCGCTTCCCCGCCAGCGTCACCCGGATCTGGAAGAGGGTCGAGCTGTCGATCACGCCCTTTTCCGAGAGCAGGTCGCCGACTTCGCCGACGCTGGAGCCCTTGGGGATGTTCACCTCGACCCGGCCGCTGCCGGCGGGGTGGAAGGGCTGGAAGAGCTCGACCAGGAACCAGGCGGCGAAGATCAGGGCGATCGCCGCGAAGACCCGGAACGGGTGGCGGGCGAGCGCGCCGAGGATGCCGCGGCGGCGGTTGCCGCCGCCGTCGCCGAAGCGGCGCCCGCTGCGGGCGGCCCCGGCCATCTCCGGATGGCCGTCATCGTGGAATTCGGGTGCGGTGGCGACCGGCGCCGGAGGAGGCGCGGGCTCGGCCGGCTGGTCGGCCCAGAGCTCCTGCTCGGCGGTACGAGGAGGCGCCGGCGGCGGTGGGGTCGGCCCCGCCGGGGGCGCCGGCTCGGCCGGAGGAGTCGGCGGAGGCAGCTTCTCTTCCTTCGTGGCGCGCCGGCGGCGCTTCTCTTCGCGTTCTTGGCGGCGCTGCTCGCGTTCGCGCGCGGCCGGGTCGTCCGAGTCGGCGAAGGGGTCGCCGCTGAGCCAGTCCTCGCTCACAGGTTCTCTTCCTCGTCGTGCATGCCCTCTTCGTCCAACGGGATCGGAGCATCTATGTCAGGACTGCTTGCCAAATAGGACTCGAGCAGGTGGGCGGCGGCGATCGAGTCGCGGGCGGCGGAGGCGCCGCTGCGGCGGCTGGCGTCGGCCATCCGCGAGGTGAGGCGCTCGTCGTAGGTCTCGACCGGGACCGTGAGCATCGCTTCCAGTTCGCGGCAGAAACTGCGGGCGAGGCCGGCCTGGCTGCCCTCCTCCCCGCTTAGGTGCAGCGGCAGGCCGACCACAACCTTCTCCACCCCATGCTCGTCAACCAGCTCGGCGACGGCGCGCGCCTCCGGCGGTTCGATCACCGGCATCGGCGTCGCCAGCGTCCCGCTCGGGTCGGAGATGGCGCAGCCGACGCGGACGGTCCCGTGATCGAGCGCGAGCACCCGCATGCCCTCAGCCGAGCTCCCGCTCGACCGCCGCCCGCGCCGCCGCCAGGGCCTCGTCCAGCTTCGAGGGGTCCTTGCCGCCGGCCTGGGCCATGTCATCGCGGCCGCCTCCACCGCCGCCGATCAGCGGCGCGATCTCGCGGATCAGGGACCCCGCCGAGAACCCGCGCCCGGCGACGTCCTTGGAGGCGAGCGCCACCAGCCCGGCTTTCTCGCCGAAGTCGCCGCCGAGGACAACGATCACCGCCTCGCCGCCCAGCTTGGACTGGACGCGGTTGGCCAGGTCAAGCAGCTGCTTCGCATCAGCGGCGCTGCCGGATTTGGCCTGGGCCAGCTTCACAGGCCCATCGGCGCCGGCTAGCTCCACCGCGGCGCCGGCCAGCTCGTCGGCCTCCTTGCCGAGCGCCTCGGCCTGCGCCTTTTCCGCGCCGGCGCCGGCCTCCTTCAGCTGCTCCGCCGCCCGCCGGGCGGCCGCTACCGGGTCCTGCGGGTTGCCGAGCAGCTCGCCGGCCTCGCGCAGCTGCGCCTCGCGCTCGCGGAACCAGTCGATCGCAGCGGGGCCGGTGATCGCCTCGACCCGGCGCACGTTGGCGGCGCTGGAGCCCTCGGAGGTGACCTTGAAGATGCCGAGCTCGGCCGTGTTGGCGACGTGGGTGCCGCCGCAGAGCTCGCGGGAGACGCCGTCGACCTCGACCACCCGCACCCACTCGCCGTATTTCTCGCCGAACAGGGCCATCGCGCCGAGCCGCTCCGCCTCCTCGCGGTCCATGTTCATCCAGCGCACCGGG
Source organism: Solirubrobacterales bacterium (assembly GCA_051954855.1). Classification (GTDB taxonomy): domain Bacteria; phylum Actinomycetota; class Thermoleophilia; order Solirubrobacterales; family 70-9; genus VAYN01. The sequence goes on along the minus strand of JBQCHH010000077.1, from coordinate 31,966 downwards.
CGGCTCGCCTTGATCCACTCGTTGACCCGCTCCTCGACGTCGCGCAGCTCCTCCGACGAAAGCGACTGGCCGTGGGTGAAGTCGAAGCGCAGCTTGTCGGGGCGCACCGCCGAGCCGGCCTGGCGCACGTGGGCCCCGAGCCGCTCCCGCAGGGCGGCGTGCAGGAGGTGGGTGGCGGTGTGGTTGCGCATGGTCGCGTGGCGGGTCTCGGCGTCGACTTCGGCTTCGACCGCGACGCCGGGCGCGATCTGCGCCCCCGCCTCGACCTCCAGCGCCTGGTCTTCGCCGACGCGATAGACGTCGAGGACCCGAGCCTCGCTGCCGTTCCAGCGCAGGACGCCGGAGTCGGCCACCTGTCCCCCGCCCTCGGCGTAGAACGGGCTCTCCTCCAGCTTCACCAGCGCCTTGCCGTCGGCCGGCTCGACCGCGGCCAGGCCGGTGGTGGCACGCAGCGTTTCGTAACCGACAAAGCGGGTCGGCGGCGCCGCCGCGGCGAAGGCGACGACGCGGTCGTGGCTGTCCTCGGACCCGTGGGCGGTGGCGGCGCCCATGCGGGCGCGCGTGCGCTGCTCCTCCATCAGCTCCTCGAAGCCCTGATCGTCAACCGAGAGGCCGCGTTCGGCCACGAGCTCCTTCGTCAGGTCGTAGGGGAAGCCGTAGGTGTCGTGCAGCTTGAAGGCATCGGCGGCGTCGATCCAGGAGGTCTCCGCCGCGTCGGCTTCGGCGACCAGCCGCTCCAGCAGCTCGCTGCCGCGCTCCAGGGTGCGGCCGAAGCTCTCCTCCTCGTCGCCGACCCAGCGCTGGATCGTCTCCCTCTCGGCGACCAGCTCCGGGTAGGCGTCGCCCATCAGCTCGATCGCCCGCTCGGCGAAGCGGCCCAGCCAGGGCGCCTCCAGACCCAGCGTCCGCCCCTGCTGGATCGCCCGGCGCATGATCCGGCGCAGGATGTAGCCGCGGTCCTCGTTGGAGGGGACGACGCCGTCGGCGATCAGGAAGGCGGCGCCGCGGCTGTGGTCGGCGACGATCCGCATCGCCCGCGTCACCGCCCCGCCCTCGTCGTAGCGGTGGCCGGAGAGCTCTTCGGCGAGGTCGATCAGCGGCCGCACGTGGTCGGTCTCGAAGACCGAGGGCACGTCCTGGAGGATCGCCGCCATCCGGTCGAGGCCCATCCCGGTGTCGATGTTTTTCATCGGCAGCTCGGTCAGGGTGCCGTCCTCGGCCAGGTCGTAGCTCATGAAGACGTGGTTCCAGAACTCGAGGAAGCGGTCCGTGTCGTCGCCGGGACGCTCGTCGTCGGCCCCGAACTCGGGGCCGCGGTCGAGGTAGAGCTCCGAGCATGGCCCGCAGGGGCCGGTCGGGCCCGCCTGCCAGAAGTTGTCCTTACGGCCGAGGCGGACGATCCGCTCGTCCGGGACGCCGGTGGCGCGCCAGATCTCGATCGCGTCGGTGTCGGGGCCGAGCCCGAGCTCCTGGTCGCCGCCGAAGACGGTAACCCAGATCCGCTCCGGATCCATCCCGAAGCACTGAGTCGAGAGCTCCCAGCCCCAGGGGATCGACTCGGCCTTGAAGTAATCGCCGAAGCTCCAGTTGCCGAGCATCTCGAAGAAGGTCATGTGGCGGGCGGTGTTGCCGACCTCCTCGATGTCGGTGGTGCGGAAGCATTTCTGCACGTCGGCGAGACGCGGCGCCGGCGGCCGTTCCCGGCCGAGGAAGTAGGGCTTGAACGGCTGCATCCCGGCCGTGGTCAGCAGCACCGAGGGGTCGTGGACCGAGGGGACGAGCGAGGCGGAGGGCACGATCTTGTGCTCGCGCGCGGCGAAGAACGACAAGTAGGTGTCCCGGATCTCCTTCGCCTTCATGTTAGGAAGCCTAAATATTTGTCCGCTTCGGGGGCGGCCGGCAAAAGTCGGCCCTTACAGGCCGATGGGGTACTGCGTTTCAGAGGAACTCGACCGATCGACCTGTCCGAAGGAGGCAGAAATGAGACTGCATCTGAAGCTCGTGATCGGGCTGGCGGTGCTGGCGCTGGGGCTCGTGCCGGCGATCGGCATGGCCGACGGCCCGACCTACACGCCCGAAGGCCCGAATTACCAGCCGGAAACCACCACGCCGAAAGGGCCCAAGAAGCCACCCAAAGGCCACGCCAACGGCTACTACTGCCGCGGCGAGAGCAAGAAACACGTGAAAGGCCAGAAGGGGACCGCCTTCAGCCAGTGCGTCAAAGCGATGGCGCAGGCGAAGAAGAACGAACAGCTCACCGGCAAGCAGGCGTGCAAGGCCCTGAGCAAGAAGCACGTCAAAGGCCAGAAGGGCACGCCGTTCAGCATCTGCGTCAAAGGCGTCGCGCAGATGAGGCAGGAAGAAGCCGCGACGGTCAGCGCCAGCTCGGTCGCCTAGCGCCTTCCTTTGCGAAGCGTTTAGGCGATGGTGCCATGGCCGACGATCTTCTCGCCGGCCATGAGCACCGCCGTCTGCCCCGGGGCGACGCCGGCGAAGGCCTCGCCCAGAAACACGTCCAGGGTGGGATGGCGACCCCTCCCCGCCGCTCCCAGCGTGGCGGGGAGGGCGCGTGAGCGGTAGCGGAGCTTGACCGCGTCGACCTCGGCGCCATCGCGGTGGAGGACGGCGTCGCGGATACGGACGCTGCGCTGCTCCAGCTCGGCGCGGGTGCCGACCGTGACCGTGTTGGTCACAGCGTCGGTGGCGAGCACGTAGAGCGGCACGTTGGCGGAGACGCCGGTGCCGCGCCGCTGGCCGACGGTGAAGTCGTGGTGGCCGCGGTGGCGGCCGAGGGTGCGGCCGGCGGAGTCGACAATCGCGCCCTCGCGCTCGCCGAGGCCGCCGTGGCGGCGGAGGAAGCCGCGCTTGCCCTGGCCGGCGAGGAAGCAGAGGTCCTGGCTCTCGGCCTTGCGGGCGACGGCGAGGCCGTGGCGGGCGGCGATCTCGCGCACCTCGGGCTTGGTCAGCTCGGTCAGCGGGAAGCCGAGCCGGGTGAGCAGCTCCGGCGACAGGGCGGCGAGCATGTAGCTCTGGTCCTTGGCCTGGTCGGCGGCGGTGGCGAGCAGAGGCCCTTCCTCGTCCTCCACGATGCGGGCGTAGTGGCCGGTGAGCAGGCGCTCGGCCCCGACTCGCTCCGCCAGGTCGATCATCGCCGCGAGGCGGACCTCGCCGTTGCAGAGGATGCAGGGATTGGGGGTGCGGCCCTCGGCGTAGCCGCCGATGAAGCGATCGACCACCCGGCGGCGGAAGTCCTCCTCGAGATCTAGCGTGAAATGCGGGATGCCGAGCTGATGGGCGAGCGCCCGGGCGCCGAGCACAGCCTCCGGCGAGCAGCACGCCTTGGCGCCGTCGGTCTCGGGATCGGTCCAGAGCTTGACCGTGACGCCGACCACCTCGGCGCCTTCCTCGCGCGCGAGCAGCGCCGCGACGGCGCTGTCGACGCCGCCGGACATGGCGACGGCGACTCGGCGCGTTGAGGGGTTGGGGATATCCCTCCGTCGCAGATTAGGTGGAGGCTCCTCCGGGATATCCCCAACCCCTTGCACCGGGGTCTCCGCCAAATCCGGGGGCGTCAACAGCAATGACGAGGAAGCTGCGCCGGAGAGGGCGCGGTGAAGGGCATCGGTGGCGAGCTGAGCGGCGTGGCGCTTGGCTGGAGTGAGACCGCCGATTGCCTCATCGACAGTGTCTATATCGATCAGAGCGGCTTCGAGAACGGAGGAGCCGTCGACCATCTCAGCCACCGCGGCCGTCGCTGCCCTCGTCGCCCCGCAGCCCTCTGCGTCAAAGGTGACCGACTCGATCAGCCCATCAGCGACCGTGAACGACACCCGCGACAAATCTCCACAAGCAGCCCCACCCGCAGCACCCGTAAAGGCACCATCAGCCGCCGGCCCAAGCCGCGTCGCATCACGCAGGTAGTGCTCAAAGAGCTCCCTCTCCATCAACCAAGAGTAGAACGCCCTCGTCCCATCCACCCGGAACCGCGCTCACAGGGCCGTCACCCACACCTACTTGCCGGGTGGGTGTGGGTGACGGCCCTGCCCAAGCGCCATCTTCAGGTCCGCAACAACCTCGTCAGCTTCTTCTTGCAGTTGCCGCCAGGTCACCCGCATCGTCCGCCAGCCTTCGGCGACGAGGATGCGGTCGCGCTGCCGATCCGACTCGAACTTCTTCGGCGTGCCGTGGACGCCACGGCTGTCGAGCTCCAGCGCCACCCGCTCGTGCTCCCAGAGGGCGTCAATCTCGAAGAAGCGCCCGCGCACCGCCAGGTCTGCGTTCATCCGCGGCCGCGGCAGCCCGTGCACGTCGATCAGCATCAGGAACGCCTCCTCGAAGGCGTTCCGCGTGACTCCCTCTGGCCGCTCCGCCTCCAGCAGCGCCCGCAGGTTCCGCGTCCCTCGCCGGCCCGGATACCGCTCCAGCAGAGCCGGCAACGACACCTTCGCCGTCAGCCCTCGCACCAGCGCCTCATGCCAAGCCCGCTCTAACTCCCTCTGTTTCAGAACTACCGCCAAGTCGAAGATCGTCCTGAAGGGCGAGGTGACCGGGATCCCATCCACCGTCTCCCACTCGTCCCTCTGGACCAGCGATTCGTGGCTGACTATTCCTCTTCTCCGAACAACTCGGCCCGGAGGACAGGTGACGTCCACCCATTCCGCTGCCGGCGGCAGAAGCCGCCAAAGGCGTCCCGCAGACCGATGGCTCAACACCGCTCCCTCACCCGCCGCGAGCACAGCCGCCATCCACCGCCCCTTCCGACTGATCCGCCGCGCCCCAGACACATAGACCCCACGGAATACCTCATGCAGTTGCCCCCGCCCAAGCCGCCCATCGATAGCCCTGTCGCTCATCCCGAGGCCACGCAACTGTCCCCGCTCCACAACCCCATGCTGCCCTCGCGCAAGGACCGCCAACGCCTGGTCCTTTGCTTGAGCCGATGATTTGCCACCTCTGAGGTGGTCAATTGCAGGTTCGATGGACACGCCGTCGATCCTGAAGCGCCGAGACGCACGCGTGGTGCGCACTTCGTGCCGATTCAGTCAACAGAGACACAAAAAAGGCCCCAGTCCGCCGTTGCCGCCTCTGGCTTTGATCCCTTCATGTGAAGGTGGGTGCCTGCCCCGAATCCCAAGGGATGCGGAGACTTTTCAGCTCCCGCGCCGTTTGTGTTGGGTCAAACGGTGAGACGGCTCTCGAATGGACTCGAGCCTGAAAGCAACGGTACCACCCAGACGGGGTGCCTAAACAGCTAGTCCAGGTTGGAGAGGTGCCACTCGGCCTCGCTCCACTGCTCGGGCGGGACGCGGAGGGCGATGTCGCCGTGGCCGAAGCGGTCGAGTGGCCAGTCGGCGGTCAGCACCGCCTCGAAGCCGGCCTCGATCAGCGACTGGTGCCAGGCGCGGGCGGTCCGCACGTCCACGAAGTCGCGCACCACCTCCCAGCCGTCGTAGCCGGGGTCGTCGACGTAGACCGGCGTCTGGCCGGGGCCGGGGCCCGGCCGCCACCTGCGGGGTATCCAGTCCCGCAGGGCCACGTCATGCCGCCTTCAGTGTGGCCCGGACGGCGGCCATCTCAGTGACCCGCGAGCTTGGGCTTGTGGACGCCGATCCCGAGCTCGCGCAGCTGCGGCTCGTCGACCGGGGCCGGGGCGCCGGTCAGCAGGTCGAAGCCGGAGGCGGTCTTGGGGAAGGCGATCACGTCGCGGATCGTCTCGGCGCCGGAGAGGCGCTGGACGATCCGGTCCACCCCGTAGGCGATGCCGCCGTGCGGCGGGGCGCCGTAGCTCAGCGCCTCCAGCAGGAAGCCGAAGCGTGCCTCGGCGGTCTCACGGTCGATGCCGAGCGCAGCGAAGACCGCCTCCTGAGTCTGCGCGCTGTGGATACGGATCGAGCCGCCGCCCAGCTCCTGCCCGTTCCAGACCACGTCGTAGGCCTGCGCCCGCGCCGCACCCGGGTCGTCGGGGTCGAACTCGCCGGCCGGGGCCGTGAACGGGTGGTGCAGCGAGTCCCACCGCTTCTCCCCCGCGTTCCACTCCATCAGCGGCCAGTCGACGATCCAGACCAGGCGGTTCTCGCTCTCGTCGATCAGCCCGAGCTTCTCGCCCAGGTCGAGCCGAATCTGCCCCAGCACCGCGTCGGTGACCGGGCGCTTGTCGGCGACCAGCAGCAGCAGGTCCCCCTCCTCGGCGCCGAGGCGTCGGTTGAGGTCGGCGAGCTCGGCCTCGCTGAGGAACTTGGCGGTCGGCGAGCGCCAGCCGTCACCCTCGCGGAAGGCCCAGACCAGACCCTTCGCCCCCAGTTCCTGGGCGCGGGAGATGAGGCCGTCGAGCTCCGAGCGCGGCAGCTCGCGGCGGCCGGCGTTGAGGCCGCGGATCGAGCCGCCACCCTCCAGCACCGAGCGGAAGACCTTGAACTCGGTCTCGCGCAGGGCGTCGCCGAGGTCGACCAGCTCGAGGCCGAAGCGCAGGTCCGGCCGATCGGTGCCGAACCGATCCATCGCCTCGTCGTAGCCCATGCGCTGCATCGGGACCTCGACCTCCGGCCCGCCGACGCGGGCGAAGACGTGCGCCAGCAGCCGCTCGTTGACGGCGATCACGTCCTCGACGTCGACGAAGGACATCTCGACGTCGAGCTGGGTGAACTCGGCCTGGCGGTCGGCGCGGGTCGCCTCGTCGCGGAAGCAGCGCGCCACTTGGTAGTAGCGCTCGAAGCCGGAGACCATCAGCAGCTGCTTGAACAGCTGCGGCGACTGCGGCAGCGCGTAGAAGGAGCCCGCCTGCTGGCGGCTGGGGACGAGAAAGTCGCGGGCGCCCTCCGGGGTCGAGCGCGTCAGCACCGGCGTCTCGATGTCGAGGAAGCCCTCGCCGTCGAGGAACTCGCGCATCGCGGCGACGACGCGGTGGCGCAGCGCCAGGGCCCTCTGCATCTGCTCCCGGCGCAGGTCGATGTAGCGGTAGCGCAGGCGCGTGTCCTCCCCCACCTCGCCGCTGAAGCCCTCGACCTGGAACGGCGGCGTCTCCGAGCCGGCCAGCAGCTCGGCCCCCGTCACCAGCAGCTCGACCTCGCCGGTGGCGAGGTCGGGGTTGACCGTATCCTCGGAGCGGCGGACCACGGTGCCGGTCGCGCTCAGCACGTCCTCGGCGCGCAGCTTGTGGGCGAGCTCGAACGACTCGCCGGAGCTGTCGGGGTTGAAGACGAGCTGGACGATGCCGGTGCGGTCGCGCAGGTCGATGAAGATCAGGCCGCCATGGTCGCGGCGGCGGTTGACCCAGCCGGAGACCCGCGCCTGCGAGTCGACCCGGTCCGGCAACACCTGACCGCACCAGGCGTCGCGGTAGTCGTTGGCGCGCAGGGGCGGGAACTCGCCTGCGGCGCGCGCGGTCGCCTCAGTCGCGGTCGTCTCGCTCACTTCTCCCCTCCGGTCATCTCGTCGACAAGGTTGCCGGGATCGGCCGGGCGCTGCTCTCCGGTACTCATGTCGCGCAGCTGGGCGCTGCCGTCGGCCTCGAGGATGAGGACGCGGCGGGCTCCGATCCGGTTGGCGTGTTTCAGCTGCCCCTTGAGGCCGCGGCCGGCGAGGTCGACCTCAGCCGAGAGGCCGGCGTGGCGCAGCTCGATCGCCAGCGCCATCGCCCGCTGCCGTTGCGAGTCGTCAGCGATCGCGACGAAGGCGTCGCGGCCGGCCGCCGGCTCCTCCTCGTCCAGCGCCAGCAGGATGCGCTCGATCCCGGCGGCGAAGCCGACCGCCGGCGTCGGCGCCCCGCCGAGCTGCTCGATCAGGCCGTCGTAGCGGCCGCCGCCGCCGATCTCCGACTGCGCCCCGAGCCGGTCGCAGACGAAGGAGAAGATCGTGCGGGTGTAGTAGTCGAGGCCGCGGACCAGGGTCGGGTCGACGACGTAGGCGATACCGGCCGCGTCGAGCAGCGCCTTCACCTCGGCGAAGTGCTCGGCGTCCTCGCCCTCGAGCCGCCCGACGATCGTCGGCGCGCTCGCCATCACCCCCCGCGTTCCCTCGTCGTCGGCGTCGAAGGCGCGCAGCGGGTTGATGTCGATCCGCTCGCGCACGTCCTTGGAGAGCTCGCCCTCGTGCGCGTGCAGGTGCGCCTTCAGGTCCTCCAGGTAGGCGCGGCGCGCGTCCAGCGAGCCGAGGCTGCCGAGCCGCAGCTCCACCCCCGGCACGCCGAGCTCGCCGAGCAGGTCGGAGAGCAGCATGATCACCTCGGCGTCGGCCAGCGGCGAATCAGTGCCGATGCACTCGGCGCCGAGCTGGTGGAACTGGCGGTAGCGGCCGGCCTGCGGGCGCTCGTGGCGGAAGAACGGGCCGAGGTAGAAGAGCTTCACCGGCTGCGCCTGCTTGTGCATGCCGTGCTCGAGGTAGGCGCGGCAGATCGGGGCGGTCCCCTCCGGCCGCAGGGTGAGGCTGCGCCCGCCCTTGTCCTCGAAGGTGAACATCTCCTTGCGGACGATGTCCGTTGACCGGCCGACGCCGCGCTCGAAGAGGTCGGTGTCCTCGAAGACCGGCGTCGCGATCGGCTCGTAGCCGGCGCGGGCGAAGATCGCGGCAGCGGCGCGTTGCAGCCGCTCGCGGGCGCGCGCCTGGGCGGGGAGCACGTCGAAGGTGCCGCGGGGTGCCTGGAACTTGCTCGCCATTTGCGGCGACCTTAGTGACTGAGCGAGCCGAGGAACGGGTTCGTCGCGCGCTCGGCGCCGAGCGTGGTCAGGCCCATGTGGCCGGGATGGACAACGGTCTCATCCGGATAGCGGTCGAGCAACTGGCCGATCGAGGCAAGCAGGGTCGGGCCGTCGCCGCCGGGCAGGTCGACGCGGCCGACCGAGCCCTGGAAGAGCACGTCGCCGGAGAAGAGCGCGTCCTCGCCGCGGATCGCATAGGTGACGTGGCCGGGACTGTGGCCCGGCGTGAAGATGACGTCCAGCTCCAGCCCGGCCAGCTCCAGCGTCTCGCCACCGCTGACGGTCTTGTCGGGCTCGTAGCTCTTGAACGGTCCGAAGCCCTCCCAGGGGACGAAGGCCATGATGTCTTCGAGCATCGGCGTCTCGATCTCCGGGCAGTAGACCGGCGCCCCGGTCGCCTCCGCCACCGGCGTCACCGCGCCGATGTGGTCGAAGTGGCAGTGGGTGATCAGGATCGCCTCGGCCTGCGCCCCGGTCGCCTCGATCGCCGCCAGGAGCCGCGCCGGCTCCTCGCCCGGGTCGACGACCAGCAGCCGGTCGCTGCCCGCCCGCCGGAGCAGGAAGCAGTTCTCGGCCACCGGGCCGACCGTGAGCATCTCGACGTCGAGAGCCATCGTCGCCCTACTGCTGCCGGGCGCGGATGCGGGCTCGCTCGCGCCGCCGCCAGAGGGCCATGTCGATGTAGTAGCCGGCGGGGACGTAGAAGACCAGCATGAAGAGGGCGAAGACAAGCGAGGCGGCAACCGGTCGTTTGAAGAGGACGATCAGGAGCACGCCGAAGATGACCGCGGCGAAGATGCCGCGCACGAACGAGTTGCGCCAGGTCGGCGGCAGGTCCTGTTTCGGAGCCGGCTTGCGCTTGGCCATCGCCTGCGATTTCGCCTCGGCGCGGCTGCGCGGTTTGCTGCGGCGCGGGTTCGCGTCAACCCGGCCGCCCTGCGTGCCGCGGCGCTTGCGCTGGCGCTTTTTCCTCGTCTGAGCCATAAAGAGAACGTCCTGAGCGAACTGCATCAACTTTCCCGCTTCCTGGCCCGGAAAGTTGATGCAGTTCGAAATCTAGTCGGTTGGCGTTGCGAGCCTCGCCTCGATCGTGTGGCGCGCCGGGTCGAAGTCGCGCAGCGGCACGTCGGCGGGGTAGCCGGCGAGGGCTTCCTGCGGGATCAGGCCGATCAGCTCGGCCTCGACCGGGCGCGCGCCCAGCGGCGCCGCCAGTTGCCGCACCCGCTCGACGATCTCCGCCAGCGGCACGCTGAGCGGGTCGTGGACGTTGGTCGAGACCTGGGCGCGACCGCTGGATAGCAAGAGGCCGATCGCCCGCACCCCGGCCGGGCCGCCGCCGGCTTCACGCAGCCCCGCCGCCACCGCCTGGGCGACCTCGACATCGTCGCAGTCGAGCTCGACGTTGAAGGCCGCGAGCGGCGGGCGCGCCGTCACCAGCGTCGCCCCGGCGGTGCGGTGCGGCTGGCCGGGGCCGAAGTCCGGCTGCAGCTCGCCCGACTCCATCCGCAGCCACAGCTCCGGCAGGCCGCCGTTGCGGAAATAAGCGCGCTCGGCCCGACCGGGGTCGCGCGCCAGCTCGCCGTAGAGGAAGACGGGGACGCCGAGGCCGCCTATTTGGGTCGCCACCGCGATCGCCTCGGCGCGGGCGGCCTCGCGGTCGTCGCGATGGAACCAGACGACCGGGCAGACGTCGAGGGCGCCGATCGCCGGGTGGGCGCCGCGGTAGCGGTGCATGTCGATCGTCTCCACCGCCTCCTCGGCCCCTGCGACAAGCGCCTCGGTCAGGGGACCGGGTCGGCCGGCCAGGGTGAAGACGGTGCGGCCGTGGTCGGCGTCGGTGTGGCGGTCGAGCAGGGTGGCGCCGCGGGTGAAGGCCTGCTCGAGGCGGCCGAGCCGCTCGGCGTCGCTCCCCTCGGAGGCGTTTGGAACCGCGAGCAGGGGCGGCACGCTCCGCAGCCCTCAGACCAGCAGTTCGCCGCCGCTGACGATCGTCTCGCCGTCGATTTCCACCGTCGGTTCGAGCACCACGCAGTCGAGGTGGACGGGGACCTGGACGGTGCCGCCGATCGCCGCCGAGGCGCCGAAGGCGACGTGGCAGGTGCCGAGGATCTTCTCGTCCTCGAGGATGTTGCCGGTGAGGATCGCCTCTTCGTTGGTGCCGATCCCGAGCTCGGCGACGTTGGTGCCGTCCTCGCCGTGGATGGTGAGCAGTTCCATCAGCTGCGCGCCGTCTTCGCCGGTCGCCTCGACCAGGTGGCCCGCGCGGACGGTCAGCTCGACCGGCGTCTCCAGCAGGCCGACGCCGGCGATCGAGCCGTCGACGACCAGCGTGCCCTCCGTCGTCCCCTCGAGCGGGGCGATGAAGCCCTCGCCGCAGGGCAGGTTGCCGAAGGCGCCGCGGTTGCCGAGTTCGCCGGCGTCGACGATGCCGAGGCGCCCCTCGAGGCCGATCCGCAGGTCGCTGCCGTGGCCGCAGGTGATCCGCGCCTCGGAGCCGCGGTTGAGCGCGGTGACGACCGCCCAGCCGCGGCGGCGGATCTCCTCCAGGTCGCCGGTCATCAGCCGGCCCAGCATCTCTTCGGTCACGCCCGGCAGGGTGCCGATGCGGACGCCCGCTTCGCTGGCGACTTTGCGCGCGGCGGTGTGGGAGAGCGACTGGATCGTCGGCGCCAGCACCACGTCGGCCGCGGCCATCGCCGCCGCCACGGCCTGCGGGGGCTCGGCGGCGGCCGAGTCGCGCTCGGAGATCACGGCAAGCGTCGCGTCGGCGCCCTCCCCTTGCGCCTCGATCCGCATCAGGGCGCCGATCTCTTCGGTGACCGGGTTGCAGACGACCAGCACGTCCTCGCCGGGCTGGATGCCCATGCACTGCCGGACCACCGTCTTCACCGCCCTGTCCAGTTCCGCTGGCACGGCTCCACCCTAACCGCGCTGTGCATCCCCTGCATTGATTTTGCCTGCAAGATCCCTACTTGCAGGACATTTGTGCAATCTGTCACTCCCTAGCGGTCCGTCAGAAACTCAGTCGTTGTCGTGCCGGTGTCCAATCGACCAGATCTCGAACCAGACCAACCCCACCAGCACGATGCCGAAGCCGATGAACGGAGGCACCCATCCCCGCGGGTGCGCGATCGCCAGCGACAGCACCGCAAAAGCATCCGCGACCAGCAGAAACGCGACCAGCACCGGCCGCATCGCCGACCACCCACCTCCACCTCCGCCGGTCCCTTGCACCGCTACCATCCCCCTCCCCGCCGGAGTAGCTCAGCTGGTTAGAGCAGCGGAATCATAATCCGCGTGTCGGGGGTTCGAGTCCCTCCTCCGGCACTGCTGCTGCCTTATGACTTTTCCAGGAGGAGCTTCTGGATCTGGTCTTCGAGTTCCTTGCCGTCGCGGTACGGGCCCTGTTTGAGAAAGACGAGCTCTCCCCGCCTGTTGTAGAAGGCGGTGTCGGGGAGGCCGATCACCTTGAGCGAGTCCGCCATTTCATGATGAGGGTCCGTATAGCTGGGATACGGAACCGGAGACTCCCTGAGCCACGTGGTGGCGGCGTCGTTCGAATCCGCAGAGTCGACTCCGGTAAAGGCGACCCGGGTGCCGAAGCGGGCGGAGAGCTTCTGCAGGAGCGGGAACTCGAAACGGCAGTTGCCGCACCACGAAGCCCAGAGATTCACTACTACCGGATAGCCGCGCAGCCGCTTCAGGCGCTTTTCAAGGGCTCCCTTCCCGCCGGGTATCAGCTGGTTGGGCTGGGAGTAAAGACTGGCAAGGGGAGCGGGTGCGCCTTCAAGCGCCTTGGCGTAGTCGGGGGGCTTACCGCCGGACGAGCCGCCGCATCCCGCAAGAGCCAAGGCGCAGACCAGCAGCAGAAGCGCCACGTGTCCGTGCCGGCGGAAGCTCATCCAGCTTCGATTATCCAGAACCGTCGATCTGCGCTCAAAACACGCGGGTTCGGCAACGGCGCAGTAGGGTCGCGCTTGCCTTGCTCTTCTTCACTATTCAGCTGAACCGATCTGAACGATGAACGGCGCCGACGGCTTCCCCGGCCTCACCGACATCCACGCCCATCCGGCGATGAACGCTTTCCTCTGGGACCGCGACCTGCGCCGCCACTACTTCACCGGCGACGCCTTCTGCCCGCTGGCCAGCCTCAGCGACTTCAAGATGCTGAAGCGGGGCGGCGTGAGGATGCTGTGGTCCTCCCTCCACGTCCCCGAGTCGGCCTACTTCCACAACCCGCCGATCTGGCTGCTGGCGCACTTCACCAAGGGCGGCCGGACGCTCCTGAAGCTGAACGCCTGGGAATGCCTGCTGCTGATGCGGGACAAGATGGAGCGCCAGGTGGAGCGCGCCGACGACGACTTCCAGATCGCCCGCTCCAACGCCGAGCTCGACGCGGCGCTGGCGGCGGGCCGGACGGCGATCGTCCACACCGTCGAGGGCGGCCATGTGCTCGGCGCGGGCCTGCCCGAGGGCGACCGCGACGAGCACCTGGCACGACTCGAGCACCTGGCCGAGCTCGGCGTCGCCTCCCTCACCCTCGCCCACCTCTTCCCCAACGACCTCGCCGGCCACGCCGAGGGCATCCCCGCCGACCAGCACAAGATCCTCTTCTGGCGGCTCGACACCGAAGTCGACCTCTCGCGCGGGCTGACCGAGACCGGCCGCGCGGTGGTGGAGCGGATGGTCGAGCTGCGGATGATTCCCGACGTCACCCACTGCACGCCGAAGGCCCGCAAAGAGCTCTACGAGCTGGTCGCCGACCGGAGCCCCGTGATCGCCTCCCACATCGGCGCGCAGTCGATGAACGAAGTCCCCTACAACCTCAGCGAGGAGGACGTGCGGGCGATCGCCGCCTCGGGCGGGGTCGTCGGCGTCATCTTCATGCCCTACTGGCTGGACCGAGCCAATCCCGGCCCCGGCCTGGAGTCGATCTGGCGGACGATGGAGCAGATCCGCCAGTGGAGCGGCGACAGCTGGGACCACGTCGCGATCGGCACCGACTTCGACGGCTTCACCGACCCGCCCGACGACTGCGACAGCGAGGCCCAGCTGCCCCGCGTCCGCGAGCTGCTCGAGGGCAAAGGCCTCGCCCGCCAGGAGGTCGAGGCGATCCTCGGCGGCAACGCCCGCCGCGTGCTCCGCGACGGCTGGCGATAACCCAATATTTGGGCATGGCGCTGCGGAGACCGTTGTTGATGTTGCTGTGCGCGCTCGCGTTGGCGGGGTGTGGAGGCTCGGGCAGGAACTCAACGACCGCGAGCGGAGGCAGCCGCTTCTACCACAGCTATCCAGGGCAGCAGGCAACTGGCCTGCACATCGGCCGGGGAGATTGTCGGATGCTCGCGGCGGCGCTGGAGAAGCAGGTGGGCGCGACAGTACGACGCTCGTCCGATCCCACCCCGCCCAACTCGCACTGCCAGTTGCAGGGGCGCGGCGTGCACGTCTCGATCTCGCTCGATGCGGCCTACCGGGCGCGGGAACGCTACGAATACCGGATGGAGGAGCAGGTGCAGTTCAACGCGGCCTATCCGGACAAAGTGCCGCAGGCGGTGCCCGGCGTCGGCGACCGCGGCGCCCACAATCACTATGCCAGCTGGATTCCTGCCTACAGCACCCTCTACGCCGTCCGCGGCAATCGCTGGCTCACCCTCGCCTACTCGGTAGCGGGAAAGACGCGGCCACAACGGCTCGCCGGCGCCGGCGCCCTCGCCCGCCTCGCCTTCAGGTTGACGGCTCGCTGAGCGCCGGCGCCACCTCCAGCATCAGCGTCACCGGCCCGTCGTTGATCAGGGCCACGCCCATGCAAGCGCCGAAGACGCCCTTCTTCGCCCCCAGCCGCTCGCAGAAGCGGTCGTAGAGCGGCTCGGCGACCTCGGGCCGGGCCGCCTGCACGTAGCTGGGCCGGTTACCACGGCGGGCGTCGCCGTAGAGGGTGAACTGGCTGACGCAGAGAACCTCGCGCTCGCCCAGCGGCTCGTTCATCCGCCCCTCGGCGTCGTCGAAGATGCGCAGCTTCCGCACCTTCTCGGCGAGCCGGTCGGCCTCGTCGGTGCCATCCCCCACCCCGACCCCGAGCAGGATCAGCATCCCGGGCCCGATCTGCGACACGCGCGTGCCCTCCACGTCGACAGCCGCCTGGCTCACCCGCTGGACCAGGGCCTTCAACCAGGTCCATCCCCCTCCAGCTCCTCGATCAGCGAGCCGGCGTCGTAGGCGCCGAAGTGGCGGGCGCCGTTGACGAAGAAGGTCGGGGTGCCGGTGGCATCGCTGGCCGCGGCCGAGGCGAGATCGCGCTCGACTCGCGGCCGGTGGACGCCGGCATCGAGCTCAGCCGCCATCCGCTCGGTGTCGAGGCCGAGGTCGCGCGCCGCCTCCAGCATCGTCTCGCGCGAGAGCTTCGGCTGGATCGCGTAGAGGGCGTCGTGGAGCTCCCAGAACCTCCCTTGCGCGGCGGCCGCCTCGCTCGCCTCCGCCGCCAGCGGCGCCAGCGGGTGGCGCTCGGGGATCGGCAGGTGGCGGAAGGAGAACAGCAGCCGCTCGCCGAGCCGCTCGCGAACGCGGCGCAGCACCGACTGCGCCCCGAGGCAGAAGGGACACTGGAAGTCGCCGAACATCACCAGCTCCAGCGGCGCCCCGCGTTCGCCGCGCACGTGATCGATCGCTTCCAGCGGAGGTGAGAGCCGTTCGTCCACGCGACCCGATGTTATGTGCTGGTGCACAACGTCGAGTCGGTCTTCGTCCTCATCCTCGCCGCGGCCCTGCTGGTGCGGCTCGCCGACTACGGCAAGGTCCCGGCGCCGATCGCGCTCGTCCTCGGCGGCCTCGCGATCGCCGTCGCCCCGGGAATGCCGGACGTCGAACTCGACCCCGACACGGTCTTCCTCGTCTTCCTGCCGCCGCTCGTCTACGCGGCCGGCTGGCGCACCGCGCCGGGCGAGCTGCGGGCGGTGATGCGGCCGCTGGCGCTGCTCTCGGTCGGCCTCGTCTTCGTCGCCGCCGCCGCGGTCGCCCTCGTCGCCCATGAACTGGTGCCGGGTTTGAACTGGGCCGAGGCGGCGATCCTCGGCGCCGTCCTCGCCCCCACCGACGCCGTCGCCGCCACCTCGATCTTCCGCCGCCTCGGCGCCCCCGAGCGGGTGCGGCTCGTGGTCGAAGGCGAGTCGATGATCAACGACGGCACCGCGCTGGTCCTCTACCGGATCGCGGTCGGGGTGGCGACCGGCGGCGCCTTCAGCTTCGGCACCGCGGCGCTGGAATTCGTCGGCGTCTCCCTCGGCGGCATCGCGATCGGGCTCGCGGTCGGCGTCCTCTCCGACCTCGTCGTCCGCCGCCAGACGGACTCCGGCCTCTCGATCGTCCTCACCGTGCTCACCGCCTACGGCGCCTACATCGGCGCCGAGGAGCTGCACGTCTCCGGGATCCTCGCCGCCGTCGTCGCCGGCGTCTACGCCGGCTACCGCTCTCCCCGCTCGCTCGACGCCGACATCCGCCTCAACGCCGTCGCCTTCTGGGGCGTCCTCGTCTTCGCGCTCGAGATCACCCTCTTCGTCCTCCTCGGCCTGCAACTGCCCGACATCGTCGACACGCTCAACCAGGCCAACTCGGGGGTGAGCGAGCTGCTCGGGCCGGCGGCCGCGATCGCCGCCGCCTCGATCGGCGTCCGCCTCGTCTTCGTCTTCGCGATGGGCTCCGACGCGGGCGAAACCGCCGGCCAGCGCTTCGCCGTCGGCTGGAGCGGGATGCGCGGCGCCGTCTCCCTCGCCGCCGCCCTGGCGGTCCCGCTCAGCGTCGACGGACGGCCGCAGATCATCTTCCTCACCTTCGTCTTGATCCTCGTCACCCTGGTCGGCCAGGGCCTCTCTCTGCCCTTCATAGTCCGCGCCCTGGGGCTAGAGGACCCACGGCGCTGGTCCGACGAAGAGGCGGTGGCGCGGATGGAGGCGGCGCAGTCGGCGCTTGACCGCCTCGACGAGATGGAGGACGAGGAGCGTGCCAGCGAGGCCCAGCTGAAGCGCCTGCGCGACCTCTACCGCGCCCGCTTCCGGATGTGCCAGGCCGTGCTCGGCGGCGAGGACCCCGAGGTCGCCGCCCGCGAACAGCGGATCGTCGACTACGGCGAGCTGCGCCGGGAGCTGATCGGGGTCGAGCGCGAGGAGCTCCTCACCCTCCGCGGCGCCGGACGCCTGCGCAACCAGACGATGCGCCAGATCGAGCGGGACCTCGACCTAGAGGAGGCCCGGATCCGGTCGTAGAGGGGGTGCCGGTGATGGTCTCCCGGCACATCTCGCCTATGGCTCGATGTTGAGTGCCTGGAGACCATCACCAGCACCCCCTCTCCACAGAGCCCCCGTCAGACGCCGCACCGCGGTCTCGTTGAGCTGAACCAGCTTCCGCACCCCGGCTGTCTCGAGACAGCGGGTAGCGAGGAGTCTGGGGGATCCTCTGAACGTTTTGCGCCTCTGGCCTGACACCCATCTCGGCCAGCTGGCGGCGATCCAGCCAGCAGGCGAGTGAAGAGGATCACCCAGACTCCCTACTGAATGCGCTTTGTCTCGCTAGGCGAAGAACTCGCGGGCGCGGGCGGCTACTAGGTCGGGGCGCTCGTCTGCGATGAAGTGGCCGCAGCCGTCGACTTTCTCGACCTGCATGTCGTCAGCGTGGCGCTCGTAGCCCTTGAGGGTCTCGTGGCGGAGGGCAGCGTCGCCGGTGCCGAAGAGGAGCCGGGTGGGAACTTTGAGGCGGGCTTTCGCGTAGCGGCCTTTGGTGATCGCGGGCATCTCGCGCAGGTTGAAGACGCGGTACATCTGCACCGCCGCCCGGGCGCGCTCCGGCTCTTCGAAGCTGTCGGAGAAGGCGTGCAGGGTCGCCTGGTCCCAGACCTGGCGCCTGATCGAGGCTCCGGTCAGCACTTTGGGGATGAAGCGGCCGCTGCGGTGCAGGCGGTAGCCGACCCCCGGGCTGAGGATCAGCCACTGGTACCAGAAGCGCCAGAGGTGCGGCGCCATCGCCCTGACGCTGGTCCAGGGCGGCAGGATGTTGAGCGCCAGGTAGCGCTCGAAGCGCTGCGGGTCGCGCAGGCATAGCAGGAAGCCGATCCAGCCGCCCCAGTCATGGCCGACCAGCTTCACCCGCTCCAGGCCCAGCTCGTCGAGGACGGCGAGCACGTCGTCGGCCAGGTTCTCCTTCTCGTAGCCGTCCGGCGGCGCCGCCGACCAGCCGAACCCGCGCAGGTCCAGCGCCAGCACCCGGTGGCGGTCCGCCAGCGCCGGCATCAGGTGGCGCCACTCGTACCAGTGCTGCGGCCAGCCGTGCAGGCAGAGGACGACGTCGTCGCCACCGCCGGCTTCGGCGAAATGGAAGTCGATGCCGCGAGCGCGCACCAGGTGGTGGGTGACACCCTCGACGTGCGGTGGCCTGCTCACGGTTGACAGGCTATGCAACTGCCGCCACAAGCGCGAACCGCATCAACTTTCCGGCCTGCCAGCCAGGAAAGTTGATGCGGTTCGGCGGGCAGGGGGCGCGGCGACCGGCTGCGCGCCGGGGATCGCGCCGGTCGCCCGCCCCCTTTCCGATCAGTGCGGCGCGGCCGCCGCTGCCTGACGGAAGTCGTTGAGGATCTGCTCCATCGCCCCGACCTCGCACGGGACCATTTCCGGCCATGGCTTGTCGGGATGCTCGTGCAGGGTCTTCAGGCCGTTGCCGCTGATCACCGCGACGACAACGTCGTCGGGGCCGATCTTCCCTTCCTGGGCCAGCCTCGCGGTCGAGGCGATCGTGGTGCCGCCGGCGGGCTCGGTGAGGATGCCCTCGGTCGCGCCGAGGAGGTCGATCGCACCCCAGATCTCCTCGTCGGAGGCGGTCGCCGCCGAGCCATCGCGGGAGCGGACCGCATCGACAACCAGGTTGCCGTCGCCGGGAGCACCAATCGCTAGCGAGTGCGCCGCCGTCTCCGGCGTCTGGGTGACGATCTCGCCGCCGCCGGTGATCGCGGTCGCGATCGGCGAGCAGCCGCTGGCCTGGGCGATGTTGATCTTCGAGGCGGCGGTCTCGGCGAGGCCGACCTTCTCCAGCTCGACCAGGCCCTTGTGGACGCGCGAGGAGAGGGTGCCGCCGGCGGCCGGGATCACGAAGTGGTCCGGCGCCTTCCAGCCCAGCTCCTCGACCACCTCGAAGGCCATCGTCTTCGCCCCCTCGGCGTAGAACGGCCGCAGGGTGATGTTGGCGAACTCCATCCCGGTCGCCAGCGCCAGCTCGCGGCAGGCGCGGTTGGCCTGGTCGTAGTTGGCATTGAGCTGGATCACCTGGGCGCCCATCGCCCGGCAGGCCTTCGCCTTCCCCTTCTCCATGTTCCCCGGGTAGAAGATGTACGGCCTGGCGCCGGCCTGCGCCGCCAGCGAGGCGACCGCGGTGCCGACGTTGCCGGTCGAGACGCAGCCGACCTCGTCCTTGCCCAGCTCCAGCAGGCGGGCGATCGCCATCCCGACCACCCGATCCTTGTACGAGAGCGAGGGGCGGTTGGTCGAGTCGTCCTTGAGATAGAGGTTGCTGAGGCCGAGCTCGGCGCCGAGCCGCTCGGCGTGGATCAGCGGCGTTTTGCCGGCGAACTGCGCCACCCGCTGCTGAGCGCGGCGGTTGAGGATCGGCAGCAGCTCCTCGAAGCGCCAGACGTTCCAGGGACGCTCCGCGAGGGAGTGCTCCGAGATCCTCTTCTTGGCGAGCTCGTAGTCGTAGTCGACGTCGAGCCCTTCGCCGCAGGCCGGGCACTTGAAGGCGCGATCGAGCAGCGGCGTCCGGTAGCCGCACTCACGACAGACGAGTTCGGTGGCACAGGAGCGGGTCCGGAGCCCGTAGGGCTCGGTGAGATGCGGATCTACCGCGTCACTCATGACTCCTCCTTTGCCGCCGATTTCTCGGCGCTAGTCCTATACATCGCAGGGGTATAACACATGCTCGACAGCTGCTCAATGCTTTCTGTGTAAACAGTCGGGTTTTCCTCGTGGAGGCCCCGACAAGGGAAGGTAGCGGAACCGAGAGGCGGCGCAAAGTTAGAAGAGATCCCTTGTCTGTAGAGTTTCTGTCATCAAATCCAGAAGATCGCCCCAGATGACTCCCCAGGAGCGCTTTGCCGTCAACCTCCGCCGCGCCCGGGCCAAGGCCGGGATCAGCCAGGAAGAGCTCGGTTACATGTGCGACCTGCACCGCACCGAGGTCTCGCTCCTCGAGCGCGCGGGCCGCGAGCCGCGCCTGGCCACGATCGTCAAGCTCTCCGGCGCCCTGAAGGTGAAGCCGAACGAGCTCTGCGACGGCATCTCCTGGTTGCCGAAGGCGCGCCGCTTCGAGGTGAAGCGGCCGCCTAAGGCTTGAGCGACCAGAAGGGACGATGAAGGGAGGCGGGGCTGACGTCGGCCGTGCCGACGTGACCAGGATCCGTCATGACGATTTAGATCCTGGCTCAGGATTGGTCCTCCTTTGCCACCCCAAGGCGGTTTCCCATATCCGAGAGCCCCGCCTCCTTCACCGGTTGATCGCCCGGCAAGCGAATTCATAACACACACTTGCGTATCAATCAACCCTTTTTGCCCATTTGTCACAGCTTTGTCCGGAGCGTCCAACGGCGGGCCGCGTTCGGGAAGGCGTCCGGTCGCTCTCCACACGCACCAGCTCGACGACCCAGGGTGCGCAAGCTGTTTCAGCGCAGCGAAACCGCGAGAACCCGTGCTGTACAAGGGTTCTCGCGGTTTCGCTGAGAGCTGTTGAACCCTGAGCGTCAACCGGAGCTCTGTCCCTCCCCTACCGCAGAGCTCCGCCCCTAAGCCGCTGGCTACGAAGCCGGCGTCGGCTGAGGGGTGACGGGAATGTCGGCCGTCTCGGGCCAGGTCTCCAGGGACTCGATGCTGTCCTCGATGCCGGCTGCGACCAGCAGCTCCTCGGCGATGTGCGGGGCGAAGGGGACGAGGGTGCGGGCGAGGAGGACGAGGGCGGCGATCTGGGCCTCGGCGTCGGCGCGGTCGAGCGCTCCGCGACGCTTGATCACCCGCTTCTCGAAGTCCTGGATGCGCTCGAAGAGGCGGGTGATGTTGCGGATCGACTTGTGCATCTGCAGGTCCTGGGTGTCGGCGGTGATCCGCTCGAGGCCGTTCTCGCACCATTTCCGCAGCCGGTCGCGCATGTGCTCGGTGTCCGCCGCCGCCTCGGGGTCGTGCTCGAGCCCCTCCAGCGCCGCCAGGCGCTCGTGCGTGTAGTTCCAGAGGTTGCGCAGGAAGCGCCCGGCGAAGCGGACCGCGCCGTCGCTCCAGTTCAGCGTCTTCGCCGGTCCCGCCGCGTACAGCACCGCCAGCCGCACCGTGTCGGCGCCGTGCTCGGCGACCAGCTCGTCGGGGTTGACGACGTTGCCGAGGTGCTTGCTCATCTTGCGCCCGTCGGCGATCACCATCTCGTGGAAGAGGCAGCCGGCGAACGGCTCCCCCTCCGCCATGAAGGCGAACGGGCCGATGTCGCGCAGCGCCTTGGTCACGACCCGCTGGTCGAAGACGAAGCCGCCGCTGTCGTTGCCGGCGACCAGGCGCTCGGACGGCAGCCACTTCTGCAGGTCGGGATGGGTGAACATCTGCTCGTCGCGCGCCTCGGGCGGGACCGCCGCCGGCACCCAGAGGAAGAGGGCGTCGAAGTGGCAATCGAGAGTGTCGGTCTCGCGCTTGGCGGCGGCGCCGCACCTGGGGCACTCGACGTCGACGAAGTCGGGGCGCTCGGCCAGCGGGTTCCCTTCGCCGGTCGGTTTGATGTCGCGTGGGAGCACCACCGGCAGGTCCGTCTCGGGCACCGGCACCGGGCCGCACTCGTCGCAGAGGATGACCGGGATCGGCGTCCCCCAGGAGCGCTGGCGGGAGATCGAGAAGTCGTTGGCGCGGTAGCGCTTGGTCTCGCGGGCGCCGTCGACCGGGGCCGGTGCGACCTCCTCGTCCCCTCCCTCTACCGTGGAAACGCGATCGAGCCGTGCCGCGATGTCGCAGTCGGCCTCGTCGACGGCGGGGATTCCCAGCGCCGCGGTCGGGCCGAAGCGGGCGTCGACCAGCGGCGAGACGATCACCGGCAGCTCGGTTCCGTCGGGGCCGGCGATCGTGGTGCCCGTGTCGAGGACCGGCACCGAGCGGGCGTCGCGGGCGCTGCGCTCCCAGCCGCCGGAGCGCATCCGCTCCAGCTCCTCGCGCACCCCCTCGTCCGTGACCCAGGCCTCGACCTCGGGGTGGCGCGGCGAAAGCAGGACGAAGGTGGCGAGACCGGCGTGGCGGCGGTGCGGCGTGAAGACGCTCAGCGCGCGCCCGTCGCTCCCGGCGAGGTCGAGCTCGACCCCCTCGCTGCGGCCGAGGATGTAGTGCTGGGTCGCCAGCGAGAGGTCGTCCCACTTCCCGCCGGACTCCAGCCCCTCCATGTTGCGGTCGTTCTCCTCCAGATAAGGGGTGATGCGGAGGAACCAGGTCGGGCGCCAGATCAGCCGCACCTCGTTGTGGCAGCGCCAGCAGCGGCCGTCCTCGACCTGGATCGAGGCCAGGGTGGTCTGGCAGGTGTCGCACCAGTCGACGGTGGCGTCGGCGCGGTAGATCAGATCGTGCTCGAGCAGGGTGACGAAGAGCCACTGCGACCAGCGGTACTGCCCCTCGTCGGAGCTGTAGAAGACGCGGTCGTAATCGAAGGAGTAGCCGAGCCGCTTCATCTGGCCGAGCATCCGCTCGCCGCACTGGGCGACCCAGTCGGCCGGCGGGATCTGGCGCTCGATCGCCGCCAGCTCGGCCGGCAGGCCGAAGGCGTCGAAGCCGAAGCCGAAGAGGACGGCGTCGCCGCGGCCGCGGCGGAAGCGCGCGTAGGCGTCGCCGAGCGAGTAGTCGCGGACGTGCCCCATGTGCAGGTTGCCCGAGGTGAAGGGGCTCGAGGGCTTGACGTAGACGTGCCCCTGC
Source organism: Solirubrobacterales bacterium (assembly GCA_051954855.1). Lineage (GTDB taxonomy): Bacteria > Actinomycetota > Thermoleophilia > Solirubrobacterales > 70-9 > VAYN01. The sequence continues at coordinate 9,318 of JBQCHH010000077.1, read as the reverse complement.
CCCTCGCCGGGCTTGGGCGCCTCGAAGTCGCCCCGCTTCTCCCAGACCTCCTGCCGCGCAGCCTCGATCGCCTGCGCGTCGTAGTTTCGCCTGCCGTCAGCCATCCTCACTCAAGGCTAACTAAGCGAAGGTCCAGAGCTTGTTCCCCAAGAAGTTGAACGGCATCGACACGGCGACCGCAATCGCCTGGGCGGAGAGTTCGCCGGTGACGTGGTTGGCGATAAGCAACTCCAGGACCGCGAGGTTGAGGCCGAGGCTGGCGAGGCTGACGGCGAAGAAGCGGGCGGCCTGGAAGTGGGCCGGCCCCTCCCCCGGGCCGAAGGTCCAGTAGCGGTTCCAGAGGAAGTTGTTGGTGACGGCGACGCAGAAGGCGCCGATCGCGGCGATCGTGTGGTGGACGTTGAGGCCGACGAGCGCGGCGAAGACGGCGAGGTTGATCAGGTAGCCGGAGCCGCCGACGACGCCGAACTTGAGCAGCTGGACCCAGCTCGCGGGCCGCCGCGCGGCGGCGCCGATCCGGTAGGCGAGCCCCGTTGCCGGGCTCATCGCGCAGCCCCCGCGGCACCGGACCTGGTGCGCACGCGCTTGCCGGCCTGCCAGCCATAGGGCCCGTTGAGCACGACCGCGTTCGCACCAAAGCCGGTCGGAAGCGTCTTTAGCTGGGGGAAGCGCAGTTCCATCGGTTTCTTCGAGACGTAGCGGGTGAGGGTGAGCCGGTCGAGTCGCAGCCGTTGCACCTCGCGGAAGGAAGGGGGCAGGTTAACGGGCCTGGCGGCGAGATGGGGCTTGCTGACGACGTCGACTTCGGATAACCGCTCGCTGCCGCCGTACATCCTCGGCGCCTGGCCGCCGAGATACCAGCGCACCGGGTCGGCCGCGAGCTTCCAGCTGACGACCGCCCGCGGCACCTTGGCCGGACCGATCGCCTGCGAGAGGGCGCGGAAGTCGGGCCGCTGCAGGTTCGGGGTCTGGGTCACGTAGACGTCGAAGGCGAGCCAGTAGGCGCAGAGCACGACGGCGATCACGGCGCCCAGGCGCCGCAGGGAGGCCAGCGAGCAGCCGATCGCAACTGCCCCCGCCAGCGGCAGCAGCGCGGGCAGCAGGTTCCGCTCGACCACGTAGTCCTTGCCGAGGAGGGCGGCGAGCCCGGCAAGCCCGGCGACGCCCAGCCCCAGGACCAGGCCGATCGCGAGGCTTCGGCGCTCGCGGCGGTCGGCGTGGAAGGCGGCCAGCGACAGCGCCGCCGCCACCAGCGCGGCCGGGATCAGGGCAAAGGAGTAGCGCGGCGGCTCGGCGATCACGTGCCCCGTCTCGCCGATCAGGAAGCTGGCCCCCGCTTCCAGGTAGCGGGTGCCGAGGGGGCTGTTTTCGATCCAGCCGATGTGGGTGGCGTTCGCCTGGGCGAGGACCAGCGGCAGCAGGGCGCCGCCGGCGAAGCCGACCACCGCCAGAGCGGGGAGAAAGGCACGCAGGCGGTCCCGCCATGCCCTCAGCAGCCAGGCCGCCTCGATCGCCACCAGGAAGAAGGCGAAATAGTGGCTGCAGAGGACGAGCGCCGAGCTCAGCGCCCAGAACCAGAGGTCGCGCTCTTTGCCACGATCCAGCGCCCGCAGGAAGAAGTAGAGCGAGAGGGCGCCGAAGAAGACCAGCAGCGCGTAGGAGCGGGCCTCCTGCGAGTACCAGATCAGCATCGGGTTGAAGGCGACGAAGCCGGCGAGGATAAGCCCGGTGCGCCGACTCGAGAGCTCGCGGCCGATCAGATAGGCGACCGGGACCACCGCCACCCCGAGCAGAGCCGAAAGCGAGCGCAGACCGACTTCGCCGAGGCCGAAGACCTTCGCCCAGCCCCAGGCGAGGAGGTAATAGAGCGGCGGGTTCGACTCGCTGACCCGGACCTCGTGGAAGAGGTGGGAGAGGCTGCCGGGGAGCACCCGCATCGCCGTGATCACCTCGTCGTGGTGGTAGCTCTGGAGGCCGAGGGTGGCGAAGCGCAGCACCGCCGCGGCGCCGATCAGGCCCGCGAGGATGGCGGGCAGGGCGAAGCTGCGGGGCCGGGCCTCGCTCTTCGCCGTCGATGGAAATCGGGGTGGCGCGACGGTGGGCGCAAGGGTGTCCACTGCTCTGGAGATTGGATTTCCTCGCTCAGTCGTCCCTGAACGACCGCTAAGGGATTCCTAAAAATCCCTGCTACCCGTCAAGGGGCGCAGGAACCATGCGGGAATGGCCGGCGCGGGCCGAACGACGGCGGGGCCGCGGCAACAGCGGCGCCCCAGCGGCGGTTCGGACGGCGGCCGAGCTCGAAGCTGAGGTCGGCGCCGCCGGCGAGGGCGCAGTAGGTCGTCCAGGGTTGGCCTTGCCGGCGCCCGCCGAGGCGCAGCGACTGGACGTAGATGCCGCGGCCGGAGGTCGTGATCACCGCGCGGCGGCGGTGCGGCAGGCGGATCTCGGCGCGGCGGAAGAGCGGGCTGGCGATCGCCAGCGTGCCGCTGCCGGGCGTCACCGGGTAGAGGCCGAGGGCGCCGAACACGTACCAGGCCGAGAGCGTCCCCAGGTCATCGTTGCCCGGGTAGCCGTCCGGGGCCGGGCGGTAGAGCGTCAGCCCGCGTCGCACCGCTTCCTGCGTGCGGTACGGCTGCCCCAGCCAGTCGAACAGCCAGGGCGTGTGCAGGGTCGGCTCGTTGCCGAGCAGGGCGTGGTCGGTGTGGGTGCCGCCCGGGCCGGCGTTGAGGTCGCGGAGGAAGAAGGCCAGTCGCCGCGCCGCCCGGGCGCGCCCCCCCATCGCCGCGAACAACCCGCGCGGGTCCTGCGGGACCATCCACGTGTACTGAGCCGAGTCCCCCTCGACGAAGCCGCCGCCGTTGAGGTCGTCGTAGGGTTCCGGGAAGGCACCGCCGGCGTAACGGGGCTCGACCATCCCGCTGGCGGGGTCGAAGAGGCGGCGCCAGTTGGCGGCGCGGCGGATGAAGGCGAGGTAGGTGGCGCGGTCGCCGGCGCGAGCGGCGAGGCGGGCGATCGCGAAGTCGTCGAGCGCATACTCGAGCGTCGTCGCCGCCGAGCCCCAGACGGCTTCCGGGTTGCCGTAGATCGAGTTCGCGTTGCGGGTGTTGGTGTCTTCGTCGAAGGGGACGTAGCCGAGTTGCAGGTACGACGCCAGCCCCTGCCGCTCGACGTATTCGCCGTTGGCGCTGCGGCAGACTTCGCTCGCCCCCCGCACCATCGCCGCCAGCGCGGCTTCGCGGTCGAAGCGGGCGCCGAAGGCTTCGGCGGCGGCGAGGATCGGGTCGGCCGGGTCGCCGACCATCGTCATGCTCTGGCCGGCCGCGTAGGGCCAGCGCGGCAGACAGCCGCTCTGGGCGGCGTCGGCGAGCAGCGAGCGCATCATGTCGCTCGCCCGCTTCGGCACCAGCATCGCCAGCAGCGGGATCTCGCTGCGGTAGACGTCCCAGCCGGAGAAGTCGGCGTACTGGGTGCGGCCGTGGACGCGGTGGAGGGCGCCGTCCATGCCGAGGTAGGCGCCGTCGGCGTCATTGAAGGTGCGCGGCGCCAGCAGCGCGTGGTAGAGCGCGGTGTAGAAGGTGTCGAGGTGGCGGCGCGAGCCGCCGCTGACCCGGACGCGCCCCAGCGCCTGGTTCCAGCGGCGGGTGGCATCGGCGGCGATGGTCCGGAAGCCGGCGTCGCCGCTCTCGGCGGCGAGGTTGGCGCGGGCGCCTTCGACGCTGACGAAGGAAACGCCGACGCGGACGCTGACGACGGGGTTGCGGCTGGTGTCGAAGCTGGCGTAGGCACCGGCCTGGGCGGTCGTCGTCGGATTCGCGGGCGGCGCCGCGACGTCTTCGGCGGCGATGCCGCCCGGTTCGAGCGTGCCTTCGCGCCAGGTGCCGTAGGCCGCAAAGGGCCGGTTGAAGACGGCGGCGAAGTAGACCTTGTAGCGCGGCCGCTGGCCGCAGAAGAGGCCGCTGGAAGCGGTGCCGGTGATTTCGTCCCGGGCCGGGTCGATCGAGACCGCGGCGAGGTCGTCGGGCTGGGCGCTGCCGCCGGCGTTGATCAGCACGCTGGCGTCGCTGCCCGGCGGGAAGGCGAAGCGCGCCATCCCGGTGCGGGTGGTGGCGGTGAGGGCGACGCCGATCGCGCCGCCGTCGACCGGGTTGAGCCGGACCGAGTAGAAGCCCGGGCGGCCGTGCTCTTGGCCGTGGGAGAATCCCGGCTGGAACTGGCCGTCCAGCCCGCCGCCCGGTGCCGCCGGAGAGCTTTCCAGCGGCTCGGTCGTCGGCAGGAACGGGAAATCGCCGTAGAGGGCGCAACCGGCGCCGCTGAGGTGGGTGAGGCTGAAGCCGGAGAGGTGGTGGTCGCGGTAATCGTAGCCGCCGGAGTGCGGCGCCGCGGGCGTGGTGTCGGGGCTCCACTGGACCATCCCGAACGGCAGCGCCGCACCCGGGAAGTTATGGCCGCCGCCGAAGGTGCCGGGACCGGGCCTGGTGCCGGCGAAGACGTCGACGTCGCCGGCGAGGCCGCGAGTGGAGGCGGCGGCGGGCGCAGGCGAGAGCAGCAGCGCAAGCGCGAGCAGGACGAGCGCGCCCGGCCCTACCCGGGGCATTGAGATCCGCCGCATCCGCGTAATCTTCCCGCTTCGATGCGGGTGAGGAAAGCAACCTTGGCGGCGGTCGCGCTTGCCGCCGTCGCCGTAACGCTCGCCCTGGTCTTCGGCGGTCACGCAAGCTCCAACAGCAAAGCGGCCGAAACGTCGCGGCTGCCGGGCGAACCCGTGGTCGAAATCATCTCTCCCCGCAACGGCGCCCGCCAGACCAGCCACGCGGTGGTGGTCAAGGTCGCGGTCGAGAACTTCGAGCTGGCGCCGCGCCATCTCGGCGGCGAACCGCAGCTCGGTGAGGGCAACCTCCGCTTCAGCCTCAACCGGGTACCCGACTGCGTCGATCCGAAAAAGCTCGAAACGGCGATCAACAGCCCGCTCGGGCACGGCCGCCTGGTCGGGAAATCGTTCGACTACGCCCGCTACGCCGGCCCCAACGGCATCCTCGCGGAGCGGATCGGCAGCGCCGGCAGCTATTCCCCCGCCACCCGGCCGGAGATCTACTACCACGGCCTCCCCCCCGGCTTCTACCGCCTGATCGTCAACCTCGCCCAGAACAACGGCGCCCCCACCCAGTTCCACGACGTCACCAACTTCCAGATCCTCCCCCGCCCCGGCCACGGCCCCAAACCCTGCGCGCCCGGCAAAGTCCCCAGCGCCAAGGCCGCAGCGCGCCTCGAATAACCGGCCGGACGGGCGGCCGACGGGCCGATTTCGGTCTACATAGGACCGTTTTAGGCCCGTCGGCGTCAATACTTCACTTTGTATAGTGAGTGGGTGCGAACCTACCGGCGGCTGATGGGTTACCTGCGTCCCTATCGGACGCAGCTGTGGGGCTCGCTGGTGTTCGCCTGGATGGCGATGGGGATGACGGTGCTGATCCCGCTGCTGATCGGGCGCGCCGTCAACGCGATCAAGGACGGCAACAAGCCCGACCTGCTGCCGCTGGCGTTGGCGATCGTCGGCGCCGGGATCCTGCGAATGGGGCTGACCGTGGTGCGGCGGCTGGTTGCGGGCAAGGTCTCGCTGGCGGTCGAATTCGACCTGCGCCAGCAGTTCTACGCGCACCTGCAGCGGCTCGACCTCGGCTTCTTCGACAGCCAGCAGACCGGCCAGCTGATGTCGCGGGCGACGGTCGACCTGCAATCGATCCGCTTCTTCCTCGGCTACGGGCTCGTCTTCATCACCCAGAGCCTGCTGACGATCGTCCTCGCAGCGATTGTGATGATCGTGGTCAACCCGCTGCTGGCGCTGCTGGCGCTGGCCCCGGCGCCGTTCGTGATCCTCGCCGCCTCGCGCTACAACCTGACCTCGCGGCCGGCTCAGCAGGAGGTGCAGCAGCGGGTCGCCGAACTGACCGCGGAGGCGGAGGAGAACGTCTCCGGGATCCGCATCGTCAAGGCCTTCGCCCGCGAGGAGCACCAGCTCCACCGTTTCCAGCGCGCGGTCGGCCGCGTCTTCGACCAGAGCGTCTACGCGACCCGGCTGCAGGCCTTCTTCTCGCCGCTGATCGGGCTGCTGCCGCAGTTCGGGGTGGCGCTGGTGCTGCTGATCGGCGGTCGCCAGGTGGTCGACGGCAGCCTCAGCCTCGGCGCCTTCGTCGCCTTCTACACCTACGTCCAGATGCTGGCGGGGCCGATGCGGGCGCTGGGAATGGCGATGGGAATGGCCCAGCGCGCCATCGCCTCCGGCAACCGAATGTTCGAGATCCTTGACCGCCGGCCGGCGATCCAGAGCCCCCCCGGAGCCCCAGCGCTGCCGGCCGGCGGCGGCGCCGTCGAGCTCCGCGGCGTCACCCTTCGCTACGACGGCGCCTCCCCCGCCCTGACCGGCGTCGATCTCGCGGTGGAGGCGGGGAAGACGGTGGCGCTGGTGGGGCCGTCGGGGTCGGGGAAGACCAGCCTGGTCGGTCTCGTGGCGCGGCTGTATGACCCCAGCGAGGGCTCGGTCCTGGTCGACGGCGCCGACGTGCGCGGGGTCGACCTCGGCTCGCTGCGCTCGCAGATCGCCTTCGTCGCCGACGACAGCTTCCTCTTCACCGACACGGTCGCCGCCAACATCGCCTACGCCAACCAGGCGGCGACGCTGGAGCAGATCGAAGCGGCGGCGCGGCGGGCCCAGGCCGACGCCTTCATCCGCGAGCTGCCCGGCGGCTACGAGACCCGCGTCGGCGAGCGCGGACTCACCCTCTCCGGCGGCCAGCGCCAGCGGGTGGCGATCGCCCGCGCCCTGCTCGCCGACCCGCGCATCCTCATCCTCGACGACGCCACCTCCTCGGTCGACGCGACCACCGAGGCGGCGATCAAAGCCGGCCTGCGCGAGGCGATGGCCGGGCGCACGACCTTGATCATCGCCCACCGCCTCTCGACGATCTCGCTCGCCGACGAGGTGGTGGTGATGGACGCCGGCACGATCGTCGACCGCGGCAGCCACGAGGAGCTGATGGAGGGCTGCGGCTTCTACCGCGAGATCGCCGAGCACGGCCTCGCCGATTCGGTCTTCCTCCAGCGCGACCTCGAAGAGCGCGAGGAGGTGGCGCGGCTGTGAGCGCCGATCGCCGACCCGGGTACGATCCCGCGGTTCCTCTCGGTCGCCTGACGTCCGTAAAGAACCTCGCGATCGACCTTTGGCGGCTCGTGCGCGGACAGGACCAGCGGGCGCGCAAGGTGCGCTGGATGATCGGGCTGCTGCGGCCCTACCGCGGCCGGATGGCGCTGATGTTCACGGCGCTCCTGCTCGAGACCGCGGCCGGCCTCCTGCCCCCGTACCTGGTCGGGAAGGCAATCGACAGCGGCATCCGCGCCGGCGACCTCGCCACGCTCGACCTGATCGTCGCCGCCTTCGTCGCCGCCGCCGTCGTCTACGCGGTCGCCACCTACTGGGAGACCTATCTCGTCGGCTGGGTCGGCACGCGGGCGCTGCAGGACCTGCGCGAGCGGATCTTCACCCACCTGCAGGCGATGTCGATCGGCTTCTTCACCCGCCGCAGCCCGGGGGTGCTGATCTCGCGGATGACCAACGACGTCGAAGCGCTCCAGCAGCTCGTCACCAACGGGGTGGTGACGATCTTCAACAGCACCCTGACCCTGGTCGGGGTGGTCGTGATCCTGCTCGTCCTCGACCTCAAGCTGGCGCTGATCACCTTCCTCACCTTCCCGCTGCTGGCGATCGCCAGCCTCATCTTCCGGATCGTCTCGGCCGGCGCCTACCGGGCGACGCGGGAGCGGATCGCCGCGATCACCGCCTACCTGCAGGAAACGCTGAGCGGGGTGCGGGTGGTGCGCAGCTTCGGCCAGGAGCCGCGCCACCTGGCGACGATGACCGAGCTGAACGAGCTCAACCGCGACGTCAACATGCGGACGGTCTACCTCAACGCCTCCTACTTCCCGGCGGCCGAACTGCTGGCGGCGGTGGGGACCGCGGTGATCCTGCTCTACGGCGGCACCCAGGCGATCGACGGGGCGATCGAAGTCGGCGTCGTCGTCGCCTTCGTCGGCTACCTGACCCGCTTCTTCGAACCGATCCAGGAACTCTCCAACCTCTACACGACCTACCAGCAGGGGATGGCGGCGCTGGACAAGATCTTCGACCTGCTCGACACCCCGGCCGACATGGTCGACGCGCCGGGGGCGATCGACCCGGGGACGCTGCGCGGCGAGATCGAGCTGGACGGGGTCTGGTTCTCCTACGCCGAAGGGGACAGCGCCGACGGCGAGCGGCCCGACGAGGAGACCTGGGCGCTGCGCGACGTCGACCTGCACGTGCCGCCGGGACAGACGCTGGCGCTGGTCGGCGCCACCGGGGCGGGCAAGTCGACCTTCGCGAAGCTGGTCGCACGCTTCTACGACCCGCAGCAGGGGACGGTGCGGGTCGACGGCCACGACCTGCGCGGCGTCCAGCAGCGGGCGCTGCGGCGGCAGCTTGGAATCGTGCCCCAGGAGGGCTTCCTCTTCTCCGGCAGCGTCCGCGAAAACGTCGCATTCGGCCGTCCCGAGGCGAGCGAGGGCGAGATCGACGCGGCGATTGCCGCGGTCGGCGCCACCGACTTCATCGCGGCCCTGCCCGACGGGCTCGACACCGAGGTCGGCGAGCGCGGCATCCAGCTCTCGGCCGGCCAGCGCCAGCTCGTCGCCTTCGCCCGCGCCCTGCTCGCCGAGCCGCGCATCCTGATCCTCGACGAGGCGACCTCCAACGTCGACGTCCGCACCGAGAAGACGATCGAGCGCGGCCTCGAGCGCCTGCTCCACGGCCGCACCGCGATCGTCATCGCCCACCGGCTCTCCACCATCCGCCGCGCCGGCAAGATCGTCGTCCTCGAAGGCGGCAAGATCGCAGAGCAGGGGACGCACGACGAGCTGATCGCGGCGAACGGCGCCTACGCCAAGCTCTACGGCGCCTGGGCCGGCTCCTCGGCCGCCTGAGCATCCGAGACAAACCCCGCTCGGTACGGGAGTCCGGCGGTCCTCTTCACTCGCCTGCTGGCTGAATCCAAGACGGCCGAGAGTTCGACAGCTGTTCAGCTCACCGAAACCGCATGAACCCGTGTACAGCACGGGTTGTTGCGGTTTCGGTGGACAGCGTCTGCCGGAGCGCTGTCGCTAAGGGGACGGGTATCCCCCGGCCGACCGGCGTCCTGTTACTCGCACCAGCGACGTTCGCGGTCAGCCAGTAGCGCCTCTGGCGAGTAACCCAGGGAGGTCGGGGGATACCCGTCCCCTATACCGAGTGAG
>JBQCHH010000076.1:0-23341 GCA_051954855.1 Solirubrobacterales bacterium | reverse complement strand
GCTGCGGAGCCATGAACTCTGCGCGATTGCGCTGCCCGACAATTAGCCCTCGATCCTCAAGGTCGTATAGGGAAGCAGAGATGACCATTTGCTCGTCACCGCCAGGGCTTAGCGCCAAGCGTGCCGCGAACTCGAAAACCTCGGTCAAGTAGAAAAGAATCTCCCAGACCTCTATCAATGACTTGAAGCCCTCCGGGACTCGCAGTGCCTCGGACCCGCTGCGCCAGTCCGCCGATACTGACCGGAGGTGTGCGAACTGGCCACTCGCGAAAAAACGCCAGGCCTCGTATTGGTCGACCACGGTCGCATCTATGTCTTGGCCAACCCAGTCGTCTCCGCGGAGCACTGCATCGCGCCCGTAGTTGACATACGGAACAGGCCATCCGCGCATCCTGACCTCGACCGATGGAACAACCTCATCAAGCTGCTCGTAAGGGACTCGGTCGGCCACGAAAGTTGCTGGTCTGATCGCTACTTCCCAGTGGCCGCGAGAGCGGACCTTGTCGGTCAGCTCAGTCATCCCACACCCGCCGGACCTGCTGCTCAAACTGCTTGCTATCGACATTGCGTCCTGCGGCACCAGATTCACCGATCGAGAAACCGACGCCAGCTCTCTCCGCCATCTCGATGTATGCCCGCAAGCGCTTCTGCGCTGCTAGGTCGAGGATCTCTCGCATCTCGACTGACGACGCAACCTCAGCCGTCTCGGGCATCTTTCGCGACCGGATGTACAAGGCACCGGCACGCAAAACATCGGGGTATTCACGGGCGCAGAGGTGAGGAATATCGGCAAACTCATGAACCTGGACCACGACGACACTCACGCCCGTCGCTACGGTTAAGTGGACTAGGTCGAAGCTGATGGGCGGATCGCAGTAGGCAGCTAGTCGCCCGGATACATCGTCGTAGGCAAGCCACGTTGCCAGCTCATCCCCATTGAGACCGGGCAGCATGTCTTGCGGTTTCTCGTCATCGATCCCGATAACCACATGGCCACCGTCGCGCAGATTTCCCATGCTGAGCGCTGCCCGTGCAATCTTCGCCAAGAACCGCTTGTCGTCGCTTCTCCCCGGCCCCTTTAGCTCAAACCCGCGTCCCTCGTAGCCAGCGTGAAGGGCGCTTTCAAGTTCCTCCACCGTCAACACTGCAAGAAGCATAAGGTGAGGGCGTAGCCAAAGCCCGGGCGTTGGCGCGTCCTGGCCTTTCTCTTTGCCGTAGTTCGACCACGTCAGAGTTAGCGCCCCCGCCGGGATTCGAACCCGGGACCTTCCACTGCGAGATGGATGCTCTGTCCACGCTGAGCTACGGGGGCTGCTGCTTCGCCTAGGCGAAGCAGGTCAATTCTATCTAATTTTGCAATCTCTTGTCTGACTATTCTTTGTCTGTGCGCAGCTAATCGAACTTGCAGATCTATCTTTTTGATATATAATTCTGATACATGGAACTGAGCGCTACTGCCTATGTGATCCTTGGGATGGTCCGCAAGGAAGCGCGGTCGGGGTACGAGATCAAAGCGCTGGTTGACAACTCGACCCGGTTCTTCTGGGCGGCGAGCTACGGGCAGATCTATCCGGAGCTGAAGCGGCTGGCGGAGGCGGGGTTGATCGTCGGGTCCGAGCGGCCTACCGGGGGGCGCAAGCGGACTGTTTACGAGATCACCGCCGACGGCGAGGAGGAGCTGCGGGGCTGGCTGCGGCAGCCGCCGCAGGTGCTGGAGACGCGTGACGAAGGGCTGCTGAAGCTGTTCTTCGCCGGGGCGCTGGAGCGGGAGGAGGCGCTGGAGATTTTGCGGGCGATGCGCGCCCAGCGCCTCGAGGCCAACGCGCGGCTGCGGGCGATCAAGGAGATGAAAGGCGAGATGGAGCTCTTCCCGAGGACGGTCCTCGAGGGGGGCATCGAGATCACCAAGTGGTATGCGGACTGGTGCGAGCGGATGGAGGCGGAGATCCTCGCCTCCCCCGAGGAAAGGAGCAGCTGATGTTCGACTCCCTGGCCCGGCTGGCCGACGGCAACGCGAAGCGGATCGGCCTGCTGGCGATCGCCTTCTTCCTGGTCGCGGGCGTGATCGGCGGCGGCGTCGCCAGCCGTCTCGACCCCTACGGCGCCGAAGACCCGGCGACCGAGACGGTGAAGGCGATGGACCGGCTCCAGGAAGCGGGGCTGCGGGTGCCGGCGGTGATCGCGGTGGTCGAAAACGCGCCGGTGGCGCGGCCGGCGACGCGGCGACGCGTGTTGGCGCTGGAGAACGAAGTGCGCGAACGCAGCGACGTCGCCTCGGTAACCGGCTACTACGACACGCGCTCCCGCGCTTTCGTCTCCCGCGACGGCCAGAGCACCTACTTCGCGGTCGCCCTGAAGACGACCAACGACAAGCAGGCCCAGGAAGACGGCGCCGACATCGCCGACCAGCTCTCCACCCACCCCGGCGTGGTCGTCGGCGGTCCGTCGGTCGCCCAGGAGCAGGTCAACAAGCAGGTCGAGGAAGACCTGCGCAAGGCGGAGATGCTCGCCTTCCCGCTGCTCTTCCTGCTCTCGCTGCTCTTCTTCCGCAGCCTCGTCGCCTCGGTGCTGCCGCTGATGATCGGCGGCCTGGCGATCGTCGGCACCTTCCTCATCCTCCGCGTCGCCAGCGAATTCGCCTCGATCTCGATCTTCGCCCTCAACCTGACGACGGCGCTGGGGCTGGGGCTGGCGATCGACTACAGCCTCTTCATCGTCTCCCGCTACCGCGAGGAGATCGCCAAGGACGGGCCGGGGCTGGCGGCGATGCGGCGCGTGCTCGCCACCTCCGGGCGCACCGTCTTCTTCTCCTCGCTGACCGTCGCTGCGGCGCTCGCCTCGCTGCTCGTCTTCCCGCAACGCTTCCTCTACTCGATGGGACTGGGTGGCTCGCTGGTGGCGCTGTTCGCGGCGACGATCTCGCTGACCGTGCTGCCGGCGGTGCTGACGCTGCTGGGCCGGCGGGTCAACGCGGGAGCGCCGAAGTTCCTCCAGCGCCGCGCTGAGGCCGACGCCCGGGCCGCGCAGGCGGGCTTCTGGTACCGGCTCTCGCGCTTCGTGATGCGGCGGCCGATCCCGGTCGCGACGCTGAGCGCCGCCTTCCTGATCCTGCTCGGCCTGCCCTTCCTCAGCATCAAGTTCAACACCGTCGACCCGACCGTGCTGCCGAAGTCGGCCAGCGCCCGGCAGGCTTACGACACCGTCAGCCAGCAGTTCCCGCCCTACCACGAAACCCCGATCTGGATCGACCTCGAAGGCGGCGGCCCGAAAGCGGCGGCTGCCTTCGCGGCCGAGGTGCGCCGGGTCCCGGGCGTCGCCGAAGTGGCGCCGCCGCAGCCGCTCGCCTCCGGGGTCACCGCGCTGCAGGCGGTCTCCACCCACCCCTTCGCCTCCGACGCCAGCCAGACGACGGTGAAGGCGATCCGCAACCTGCCGACGCCGCGCGGGACGACGGCGCTGGTCAGCGGCGGCACTGCCGACTTCATCGACTTCCAGTCGAGCCTCGCCCAGCACCTGCCCTACGCGCTGGCGATCATCGTCCTCGCCACGCTGGTCATCCTCTTCCTGATGACCGGCTCGGTGGTGCTGCCGGTGAAGTCGCTGCTGATGAACTTCCTCAACCTCAGCGCCGTCTTCGGCCTGCTGGTGCTGATCTTCCAGGACGGCCGGCTCGAAAGCTTCCTCAGCTACAGCAGCCCGGGGGCGATCGAGCAGACGATGCCGATCCTCCTCTTCGCCGTCGCCTTCGGCCTCTCCACCGACTACGCGGTGTTCCTGCTCTCGCGGATCAAGGAGGCGCGCGACAACGGCGCCTCGGACTCGGAGTCGGTGGCGATGGGGCTGGAGCGAACCGGGCGGATCGTCACCGCCGCGGCGCTGCTCTTCGCGGTTGCGATGTTCGCCTTCGCCACCTCGCAGATCATCTTCATCAAGGAGAACGGCGTCGGCACGGCGCTGGCGGTGCTGATCGACGCCAGCATCATCCGCGCCCTGCTGGTCCCCGCGCTGATGGAGCTGCTCGGCAAATGGAACTGGTGGGCGCCGGCGCCGCTGCGCCGCCTTCATGAGCGCTGGGGAATCCGCGAGGCGGCACCGGCCGCCCAGCCCCAATAGGCGAACTGCATCAAATTCTGGTCGTGGTAGAACCAGAATTTGATGCAGAACGAGCCTCTCAAGCCTGACCCGAACCCGGCGCAGCTGGTCGACGCCAGCCGCCGCACCTACCTGGCGGGCGAGCGGACGCAGCTCGCCTGGTGGCGGACGGGGCTGACGGCGCTGGCCGTGGCGCTGGGCGTCGGCCGGGTGGTGCCGGAGCTGAGCAAGACCGCCTCGACCTGGCCCTACGTCGTCGCGGGCGTCGGCTTCGCCCTCTGGGGGATCTTCGCGCTCGCCTACGGGACCGCCAACCGCAACGCGATGGAAAAGGCGCTGCGCGAGGGCCGCTTCCACGAAGCCGCCGCCTGGCCGCTGATCGCCCTCACCGCCAGTGGCACGGCCCTCGGCCTGCTCACCGCCCTGCTGATCCTGCTGGACTGACGCCGCGAGTCCGCGCTAATGCGTCGTATAGGCGCATTGACGCGGACTCGTTCAGCTGCCGGCGTTGAAGATCGATTCGTCGAAGCCGGTCAGGGCCGGTTCGGTGCCGTAGCCGATCCGTTCGAGGCCGAACAGTTCCTCGATCGTGACCAGGATCGAGAAGTGGTTGAAATAGGTTTCGCTGGTGGTGCCGGGTTCGACGTAGGGCGAGAGCAGGAGCAATCCGACGCGACCGCCGCCGCCGGTTTCCCGCACCGGCCCGGTCACCGGCGCTTCGCCGGCGGGGGGCGGCAGGTTGGGGAAGACGGGGTCGTTGCAGCAGCCGCTTTCGTCCGCCTTTTCGCCTTCCTGCGGCGCCTGCGCAAAGGTGATCAGGAGCATGCCGCCGTCCTTGTAGGCGAGCGATTCTTTGATCTCAGGTACGACCGTCTTGAGGAATTCTTCGGGTGAGGAGGCGGGGCTGGGAGAGATGTAGGCGAGCGCGGGGAACTTTTTCGCTTCCAGCTTCAGGTCCGTCGCCAGCTGCGGCAGGCCGACGTCGGCTTTGGCGCATTCGGGCCTGTCGATGATCGAGTGGAAGTAGACGAAGGGGTTGCGCCAGGTGACGTAGGCGTCTTCCGGGGTCGTGACCTGGTTGGGGTCGGGCGTCCCCGGCGCGGGATGTCGGCAGGTCGTCGGCTGTCCAGGCGCGACGCCGTCTTCGCTGCCTTCGACGTATGCCTTCCACTTCAGTTTCGCTTCCGCCAGCTGCCCGGGCAGCGTTTTGGTCGTCGCCGGGTACACGCAGCCGTTCCCTTCGACCTGGCCTTCGGCCGATTCGGCACCGGGCGCCACGTCGCCGTAGTTGGGGCAGTTCGCCTGCGTTTCCGGCGTCGGGCCCTGGCCGCTCAGCAGCGCGATCTCATTCGCCAGCTGGCCTTTGGTCACCGCGTAGTAGTTGCTGAGGAGCTCGCCCTGCGCCGGCAGTTCTTCGCTGAGGAATTTCGATTGCGAGGCTTTGCCGAAGGTTTCTTCATAGCCGCCTTCGCCCAGCATGATCACGAAGACGTGTTTGATTTCCGGCATGCCCGGGGGAGGTTCCGGCAGTTCCGGCGGCGCCTTCGACGGCGGTTCCGAAGGGAGCGGTTCTTCCAGCAACGGCTTTTCCTGCGGGGCCGGAGGCGGCGGAGCGGGGGCCGGCGCGGATTCGGTCGTTTCTTCGGCTTCCGGTTCGGTGCTGGCGACTTCCGGCGCTTCTTCTTCTTCGGCGGGCGGTGGGGATTCGAGCAAGATCGTGCTGAAGCCGGCGCTCTGGGCCACCTGCTGCGTTACCGACCCGAGCGCCACCCCCAGCCCCAGCATCACCAGCACGGCCGCGGCCGCGGTGCGTGGCGAGGGCATGAACTCGGATCGCTTGAAAGGCCAGCCGTCGTACTTCTCCGGCTTGGCGGAGTCCACCGCGGCGACGCCGGCGGCGGCTCCGCTGACCATGCGCCCGAGCTGCCCTTTGATCGCCGCCGGCAACGAGCCGAGCCGGGCGCCGCAGGAGATGCAGTAGCGCTGGTCGAGAGCCCGCTCGGCTCCGCACTGCTTGCAGGTGCGGAAACCCGCTTTCTGGTCGTCTGTCGTCGTGGCCACTGAGCAGCGCGAGTATCGCCCCACGCCGACTTCGCACCGTTACCAGGATGTGAAAATCCTGAGTTCCCTTCACAACTCTTAAACACGCTGCCCCGGGGGCGACCCAGAAGATGGACAGCGTGACTGCTGGTCCCGAACGAGCGAGACCGCCGGTGACCCCTGTCACCTCCTCTGTGCCTGCCGCAGGCGGGGACCAGTGCCCTGCCTGCGGCTCCCCCATGCTCGCCGACCAGCGTTACTGCCTCAACTGCGGGCAGCGCCGCGGCGATCCCCGCCTCCCCTTCATGGACGCGGTCGTCTTCATGGACGCAGCCAAGCAGCCGCAGCCGGACGCCGCCCCCGCGGCGCCACCGCCGCCACCGGACCGCCGCCCGTTCATGTCCGCCAACGCCTCCCTGGTCGCCGGCGTCGCCACGCTGGTACTCGCGATCGGCGTCGGCGTCCTGATCGGCCGCTCCGGGGAAAACAGCGCTCAACCCGTGGCGCAGCCGACGGTTATCACTACGTCTGCCGGCGGCGCAACCGAAGCTTCGACCACTCCCAGTTCGAAAGCCGGCAAAGGGAGCACTGCGACGAGCGGCAAAAGCGGCAGCAAGTCCAAAGCGGCGACCGCGGCGAAGGCCAAGAAGAAGACCGAAACCACCAATACCGGCGCCACCAAAGCGACCGAAGAAGCCTACCCGGTGAACCCCAACGTACATCTGGCCGAACCCGAACAGGAACTGGGCGGCAAGTGCAACCCCAAGGCCGCCGGCTGCAGCAGCAACGGCAAATTCGAAGGGAACTTCTTCGAATGAGGCTGCCGCAGCGGCTGCGCCGCAACAACTTGCCGGCCGACGCTCAACCGACCGCCGGCAACGGCGCAGTGCCCCCTTCGCTCAACTCCGCCTACGGCGAAGAGCTCATCGTCGACCTCAAGCGCCGGCGCGAGCAACTGGTCGCCCGGGTGGCCGAGCTGCAGTGGGACCTCGGCGGGCTCGTCTACGAGATGATCAGCCGCAACAGCATCAACGTCGAGGTGATCGTCAAACGGGCGGTGCCGCTGCAGGACGCCGACGCCGAGCTGAGCGAGGTCGAGCGGATCCTGCGCATGGAGGAGACCGGCACCGCCGGCGCCTGCACCAGCTGCGGCGCCCCCCACTCCAGCGGCGCCACCTTCTGCTGGCAGTGCGGCAAACCGCTGATGGCCCAAGTGTCCGGCGACGAGATCCTCAAGCGCTGAGGGACGAAGGTCCGCCGTAGGGAGGGGGCGGGTATTCCCCTCCTCCCTGGGTTACTCGCCACATCGTCTCTGGCTGCCGTGGGAGTGGTTGGGGCGAGTAACAGGACGCCGGTCGTCGGGGAATACCCGCCCCCTCCCAGCAACAGTGCTCCGGCGGACGCCTAAGCTGAAACAGCTTTCGTGGGCTCAGCCGTAGCTGGGTGCGGGTGGAGAGGCGTCCGGTCGTTCTCCGCGGGAATGTTCGCGAAGCGGCGGAAATGCAATCCGATATTTGCCCGCCATAGGCGGGCAGCATCATCGGAGCTAAGCCGCCAAGCGGCGTGCGACTCAATTCCCGCGGAGAACGACCGGACGCCTTACCGACGCGCGCCTGTTAGCCGAAGCGGCCGGTTACGTAGTCGCGGGTGCGGGGGTCGCGGGGGTCGGCGAAGATCTTCTCGGTCTCGTCGACCTCGATCAGCGCGCCTACCGGTTTCTCGCCGCCGGTCTCGAGGCTGAAGAAGGCGGTGCGGTCGGCGACGCGCGCCGCCTGCTGCATGTTGTGAGTGACGATCACGATCGTGAAGCGGCCTT
This sequence comes from Solirubrobacterales bacterium, assembly GCA_051954855.1. Lineage (GTDB taxonomy): Bacteria > Actinomycetota > Thermoleophilia > Solirubrobacterales > 70-9 > VAYN01. Next base: position 15,393 of record JBQCHH010000076.1, on the reverse strand, counting down.
TGAGGCTGTGCATCAGCTCCTCGATCGCCCCGGTGGCGATCGGGTCCAGGGCCGAGGCGGGCTCGTCGAGGAGCAGCACGTCGGGCTCGATCGCGATCGCGCGGGCGATGCAGAGTCGCTGCTGCTGTCCGCCGGAGAGGCCGAGGGCGCTGTCCTTGAGCCGGTCTTTGACCTCGTCCCAGAGGGCGGCGCCGCGCAGCGCGTTCTCAACCCGCTCGTCGAGCCCACGCCGCAGGCCGAGGTTGCGCGGCGCCCAGGCGACGTTGTCGTAGATCGACTTCGGGAACGGGTTCGGTTTCTGGAAGACCATCCCGATCCGCCGCCGCACCTCGACCTGGTCGACGTTGCCGCCGTAGATGTCGTGGCCGTGGTAGAGGATCTGGCCCTCGATGCGGAAGCCGGACACCGAGTCGTTCATCCGGTTGAGGCTGCGCAGGAAGGTCGTCTTGCCGCAGCCGGAGGGCCCGATCAGGGCGGTGATCTGGCCGCGGCGGATGCCGAGGGTGACGCCGGCGAGCGCCTGCTTGGCCCCGTAGAAGATCGAGACGCCACGCGCGTCGAAGACGAGCTCCGGACGGGTCAGCGGCTGCACGGTGGTCCCGGTGACTCCGGTCGGGAACGCGGTGGGGCCGGTCTGGATCCGCACCCGCGAGGGGACGCTCTGGTCTGGGTAATTCATGAGCTCAGCTTTCGTTTGCTGCGGGCCAGCAGCGCCCGGGCGCCGAGGCTCGCGAAGAGGATGAATGCGACAAGCACGAGTGACATCCCCCAGGCTTCGTTGAAGCCTTCGGGGTTGCCTTCTTCGGAGAGTTTGTAGATCCAGGTCGGGACGTTCGGCATCGCTTCGAACGGATTCAGCACAAACGATTTCCCGTCGAAATTCGACGTGGTCAGGATCAGCGGCGCGGTCTCGCCGGCGGCGCGGGCGACCGCCAGCACCGTCGAGGTGATGATCCCGCCGAGCGCAGTCGGCAGCACTACCGTCAGCACCGAGCGCCAGCGCGCGACCCCGAGCGCGTCGGAAGCGTCGCGCAGGCCCTTCGGCACCAGCTGCAGCACCTCCTGCGAGCCGCGCGCGATCAGCGGCAGCTCGATGATCGCCAGCGCCACCGCGCCGGCGAAGCCGGATTGCTGCTTGTGGTCAACGAGGAGCGCGAAAGCGAAAAGTCCGAGGATGATCGAGGGCAGGCCGTTGACGAGGTCGAGGACCAGTTTCATGGTGCGAGCGCCTTTGGCCCCGCTGTACTCGGTGAGGAAGAGGGCGATCAGCACCCCGATCGGCATCGCCATCAGCGTCGCGATCAGCGCGATCTCCAGCGTGCCCAGCAGCATCGGGCCGACGCCCGTGGGGTAGGTGGTGAAGATGAAGTCGAGGCTGATCTTCTTGGCCCCGCGGACGACGACGCTGTAGATGACGAGCACGAGGGCGGCGATCGCCAGCACCGCCGCCGCCGTCGCCGCGACCTCGGCCGTGCGGCTGACGAGTCGCCGCCGCCGCAGGTTCCCGCTCGGGGTCAGCGGCGCCGTCGGATCCGGGATCGAGGCGGAACTCACCGCGCCACCGCCCCGGCGTAGCTGAAACGGCGCCCGATCCACTGCGCGACCAGGTTCGAGGCGAGCCCGATCACGAGCAGGATCACACCGCAGTAATAGAGCGAGGCCTTGTGCAGTTCGCTCAGGGCGCCGGGGAACTGCAGCGCGATCTGGGCGGCGAGGGTGTTGCCGGTTTCGAACAGCGAGTGATTGATCTTGAAGCCGGCGCCGATTACCTGCGAAACCGCGATCGCCTCGCCGAGCGCCCGCCCGAGACCGAGGATGCAGGCGGCGATGACGCCCGAGGAGGTGGTGGGCAGGATGATGCCGCGCACCACCTCCCAGCGGGTGGCGCCGAGGGCGCTGGCCCCGTCCTGAAGCTCCCCCGGCACCGACTGGAAGAGGTCGCGGGAGATCGAGGCGATGATCGGGATCACCATGATCGTCAGGATCAGGCTGGCGGTGAAGAGGCTGAGCCCGGTCGTCTGCGGCGCCCCGAAGAGGGGGATGAAGCCGAAGGTGCTGTGCAGGAAGGGCTCGATCTTCGACTGCACGAAGGGGGCGAGGATGAGCAGCCCCCAGAAGCCGAGGATGACGCTGGGAATCGCTGCCAGCAGCTCAACCAACGGGCCGATGAGGCCGCTCACCCCCTTCGGCGCCAGCAGGGTGAGGAAGAGGCCGATCGCGATCGCGATCGGCGCCCCCAGAAAGAGCGCGAAGGCGGAGGTGACGGCCGTCCCGTACAGCAGCACGCCGGCGCCGAAGACTTTGAAGTTCGGCTGCCATTCCGTGCTGGTGAGGAAGCCGAGGCCGAACTTGGAGATCGCCGGCGAGGCACCGTGGATGATCTGGTAGCCGACGAGGAAGATGGCACCGCCGGCGATCAGCGCTGCCAGCAGGCAGATCCCGAGCAGCAACCGGTCGCCGATCAGGTCGGCGCGCTTGCGCAGCGGGCTGACGCGAGTGCCGCGGCCGCCGGCCTGAGCGGCGGGGGAGGCAACCGTGCTCATCGGCCGCACCCTAACCCAGGAATCGCAGCTTCACATTGTTTTTACAAGTCGCGCGAGGCCAGGATTTCTGTTACATCTTTTTTACACTCTAATTTCACGAGATTGACACAAAATCCCGGTCCGGTTGGCGCGAACCTTCCAGCCGTTTCAGTTACGTAAACGAGTTGAAAGGATCACCTTGCTCCGCACTAGGTTGCTTACTCTCTTGATCGCGATGACGGGAACGGTTGGAGGTATGGCAACCGTCTCGACCGCTTCGGCGGCCGCCGCCGGCCTCACCGGCGCCGGCTCCACCCTGGTCGCCCCGCTGATGAACAACTGGATCGCCACCTTCGAAGTCAAGGAAGGCATCCCCGTCAAATACGCCGCCGTCGGCTCCGGCACCGGCATCGCGCAGATCACCGCCCGGACCGTCGACTTCGGCGCTTCCGACGCCCCGATGACCCCGGAACAGGCGAGCGCCTGCAACGGCTGCGTGCAGATTCCCTGGGCTCTGTCCGCCACCGGCATCGGCTTCAACATCCCCGGTGTCAAGAAACTGAACCTGACCGGCAAGATCCTCGCCGGCATCTACTTCGGGAAAATCACCAACTGGGACGACCCGAAGATCAAGAAAATCAACCCCAAAGTCCACCTGCCTAACCTGACGATCACCCCGATCTTCCGCAGCGACGGCTCCGGTGACACCTACGCGTTCACCAACTACCTGTCGAAAATCAGCCCGGCCTGGAAGAGCGAAGTCGGCTACGCGACCACCGTCGGCTTCAAAGCCGGGACCGGCGCCAAAGGCAACTCCGGCGTCACCGCGACCGTGGTCAAAACCCCGGGGGCGATCGGCTACATCTCCGCCTATTACCTGATCGCCGCCAACCTCCACGCGGCTGCGATCCAGAACAACGCGGGCAAGTTCGAGCTCCCGAACATCCCCAACATCTCGAGCGCCGCCTCGTCGGTGAAGAGCCTGCCCGCGAGCAACACGATCAGCATCACCAACCCCCCGAAGAAGGACAAGATCGCTTACCCGATCTCGACCTTCACCTACGCGATCATGCCGCACAACGCTCCGCAGAAGGGCTTCCTGCAGCAGTTCGGCAAATACTGCCTGACGATCGGCCAGAAATACGGCGCGGCGCTTGACTTCGCCCCGCTGCCCAAAGTCGTTCAGCAGGCAGGTCTACGCGCCATCGCCTCCCTGTAGGCAGCGCTCACTCTCCCTGGACCGGCATCGGGCGAAAGCCCGGTGCCGGTTCTTTTTCGTCAGCTTTCGAGCCCGGCCTCAGCGGTGCCGGTGCCGGCGGAAGGTGTCCGCGACCCAGCGGAAGCCGGGACGGTCCTGGAGGGTCTCGCGGAAGCGGTCGAAGGCGGCCGGCCGCGGCAGGTCCGGTGGAACAGGGCCCTCCGGGGGAGCGACCAGGGGGTAGAAGAGCGAGGCGGCGGTGATGTCGGCGACCGAGAGGCGCTCGCCGACCAGGAACTCGCCGTCGCCGCGCTCCAGCTCGGCATCGAGACGGTCCATCGCGGCGACGATGGCGCTGCGGGCGCGCTCGGCGTCCGCGGAGCTGTTGGCACCCCAGCGCAGGCTGGTGTAGACGCGAGCGTAGGCGCCGACCGCCGGCTTCACCTTGCCGAGCGGGCCCGGCACGGCCTCGGCGGCGACGTCGGCGAACAGCTCCGGCTCGTTGATCAGCTCGTGGAAGACGAGGAAGCGGGTGTAGGGGCCGAGCTGCTCGTCGAAGTAGTCCTCCAGCTCCAGCGCGCGGGCCCGCTGCTCGGCGTCTATCGGATACAGCGGCGGCTCCGGATAACGCGCCTCCAGGGCGGCGATGATCGCGGTCGAGTCGCCGATCGTGCGGCCGTCGATCGTCATCACCGGGAAGGTCATCTGCTCGCCGCGCGTCATCGCCAGCGCGATCGGGATGTGGGTGCCGGGCAGCGGCGTGCGGCGGATGTGGTCGACGCCCTTGTGCTCGAGCGCCCACCGCACCTTCTCGCTGTAGTGCGAGATCTCGATCTGCCAGAGGGTCGGCTTCGGCCCGGTTTGCGCGTTCGCCGTCAGAGTGCCAGCATAGAGCCCATGCCACTGAACGATGCAGAGATAGACGAGCGCCTGGCGGGGCTCACCGGCTGGGAGCGCAACGGCGAGGCGATCGAGAAGGAGTTCAAGCGGGGCGACTTCGTCGGCTCGGTCGAGTTCGTGCGCAGCCTGGTCGAGCCGGCGGAGGCGATGAACCACCACCCCGACCTGGCGATCTCCTGGGACACGGTGACGGTGACCCTCTCCACCCACTCCGAGGGCGGGCTGACCGCCAACGACTTCGAGCTGGCCGAGAAGATCGACGCCCTGGCCTAGGGATGGTTGGTTCCATCTAGTGGCGAAGCGGAAGAAGCAGCGGCGGCCGCGCGAGAAGGCGCCGACCGTCGACTACACCGACCCGGAGGGCAACGTCCTCACCCTGCGCCAGACGCTGAGCGGCGGGACGATCGCCAAGGTCGGCGAGCCGCCGGCGGGGCAGGCGGCCTCGCTGGACGACGCCTGGCGCCGCCGCTCGGAGGTCCTCTTCGAGCGGCTCGCGGTGCGCTGGGAGATCGCCGGGCTGCCGCTCGACGACCAGAAGATGCTGCTCGGCCGCTACCGGATGGCCGACGCCGAGACCCAGCGCTGGGTGCGGCAGACGATCGGCCGGCACCTCGAGCGCTACCTGCCCGAGCTGGCCGGGTAACGGAGGTGGCCGAGGAGCTGAGAGTGAACGAGCGGCTCACGCTGCCGTTGGCGGAGATCGAGCTGCGCACCAGCCGCTCCTCCGGCCCCGGCGGCCAGCACGCCAACGTCACCGCCTCACGGGTGGAAGCGGTCTTCGACGTCGAGGCCTCCTCGACGCTGGACGAGCGGCAGCGGGCGCGGCTGCTGGAACGGCTCGGCCCGGTCGTGACCGCGGTTGCCCAGGACGCGCGCGGCCAGGCCCGCAACCGCGAGCTGGCGCTGGAGCGGCTGGCGGCAAAGCTCGCCGCCGGGCTGCGGGTGCAGCGCAAGCGACGACCGACCCGGCCGACCAAAGCCTCCCGCCGGCGCCGGCTCGAGCAGAAGCGCCGCACCGGCGAGCGCAAGCGCGCCCGCCGCCGCCCCTCGCCGGAAGGCGAGTGAGCTCAGCTAGCGGCCACCCTTGCCGCGGGCCAGCAGGGCGCGTAGGGGACGAATGCGGCGCAGCCGATCCCTGAGGCGCCAGGTCCTGGTCGCTTTGATCTCGTGCAGGTGCGCAGCCAGGTCAGCCGCCACGGCGACGGCTGCGGCCCGCAACGCCTGCACCTCCTCCAACTGCGCTTCGAGCTGCTCGCGGCGCATCCACTCGGCGCTCGCCTGCACCCTCAGCGCTTCTCCGATGGCCTTCTCCAGCAGCGCGTGCCCCTCCGGCCGAGCCAGTTTCTCCCGCCAGCTCTTCAGCTCGGCTCGCCGTTGCGCCGGCGACCACTCCTCCCTGCCGCCCAGATGAGTGGGGAACTGGAGCGCGGTGACGCGGGGGGCGGTTGCGGCCCGCACCCAGGGCTGGGCCAGGAACTGCTGCCACATGTAATGGTCGGGCCACTGCCCCTCGGGAGTCGTGCGCCAGCCGTACGGTAGGCGGCGGTAGGCGGCGGCCGTGTGGGCGGTCCCGGTCAGGGCGACGACGTTCTGGCCGGGCTGGAGCACCCATTCCCGGCAGGCGGGCGCGGAGAGGTCGGCGAAGATGTGGTGCCAGGCCCCGTCGGGGTCGAAGAACCCGTTCTGGCTGTGGGCGAGGTCGGCCTCCCCCAGCAGCTCGCGCATCGACTCGACGTGCTCGGGCAGGAGCAGGTCGTCGTCGCAGAGGTAGCAGACGATCTCCGCCTCGGTGCGCTCGATCGCGGTTCCGCGGTGGACCTCGCCGTGGTTGGGGCCCTTGGGAAGGTCGAGGAACCGCACCCGTTCGTCCTCGCGGCCCAGGCCGGAGGCGACCTCGCGAACCTCCTCGCTGACGCCGTCGCCGACGATCAGCACCTCGATCTCGGCGACCGTCTGCTCCAGCGCCGAACGCACGGCGAGGTCGAGGGTGGCGGCATGGTCATGGGTCGGGATCAGCACCGCCGCGAGCGGGCGGGCCCGGCTCATCGCTCCTCCGTGGGCACGGTGACGCCGCCGTAGCCGCCCTCCTTGCCGGCGACCGCCCCGGCCGGGTTGCCGACCACGACCGCGCCGGCCGGGACGTCGTGGACGACCACCGCGCCGGCGCCCACCACCGCGTTGGGCCCGACCGTTACCCCGGGGGGGCAGACGGCGCCGGCGCCGACGAAGGCGCCGCGGCCGATCGTCACGTGGCCGGCGAGGACGCAGCCGGGGCCGAGGGTGGCGTAGTCCTCGACGCGGTTGTGGTGACCGACGGAGGCGCTGCGGTTGAGGTGCACCGAGCGGCCGAGCGTGGCGGCGCCGGCGATCACCGCGCCGGCGTTGACGACCGTCCCCTCACCGACCTGGGCGCTGCGCGCCACCACCGCGGTCGGGTCGAGCAGGGCCGGGAACGAGCGGAAGCCGAGCGAGCGCGCCTCCGCCATGACCGCGAAGCGGTGGCCGGGGGTGATCAGCGGGATCGCCACAGGCAGGTCGAGCTGTTGCGGCGAGAGCTCGGCGGGGGTCAAGACGGGAGCGCCGATCGTCTCCTCGTCGCCGTCCGCTGCCGCCACCTCCTCCGGCGGCAGGTTGTCTACCAGCGCCGCCACCTCCTCCCCCTGCCGCCAGATCGTCTCCGCGATCTCCAGCGCATACGGCGTCCGGCAGGCGAAGATGATCCAGGGCGCCACGGTGGATCAGCCGGCACGGAGGGCGTCGAAGCCTTGGGTGGGGTCGCTGTCCGGCCCCGCCGGCGCGAGCCCGAAGCGGCGGCGAGCTTCGGCCGGAGACGCCACCTGGCGGCCCGCCAGCTTCGCCGCCTCCACGGCCAGGGCGACGGCGTCCGCGTTCCCCCAGCGCCCGGCGCCGGCGCCGCGCGGGTTGTCCTCCAGGCCGGTGCGGACGTTGCCGTCCATGATCGCCGCGGCGATCGTCATCGAGCGCTGGAAGATGCCGATACCCGCCGCCGCCCACTCGGTCCGCGGCGGCAGTCGCTCGACGACGCGGGCAAGGTCGCCGACGAAGGCGGGGCTCGAGCCCAGCGAGCCGAGCAGGATGTTGACGACCGGAGGGTCGGGGACCAGGCCGCGTTCGGCGAGGACGTGGAGCGTGTTGACCATCCCCGGCTCGAAGACCTCGAACTCGGGGCGAATGCCGAGCTCGCCCATCCGCTCCAGCAGCCGTATGATCGTCACCGGCGGGTTGACGCTGACCGTGTTGGGGAAGTTGAAGGAGCCGAGCGTCACGCTCGCCATCTCGGGACGAAGATCGTCGTCGAGTTCGAGGCCGATCGTGCGTGAGCGCGGGTCGGGATCGACGCGGCTGCTCGTCGTCACGCAGATCGCCACCTCCGGCGCCCCTTCGCGAATCGGCGCGATCGCCCGCTCGTAGAGGTCGCGCCGGTGCACCGGCTCACCGGCCTCGTCGCGCACGTGGAGGTGGACCACGGCGGCGCCGGCCTCGGCGCAGGCGATGGCGTCCGCAGCGATCTCCTCGGGCGTGACCGGCAGCTGCGGGTTGTCGTCCTTCCCCGGCACGGCGCCAGTGAGCGCGACGTTGACGACCATCGGCCGGTACCCGTCCAGCGGCGGCGGCGCCCAGGGCCGGCGGTGAGGGTTTCGGGGCTCTCCCATCGAGCCGAACATATCGAGATGAGGCAAGATCGGAGCTGTGTCGCGCCACCTCCTTCGCCTGCCGATCTTCGCCGACGCGCGCGGCGCCCTGACCGTGGCCGAGGGCGAGGAGCACCTCCCGTTTCCGGTTGCCCGCTACTTCGTCGTCCGCGACGTTCCCGCCGGCGAGACGCGAGGCCGGCACCAGCAATTGGAGGGGCACGAGCTGATCTCCTGCGTAGCGGGGGCGTGCACGGTCGAACTGCGCGGGCACGACGGGGAGGCGACCTACCGACTGGACAGCCCCGAGCAGGCCGTCCACGTGCCGCCGCGGACCTGGGTCGAGTGCCGTGACTTCAGCGCCGACGCAGTCCTGCTCGTCCTCTGCTCGAATGCCTATGACCCGCTGGACCAGCTCGGCGAGCGCCCGTGAAGATTCCCTTCCTCGATCTGGGAGCGGCATACGAGGAGCTGGCGCCGGAGCTGGACGCCGCCCACCGGAAGGTGATGGAGAGCGGCCGCTTCCTGTTCGGCGATCAGCTCGATCGCTTCGAGGCCGAGTGGGCGTCCTACTGCGGCGCCCGACACTGCGCGGGGGTCGGCTCCGGGTTCGACGCGCTGGTGCTGGGCCTGCGCGCGCTCGGGGTCGAGCAGGGCGACGAGGTGCTCGTCCCCAGCCATACCGCCGTGATGACCTGGCTCGCGGTCACGGCGATCGGAGCGGTCCCGGTCAGCGTCGAGCCGTGCGAGGCGACCTACACGATCGACCCCGATCGCTTGGACGACGCCCGCACTGACCGCACCCGGGCGGTGATCCCGGTCCACCTCTACGGCCGCCCCGCCGCGATGGACCCGATCCTGAGCTGGGCTCGCGAGCACGGGGTCCTGGTCTTGAGCGACGCTGCCCAGGCCCACGGCGCCCGGATCGGTGGTCGGCCTCTGGGCGCGCTCGGCCACGCGGTCGCCTGGAGCTTCTACCCGAGCAAGAACCTCGGCGCCTTCGCCGACGGCGGTTGCGTGACCAGCGACGACCCGGACCTGATCGACCACGTGCGCCGCCTGCGCAACTACGGCTTCGCCGAGGGCGGCGCTGCCACCGGCGTCGCCGCCGAGGTGGGCGTCAACAGCCGCCTCGACGAGCTGCAGGCAGCCTTCCTCCGCGTCCGCCTCCGGCATCTCGACGAGTGGAACGGCCGCCGCCGCGTCACCGCCCGGTTCTACCTCGACGCCCTGGCCGATCTCCCCCTCGGACTGCCGCCGGCCGACGACCGCTGCGAGAGCGCCTGGCACCAGTTTGTGATCAGGTCGGCCGAGCGTGACGCCGTGCGCAAGACGCTGCGGGAACAGGGAGTCGAGACCCTCGTCCACTATCCGCTTCCCCCATTCGCACATCCGGCTCTGCGAGCTGCCCCGGCCCCCCCTCCCGACTTCCCCCTTGCCAGCCGCCTCGCCGGCGAGGTCCTGAGCCTGCCGGTGGGGCCCCACCTGGGAGAGGGTCGGGGGAGGGTCGCCGACGCACTGCGGCGGGCGCTGAGCGAGGATTAGTCAGATAGCCTGCCGCTGCGGCATGCTTGAACTCACCCTGGACACCTTCACCCCAGCCGTTGGCGAGACCTTCACCGTCGGCGGCGAGGGTGGCGCCAAGGTCGAGTTGCTCCTGGTCGAGGCGGCGTCCAAGGACGCCGGCCCGCACGCCCCGCGGCCGCCCTTCTCGCTGCTCTTCCAGGGTCCCGCCGAGCCGTTCCTACCGCAGGCGACCTACCGCTTCGAGAACAGTTCGCTCGGGGTGACGGAGATCTTCATCGTGCCGCTGGGGCACGATGAGCACGGGACGACCTACGAGGCGTTCTTCGCCTGATTCGCCACCGCGACGGGCACACGCTCGAGCAGAAGGTAGACGCTTCCGGCTTCGGCGACGGGCCGGAAGCCGAGGCGCGTGTAGAGGCGCTGGGCCGGGTTGAAGCGCTCGACGTGGATCGAGGCTTTCACCCCGCGCTCGTCTGCCTCCTCGAGCAGCGAGCGCATCAACTCCTCCCCCACGCCGCGGCCGCGGAACTGCGGCAGAAGGGCGATGTCGACCACCCGCAGCTCCTCGGGCCAGCGGGCGACGATCAACCGCCCCGCCGGCTCCCCGTCGACCAGCACCACGTCGAAGCTGGTGTCCTGGTAGGCGGCGTAAGCCTGGCTCTGGGCCTCGAACTGATGCTCGACGAACGGGGCCCACTGCTCGCGGGGCAGCCCTGACGCCTCCAGTTCCGGCTCCCGGACGCTGGCGTAGACGCTGAGGATGAAGGACCGGTCCCCCTCCGCTGCCAGCCGCAGCGTCACCGAGGGCCCAGCACTACTCATCTATTCGCGTGGCGGATAGACGCCCTGCAGAGCGATGCAGAAGTTGAGCGTCAGGTACGGCGGCATGTTGTTGTGAGGCAGGCTTTGGCCGTAGATGGAGGTCGACTGGAAGTTCATCTGGACCAGGTTGGCCGAAGTGTTGGACTGGTAGGAAAACCCTGGTTTCGAGCGGGCCAAAGCCTCTTCGGGCGTCGGGGCCTGTCGTTCGGCCGGTTCGTTGCTGGCTTGAGCCGTGTGCGTATGGACTGGGGTTTCGGACTGGAGGAGGGTGACGTAGGGAACCCCTCCTTCCTCGCCGACGTAGTACGGAGAAAGCCCCGAGCCTTCTCCCTGGCTGATCGCTGCCGAGCCCTGGTAGTTGGGCAGGCCGAAGGTCGACTTGCCGTCGCCACCGAAATTGGTGCCGAGCAGCGAGAAGAGAGCGGTGTTCTGGGAGATCGGCAGTAGCTGGCCATCGCAGAACGCCCAACCCTTGGGGGCGAAGCTGAAGCCGAAGACGCGGATCTCTGCAACGAATGGGTCTGCCATTTTAGGTAGGTGAGGGGTAGATCCCGAAGAGGGAGATGATGTAGGTGATCGTCAGGTAGGGCATGCGGTTTTCGTGCGGCTGCGAGCCGCCGATCGGCATCACCATCGACGCTGCCATCGCTTTGCTCGGCACTTCTTCTGCGACGAAGAGTCTGACGGCTGGCGGCGAGCCGATCACATTGCCCGCGGGGTTGGTGTTCCCGCCAGCACCGGTGGATGCCAGCATCGCGTGATTGTGTTTGGGAATCTGCTGGGTGCTCAGGGTGACTTCCTCGACCCCGCCCTCCTCGCCGATCACGTAGTTCTGGCTGATCCCGGGGCCTTGACCGTTGTGGAGCGCCACACGCCCCTGCAGGTCCGGCACGGCAAAGGTCTCTTGGCCGTCGCCGCCGTAGGTGGTGCCGATCAGGTTGAAGAGCGTCTCGTACTCGGAGATCGGCAGCAACTGGCCTTTGCAGAATGCCCAGCCGGCGGGGTTGAAGGTGCCGGCGAACATCCTGATCTCTCCTACGTAGGGCTGTGCCATGGTTAGCTTTCGTCTCCTAAGTCGGGCTGGGGAAGATCCCCTGGAGCGCTACGCACCAGACGAGGACGGTGTACGGAGATCGGTTCTCGTGCGGCTGCGAGCCGCCGGTAAAGGTGATCGTCGAAGGATGGATCGTCGTCAGTTCGTTGGCAGTCCGGTAGGTGTTTTCGCTTCCGGCCAGGATCGTGGGCGCGGCCTGGTCGCCGGCCGTCGAGGAGGCCTGGATGACGTGGTTGTGAGCCGGCATCTCGCCCTGGGTCAGGGTGTGGAACTCCTCTCCGGCTTTTTCGCCCTGGACGTGGCCCGAGCCGAAGTGGATCGGGACGCGGCCGCGCAGGTCCGGCAGCGCGAAGTTGATCCGCCCGTCACCGCCGTACATCGTCCCGAACAGCGCGAAGAGCGGCTGGTTCTGGTTGATCGGCAGCAGCTGGCCATTTGCCTGCGCCCACCCCTTCGGGGCGAAGTTGAAGCTCATCAAACGCAGCTCTCCCAGGAACGGTTCAGCCATTGGAAACCAGTCTATTTATCGAGGCGGACGGAATTGTTAAGGAAACGGGATTTTATGGCAGCGGGCAGGACGCGACCTGCGCATATTTGTCGTTGACGTTGCCTTGGGTCGATTCGACGCCGTCTGGGGCGGTGTTGCGCCCGGCGAGATAGGTGTTCACGGCTGCGGTTTCGGTAGCGCCGCCGGTGTAGCCGGCGAGCTGCGCGGTCGTTTCGCCCTTCATCTTGAAGCGGAGGTCCGGAGTTCCGGCGCTGGCCGAGCCGGTGAGGTTGTTTTTCAATTCGCTGGTGGCGCCGCCGATGTCGAGGCAGGAGGTGCCTTTGTCACCCGAGCCGGTGCCGATCGCCGCGAAGATGCCGAACTGGCGCGGTTCCGTTTCCACGCTCGGCGCCGGCTGCGAGATCGTGTTGCCCCTCACGGTGGCATCGAGGGTGCCCGATCCTTCGCCCTGGAGGAGTTCCAAACCTGAAGCGTTCTCGTACTGGTAGAGCGTGTTGTTGGTGATGAGGGCCTTGATCGTGGCGGCGCCGTTGGAGCTGACGCCGACGTCGTTGCCGGTTGAGGCTCCGGAGCCGGATACGCCCGATTCGCCGATTTTGTTGCCGCTGATCGTCACGTTGACCTGGGCCGGCTGAGGCGAGATCTGGCTGCCGGGGGTGTCGACGGTGATCGCCTCGATGTTGGCGCCGGTGATCGTGTTGTTGAGCACTTCGGCTTCCATCGTCGCTTCGCCGCCGGGGTTGAGCGTGATCGCGCCGCCGAGTTCGCTGGTGGTGTCCTGCATCGTGTTGTTCTTGACCTTGACGTTCTCGGCCACCGTGGTCGACGCGTCCGTGGTCACCTGGATCTGGTCGCCGCGGTTGTTTTTGAAGGTCGCGTTTTCGACCGTGAGGCCGATCGTGCCGGTGTTGGTGCCTTCGAAGAACATCGCGTCGTCGCCGATCGCGGAGTTGTTGGTGTTCGAGTAGGTGCCGCCGGAGACGGTCGCGTTGAGGGTGCCCGATTCGTTGACCACGGCCATGTTCCGTTCGGCGCTGCCGGAGACGGTCGCGTTGGTGAGGTTGACGGTGCCGGTGAGGTTGGTGAAGTCGAGCCCGTTCTCGCCGGTGGCGTTGCCGTTTTCGGTCACTTCCGAGGAACCGGTCAGCGAGAAGCCGTTGACGTTGCTGCCGCGGATGCCGTCGTCACCGCCTTTGGTGACCTTGACCGAGGCGAGGCTGACGTTGGAGGTGCTGCTGAGCAGGATGCCCGGACCGGTCGAGGTGGTGATCGTGCCGCCGGTGCCGGCGGTGCCGGTGCCGCTGACCGTGAGGCCGGCGGTCGAGCCGGTGTTTTCGAGCACGATGCCGTCGGTGGCACCGGTGCTGTTGACGCTCTGGAAGTTGACGCCGCCGCTGTCGATCGTGGTGCCGGTGACGCGGACGGCGGTGGCGCTCGTGGTCGTCGCTTTGTTGCCCGAGTTGGTCGCCTTGATGCCGCCGCCGCCGGTGGCAGCGAAGGTTTCGCCGCTCGAGCGGGTGAGGTTGAGGGCGCCGGTGAAGGCGACGTGGGCGCCGGTGTTGCTGGTCGCCGAGACCCCGCCGTTGGAGGAGGTGATGTTGCCGCTCAGGGTTACCGTGCCGCTGCTGCGGTTGGAGATGGAGGCGACGGAGCCGGTCTCGTTTTCGATCGTCGAGCCGATCGAGATTTCACCGCCCGCGGCGCCGCTGAGGATGACGCCGCCGCCGCTGTTGCCGCTCACGGTCGTGTTCGAGCCGACGGTCGCGGTGGTGACGCTGGTGCCGCGAATGCCGGCGCCGCTGGCGCCCGTCGCGTTGACCCGCAGGACTTCGGAGCCGTTGGCGAGTTCGATCGCGTTGCCGCCGGCGTTGGTGATCACCGGGTTGGTGCCACTCGCCGCGACCAGGTTCGGATGGTTGGGGACGCTGAGGCCTTCGGGCGAGCCGACCAGCTTCTGGTTGGTCTCCAGCGGCAGGCCGCCCGAATAGGTGTTCGAGCCGTAGAGGAAGATGTAGTCGCTCGGGCCGTCGGCGTCGCCGGTTCCGCCGGCTTTGTTGATGCCGGAGAGCGTTTTGTACGGGGTCGCCGAGGTGCCGTTGCCTTCGGAGGCGGCGCTGCCGTTGACGTACCAGACCAGCGTGTTTTCGATCCCGACCGAGATTTTGCCGGTGGTCGTCGCTTCGCCGTCGGTGACTTTGTAGTTGAAGCTGTCGGTCTCGTTCTTGCCGCCGGCGGGAGGCGTGTAGGTGAAGGCCCCGCTGGATTCGATCGTGGCGCTGCCGCCGTCGGTGGTGGCGACGGTTTCGGGCACGACGCTGATCGTCTGGCCGACGTCTTCGTCGCTGTCGTTGGCAAGCGGGACTTCACCGTTCATCCCGCTCAGCGTCACGCTCGGGCCGGTGGCGGTTTTGCCGATCACGGCGGTCGTGTTCCCGACCGCGCCGGTGTAGGTGTCGTTGACGACCGTCGGCGGGTCGTTGACGTTGATGATCGTGATCGTCAGTTTCTTTTCGAAGCTTTTGCCGCCGCTGTCGGTGGTTTTAACCCGGATCGAGTAGCTCGACTTGGCCTCGTAGTTGAAGCTTTCTTTGGCTTTCAGCTTGTTGCCGGAGATTTCGAAGCTGCCGTTGTCGGTCGAGCCTTCGCCCGCGACCAGGCTGTAGGTGAAGGTGTCGCCAACGTCTTCGTCGGTGGTCGAGAAGGTGCCGATTTCGGTCCCGGCAGGTTCGTTCTCGTCGATTTCGGAGTTCGAAAGCGCGAGGTCGGTCGGCGGGTCGTCGACGTTTTCGATCGTGATCGTCAGCTGTTTTTCGAAGCTTTCGCCGCCGCTGTCGGTGGTCTTGACCCGGATCGAGTAGCTGGACTTAGCCTCGAAGTTGAAGCTTTCTTTGGTCTTGAGCTGGTTGCCAGAGATTTCGAAGCTGCCGTTGTCGGTCGAGCCTTCGCCCGCGACCAGGCTGTAGGTGAAGGTGTCGCCGACATCGGGATCGGTGGTGGAGAAGGTGCCGACGGTCGTCCCGGCTGGTTCGTTCTCTTTTACTTTCGAGCTCGAGAGGGAGAGGTCGGTTGGCGGGTCGTCGACGCATTCCACGGTCACCGAGACGGTGGCTTTGGAGCCGCCGTTGAGTTCGTATTCGAAGGTGTCGGGTTCCGTTCCCGGCGGTTCGTTGCAGTAGTTGGCGTCGGGGGTGTAGGTCAGTTCCGAGCCG
>JBQCHH010000075.1:0-26815 GCA_051954855.1 Solirubrobacterales bacterium | reverse complement strand
CAGGAGCGCCGGGCCGACACTCGACTCCGACGGTGCGACGCCTGGTCGGTCGGCGTTGGTCGAGTCGCCACACAGGAGGAGCAGGCCGTCGCGGCCGACCTCGGCGAGGCGCGAGATGTCGGCGGGCCGGCCGTCGACCGGGGTCTGGTCGAACTTGTAGTCGCCGGTCATCAGCACCGAGCCGACCTCCGTCGTCAGCAGCACCGCCCGCATGTCGGGGATCGAGTGGGCGAGGTGGATCAGCTCCAGCTGGAACGGCCCGCGCTGGACTTTCTCCCCGGGCGGCAGCTCCTGCAACGGCGCCGCTTCGCCCAGCTTGTGCTCGTCGAGCTTGGAGCGGACCATGCCGATCGTCAGCAGGCCGCCATAGATCACCGGCGGCATGCCGATCTCTTTCAGCACGTAGGGCAGCGCCCCGACGTGGTCCTCGTGGCCGTGGGTGAGCACGATCGCCTCGATGTCGTCGGCGCGGTCGCGCAGGTAGGAGAAATCGGGCAGCACGAGGTCGATCCCGTGCATCTCGGCGGTCGGGAACATCAGCCCCGTGTCGACGACGACGATGCGGCCGTCGTACTCGATCACGGTCATGTTCTTGCCGATCTCGCCGAGACCGCCCAAGGGCAGCACTCGAAGTTTGCTTGGCACTAGTTACTCACTCTCTCTTGAAGTTGTGTCTAACTGGCGACGGCGACACCGGCGGCATCGAGGCCGGCCTTGATGGCGGCTCGCTGCTCGGCGTCGGCCGATACCAGGGGAAGTCGTAGCCGGTCCTCGCACAGCCCCAGCATCGCCAGGGCCGCCTTCACCGGGATCGGGTTGGTGGTGACCGAAGTCGCCTCGTAGACGGGGGTGATCTCGGCGTCGATCCGGCGCGCGGTCTCGAGGTCGCCGCTCTGCGCAGCCTCCCACATCTCCCGCATCCGGTCGCCGACGATATGGGACGCGACGCAGATGCCGCCTCCGCCGCCGAACTCGAGGACCCGGAGGAAGACGTTGTCGTTGCCGGCAAGCACAGTCAGGCCCTCGATCGGGCCCAGCTCGTCATCGTTGGCCTGCTTGACGGCGACGATGTTGGCGACATCGTGCCCCAGTTCGCGCAGCAGCTCGGGGTCGGCGTTGATGATCACCCGCGAGGGGATGTTGTACATCACCATCGGCAGCTCGGGAACGGCGGCGGCGACCGTCTCGAAGTGGGCGCGGAGACCGGCCGGGTTGGGCTTGTTGTAGTACGGGCAGACGACCAGGGAGGCGTCGGCGCCGGCCTCCGCCGCCATCTTCGTCAGCTCGCAGGAGTGGCGGGTGTCGTTGGTGCCGGTGCCGCAGATGAGGAGCGCCTCCTCCCCCACCTCGGCGCGCACCGCCCGCAGCAGCTCGATCTCCTCGCCGTCGGTCAGGGTCGGGCACTCACCGGTCGTCCCGGCGATCACCAGCCCGTGCGAGCCGTGCTCGAGGAGGTGCGCCGCCAGGCGCCGGGCCGCGTCGTGGTCGACCGCCCCGCTCGCGTCGAACGGGGTCGCCATCGCCGTGAGGACGCCCAAAATCTCCTTCATCGGTGCTCCTTCATCAGTGCCAGGGTATCCCTTCGAGCGGCCGCGCTGCGACCTAGAGCAGCTTCTCCAGGCCGACGGTGAAGCGGTCGGGAAGGTCGGCGACCTTGCGGCAGGCCAGTACCACTCCCGGCATGAAGGAGCGGCGGTCGATCGAGTCGTGGCGGATCGCCAACGTCTGCCCGACGCCGCCGAAGATCACTTCCTGGTGGGCGACCAGGCCGGGCAGCCGCACCGAGTGGATCGGCTGGTGGACGTTGCCGCCGGCGGCGTCGATCAGCTCCTGGGTGCGCTTGGCGGTGCCGGAGGGCGCGTCGAGCTTCTTGTCGTGGTGGAGCTCGACGATCTCGCACTCGGGCATGTGCCTGGCGATCGTCTGCGAGACCTCCATCAGCAGCACCGCGCCGATCGCGAAGTTGGGGGCGACGAAGCAGTTCGCCTGCGCGGCCTCGGCGGCGGCGCGGGCGGCGTCGAGGTCGAAGCCGGTGGTGCCGACGACGGCGTGGACGCCGGCCTCGAGGCAGGCCTTGACGTTCTCCAGCGCCGTGTCCGGGATCGTGAAGTCGACGACGACGTCGGCATCGGGCAGGACCTCGGCCAGGGACACGCCGAGCGCCGGGTCGGCCCGGCCGCTCAGCTCCAGCCCGTCGGCCCCTTCGACCGCTTCGCAGACGGTCGCGCCCATTTTGCCGGCGGCGCCGGCGACGGCAACGCGCGTCATGCGGCGACCAGGGCCTCGCTGACCGGTGCCAGGGCGGCGCGGAAGCGATCCTCGTCGGCACCCACGCAGGCGGCCGAGAGGCGATCGGCGCCGTAGAGCTCGGCCGCCAGCTCGGTCAGCTCGTCGACCTCGATCGCGTCGACCTTGGCAAGCATTTCATCGAGGTCTTCGATCGGCAGATCGAACAGGGTCGCGCGGGAGATTCGCGTCATTCGCGCCGCGGTCGACTCCGAGGAGAGCACCAGGCGACCCTTGACGCTCTCCTTCGCCCGCGCCAGCTCCTCCGCCGAGACCGGCTCGGAGCGCAGCCGCGCCATCTCGGCGCCGATAATCGAGCAGGCCTCCTCGACGTTGTCGGCGCGGGTGCCGACGTAGGTAGCAACCAGCCCCTGGTCGGTGAACTGCTCGTTGTAGGAGCCGACCGAGTAGGCAAGGCCGCGCTTCTCGCGCACCTCGCGGAAGAGCCGGGACGAAGTCGAGCCGCCGAAGATCGCGTCGAGGACGGCCAGCGGGTAGCGCCGCTCGTCCTCGCGCCGCAGCCCCGGCGCCCCGAAGCAGATGTGGTACTGCTCGGTTTCCTTGGGCAGGAAGCAGAGCCGGGAGGCGCCGTCGAGCCCCGCCGCGGGCGCCCGCCGTCCGTCCTCGCTCGGCGGCTGCACGAACCGCTCGGCGAGCGCGACGATGCGCTCGTGGTCGAGGTGCCCGGCGGCGCCGACGACGATCTCCGGCGCCGTGTAGTGGGCTCGGCGGTAGGCCTCGATGTCCGGCACCGGGATCGAGGAGATCACCTCCGCCTCCCCCAGCACCCGCCGCCCCAGTGGGTGCTCGCCGAAGACGGCCTCCGCCAAGACGTCGTGGACCCGGTCCTGCGGCTCGTCGTCGTACATCGCGATCTCCTCCAGCACCACCTGGCGCTCGGAGTCGATGTCGGGATAGGTCGGCGCCAGCAGCATCTCCGCCAGCAGGTCGAAGACCGCCTCGGTGTGCTCGTCGAGGAAGCGCGCGTGCAGGTGCGTCGTCTCCTTGCCGGTGGCGGCGTTGACCGAGGCCCCGAGCCCGTCGAAGAGCTCGGAGATCTCGATCGCCGAGTAGCGCGCCGTCCCCTTGAAAAGCAGGTGCTCGAGGAAGTGCGAGACCCCCGCCTGCGCCGGGGTCTCGTTCCTGGAGCCGGTCCGGACCCAGAGCCCGAGCGCCACGGATCGGACCGAGGGAACCTCCTCGGTCACGACCCGGACGCCCGAGTCGAGCTCGGTGAGCCTGGCGCCGCTCAACTAGCCGCGACGCTCGCGTTCACGCCCGCGACCGCGGTCCCGGCCGCCGCGACCACCGCGGTCGCCGCCGTTGCGCCGACCGCCGTCGCCGCCGGAGCCGACCGCGGCCAGTTCCTCGGGCGATTTGCCCGCGATCGAGGGATCGTCGGTGAGGCGCAGGCCGATCCGCCCGCGCTCCTTGTCGACCTCGACCACGGTGACGTCGATCTGGTCGCCGGCGCTGAGCACGTCGTCGACCGAGTCGACCCGCTCGCCGGGCTTCACGTTGGAGATGTGAAGCAGGCCGTCGGTGCCCTTGACCAGCTCGACGAAGGCGCCGAAGGTCGTCGTCTTCACGACCTTGGCGGCGTCGTAGCGGTCGCCGATCTCGGCCTCCTTGGTCATCCCCTCGATGCGACTGACGCAGCCCGCGACCAGTTCCCCGGTCGGCGCGTAGATCCGCACCGTGCCGTCGTCCTCGACGTCGATCTCGGCCTCGAACTCCTCGCAGAGGGCGCGGATCGTTTCGCCGCCTTTGCCGATCACCGCCCCGATCTTCTCCGGGTCGATCCTGATCGACTCGATCGCCGGCGCATGCACGGAGAGTTTCTCCCGCGGCCCGTCGATCGCCTCGGCCATCTTGCCGAGGATGAACTGGCGGCCCTTGTTGGCCTGCTCCAGCGCGTCCCGGAGGATGTCGAAGGTGACGCCGGTGATCTTGATGTCCATCTGCAGGGCGGTGATGCCCTCGGCCGTGCCGGCGACCTTGAAGTCCATGTCGCCGAGGTGGTCCTCGACGCCGGCGATGTCGGTGAGGACGATGTAGTCCTCGCCCTCCTTGATCAGGCCCATGGCCACCCCGGCGACCGGCGCGGTGACGGGGACGCCTGCCGCCTGCAGCGCCATCGAGGAGGCGCAGACCGAGCCCATCGAAGAGGAGCCGTTGGACTCGAGGGTCTCGGAGACCACCCGGATCACGTACGGAAACGACTCCTCGTCGGGGATCGTCGCCAGCAGGGCGCGCTCGGCGAGGGCGCCGTGGCCGATGTCACGCCGCTTCGGGCCGCGCATGAAGCCGGCCTCCCCGACCGAGAAGGGCGGGAAGTTGTAGTGGTGCCAGAACCGTTTCGTGGTCTGCAGCCCGAGCGTGTCGATCCGCATGTCCATCCGGGTCGTGCCCAGCGCCACGTTGGAGAGGATCTGGGTCTCGCCGCGGGTGAACAGGGCCGAGCCGTGGACGCGCGGGGAGATGTCGACCTCGGTCTCGATCGGCCGGATCTCGTCCTGGGCGCGACCGTCGGGGCGTTTCTTTTCGACCGCGATCGCCTTGCGGATCGTGTCCTTCTCGATCGAGTCGATCGCGGCCTTGACCTCGGCTACGCGCTCGTCGTCGACCTCGCCGTCCTCGTGTGCGGCTGCGTAGTGGCCGATCACCTCGTCCTTGACTTTGTCGATCGCCTCGTAGCGCTCGAGCTTGCCCTCGGTGGCGATCGCGTCGACCAGCGCCTGGCCGTGCGAGGCGCGGATCTCGGCGAGCAGGGACTCGTCGATCTGCGGCGGCTCGATCTCCAGCTTCTCCTTGCCGGCCTTCTGCTGCAGCTCCTCCATCGCCGCGACCAGCTTCTTGATCTCCGAGTGGGCGATGTCGAGGGCGTCGAGGATCTCGGCCTCGGTGACGCCGGTGGCGCCGGCCTCGACCATCAGGATCGCGTCGTCGGTGCCGGCGACGATCAGGTCCAGTTCGAGCTCCTCGTGGCGCTCCTCCTCGGGATTGACGACGAAGTCGCCCTCGAGCTTGCCGATGCGGACCGCGCCGACGTGCTTCTCGACCGGGACCGGCGAGATCGCCAGCGCGGCGGAGGCGCCGTTCATGGCGAGAATGTCGTAGGGGTTGACCTGGTCGACCGACATCGGGATCGCGACCAGCTGCGTCTCGTAGTGCCAGCCCTTGGGGAAGAGCGGGCGGATCGGGCGGTCGATCATGCGCGCGGTCAGCGTCGCCTTTTCGCCCGAGCGACCCTCGCGGCGGAAGAACGAGCCCGGGATCTTGCCCGCGGCGTACATCCGCTCCTCGACGTCGACGGTGAGGGGAAGGAAATCCACGTCGCGAAGGCTGCCGATCGTGGCGGTGCAGAGGACCATCGTGTCGCCCTGACGCACGACAACGGCGCCGCTCGCCTGCTTCGCGAGTTTCCCGGTCTCAAAGGAGATCTGGCTGTCGCCGACATCCGCCGAGACGCGGGTAACGTCAAACATGCTCATTTAGTTGTTACCTCCGAGGCCGCCCGGATGGCGACCAATCGCATTCAGAACTCTCGTTCTCTAACTGATTGAAGAGTACATGCATCGAAAAGCGCTGGAGTTCCTGCTACTCCGGCGCGGATGCCGGATTCGAAATCGCGGCGCACCCGGGCCTGGGTCTCTTCCGCGCGGCGGTCGGCCTCGAAGCGCTTCAGATCGAGCCCCAGCTCCTCCGCCCGCTGCCAGAGATGCGGATCGTCGACCCGGCCGCGGTCGGCGTAGAGCGAGTCGACCATCGCGAAGAAGCGCCCCTGGCGACCGGCGGCCTCGGCGGCGGCATGGAGCGCCGGCGAGCGCGGGTGCTTGCTGGCAACCGGAAAGTGGCGGAAGACGAGCCGGCCCGGCCGCTCCCGCAGTCGCCGCCAGGCACCGGCGCAGTGCGGGCAGCCGAGGTCGGCATAGACGATCAGCCCCTCCTGCCCGCCGCCGTCGACGTGGTCGTCCGGACCGGCAGGTGGGATCGGGGCGCTCGTCAGGTCGTTCATGCACCGAGTCTGTCTCAACCCGCGATATAGGCGGGTTGAGACGGCTTCGCTAGCCGAGGGCGTCGAAAATGACGTTGGCGCCGGGGAACTCGCCCGGGTTGGGCGATTCGTAGGTCCAGGCGACCTTGCCCTCCTCGTCGACGAGGACGAGGGTGCGGTTGGCAATTCCGGCTCCGTCGATGTAGGAGCCGTAGGCGCGGGCAACCTCGCCCTTGGGCTCGAAATCGGCGAGCAGGGTGGTGTCGATCCCGAGCTTCTCCTGGAAGGCCTTGTGGGCGTAGAAGCTGTCGACGCTGATCCCGACCAGCTCGACGCCCTTCTCGGCGATCTCGGGCTTGACCTCCTGGTAGATCGAGAGCTGGTCCGAGCAGACGGGGCTGAAGTCGCCGGGGTAGAAGACCAGCATCACCTTGCGCCCGCTGTAGTCGGAGAGCGAGACCTTTTCCCCGTCCTGGTTGCGGAGGGTGAAGTCGGGAGCCGGCTCGCCGACTGCGATCATCGGCGCAGGCCGAGCTCTTTGACCAGGGCGCGGTAGCGCTCGAGGTCGGTGCGCTCCAGGTAGCGGAGCATGCGACGGCGCTTGCCGACCAGCATCAGCAGCCCCCGGCGCGAGTGGTGATCCTTCGCGTGGGTGCGCAGGTGCTCGGTGAGCTCGTTGATCCGCTCGGTCAGCAGCGCGACCTGGACCTCGGCGGAGCCGGTGTCCCTGTCGCCACGACCGTATTTGTCGATCAGCTCGCTCTTTTTCTCTTTGGTCAGGCTCATCTCGTGAAAACGCCGCGCACACAGGCGCGACGACCGCTGCAAGCTAGCACAACACGACACCCAGGCGACCGGTTTCAAATCCCTATCCATTGACTTCCCCCCATGCGCCTGAGAGAAAACGACCAAGAAAAGGGTCAAAGTCAAATTCACCTTCTCCTCAAACCGCACCGGCGCCACCTTCCAGTGCAGGCTCGACAAAGCCGGCCTCACCGATCCCACTCCGGCGACCTTCAAGTTCAAGGTCGTCAGGACCTCGTAGGCTTCGGGTACGCGCGGGGGTTGTCGTACAAAACAACCCGCGTTAGGGTGTTCCTGTCCGGCAAGGTGGGTGGTTTGCCGGATGACGTACCCGAGGAGCCCACTGAGCGCGGCTCAGCGGATACCGCCGCGCTTGTGAACGGAGGTGCAGAATGACGCGCACGCGGAAGTTGCTCGCAGTCGGTCTGTCGACCCTGGCGTTGACCGTGACCGCAGCGCCGATCGCCGGAGCTAATCCGTCGCCGCCCACCAACGGAGGCAACGGCGCCGGCAAGTCGGGTCAGTGCACCGGCCCGAACGCCGAACGGCCTCAGTCCTGCAAGAGCCAGGGCGGGCCCGGCAACTGACCAGTCGCCTCAGGAAGGCGCCGAGCGGCGGTAGTCACCAGTCCTGCTCGGCGCTGATGAATCCGCGCCGGAGCCCTCAACTGCGGGTGAAGCTCGCGCAGGCGCGGCGGGCGTCCTCGACGTCCTGGTGCATCTGCTCGACCAGCTCCTCGGCGTTGGGGAACCAGCGCTCGCCGCGCAGGCGCTCGACGAAAGCGACGCGGAGGGTCTTGCCGTAGAGGTCCTCGTCGTGGTCGATCACGTAGGTCTCGATCAGGACGCCGCGGCCGCTCTCGAAGGTCGGTCGGATGCCGACGTTGACGGCGGCGGGAAGGCCGTTGGCGAAGGCGGCATAGACGCCGTGGCCGGGGATCGCGAGACGGTCGTCGGGGACGAGGTTGGCCGTCGGGAAGCCGAGCTCGCGGCCGCGCTGGTCCCCCTGCACGACCGTTCCCTCGACCATGAACGGAGCGCCGAGGCAGCGGTGGGCCGCCTCCATCTCGCCGGCGGCGACCAGCGCTCGGATCCGGGTCGAGGAGACGGTTTCGCCATCCACCTCGACCAGCGGCACCACCCGGGTCCGGAACTCGGGCCGCGCCGCCAGCATCGCCGGGTCGCCTTTGGCTTTGGCGCCGAAGCGGAAGTTCTCGCCGACCGAGACCTGCCTGGCGTCGAGCTTCTCCAGCAGCACGTGCTCGACGAAGTCCTCGGCGCTGCGTTCGGTGAAGGCTTTGTCGAAGGGGATGACGACGAGCTCCTCGACCCCGAGCCCCTCGATCACGTCGCGCTTGACCCCGAACGGCATGATCAGCTTCGGGGTCGCCGCCGGGTGCAGGATCTCGAGCGGGTGTGGGTCGAAGGTGAGGACGGTGTCGGCCCCCTCGATCACCGCCCGGTGGCCGAGGTGGACCCCGTCGAAGGTGCCGATCGCGACGTCGCGCGGGCGCGGCTCGGCGTCCGGCAGCGAGGTGACCGTGATGCTCACCGCAGCGCCTCCGCCACCGTCGGCACCAGCTCCGCCACCCGCTCGGCCGGGATCTCTTCGCCGGAGCTCTCGACCCGGAAGGGACCGATCGCGGTGCGGCGCAGCTCGGCGCAGTAGGCGTCCTCGAGCGTCTCGACCAGGGTGCGCACGTAGGTCCCGGCCGAGCATTCGATCTCGTAGTGGGCTTCCCGATCGCCGCTGGAGAGAAGCTGGGCGCGGTGGACCTCGACGTCGCGCTCCGGCGTCTCCACCGTCTCGCCGCGGTGGGCCTTCTTGTAGAGGCGCTCGCCCCCGACGCGGACGGCGGAGGTCATCGGCACCCGCTGGCGGACGGTGCCGGTCGGCAACTCCAACGACTCGGGGATGCGCCCGGTCTCGGTCAGCTCGCCGTCGGGGTCGCCGGTGCTGGAGCGAGCGCCGAGGCGGGCGGTGGCGAGGTAGATCTTCGGCAGCCCGACGAGGAAGCGCTGCAACCGCGTGGCGCGCCCGAGCAGGATCAGCAAGAGGCCGGTGGCGAAGGGGTCGAGCGTGCCGGCGTGGCCGGCCTTGACGCCGCGCTCGCGCCGCACCATCGCGACGACGTCGTGCGAGGTGACGCCGGGCGGCTTGTCATAGAGGAGCACGCTGCCGCTGCCGGTCTCGGGCGCCATGCTCAGGCGTCGAGCTGAGCCGAGACCTCGCGGATGAGGAGCTCGACCAGCGGCTTGACCTCGAGGTCGGTGGAGAAGCCGGCGGCGCGTTTGTGCCCGCCGCCGCCGTTGAGGCGGGCGATCGCCGAGACGTCGACGTCGCCGGCGCTGGAGCGGAGGCTGACCTTGCGGGCGGCGCGGCCGCGATTGCCGAGGTCGCGGATCACGGCGGCGACTTTCGCCCCCTCGATCGAGCGCAGGTGGTCGATCAGGCCCTCGGTCATCTCCTCGCCGGCGCCGGTCGCCTCGTAGTCGGCGGTGGTGATGTAGCTGACGACGAGGCGGTCATCGCAGTAGCGCGCGATCCCGTCGAGGGCGCGGGAGACGAGCCGCAGCTTCTCCAGCGGCACGTGCTCGTAGAGGCGGCGATAGGTGTCGTCGACGTCGACCCCGGCGTCGATCAGGTCGGCGGCGACGCGATGGGTGTGGGCGTTGGTGTTCTCGTACATGAACTTGCCCGTGTCGGTGATCAGGCCGACGTAGAGCGCCGAGGCGATCTCCGGCGTGATCCTCGCCCCCAGCAGGAGCGCCAGGTCGTAGACGATCTCCGCCGTGCAGGAGGCGCCGACCTCGACCAGGTTGATGTCGCCGAAGCAGGTGTTGTCGTGGTGGTGGTCGATGTTGATGACGTCGTTGCCGCCCGAGGTCAGCCACTCGACCGGCATCCGGTCGATGTTGCCGCAGTCGAGGAAGATCACGGTGCGGTCGGCCATGTCGGCGGGCGGCTCGTGGAAGACCTCCTCCAGCGGCAGGAAGCGGTACTCGATCGGCAGCGGGAACTCCTTCGCCGCCATGAACATCACCGAGTCCTTGCCCAACTGGGTGAGGATTTTGTGCATCCCCAGCAGCGAGCCGAGGGCGTCGCCGTCGGGCCCCTCGTGGGCGGTCAGCAGGAAGCGGTCGCGCGTGCGCAGCTCGGTGGCGACGCGCTCGAGGTCAGAGGTGGCCACGTCGGGCAGCGAGGTCATTCATCCTCCTCCAACAACTCGGAGATGCGGATGCCTCGCTCGATCGTGTCGTCGTACCTAAACGCCAGCGTCGGGGTCCGCTTCATCCGCGTCTCGGCCGCGATCCGCGACTGGATCACGCCGTGCGAGGAGCGCAGGGCCTCCAGCGTCGCCTCCCGTTCCTCCCCGCTGCCGAGCACGCTGACGAACACCTTGGCGGTGCGCAGGTCGGGGCTGGTCTCTATCGAGGTAACGGTCACGAAGCCGATCCGGGGGTCACTCAAATCGCCTGCAATCGCGGCGCCCACCACCTCGCGAAGCACCTCGTTGATGCGCCGCATGCGAGCACCGGCCATCTTAGGCTGCTCCTCACTCCAGGGTCTGCTCGACCTGTTTGGTCTGGAAGAACTCGAGCACGTCGTCCTCCTTCACGTCGGCGTAGCCGTCGAGGACGATGCCGCACTCCTGGCCCTCCTCGACTTCGGCGACGTTGTCTTTGAAGCGGCGCAGGGAGCCGAGCTCGCCGGTCCAGATCACCGTGCCCTCGCGGATCAGGCGGACGTGGGCGGTGCGCAGCGCCTTGCCCTCGGCGACGATGCAGCCGGCGATGCGGCCGACCTTGGAGGCTTTGAAGGTCTGTTTGACCAGCGCCTCGCCGATCGTCTCCTCGACCTCGACCGAGTCCAGCAGGCCCTCCATCGCGTTGCGCAGGTCTTCGGTGATTTTGTAGATGACCGAGTAGGTGCGGACGTCGACTCCCTCGCGCCCGGCAGCGCGTTTGGCGTCGAGCAGGGGCCGCACGTTGAAGCCGATGATGATCGCGTCGGAGGCCGAGGCGAGCATCACGTCGGACTCGTTGATGCCACCCGTCTGCGAGTGGATGATGTTGATCGCGACCCGCTCCTGCGGCACTTTCGCGAGCTCGTCCTGGAGCGCCTCCAGCGAGCCGGCGACGTCGGCCTTGAGGACGATGTTGAGCTCCTTGATCTCGCCCTCCTGGGCGCGGGCGAAGACCTCGTCGAGGCTGACCTTGCGGCCCTGGCGGCGGGCCAGCGCCTCGGTTTTGAGCCGGTTGGCGCGCTCCTGGGCGAGCGAGCGGGCGCGGCGGTCGTTCTCGACCGTCTGCACGAACTCGCCGGCGTCGGCGACGCCGTCGAAGCCGAGCACCTCGACCGGCATCCCGGGCACGGCCTCTTTGACAACCTCGCCTTTGAAGTCGTGCATGGCGCGCACGCGCCCCCACTGGGGCCCGGCGACCAGCGAGTCGCCGACGCAGAGGGTGCCGCGCTCGACCAGGACGGTGACGACGGGGCCGCGACCGGGGTCGAGCTGGGACTCGATCACGTGGCCGGAGGCGGGCGCGTCGGGGTTGGCCGAGAGCTCCTCCAGCTCGGTGACGAGGAGGATCATGTCGAGCAGGTTGTCGAGGCCCTCCTTGGTCTTCGCCGAGACCTCGCAGAAGACCGTGTCGCCGCCCCATTCCTCCGGACTCAAGCCTTCGGAGGCGAGCTCGCTCTTGACCTTTTCGGGGTTGGCCCCCTCTTTGTCGATCTTGTTGACGGCGATCAGCATCGGCACGTCGGCGGCGCGGGCGTGGTCGATCGCCTCCTTGGTCTGCGGCATGACGCCGTCGTCCGCGGCGACGACGACGACGACGACGTCGGTGACCTTGGCGCCGCGGGCGCGCATCGCGGTGAAGGCGGCGTGGCCCGGGGTGTCGAGGAAGGTGATCGTCTTGGAGTCGTGGTGGACCTGGTAGGCACCGATGTGCTGGGTGATGCCCCCGGCCTCGCCGGCAGCGACCTCGGTCTCGCGGATCGCGTCCAGCAGCGAGGTCTTGCCGTGGTCGACGTGGCCCATGATCGTCACCACCGGCGGCCGTTCGACCAGGTCCTCGTCGGCGTCGGTGAACTCGGGCTCCTCGGGTTCCTCGTCGGCGGCGTGGACGATCTCGATCTTGCGGTCGTACTCGTCGGCGATCGCCTGCACCGAGTCATCGGTGAGGGTCTGCGTCAGCGTCGCCATCTCGCCCATCATCATCAGTTTTTTGATCACCTCGGCCGGGGCGAGGCCGAGCGACTCGGCGACCTCGCGCACGGTGGCGCCGGAGTTGACCTTGGTCGCCTCGATCTCGGCGGGCGTATCCGGTTTCGCCGGCGGCTCCTCCAGCATCGGCCGGCGGCGGCGTCCCCCGCGGCGGCGCGGCGGGCGCTGCGGCGGCGGCGCCCCCATCGACTCGCGTCGGGAAGCCTGCGAGTCGATCACGACGCGGCGTTTTTTCGAGGCGGCGGCACCGCCCCCGCTCTGCTGCTGGGCAGCGGGACGGACCGGTTTGGTCGAGGCAGACGGGTTTTTCGCAGCCGGTTTTGCCGGGGCGGCTTTCGGCGGCGCGGCGTCCGGCGCTTTCTGCGCCTGTGGAGCGGGTTTGGGCGCGGCTTTCTTGCTCGCCTCAGCGCCGCCGTTGCCTTGAGCGGCAGCGATTGCCTTCAGCGCATCGGCCTCCTCGACGCTGGAGGCGGCGGCTTTCGCCTCGACGCCGGCCGCCTTCAGCGCGGCCAGCAGCTCTTTCGAGCTGACGCCCTGGTCTTTCGCGATCTCGTGAACCCGCTTCTTAGCCACTAAGCCTGCTCCGCCTCCTCGACGACTTCCTCGTCCTCACCCAGCGTCTCGCCATCGACATCCTCGGCTTCGCGCGCCTCCTCGGCGATGTCCTCTTCAATGGCTTCCTCGGTCGCAATCTCATCTGCCGACTCCGCTTCTCCTGCGGGTGGCGACGATGGTGAATTCTCCGGCTCCGCCGGAGAATCACCATCGGAGACGGGACCCGCAGGCTCAGCGGCCTCAGGCTCTGGCTCGACGAAGTTCGCTTCCGCGCGGGCGACGATCTCTTCGACCTGGCCTTCGTCGGCGTCGGGATCGGCGAGGATCGCGACCTCCGCTTCAGAGAGACCGCCAAGGATCGCCACCTGGCTGGTCTCGAAGCGCGAGAGCGCCTGGTGCTGCGGCAGGCCGCAATAAGTCGAGCCCGGCAGCGCCGCGTTCGGGCAGCGGCGGCCGGTCGTCATCACCGCCAGGCAGCGGCCGTCGAAGGCTTCCTCGCCCTCGATCTCGATCTCCTGTTCTTCGGAGGCGAACTCGGTCTCGGACTTGATGTCGACGCGCCAGCCGGTGAGGCGGGCGGCAAGGCGGGCGTTCTGGCCGTCGCGGCCGATCGCCAGCGAGAGCTGGTCGTCGGGCACGATCACCGTCGCCTGGCGCTCGTCGTCATCGACGATCACCTCGCGCACGCGCGCCGGCGAGAGCGCTTTGGCGACGAAGCGGGCGGGCTCCTCGTTGTAGGGGATGATGTCGATCTTCTCGCCGCGCAGCTCGGAGACGACCATCCGCACCCGCGAGCCGCGCGGGCCGACGCAGGCGCCAACCGGATCGACCCCGTCGGCGTGGGAGACGACGGCGATCTTCGAGCGGTAGCCGGGCTCGCGGGCGACGCCGGTGATTTCGACCAGCTTGTCGGCGATCTCCGGCACCTCGAGCTCGAACAGGCTTTTGATCAGCTCCGGGCTGCGGCGGGAGACGACGATCGCCGGCCCTTTGGTCGAGTCGGAGACGTCGGTGATCACGGCCTTCACCCGCATCCCGTGGTCGTAGCGCTCGTTGTAGACCTGCTCGGACTTCGGCAGCAGCGCCTCGACCCGCTCGCGCAGCTGGACCAGCGTGTAGCGCTTGTCGGACTGCTGGATGATGCCGGTGATCAGCTCGCCGACCCGGTCCTGGTACTCGTCGTACATCATCTGCCGCTCCGCCTCGCGGATCCGCTGCAGGATCACCTGCTTGGCGGTCTGGGCGGCGATCCGGCCGAAGTCCTCGGGGGTGACGTCGCGGGTGGCGATCTGGTCCTCGTAGGGGGCGATCATCTCCGGGTCGAGCTCGGGCTCCTCCGGCTCTTTCATCTCCCCCGTCTCCGGGTCGATTTCCGGTTCTGCATCCTGCTGCTCGGCGGCCTCGGCCAGCAGCTTCTCCTCCAGCTCGGGCGGCAGGATCAGTTCGAAGACGCGGAAGTCGCCGGTTTCGTGGTCGAGATCGACGCGGGCGTATTTGGCGGCGCCGGGAGTCTTCTTGTAGGCCGAGAGGAGCGCGTCCTCGAGCGCGTCCATCAACTTGTCGGCTGAGATTCCCTTCTCCTGCTCGAGCGCTTTGACAGCGTCGACGATCTCTTTGGTCACTGAAGCGACTCCTTGCTGGTCTCGGAAGCGGTGGCGTTGCGTCGGTACTTCGGGCCAGGCGACGAGACCTCGAGCGAATAATCGACCAGCAGGTGCTTCAGGTGCTTGGTGACTCTTTCGCAAAGACCGAGATCTACCCCGTCGGGGTAGTCGATGAACAGCCGCAGGGCATCGGTCCTGGGCTGCTCGAGGGCAACCAGGTCGATGTCCGCGTCCAGCTCGGACAGCTGCTGCTGAATGTCTTCTTCGAGGTCGGTCATGCCTGGGGGCGGGCGTAAAAAAAGTGGGCCAGGCCCACTTCTCGACACGCATAGGGGACAGAAAAGCTTGAAATCAGTATAGCCCGCTCAGCCTCACGCCTGTCTAAGTTTTTCCCGCAAGCGGTCGATTTCGTCCAGGATCGCGTCGCCAATTGCGTCCTTGGCGGCGATCGGCACCTCGGTCTCGCCCTCGGCGCGGATCAGCGTCACCGCGTTCTTTTCGCTCTCGAAGCCGATCTCCGGGTTGGAGACGTCGTTGAGGACGATCAGGTCGGCGCCCTTGCGGCGCAGCTTGCCGCGGGCGCGCTCGACCGCGTCGCCCCCGTGCTCGGCGGCGAAGCCGACGATCGTCTGCTCTTCGCCGCGCCGGGCCGCGAGCGAGGCGAGGATGTCCTCGGTCGCCTCCAGCGAGAGCTCCAGCGAGCCCGAGCGCTGCAGCTTCCCGGTTGCGGTCTCGGCAGCGCGGAAGTCGGCCGGCGCCGCCGCCATCAGGAGCACATGGGTTTTTCCGAACTCCTCCGTAGCCGCGGCGGCGAGCTCAGCCGCGGTCTCGACGTCGATCCGCCGCACCCCGGCGGGAGTCGGCAGCGCCACGTTGGCGGCGATCAGCGTCACCTCCGCCCCGCGCCTGGCCGCGGCGGCGGCGAGGGCGATGCCCATACGACCGCTGGAGCGGTTGCCGATGAAGCGGACCGGGTCGATCGGCTCGCGGGTGCCGCCGGCGGTGACCAGCACCCGCAGCCCGTCCCAGGGGCGGTTGCCGGCCGGCAGCGCCGCTTCGACCCGCGCCAGCAGCTGCTCGGGGTCGGGCAGCCGCCCGCGTCCGTACTCGCCGCGGGAGGCGAGCTTGCCCTTCTCCGGCTCGATCACCTCCACCCCGCGCTCGCGCAGCGTCGCCAGGTTCGCCTGGGTCGCCGCGTCGGCGTACATGCGGTCGTTCATCGCCGGCGCCACCAGCCGCGGCGCCGTGCAGGCGAGGAAGGAGGTGGTCAGCATCGAATCCGCAGCGCCGGCGGCCAGCTTGGCGATCGTGTTGGCCGAGGCGGGGGCGACGAGGTAGGCGTCGCAGCGGCCGGCCAGCTCGAGGTGGCCGATCGGATCGTGGGAGACGGCCTCTTCGCCGGGGAAGGCGCCCCGCATCGGGTCGCGCTCGAACTCGGAGATCAGGACCGGCGCGCCGACGATCCCCTCGAAGGAGGCGGCGCCGACGAACCGCGTCGCGGTCTCGGTCATCAGCACCCGCACGCCGTGGCCGGCGAGCGTCGCCAGCCGCGCCAGTTCCAGGGCCTTGTAGGCGGCGATGCCGCCGCTGACGCCGAGAAGCAGTCGAGCCATGCCCGGGTTTTAAAGCACCCCCGCGCCGGGGGCGTTCCCGGCGCTAGGCGCGGTACTCGTATTTCAGCTTGCCCTCGGCAACCTCTTCGAGCGCCATCGAGAGGTAGTTCCTCTCGGCGTTGGTCTCGACCATCGGCGGCGGGTATTCGCCGAAGCCGCCCTCTCCGAGGTTGTGGAAGTAGCTGTTGATCTGCCGAGCCCGCTTCGCCGCGACGACGACGGCGGCGTAATGAGAATCGGTGTGCTCCAGAAGCTTGTCTACGCGTGGTTTGATCATCGGGTCGGGCAGTCTAGAGGATCGGCAAGCGCTTGCCGGTAAGGAGCCCGGGCGATCCTCTTCACTCGCCTGCTGGCTGGATCGCCGCCAGCTGGCCGAGATGGGTGTCAGGCCAGAGGCGCAAACCGTTCAGAGGATCACCCGGGCTCCTAGCCACACGCGCCCAGCTACGGCTGAGCCACAGAAGCCGCTCAAGCCATCCCGTGGTTCCTTTTGCACCAATAGCGTCCGAAAGGAACCACGACTTTGGCGTTGAGCTGGACCTGGCGCTTCCGTGGTTCCTTTTGCACGTATATGGGGCATAAGGAACCACGGAACTGGCGGGCGTCTGCGGGAGCTCTGTTATGGAGGGGACGGGTATTCCCCGAACGACCGGCGTCCTGTTACTCGCACCGGCGACGCTTGCGGTCAGCTGGCGGCGCTACAGGCGAGTAACCCAGGGAGAGAGGGGAATACCCGTCCCCTGTACCGGTGGCGCTTCGTCCCTCAGCGGTTGAGGCCCAGCTCCGAGCGGACGATCGTGACCAGTTCGCCAGCCGCTCGCTCGACGTCGTCGTTGATTATTTGGTGGTCGAAGTCCTCTTTTACGGCCAGCTCCTGTTCGGCCACCTTCAGCCGGTCGTCGATCGCCTCGGTGGAGTCGGTTCCGCGGCCGATCAGGCGCTCGCGCAGGACGGCGGGATTGGGTGGGGCGATGAAGATCTGGACCGAGTCCCGTTTTGCCGCCCGCACCTGCTGTGCTCCCTGCACCTCTATCTCCAGGACGACCGACTTACCGGCTTCGAGGCAGCGTTCCACCTCGCTGCGCAGCGTGCCGTAGCGGTTGTGGCTGTAGGTGGCCCACTCGAGGAAGTCGTCTTCATCAATCCGCCGCTCGAATTCCTCCGAGGTGAGGAAGTAATAGTCGCGTCCGTCCATCTCTCCCTCCCGCGGCGCGCGGGTCGTCGCCGAGATGGACAGCTCGAGGTCGGGGACCCGCTGCAGCAGCTCCCTGATCAGCGTTCCCTTGCCGACCCCAGACGGCCCGGTGATGACGAAGACTTTGGCCATGCGGGCGGGGATCATGACCGCCGCGGCGGTCGGCTAACGACGCAGTTGAGCGATGAGCTCGGCGCGCTGCCGCTCGGAGAGCCCGCCGATCGTCTTCGACGGCGAGATCCGGCACTGGTTGAGGATGCGGTTGGTCTTCACCCGCCCGTACTTGGGGACGGCGAGGAGCATGTCGAAGACCTTCGCGGTGAGGACGTACTCGGGCGGATCGAGCAGGATCGTCTGGATGCTCGCGCGGTTCGCCTTCAGGTCCTTCTTCAGTTTCGCCCTCGCAGTGCGGATGTCGTTGGCGCGTTTGAGCGCCTCCATCCGCTGATCGAGCGAACGCTCGGGCGCCGAGAGCGACTGGTTGACCGGGGGGGCTGGCATGTGGGCGGCGAGTATAGCCGCGGTTTGGGGACCTGCAAGGTGACAGGGTGGATTTACCTAGAAATTCACCTCAACCTCTACTGGAGGTCGAGTACCTGGAGGTGCGAAGCACGCCCAGACAACCCAGTTTCCAGCTCTTTTGCAATCCGTGCTCCGGCCTGGGGGTCACGGAAACTCTCGGTCCCGACCGCGACCAGGGTCGCTCCGGCGGCGATGAATTCGGCCGCGTCGGACCCCCTCGAGACTCCACCCATACCGATAACAGGCAGCTCACAGGCGCTTTTCACCGCCCGCACCTGCTGCAGCGCGATCGGCCGCACCGCCGGTCCGGAGAGGCCACCGTGGCCGGCCGCGAGGGCGGGGCGCCCAGTGGTCGGGTCGATCGCGCTCGCCTTCAGCGTGTTGATCAGCGAGACCCCATCTGCCCCGCCCGCTTCCGCCGCGACGGCGACAGCGCCAGGATCGGCGACGTTCGGGGTCAGCTTCACGACCAGCGGCTTCGGCGTCAGCGGCCGCAGCGTTTCCAGCAGCGCCTCGGTCTCACTCGGCTGCTCGCCGACGATCAGCCCCGAGTGGACGTTGGGACAGGAGACGTTCAACTCGATCCCGGCGACCTCGTCCCGCGCCCCGACCTCACGCACAAGCCGGCTGAAATCGTCGCGGTTCGTAGCCATCACCGAAACGATCAGCGGCACCGGCAATTCTGCCAGCTCCGGCAGGTCCTGAGCGAGGAACCCGTCCAGCCCCTTATTAGGGAGGCCGATCGAGTTGATCATCCCCGCCGGCGTCTCCCAGATCCGCTGTGGCCGGTTCCCGGCCCGCGGCTCCGGCGTGATCGTCTTCGACACGAACGCCGAGAACGGGAATTCCTCCAGCAGTGCGTCCCCGAAGACCTCGCGAGCCGCGATCGCGTCGTAGGTCCCCGACGCGTTGATCACCGGATGCGCCAGCTCGATCCCGCAGAACTCAGGCATGAGTTACCTCGGCAATCGCATCCCCGCGAACGATCGGACCGTCGATACAGAGGCGCATGTAGCCACCATCGGGCTTCGGCACAGCGCAGCCGAAGCAGGCGCCGAAGCCGCAGGCCATCGGCGACTCCATCGCCAGCTCGCAGGCGACGCCGTGCTCGGCACAGAGGGCGCGGACTGCCTCCAGCATCGCTGGGGGGCCGCAGGAGTAGACGACGGCGGAGGCGGCGTCGTCACCGGCCAACATGGCCGCGAGGAGGTCGGTGACGTAGCCCCGGTGGCCGGTGTGGCCGTCCTCGCTGGCGAGGCGCACGTCCGGGCAGAGGCTGCCGCCGGCGCAGAAGAGCTCATCGAGGCCCCCTGAATGCTGCTGGTTGCGAAAGCCGAGCAGGGCGCGCAGGGGGATCCCCTTTTCGACCAGGTGACGGCGCCAGATCGCCAGCGGGGCGATGCCGATCCCGCCGCCGACGAGGATCGCCCCGGCGGCATCAGGGTTGATTTCTTTCGGCGCCTTGAAGGAGTTGCCGAGCGGGCCGGTGACCCAGGCACTCTCGCCCGGCTCCAGCTCGCAGAGCCGGTCGGTGCCCGGGCCGACGCCCTCGACCAGGAAGTCGAGGCGGGCGCCCCGCTTCGCGGGTGCCGTCTCGGCGACCGAGATCGCCCGCGGCAGGAAGGGCCGGCCTCCTCCCTCCCCCCAGCCCTGCTCACTGGCGAGCATGTAGAACTGGCCCGGCTGCGGCGCCGGGCCCTCGCGGTCGAGCAGGGAGAAGACGCGGTAGCCGCCCGAGACCTTGTTCTCGGCGACCTCGCAGAGGCGGCGCCCGAACGGCGCGCTCATCGCGGCTGCGCGGTCCGCACCGGGTCGCCGTGGATCTCCTGCAGCGAGCGCACCTCGGCGTCGCCCTGTTTGGCGGCGGCGATCGCGCGAGCGGCGGCGGTGGCGCCGGTCATCGTCGTCACGCAGGGAATGCCGTGACGGACGGCGGCGGTGCGGATCTCGTAGCCGTCGGTCCGGGCGCCGGAGCCGGTCGGAGTGTTGATCACCAGGCCGCATTTGCGCTCGCGGATCAGGTCGACGACGTGCGGCGAGCCTTCCTGCAGCTTGTTGATCCGCGTCACCGGCACCCCCATCCGCTCGATCGCCTGGGCGGTGCCGCCGGTGGCGATCACCTCGAAGCCGAGGTCGTGGAAGCGGGTCGCCAACTGCGTCGCCGCCGGCTTGTCGGTGTCGGTGACGGTGATGAAGACCGAGCCCTCGGTCGGCAGGCGCACCCCGGCCGCCGCCTGCGCCTTGCCGAAGGCGGTCGGGAAGTCCTTGGCGATCCCCATCACCTCGCCGGTGCTCTTCATCTCCGGGCCGAGCACGGAGTCGGCGCCGGCGAAGCGGGCGAAGGGCAGCACCGCCTCCTTGACGCTGACGTGCTCGGGCGGGCCCTCGGGCAGCTCCTGGTCGGCCAGCTTCTCCCCCAGCATCAGCCGGCAGGCCAGCTTCGCCAGCGGCACCCCGATCGCCTTGGAGACGAAGGGGACGGTGCGGGAGGCGCGCGGGTTGGCCTCGATCACGTAGAGCTCGCCGGCGGCCACCGCGTACTGGATGTTGATCAGGCCGATGACGCCGAGCTCGAGGGCGATGCGCTCGCTGGTGGCGCGGATCTGGTCGAGCATGCTTTCGCCGAGGCTGAGCGGCGGGATCACGCAGGCCGAGTCGCCGGAGTGGACGCCGGCCTCCTCGACGTGCTGCATGATCCCGGCGACGTAGACGTCGGTGCCGTCGCCGAGCGCGTCGACGTCGACCTCGATCGCGTCCTCGAGGAAGCGGTCGAGGAGCAGCGGGTGCTCCTGGTCGGCCTTGACGTTGGCCTCCAGGTAGGCCTTGAGGTCGTCGGTCGAGTAGCAGATCTCCATCGCCCGGCCGCCGAGCACGTAGGAGGGCCGGACCAGCAGCGGGAAGCCGACCTCGGCGGCGATCACCTCCGCCTCTTCGGCCGAGAGCGCGGTGCCGTAGGGCGGGTGCTTGACCTCGAGCCGGCGCAGCAGGGCGCCGAAGCGGCCGCGGTCCTCGGCGAGGTCGATCGCGTCGACCGGCGTGCCGAGCAGGGGCACGCCCGCCTCTTCCAGGGTGCGGGCCAGCTTCAGCGGCGTCTGGCCGCCGAACTGGACGATCACACCCTCCGGGCTCTCCTGCTCGCAGACGGCGAGCACGTCCTCGGCGGTCAGCGGCTCGAAGTAGAGGCGGTTGGAGGTGTCGTAGTCGGTGGAGACGGTCTCCGGGTTGCAGTTGACCATCACCGCGTCGCGGCCGAGCTCGCGGGCGGTCATCGCCGCATGGACGCAGCAGTAGTCGAACTCGATCCCCTGGCCGATGCGGTTAGGGCCGGCGCCGAGGATGACGACCGAGTCCCTGTCGCCGCGGCGGATCTCGGACGCGGGCGGGGAGCCGTCGTGGCGCGAGCGCTCGTGGCCGGAGTAGTAATAGGGCGTCGCCGCCTCGAACTCGGCGGCGCAGGTGTCGACCGCCTTGTAAGCGCGGGTGAGGCCGTCGGTGCCGTCGCCTTCGGTGGCGAGCGCCTGCAGCTCGCGCAGGAACCAGCGGTCGACCATGCAGGCCTCGTGCACGGCCTCGACGTCCAGGCCGCGCTCAAAGGCGGCGAGGATCTGGTCGAAGCGCTCGGCGCAGGGCACCGCGATCGCCGCCAGCAACTCCTCGTCGGACTCGGGGATCTCGGCCGGCGAGTCGAGCTCGCGCGAGCGCATCGCCTTGGCGAAGGACTCGCGGAAGGTGCGACCGATCGCCATCGCCTCTCCGACGCTCTGCATGTAGGTCGAGAGGCGGCCCTCGGAGCCGGGGAACTTCTCGAAGGCGAAGCGCGGGATCTTGGTGACGACGTAGTCGATCGTCGGCTCGAAGGAGGCGGGCGTGGCGCGGGTGATGTCGTTGGGGATCTCCTCCAGCGCGTAGCCGACCGCCAGCTTCGCCGCCATCTTCGCGATCGGGAAGCCGGTCGCCTTCGATGCCAGCGCCGAGGAGCGGGAGACGCGCGGGTTCATCTCGATCACGACGATCTCGCCGGACTCGGGATCGACCGCGAACTGGACGTTGGAGCCGCCGGTCTCGACCCCGATCGCCCGGATCACCTCGATCGCCTGGTCGCGCAGCTCCTGGTAGAGCGGGTCGGTCAGCGTCTGGGCGGGGGCGACCGTGACCGAGTCGCCGGTGTGGACGCCCATCGGGTCGACGTTCTCGATCGAGCAGATGATCACCACGTTGTCGTTGCGGTCGCGCATCACCTCGAGCTCGAACTCGCCCCAGCCGATCACCGACTCCTCGACCAGCACCTGGTTGATCGGGCTGGCGGCGAGGCCCTCGGAGACGACCTGGCGCAGCTCAGTCTCACTATGGCCGATCCCTCCCCCCTGCCCGCCCATCGTGAAGGCGGGCCGGACGATCGCCGGCAGGGTGATGCGGCCGTCGGCGAGGGCCTCCTCGACCTCGCCCAGCGATTCGACCGTCATCGACCAGGGGATGCGCAGGCCGTGCTCGGTCATCGTCTTGCGGAATTCCTCGCGGTCCTCGGCGCGGCGGATCGCGGCCGCGTCGGCGCCGATCAGCTCGACGCCGAACTTCTCCAGGGTGCCGTCCTCGTAGAGGGCCATCGCGATGTTGAGGGCCGTCTGGCCGCCGAGCGTCGGCAGCAGCGCGTCCGGCTCCTCCTTTTCGATGATCTTGGTCACCGGGCCGGGCAACAGCGGCTCGATGTAGGTGCGGGTGGCGAACTCCGGGTCGGTCATGATCGTCGCCGGGTTGGAGTTGACGAGGACGACTTCGTAGCCCTCCTCGAGCAGCACCTTGCAGGCCTGGACGCCGGAGTAGTCGAACTCGGCCGCCTGGCCGATCACGATCGGGCCGGAGCCGATCAGGAGGATCTTCTGGATGTCGTTGCGGCGTGGCATCGGCGGAGCTCAGACGGCGAGAGCCATGAACCTCTCGAATAGGTGGCGGGCATCGTGCGGGCCAGGGCCGGCCTCGGGGTGGTACTGGACGGTGGCGCCGGCGACGTCGCGCAGCACCAGACCCTCGACCGTGCGGTCGTAGAGGTTCAGCTGCGAGAGCTCGGCGACGCCGAAGTCGGTATCCCAGCGGACCGGCTCGTCGCCCTCGATCCTCGGCTCGCCGCCGGGGCCGACAACGGCGAAGCCGTGGTTCTGGGAGGTGATGTCGATCCGCCCCGTCTCCAGATCCTTGACCGGGTGGTTGGAGCCGCGGTGGCCGAAGGGCAGCTTGAAGGTCTTGAGGCCGACGGCGCGGCAGAGCAGCTGGTGGCCGAGGCAGATGCCGAAGACCGGGCGCTTGCTGATCAGCTCGCGGACGGTGGCGACGACGTAGTCGAGGGCGGCGGGGTCGCCGGGGCCGTTGGCGAGGAAGACGACGTCGGGGTCCTCGGCCAGCACCTGCTCGGGGGTGCTGGTGCAGGGCAGCAGCGTCAGGCGGGCGCCGTGCTCGCGCAGTTGGCGGACGATGCTGAGCTTGACGCCGGTGTCGATCCCGACCACGTGCGGGCCCTCGCCCTCGAAGCGGACCGGCTCCGGCGGGGTGACGGTGCGGGCGAAGTCGGCGCCGGCCATCGAGGGCTCGGCGGCGACGCGCTCGCGCGCCTCGGCTTCCGGCGTGCCGGCCGGGAAGATGCCACCGCGCATCGCCCCCTTGTCGCGGAGATGGCGGACCAGGGCGCGGGTGTCGACGCCACTGAGCGCGGGGACGCCGCAGTCGCCGAGCCAGTCGAGCCAGCCGCCCTCGGCGCTGGCGGCGTCCTCGCGGTTCTTGGCGTCGCGCATGACGACGCCGCGGGCGTGGACGGCTTCGGACTCCATCGCCGCCGCGGAGACGCCGTAGTTGCCGATCAGCGGATAGGTGAAGACGATGATCTGGCCGGCGTAGGAGGGGTCGGTGACGGCCTCCTGGTAGCCGGTCATCGAGGTGTTGAAGACGACCTCGCCGGTGACGGCCCCCTCGTAGCCGCAGCCGAGCCCGTCGAGGCGGGTGCCGTCCTCGAGCAGCAGGTAGGACTCGCTCAAGCCGCCACCCCCAGGGAGAACGAGCGCAGGCGGAAGGCGACCTGGCCGGCGGCGACGGTCATCAGCACGCGACCGGTAAGGGTCCGGCCGGCGCACCAGGAGTTGGCCGAGCGGCTCTCGTAGCCGTCCTCGCCGACGGTCCACTCGGCGCCGAGGTCGCAGAGGACGACGTTGGCCTCCGAGCCGGGCTCCAGGCTCGGCCGCTCGAGGTCGAAGGGCTCGGCGCCACCGGCCATCCGCTCGACCAGGAGGCCGAGGTCGATCACGCCGGGTAACACGAGGTCGGTGTGCAGCGCGGCGAAGGCGGTCTCGAGGCCGGTGACGCCGAAGGCCGCCTGCTCGAAGGGCACGTCCTTTTCCTCCGGCTGGTGTGGCGCGTGGTCGGTGGCGACGCACTCGATCGTGCCGTCGCGCAGGCCCTCGATCAGCGCTTGGCGGTCGCGCTCTTCGCGCAGCGGCGGGTTCATCTTGAAGCGGTGCGGGTCGAGGCTGCGCACCTCCTCGTCGGTGAGGCAGAGGTGGTGCGGGCTGGCCTCGGCGCTGATCCGCACCCCGGCCGCCTTGGCGACGCGGACGACCTCCACCGACTCGGCGGCGGAGAGGTGCTGGACGTGGATGCGGGCGCTCTCGTAGGCGGCGAGGGCGGCGTCGCGGGCGACCAGCGTCGACTCCGAGACCGAGGGGGTGGCGGCGAGCCCAAGCGCGGCCGAGACCGGACCCTCGTGCATCGCGCCACCCATCGAGAGGCGCGGGTCCTCCTCGTGCAGGGCGATGTTGCCGCCGCAGAGGCGCTGGTACTGGAGGGCGCGGCGCATGACGCCAGCGTCGGCAATCGGCAGCCCGTCGTCGGAGAAGCCGATCGCGCCGGCCGCGCGCAGTTCGACCATCTCGGTCAGCTCGGTCCCCTGCATGTCGCGGGTGACGGTGGCGAGGAAGCCGACCGGGACCGAAGCGCCGGCGCGCGCCTGCTCGCGCAGGGCGGTGACGTCGGCGGGCGTGGAGACCGGGGGCTCGGTGTTGGCCATCGCCAGGATCCCGCAGTAGCCGCCGGCGGCGGCGGCACGAGTGCCGGTCTCGACGTCCTCCTTGTGCTCGTGGCCGGGGGTACGGAGGTGGACATGCGGGTCGAAGAAGGCTGGGAAGGCGTGCAGGCCCTCGGCCTCGACCACCTCGGCGCCTTCGGTGTCGGCCTCGCCGGGCGCAGCGAGGGCGGCGACCTTGCCGTCCTGAACGACCACGTCGTGGACCGAGTCGATACCCGCCACCGGGTCGAGCACCGTCGCCCGGCGCAGGACCAGGTGCGCGTCCTCACCGGGGCGCACGTCGAGTACGTCGGTAAGGCTCACGCCGGGGTTCCTATGGGGGTCGGTTTGCTGCCTTCGCCCTCGCCGGCCGGGGCGGACGCGCCGCCGGCGAGCAGCTCATAGAGGATCGCCATCCGCACCACCAGGCCGGCGGCGACCTGCTCGGCGATCAGCGACTGCGGCGAGTCGATCGCCTCGCCGGAGAGCTCGACGCCGCGGTTGACCGGACCGGGATGCATCAAAAGCTGGCGCGGATTGAGGCGGCGGGTGTCGATCTGGAAGGTGGCGGCGTACTCGCGCAGCGAGGGGACGAAGCTCTCGCTCATCCGCTCCTGCTGCATCCGCAGCGCGTAGACGACCTCGGCCTCCTCGATCCCCTGCAGTGAGTGGGAGACCTCGCAGCCGAGCTCCTCGATCCCGCGCGGGATCAGGGTCGGCGGACCGCAGACGGTTACCTCGGCGCCCATCTTGTCGAAGGCGATCAGGTTGGAACGGGCGACGCGGCTGTGGAGGACGTCGCCGACGATCCAGATGCGGACGCCCTCCAGCGAGCCGAGGCGGCGGCGCAGGGTGTAGACGTCGAGCAGGGCCTGGCTCGGGTGCTCGTGCTTGCCGTCGCCGGCGTTGACGACCGCGGCGGTGGTCCAGCCCGCGACCATCTGGGCGGCGCCGGCGTATGGGTGGCGGATCACGATCGCGGCGGGGTCGTAGGCGGAGAGCGTGGCGACGGTGTCCTTCAGCGACTCGCCCTTCTCGACCGAGGAGCCGGCGGCCTTGACCGAGACGAGGTCGGCGGAGAGTCGCTTGGCGGCGAGGTCGAAGGAGCTGGAGGTGCGGGTGCTCGCCTCGTAGAAGAGGGAGACGACGGTGCGGCCGCGCAGGGTCGGCACCTTCTTGATGTCGCGGCGGCCGACCTCGGCGAAGCTCTCGGCGCGGTCGAGGATCGCTTCGATTTCCTCGCGGGAGAGCTGCTCGATCGAGAGCAGGTGCTTCATCAGATCGCCTCCAGTGGGGTCTGCTCGGAGATCGTCACTTCGTCGGCATCGTCGACCTCTTCGAGGCGGACGTTGACCCGCTCGCCGGGGGCGGTCGGCAGGTTCTTGCCGACGTAGTCGGGGCGGATCGGCAGCTCGCGGTGGCCGCGGTCGCAGAGGACGGCGAGCTGCACGCGGAGCGGCCGGCCGTAGTCGAAGAGGGCCTCGATCGCGGCGCGGACGGTGCGGCCGGTGTAGAGAACATCGTCGACGAGGACGACGGTGCGCTCGCTGAGGTCGAAGTCGATGTGGGAAGCGTGGACGACCGGCGAGGAGGGCGCCTTGGCGCCGACGTCGTCGCGGTAGAAGGAGATGTCGATGTCGCCGATCGGCAGGTCGGTGCCGGTCAGCTCCTCGAGGAAGGCGTGGAGGCGGCGGGCAATGACGGCGCCGCGCGTGTGGATGCCGACGACCGCAAGACGCCCCGCATCGGGGTTCTTCTCGGCGATCTCGTGGGCGATCCGCCGCAGCGTCCGGCTCAGATCGTCGTGCTCCAGCACGACATTCTCGTTCACTTCGTTTCGCTTCCTTCCTGGCCTCGCGGGACCGGGTTAAAGGACGCTGGCAGCGTAGCAGTGGGGGCGGCGGCGGGGGGGGGGTTAATAAAGCCCCGCCCCCGCCCGGGGGGGGCGGCGCTGAAGAAAA
>JBQCHH010000074.1:0-24417 GCA_051954855.1 Solirubrobacterales bacterium | reverse complement strand
GATCGTCGTCGTCTTGCCGGCGCCGTTGGGGCCGAGGAAGCCGAAGGCTTCCCCGGGCCCCCCGGCGAAGGTGACCTCCGCGCTCCCGCGGTGCCTACCGTAACGCTTGGTCAGCGCCTCGGTCTCGATCGCCGGTACGTCTGCGCTCACACCTCGGTCAGCTTAGCCCTTCCCGGTGCAGGGCCTTTCGACTTCGCCGGAGAGGGTCGGGGCTCCGGTGAAGACGGCGCTGCCGCGCGCGTTCAGGTGGCCGTCCGGGCAGGTGGCCGAGAGGATCCCCTTGTCCAGCTTGAGGCTGAACGACTTGACCGATCCGGTGCCGCCGGCGATCTTCGGGATCGAGGCGACCGACAGCAGGCCGAAGCGGCCTTTGTGGATTTTCTTGATCTTCACCGTGGTGATGACCGCAACCGGGGTCGGGACGGTGATGTAAGCGTGAATGAACAGCGTCGTGACCCCGCCCTTGGTCCCGCCGTTGAAGGCGAGCAGTTCGCTTTTGGTGGGGATTTCCGGCTGTTCTTCCAGTTTGACCCCGACTTCGGTCTTTCCCGTGCCGATCACCGCGGGGCCGCAGGCTTTGCGCGCCTGGGCGGTGGTCGTGGACTGCAGTTTGCCTGCGGTGCATTTCGGGATTCCGTTGACGTCGATGCTGACGTGCTTGTCGCCTTCGAGAACGAATTCCTTCAGCGCCGGCGGGTGCGTGCCGTCAAGCGTGAGGACCTGACCCGAGATGTTGAACGTGATCGGCGTCGGTTTCTTCTTCGAAAGGACCTTGGGCGTGAAGCCCCCGTTGAAGATCGTTTCGAGGTTTCCCTCGACGCTCCTCACCGGCTTTTCGGCCGCAGCCAGCCCGGTCACGATGAGGATCGCGGCAACAGCCAGCGCTACGACCCCGAATACATTCCTGCCAATTAGTTTGTTCATAACTACCTCCCTTGCCAGGCAGCCTACCTCTGGAACAAGATCCTTGTCCAGTTGGTCGCTCCAGCCCTGGGTGACACCCTCCGCAAGCTGCCCGCCGGTTGAGAAGCGCTGAGCGGTGAGATACTCAGGGCGTGAACCGGCGGCGGCTGATCGGCATTGGGGCGGTCCTCGTCGTCGTGGTGCTCGCCATCTGGGTCGCCGGCCTCGCCTCGAGCTCGAGCGGCCCCGGGCCGGCGCCCTTCTCGGTCGCCGAATCCGAGGTGCGAGCAGAATGCATGACCGGGACCTTCGTCCCCGAAGAGGCGGGCCTCAGGATCGGGGCGAAGGGGCCGCCCGGCGATTGGCGTCAGATCGAAGAAGCCCCTGGGGCGATGCCGGCCGAACGCGGGGCGGTGCGCGTCACCCTGCGGCCAAAGCAAGGCCGGCCGGGGACGAAGATCACGCTGACGGGAGTCGAGTTCAAGGTCTTCAACCTCGGCCTGCG
Organism: Solirubrobacterales bacterium; assembly: GCA_051954855.1. Classification (GTDB taxonomy): domain Bacteria; phylum Actinomycetota; class Thermoleophilia; order Solirubrobacterales; family 70-9; genus VAYN01. Next base: position 23,009 of record JBQCHH010000074.1, on the reverse strand, counting down.
CCCGACCGGCAGCATCTTCTACCGCCCCTGCAACCGACACCCGGTGGGGGCGGCGGTCGAAACCGACCTCGACGGCTTCAGCCACAAGATCATCGGCAGCGCGCAGAGCGGAGCCCTTGCGGTCGGCTTCCACCTCCCCCGCCACTCCTCGCCGATCCGCTTCCCCTGGACCGTTTCGCTGTCGAAACCGTTGAACCTGTACCTGGTGGTGCAGGCGCGAGATATCTGGGCCGATTGGATCGCTCACATCTCCTGGACCGGCGAATCGAGCCACGGCGTCATCCAGGTCGACAACGGCGGCAAGAAATACAGGATCGTCGACGGCCAGGGTACGGGTTGGTCCAAACCCGGCCCCGACGGTCGGTGGAGCGAATCCGGATCCGCCGCCTGGATCGGCGTCGAATGACTGGGCTGAGCGATTGGGCTGTACAAGCGTCCATAACCGGAAAAAGTTCCCCTACCGGAGATAGGGTGGGGCGCGATGTCCGTCTACTCCGTCCGCTTCAAGGGCCTGCTCTTCAAGGCGCACTACGAGCGGCTGCCCCAGGCGGGCATCGAGTTCAAGTCAAGTGAACCGAGCATGCAGATCGGTGGAATCAGGACCGGCGAGCCGATCAACACGGCGCTGGTCGAGGCGAGTTCGAAGGAGCAGGCGATACTGGCCATCAAAGCGGCGCTCATCCCTGACGACATCAACTTCTCCGATTGGGAAGCCGAGCCGGCCTGAGCTCCGACCCCGTGCGGTCCTTAGAGCTAAATAACAGATATGTTCTATGACGTTGGACATGGAGAACCCTCCTTCTTTCCGCTGCGGAGCCCTCGTTCGCGAGACGCGGCTGCGACATGGGATTGACCAGGCAGAGCTCGCACGGCGAGTAGGCACCGCCCAGCCGGCGATCAGCCGGATCGAGCGAGACGCGGTCTCCCCCACGCTCGAGACCCTCAATCGCCTTTTTGAAGCCATGGGCGAGACGCTCTCCCTGCAATTGGGCGCTCCACACCAAGTTCGGACGGCTGGACGTCCTGCAGCACGTCGCCGGTCAAGGCGAGGACGGCGGTGGTGATCAAGATGAAGCGCGGCGCGGGTCGCCCACAGGACGAGGTCGACATCAAAAGTCTCAGAGGAGCGCGAGGGGAACCAATCGATGTCTAGCTTCTACGTCCGCTTCAAGGGCCTGCTCTTCAAGGCGCATTTCGAGCGGATGAGCATGGCCGGGATCGAATTCCGGTCCAGCGAGCCCGGGATGCAGATCGGCCCGATCAAAACCGGCGAGCCCATCAACACCGTCGTCGTCGAAGCCGCCTCCGAGGAGGCCGCCGTTCAAGCCGTCAGGCGAGCTCTCGTCCCCGACGACGTCAACTTCACGGCCTGGGAAGCCGGCGCGGTCTGAAGCGGAGAACGATGAGACAGCACATTGCGCCTGCATTTGGGCGCCTGCTGCTCAGTCGCCCAAGCCGATGACTTCGCGGACCCAGGGGAGCTTCGCCACCTCCGGGTTCGGGACGTAGAAATGGACGACCGCGCCGCGGACTTGGTCGGTTCCCTTTAAGTGCACCACGTCCATCTTGGCGAGCTGCGTCATGTGGTAACTCACGTTGGACAGGGCTTCATCCAGCTCGTGAGACGCCTCCGCGGGACTCATTTCCTCTCGCTCCAGCATCAGCTTGAGGAGCTGCCTGCGCAAGGGGTGCCGCAGCGCCGTCATCAGCACCTGCTTGTCGTCGCCTTGTTTACCTGCTGTCAAGAAGTCCGCCCCAGCGTTGGAGAACCTTGCTGAGCGGAGAGTGAACCTGACGGAAGCGGCGGCGTCAACACTCCAACGGTGGAGAAATTTCCACTATGAGGCCCCCTTCCCAGGGGACGTCGGCATCTTGAAGAAGGCGATCGAAGAGGAGACGGGGATCTCCTCGGTACCGTCGGTGATCTGCCGCTCAAGGCTGCGCCCGGCGATTTCCGAGATCTCGGTCTCATACTGCTCTGAGGCCTCCAGGGCTTCCCGGACACCGACGGGATCAAGCAGATGAAGAGTACGCGTAAGGTAGAACTCTTCGTCGAGGCCGACGATGTCAGCGCGGCGGGAGCCCGTGAAGTCGGCGACGACACCGCGCATGACCTCCGTGAAGTCATCCACGATGGTCTGCATAAATTCATCGACCAAGAATTCGGCCATCAGGGGCTCAGCTTCGACAAGCTCGGCCCACTCGTCGGTATCGATCATGTGCTGCGCAGTAGCACGGTAGTAGTGCGCGACGAGTCCCCGGACCTTTCGCCGCTCAACTTCTTCTACACAACTGAACTCACGGAGCTTGCGGATGTGGTAGCTCACTTCTCTGAGGTCGGCTTCGAGCACCAACGCCACTTCTTTGGGGCTGATCAAGCCGAGTTCACAGATCAGCCGAAACGCTTCGGCGCGAAGCGGATGTGACATCGCCTTTATCCGATTCTGAGTCGCCTGCCGGCGTTGCGCCTTAGTAGCCATGCCCTCCCCTTTCAGATTGTTTGAGTGCTGAGCGTATTGGGCCATAGAGCTGGGCACAAGGATCGATATGGGGCGCTCTACTGGTAGGGAGTTCTTGATAATTGGTTACCGAAGCGCTGGAGGCATCGGTCTTCGCTGCCTCGCCCCGCCGCCTCGGCACAAAGAATTCCCGCTTCCGCTTCAGAAAATTGACTTTGTGCGCGCCACGCGTGCGTCGACCCGGCTTAGCGTCGCCGGCATGGGATGGCCGCCGCAGGTGGGGGAGCTTTTGCCTCGTGCCGAGGAGGCGATCGGCGTCCGCTACAAGCTCACAACCGACTCACTGGACTTGAGCATCACCGTGGCGGACCAAAGGCAAAGGGCTTCGCGTTGATCCTCGGGATAACGCTTGAGGACATCGACTATCTGGAATCTGAGATCCATCGCAGCATTCGCCAGCATCCGATCAAACAGGTGGTCGAGAACTCGCCGCATGGCCTGAATTGCGTAGTCGAGTTTCCCCTCCGGGGCATTGGGAGCTACAGTGATCGGCTAGCGAATCTGAGGACGGTGTGGGAGTTGAGCGATCGACTGCTGCCACCTCGAATGATCAATGCGTTTCCCAAGATCTAGGCGTGATGACATGGCAATTGCTCCGGCGAAAATCACCGAGAACGACGTAGTCGAGCTGCGGCGGGATATCGGGAGATGGCCCGCAGGGACTCTAGGCACCGCCTTGAGCGACCACGGTGCCTCAAAGTTGATCGAGATCTCGGACGACCGCGGGCAGATGCTGGACCTGTTTGAGGTCGCCGAACAAGACCTCAAGTTGATCGCTCATTACCCCTGAGGCCTGAACATATCCGGAGGATCAGGTTTTTTCGGTCAGGCTTTCTGAATCCCTACCCTGGATTTATGTCTTTCGGCCCCCCTGAGCGCAGCTCCTCTCAGTGCGTGACGGGCTTGGCTCAGAAGAAGTACAGAGAATTTACTTTCTGCGCGCAATACGTCGCAACGTTCCGTCTACAATCCTGTCATTATGGAGGCGCTGAAAGAGAGGGATGACGTGAGCAGCTGGAACGACGACAGGCTTGACGAACTCGCCAGGGACGTAAAGGGCGGCTTCGCGAAGGTCGACCAGCGGTTTGAGAAGGTCGATAAACGCTTCGACAAGGTCGATGAAAAGTTCGAGCGGCTGTACCACGTGATCATCGGCAGCGCCGTATCGGTTGTCGTTGCCCTGATCGGCGGCGTCATAGCCTTGATCGCCACCCACGCTGCCTAGGCCTCCGCCGCTGACAGCAGCCTACGTAAGGAATTTGGCACAGAAAAAGCGCAAACAATTTACTTTCTGCGCGCAATACGTCGCAACGTTCCGTCTACAATCCTGTCATCATGGAGGCGCTGAAAGTGAGGAGCCCGATGGACAGCTGGAACGACGACAGGATCGATGAACTCGCCCGAGGGGTGAAGGGGGATTTTCTCAGGGTTGAAGGCCAGATGAAAGAGGGCTTCGCCGCAGTCGACAAGCGGTTCGAGGAGGTCGACGCGCGGTTCGACAAGGTCGAAGGGGAGATGAAGGCCGGCTTCGCGAAGGTCGACCAGCGGTTTGACAAGGTCGACGCTCGGTTCGAGAAGGTCGAAGGGGAGATGAAGGCCGGTTTCGAGAAAGCCGGGCAGCAACTGGAAAGGGCTACTCAGAGCCTCGGCGAGCAGATGAACGAAGGCTTTGCCAGCGTAAAGATGCAGGCGGAAGCGAGGATGGATCGGATCGAGGGCCGGCGGGCGAAGTTCCAAGGCGGGATCTGGGGCATTCTCGGCGCAGCGATCGGCTCAGTCGTCACCGCGGTTGTCACCCACTTCACCTAACCCCGCTTCGGCGGTTAGGCAAGAGCTCAAGGTGCCCCGGTCTCTCTGCCGCTGGACGACTGATTTGCCGCAGAAAAGTCACAAACATTTCGCAATTCTGCGCACCACATGTTGCAATGTTTCGTCTACAGTGGTAGCCTCATGGAGACGCTGAAAGAGAGGGACCAGGTGGAGAACTGGAACGACGACAGGCTTGACGAACTCGCCAGGGACGCGAAGGGCGGCTTCGCGAAGGTCGACGCGCGGTTCGAGAAGGTCGAAGGGGAGATGAAGGCCGGCTTCGCGCAGGTCGATGCGCGGTTCGAAAAGGTCGAAGGGGAGATGAAGGCCGGCTTCGCGCAGGTCGACGCTCGGTTTGACAAGGTCGACGCGCGGTTCGAGAAGGTCGACGAACGCTTCGACAAAGTCGATGAAAAGTTCGAGCGGTTGTACCACGTGATCATCGGCAGCGCCGTATCGGTTGTCGTTGCCCTGATCGGCGGCGTCATAGCCTTGATCGCCACCCACGCTGCCTAAGCCTCCGCCGCTGACAGCAGCCTACGTAAGGAATTTGGCACAGAAAAAGCGCAAAACAATTTACTTTCTGCGCGCAATACGTCGCAACGTTCCGTCTACAATCCTGTCATCATGGAGGCGCTGAAGTGAGGAGCCCGGTGGAGAACTGGAACGACGACAGGATCGATGAACTCGCCCGAGGGGTGAAGGGGGATTTTCTCAGGGTTGAAGGCCAGATGAAAGAGGGCTTCGCCGCAGTCGACAAGCGGTTCGAGAAGGTCGATGCGCGGTTTGTCAAGGTCGAAGGTGAGATGAAAGCCGGCTTCGAGAAGGTCGACCAGCGGTTTGAGAAGGTCGACGCTCGGTTCGACAAGGTCGAAGGGGAGATGAAGGCCGGCTTCGAGAAGGTCGACCAGCGGTTTGAGAAGGTCGACGCGCGGCTGGCGGCAACGCCCACTCGCAAGGAGATGAAAGAGGGCTTTTCCGAATTGCGGTCGGCCTTCGATGCCTTGAATCGCACCCTCATAGCTTCAGCCGTTGTCCTCGCCGGCGCGCTGATCAGCGGCATTATCGCCCTGATCATCACCCACGCCGCATAGGCCCCGACTGCTAACAGCCAGCCCACCGATAGCAACTCGCCTAACGGTCAATCAACCTAGCTTGATCTTATCTCTAAGGCTTGTAATGATGCCGCCTCGGTGAATGGATGAATTCACTTAGGTAAACAGCCCAGTTCGTTAAAGCAGGACTTAAGGGAGGCACACTTGGAGAGCAAGGGATTGGCGGATGCTTACCGCCAGGAGTTGGCCGCGCGGATGCGGGAGAGGGCGACTTCGATGGAGGACGCCATTGTCGAACGGATTCGACGCGAAGAAGAGTCGTTGACGGGGAACGGTGGGCGTGTCGAGGAGATCCGGACGGTCATTCAGGCCGTCTTCGAGCACGGCTTCGGCGCGATTGAAGGTAAGGAGGAGCATCAGCTCCCCCCGGAGGTGGTCACCCACGCCCGCGCACTGGCTTGGGAGCCGCTGCCCCCTTATGCCCTCCCGGTCCGCTATGCCTTCGCCAATACCGTCTTCAAGGAGCATTTGCGCCAGGCGAGTTGCTCGATCAAGCAGCACTCGCAGACCGGCCACGCCGACGCCGAACGGGCGATCGACCGCCTCTTCGAGCGGGTGGTGAGTAAGGCAGCGGAGGAGCACCACAAAGAAGGCGTGCGACTCAAGGCCTCACCTGAGGCCCGCCGACTCGAAACGATCAAGCAGCTGCTGGCGGCCCAGCTGATCTATCCACCGGAAGACCTCGGCTACGACTTCAGCGCCACGCACATAGGCGTGGTCGGCTCCGGACCGGGTGTAAAAGGTGAGATCAAACGCCTCGCGAAGATGCTTGGCGGTCAGCTGCTCATCGTCCAAGCCTGTCCCAATCAAAGCTGGGCATGGATCGGACTCAAGGTGCCGAAGTCAGCCGAGCGGCTCGATGACGTCCTCAAAGCGAAGTGGAAGCCGACGGTTCGGCTGGCACTTGGCGACCCGGTTGCTGGACTGGATGGCTGGCGCCATACCTATCGGGAAGCGAACGCAGCTTTCGCAGTCGCTGTCTGCCGCCCAGGGTCGGTGGTGCGGTACGCCAAAGTCCAGATCCTTGCCGTCATAGCTCAGAATGACTTCCTCCAGCGCTCCTTGCGGACCGAGTTCTTGGAGCCACTTCTTCACAGGCCAGAGGGAGGTAGGGACTTGGTGGAGACCCTTTGTAGATACTTCGCACTCGGTCGTAATGGGCGCTGTACTGCTGCCGATCTTGGCGTTAGTCCCCAGACGATTACGAACCGACTCAAGCGCGTCGAGAAATGTCTCGGCCGCCCAATTCAGGAGTGCGGGATTGGCTTGGAGGCCGCGGTGCTCCTTGCGGACCTAACGATGGAGCCATAGACATTTGAATTATTTCCAGTCCTGCCACTTTGCGCTGGGCAACTTTCTCACTTCTCCTGCTTCTTTGTCTAGCAGTCTTTGTTGACTGGCGGGGACACGCCCCGCCCAATTGGAAGGAGTTCTGAATGGCAGAGACCACTACCCAGCGTAGCGGTGCAATACTCGCTGTCCTTGCAGTTGCTTGTGTCTGCGCGCTGCTGGCAATGATTCCGGCGCGGGCAAGTGCGGCAGGGAACGCTAACTACTGTTGGGGTACTGTGCTTCAGTTCCACAATGATTATTGTAATTCCGGGTTCGGGATATCAAACATGACCGAGCTGGTTGGGTCCGGAGAACAGCACTCTGTATGTGTGTGGGCGGCGGCCGGGCAGACGGAGTGCTCCCCCGGGCCGCTCCAAGGCGTCTACAACACCTCAATGGCCGGCTGCGGCACTGGCTGCGGCATTCCGTCGATCTTGAATAACGGGTACAGCTCGAACAAGGTCTTCGGCCACGTGTACTGGTCCTAGCACCATCGTATTCCTTGCCTCGGTAGCCGCACGGGCGGCTGCCGAGGCATACACCTAGCTCATGCGTATATCCATTCCTAAACCCCGTTATCTATATCTACTGGTCGGTTGCGTTTTAGCGTCGATCGGCGTGACCCTTGGCCTCGAGCATGAGAGTCCTACGAACCGGGTGGCACATCCAGCTGTCACCGCACCCCGCGATTGGAAGCAACAGCTCGCAGTGCGAGCTGCTTCACACGTCGGTCCACCTCAGGATGGGCTCGCAGCCTTCAGCGCGATTCACGTTCCATCGTTAATTCCTTCTCCCGTTCGCAGGCGAATGGAACACAGCTTAGGCCCTCACCCTGCCAAGCTAGGCATCTCCCTAAGAGATGGATATTTTCTTAACACCACTAATGGAACTGGCTTATGGGTAATACGAGGCAAACACGTGGTCTGCATTTTTAATGGCCGCACCTTGGCAATGGCCTGTGACACTGCTGCTGCTACGGTCCGCTACGGGCTCGTAGTGGTTTCAGGACCCTCGCCCCAGTTTTACAAGCACCCTCCGGTGGAAGCCCTTGGCATTGCTCCGGATGGACTGAGAGCAGTCCGACTCGAAGTGATTGGCGGTACGGACCACGTTGTTCCCATCGTTGACAACACGTTTGCATTGCGGGCGCACCGCCCGATCGCGGTGATGGGAGTTATTCGCAACAGAGTGGCCCGCTAGGGCTGCGGCTGTTCGAAGGTGTGCTGGTACTGGGTGCTGGGGCCGGTGCCGTAGATCGGCCTGAAGGGAGCCTGTTGCTTGCAGGGTGGGGCGGCGATTGCTGCGGTGCTGGTCTGGGTTGCGAAGGCGTACTTCTGGATACGTTCGAAGAGGATTTGAGCGTTTTGCGCCTGGGTTTTAATTTCGCTTGGGCTATTACCTTCGCCTTTAGTTTCGATCGCCCGTTCCTGGAATGCTGGGCTTTCCGCAGATTTCGGATTGAGCGTTGCCACTATCCCCGTCGTGCATTGCCGGGTGTCAAAGCTAGGCAGACCTTCGATCAAGCCTTCGGCCCACTTCGGCGGGCTGTAAGCGCTGTTGCGGTTGATCGCAAGGCGAGCCGGGTAGGTCGTCAGGGTTTCCGGATTCATCGGCCCAATCACGCGAAGATAGTGCGGAGGTTCGCCGGATGCACTTTCTCCTTCTTCCACAAGCCGGCCGCTGAAGGTGGCGGCAAGGTTGCCGAAGAAGGAGGTGACCTCGGGCCTGTAGAGCTTGAGCCCCACCAAGATCGGGTTGAGGTTGCGAAGGAACGGGTCAAGCGCTCGCAGCAGCGGCGGGAATTCGTCGCGGAAGATCTTGCGCAAGGCGCTGAAGCCGCTGGGGGCGCGCTTGATCACCGGGCCGAGGCCTTCGAAGAAGGCCTTCGATTCGGGCGCCAGCTTGGAGAGGGAGATCAGGGTCGGTGAGAGCTGTTCGGCCGCCGGCACCAGCTGGCGCATCAGCGGGTCGGCGTTGAGCGAGAACCCTTTGAGGCGGTCGAGGGTGAGGCGCGATTCGTCGAGGAAGGTGGGGAAGGCGCGGAACAGAGCTTCGATGTCGCGGTCGCGGCGGGCGGTGGTCTGGAAGACGGCGTCGGAGCTGCGGATGAGGCTTGCCAGTTCGCCTTCGCGGCCGCGGAGGGCGGCGAAGGTGGTGGCGCCGTTGCGGAAGAGCTGGGAGACGGCCACTTCCTGGGTGCTGAGGATGCGGAAGAGCTTGTCGAATTCGGTGAAGGTCGGTTCGAGGCCGCCGAGAGCGTAGGAGAGGTTCTGGCCCTGGCCGTTGACGGCGACCGCGGCTTCCTGCATCCATTCCTGGAAGGCGGCGCGGGTGCGGGCGTTGAAGGTGCGGAAGATCTCATCGAGCTGGACCGATTCGGCGACGTGCGCCTCGGGGACGGTGCCGCCGTCGGGTAACTGGGGACCCTTGCGGGAGCCGGGGGTGAGTTCGACGTAGGTCTCGCCGAGGAGCGTCTTGGTGCGGAGGATGGCACGGGTCGACGCGGGCAACGGCGCGTACTGGTCATCGATCGCGACCGACGCCAGCGCCTGCTTGCCGTTCGGCGCCAGTTCGATGTTCTGGACTTTGCCGACGTTGACGCCGGAGATGCGCACGTCGGACTGTTCGGCGAGCTGGGTCGCCTCATTGAAGGGGACCTTGATTTCGTAGTTCTTGGCGCGGAAGGGAGTGGGGCCGCCGAAGGTGACCCAGAGGAAGAGCAGGATCCCGAAGCAGGACAGCGCGAAGCCGGTAATGACCAGGAGCTGCGTGGTGCTGGGGGCGCGCTTGCTCATTCGCCGCCTTCAGGCTTCGCGGTGTAGTGACAATGGCCGTCGTTTGCTTCGGTCGGGAAAGACACCGGAATTTCCTGTGCCCGGGGTACGCCGATGACTTCCAGCAAGGTCTGGAGGTAGGGTTTTTTGTCAAGGATGGTCTTCCGTCCCGCAAAGCCATATCCGAGATCAGCACCGGTGCAGGAGATCATTACTAGCCCGCGAAGAACCGGGCCGCCAGCGTCTTGGAGGTTGAACGCCGCGTTGAAATCGTGGTTGAGCCAGGGCAGGTAGAAGAGGAAGCTCTGTTTCGCGCCTTTCGGCTTGTAGGCGAGCTCGTTGAGGAAGGAGTTGAAGCCGCCGAGCGAGTTGCCGAAGCTGCGCACGGTCTTCTCGAACGGCTTCGCCGCTTCGGTGCCATGGGTGAGGACGGGGCGGATTTCGCGGCTGAAGGGGCGGAGCTGGTCGCGGATGGGGCCGGTGGTCTGGGCGAAGAGGCGCTCGGTCGCCTTGAAGGCCGGGGTCAGGGCCTGGGCCTGGGGGATCAGCTTGAAGAGGGCCGGCTCGGCGGCCTGGGAGAAGCGGTTGGAGCTGGCGAGGCCGGCGTGGGCGGCCTGCAGGGTGGCGGGGAATTCTTCGAAGGCGGCCTGGACCGATTGCTGCTGGTTGGCGAAGTTGCCGAGGGCGCTCTTGGAGGAGGTGACGAAGCGCTTGATCTGGGCGTCGTGGCGGCCGAGTTCCGTCGTCAAGAGGCTGAAGTCGTGGATGGCGCGGGCGAGGGCAACGTGGCGGGCGGCGACCGCTTTGTTGAGCTTGGCCGTGTAGTGGACGAAGGGCTGGAAGCGGCGGAAGGCGTTGCCGAGCTGCTTGCCGCGGCCACCGATGCCTTCGGCGCCGCCGGCGAGGAGCAGCTGCAGGTACTGCCTGGTGTCGGCGTCGAGCGTGCCGAGGAAGGCGTCGAGGTTGGTGTTGGGTTCGGTCTGGGCGAGGGTGAATTCGTGGCCGTCTTCGATCGGTTCCTTGCCGGTGCCCGGTTCGATCTCGACGACCATGTCGTTGAGGTTGGTTTTCGGCCGCAGCAGGAGGGTGGCGTTGGGATGGATCAGCTGCATGTACTTGGGCTCGATCTCCATGCCGACGACGGCGTGGCCGTTTTCGAGGTCGACCGAGGCGACCTTGCCGACCTGGATGCCGGCGATGTCGACCGCCTGGCCCTGGCCGGGGGTGACCGCCTGGGCGGTCGTGAACTGGGCGCTGATGTGTTCGAATTCTTCGCCGACGAAGGGGAGCCAGGGCGGTAGCGAGGCTTTCTGCTGGACGAAGATGCCGAGCATCATCACGATCCCGGCGAGGGCCAAGACGACGATCGCGATCGTGTCTTTGCGGTGGCCGCGGGCCTGCCGACCCAGCCAGGAGCGGAAGTGGGACCAGCGGTTCACGGGTTCACCCCCGCGACGGACGGTGAGGCCGGGCCGACTTGGCCGAGACCGGCGTTCACGTTCGGAGGCGAGTTGGTGTAGCAGCGGACTTCCGGCTTCAGTGGCGGCTTGCCGCCGAGCTGCGGCTGGGTCCCGAGCGGGTCTTCGATCGTGTGGGCATAGTTGATGCTGTCGCTGAGGGTGGCGTGGTTGCCGAAGGGATTTGGTTCTCCGACCAAGACTGAGCCACCGCCGACCTGAGCACGCGCATAGGGACCGTTGCCGTCGAAGTTCTGGGCCATTCCGGCGAAGTTGACGAGGTTGTAGAGGAACTCACGGTAGTTGGGGCCGCCGGTGCTGAAGCGGTCTTCGATCACCTGGTTGCCGGTCGGGACCATGACCTTGGTGGTGCAGAGGCTGAGCTGGTTGAGCTGGGGAACCGTGTCCTGCTTGCTGACCTGGGCGGCGCCGGCGAGGGCGGGGGTCGATTCGGCGAGCAGCTTGACGTCGCCGCCGGCCTCCCTGGCGGAGAGGAGCGGGCGGACCTGGGCGAGGAACGGTTTCGAGGCGCTGATCAGCCCCGGCAGCTCGGCGACGGCCGGGCGCAGCTCGATCGCGTAGGTGCGCAGCGGCGGCAGGGTGCGGTTGAGGCTGACGAGGGAGGCGTGGGTGACGCGCAGGGTCGGCGCCAGCAGGTGGATCGTGGTCGAGAGGTTGGTCGACTGGGCGGCGAGGGCGCCGGTGAAGGTGTTGAAGTTGTCGATCAGCCCTTGCAGGTCGCGCTGGTTGCTGGCGAAGGCGCCGAAGGCGCGGCCGGCGCCGGCGACGAGGCGGGAGAGGTCGCGCTGTTCGGTGCCGAGCAGGGCGTTGGTGACCTGGGAGCTGTAGCGGCCGGCGTCGCCGCCGTAGCGGAAGGCGCCGTTGAGGGCTTCGGCGCCGCTCTTGCCTTTCACCTCGGGCAGCTGGGTGCGGTCTTCCGCGGCGGTCGGCTTGTGGGTGAGGGCGGTGCCGTAGCTCTCGAGCAGGCGGCTGAAGTCGGCCCGCACCGGCGACTGCAGGGAGGTGAGGATTTCGTCGAGCTGGACCGCGATCGAGGTGCGGCTGACCGGGATCGTTTCGCCGCTGCCCATTTCCGGGGCGCTGGGGCTGCCGGGGTCGAGTTCGATGAAGAAGTTGCCCTCGAGGAAGATCCGCGGCCGGATCGTGGCGAAGGCGTCATTGTGGACCGGCTGGCCGGAGCCGTCGACGGTGAAGGTGACGGTGGTGTTGTTGCCGTCGCGGCTGGTGGAGATGACTTTGCCGACGTTGACGCCGGCGATCCGCACGGGCGAGTTGGTGGAGATGTTGGCCGAGTTGGAGAAGGTGGCCTTCAGCGTGTAGCCGTAGCTGGTGAAGGGCACGTGTTTGGTGAATGCCAGGTAGGGCCCGATCGTGAAGACGAGGATGAAGATGATCGCGATCATGACGTTGCTCGGCCGCCAGCCGAAGAGGCCGCCCTTGGCCGCCTGCGCGCGCCTGTCTCGCTCGGGGAGGCGGCTCATTTTTCGACCTGCCCGCGGGTAGTGGTGCCCCAGAGTGCCGGGGCATGTCCGATGATCGTTTTGCCGGGGATGTACTTCTCGTTACCGGCTTCGCAGACCTTGCCCTGCCCAGGAGCAGCGGTCTGCGGATAGGGGTTGAAGTGGAGATGGTTTTCACGTTCGGTAGGGCCGCCGTTCGCTGGCGCAGCGGCGAAGGTGCTCTCGCTGTTAGGTCCTTCCGGCGGTGCGAACGAGACGAACTGGAGCCAGTTGCCATTGCTGTTGCCCTGGCTCGCTGCGTTCGAGATCTGCCTGAAGGTCAGCGTCCAGTAGTTGCAGACCGTCTGGCTCGGCACGATGTAGGTCAACGAGGGCTTCAGCAGCCGGTTGGTGTCGGTCAGCAGTTCGAGGCCGTTGATGACGCCGGGCGCTTCCTGGAAATCGACCAGCGCCTGGGCGGTCGGCTGCAGCTGGGCGTTGAGAACCGGCGAGGCGTTCAAGACCGGGATGCCGGCGTGGAGGGATTCGGCGATCACCGGCGAGGTCTTGGCGAGGGCCCTGACCCCCGGCCGCAGGGCGGTGAAGAAGCGGCCGGTATCGCGGAGGAAGGGGCGCACCGCCGGCAGGTCGGCGTTGGCGGCGTCCAGCGTCGGCGGGCTCTTTTCGATCGTTTCCTGGATGAAGGGCCGGGAGACGCGGGCGAAGGCGCCGAAGGTGCGGTCGAGGGCGACGAAGAGGCTGGCGTTCTGTTCGGCGACCGGGGCGACGGTGGCCGAGAAGGCCTCGAGCGAGCGCCAGAAGCCGGCGAAGTTGGTGCTGGGTTCGACCACGGTGTGGAGGAGCGGCTCGGCGTGGACGGCGGTTTCCTTGAGGGCGCCGATCGCTTCGTTCAGCTGCGGGCCGCGGCCGGCGAGGGCGTTGCCGAAGCCGGCGAGGTTCTGGCGGATCGCCTGCCGGGTGCGCTTGTCGAACATGTCGAAGAACTGGTCGATGTCGACCGGTTCCGGCTTGGCCGAGCTGACCGGGATCGTTTCGCCGGCCTTGAACCCCTGCTTGGAGTTGCCAGGGGTGATCTGCAGGAACTTGAGGCCCAGCGCGGACTTCGGCCGCACCGTGATCGTCGAGTCGACCGGCAGCTTTTCGGTGTTCTTGTCGAGGCTGAGCGAGAGTTCGGCCGCCACCTGGCCGTTTTCGAGGTGGACGGGGACGACCGACTTGACGATGCCGACGCGGACGCCGCCGATCCGCACCTCGTTGCCTTTGACCAGGGCGTCGGCGTTCGGCACCCGCGCCTTGAGGTTGTAGGTGGAGACGAAGGGGAGGCCGTTGTTGGCGTTGTAGGCGAGGAAGACGGCGACGATGACGACCAGCACGGTGACCGCGCCGACGATGATCGGGCTGCTGGCGACGCCGGTGAGTCCGCTGCGATTCCTCATGGGCCGAGGAGGTAGTTGAGGAGGGGTTCGGTTCCCGCTCCGGTTTTCGAGGATTCGGAGATGCCGGCTTCGCCTTCGGGCTTGCCGCCGGCGCTGCTGCCCTGACCGACGCCGATCGCGGGGCCTGGTTCGGCCGCGGTGCCGCCATTTTGTTCTTCCAGTCCCTGCTCTAGTAGCCGGAAAAGATCAGCGGCGCTGGTGCTTGCGCCCGTTGACACGCCAGGACCGTTAAAGCGAGCTGCGCAACCACCGCTTGCTTCACCGTGCTTGTTGGCTTCGTATTCCAGACAGGTCGAAAGCGTCACGCGGGTCCGGCCAAAATGTCCGAACTGATCGAAGCCGTTGAGCGAAGCAGTCGTGTTGTAAATCAGTTCAGTGAGGCCGTCCCAGCCTTCGGTCTGTTTGAGGTTGACGAAAAGCCTCGCCAGTTCGGCGGTCGGGACGACGCCGGACCTGGCGAGGTCGCGCGCCTTCTTCACCACCGGGTCGGCCTTGGCGAAGAGCGGGCCGGAGGCTTCGCCGGCGTTGCCGAGGCTCTTGATCGCCACCGTCAGCGCTTCGGAGAACGGGGTCAGGGTGCGGGTCGCGTCAGTCAGCGAGGGCGCCGCGGTATTGAAGCCTTCGAAGACGGGCGTGCCGGCGTCGGAGAAGGATTTGAGGCTGACCATGGTCTTGCGGAATTCGCGCAGGAAGGTGGGGAACTTCCGCAGCGCCGCTTCCAGTTCCGGCCCCTTTTCGGAGCTCGCTTCGGCCGCGGCGCCGGCATTGTTTAGGAACCCGGCGACGTGGCTGCGCTCGCGCGAGAGCGGCCGCAGGATCGCCTCCGAATCGCTCGCCAGCTGCGCCAGCTGGTCGCGCTGCTTGGAGAGGATGCCGAAGACGCGGTCGACGTCGCGCAGCACGGGGTTGGCCCGCTTGACGAGGACGTTGATGTCTTCGCCGCGGCCGGCGAGGCCGGCGCCGAGTTCGTTGAGGATCAGGCGGAAGCGCTGCGCGTAGGGCAGGGTCTGGATGTCGTTGATCAGGTCGGGGTCGACGCTGGTGCTGTTGTTGCCGAGCGGCAGCAGGTACTGGCCGGCGCCGGGCTGGCCGCTGGGAACCTGTTTCAGCGGCGGGGGCGGTTCCTGGCCGGGCGCCCGCGGCAGGGTCGGCCGGCAGTCGACGAACTTCTCGCCGATCAGCGACTGCGGCCGGATCAGGCAGGTGGCGTCTTCGCGGAAGTCCTGGAAGCCGGGGTCGGTGATGTTCATGACGATGATCGCCTTGCCCGGCTTGGCGACGGGGTTGCCGTTCTTGTCGTAGGCGACGGTTTCGCCCGGCATCGAGACGCCGACCGATTCGATCGTGCCGACGTTGGCGCCGGCGATCCGCACCTGCTCGCCGCTGACCATGAAGGAGCCGTTCTCGAAGATCGCCCGCACCTGGTAGCCGTTCGATTCGCCGCCGCCGGAAAGCAGGACGACGACGAGGACGATCGCCCCGACCACAGCTGCCGCAAGTAACGCTTTCCTGATCATGGTCCCGGGGGCACGTCGGCGGGGTTGCATTCGGAGGGGCTGACGCTGCCCGGCCCGACGAAGGGGTTGGAGCCGTCGGCGGCGGGCTGGGTGGCGCCGCCGGGGCAGCGGCGGCGGACGTGGACGGATTCGAAGGGGGCGTACTGTTCCGACCGCGTAATCGGTTCCAGTTCGGTGGTGACAGGGTTGTATTTGAAGAGGTTCTGGGCGGCGGTGGCGGCGCGGACGTAGTGGCCGTTGCCGTCGTAGTAGCCCGCGACCTGGCCGAGCTTGCCGAGCGCGTTGAAGAAGTCCGGCGTGTAGGCGCGGATGAAGTTGAGGTTCGGCTGGAAGGCGCCGATCGCCGCTTCGGCGTGGGGGAAGGCCTTCGAGGTCAGCCCCTGCACCGCCGGCAGCGTCGCCAGCAGGTCGGCGGCGTCGTTGCCCGGGCCGGGCCGGTGCACGACCAGCTTCAGGTTGTGGGTGAAGGGGACGAGCTTCTGGAAGACGGGGCGCAGTTCGGCCAGGAACGGGGCCAGGTTCTTGGTCGCCGGCTTGGCGGTGTTGACCAGCGGTTCGAGGTCGTCGAGGGCGGCGCGGAGGTTGACGAAGGTGGTGTTCGACTGGCGCAGCACCGGCGGCAGCTCGCGCAGGGTCTGGTCGAAGGCTTCGTTCTGGCCGGCGATCGATTCGAAGGCGGTGTTGGCGTGGGAGACGGCGTCGGAGAGCTGTTCGCCGCGGCCGGCGACGGCGCTGGTCAGCTTCGCCGAGCTGACGATGAAGCGCGCCAGCAGCCGCTGGTCGGCGTTGAGTTCACGGGTGAAGGCGGTGACCCGGTTGAGCGCGGTGCCGAAGTACTTGTAGGAGTTGTTGGCGTTCTTGCCCTCGCCGGAGTAGATCGCGGCGTTGCCGCGGATGAACTCGCCGAGCCCTTTGCGCACCGGCGGTGGGAAGGTGTTGAAGAGCTGGTCGATGTCGACCGGGGTCGTGGTCGAGGAGAGGCCGAGGGTCGCCCCTTCTTCCAGCGCCGGGTTGCTGTTGGGGCCGGGGCTGATCGAGACGTAGTGGTTGGCGACGCCGGAGAGCGAGGTGGCGCGGATGACCGCGGTCGTGCCTTCGTGCAGTTCCTGTTCGACTTCGACCTTGACTTCGGCCAGGTTGTCGGCGGTGAGGCCGATGCTTTCGACCGTGCCGGCCGGGGAGCCGCCGATCAGCACCTGGTTGTCGGGGACGAGCTGGCCGGCGTTCTGGAAGATCAGCGTGTACTTGTGGCCGCCCCCGCCGGTGAGGAGGACGATCGCCAGGATGATCACCGCCGCCGCCAGGGCGGCGATCGCCGCAATGCGCGCTGGGCTAGTACCCCGGCTCGCTGCCGGGCCCCTCTCCTCGCCTAATGGTTTTGCAGACACGGATTGATGCGCGCTTTCAGGTTCCCCGGCCCCTCCGACCCGGTGGAACGGCTGGCAGATCGTATCCAAGGGGGTCCCTGCTAAGCCTCGAGTAAGCAGGGACTTAACTGGAAATCAACGCGATACTTTGGTGGCTGGGAGCGGTTCTTAGAAATGGGAAAGGCGCCGCCCAATTCAACTTTGAGGAGCAATTAATGCACAGACGTTCATTTCTAATCGCCGGGATCGTCGCCCTGGTGGCCGCGATCGGCGCCACCACCGCGATCGCCGGCCCCACGGTCAGCGGTTCCGACGGCAACACGCAGTCGATCGACGCGCAGGTCCGCCCGAAGAAGCTCTCGAAAACGAAGCTGACCCCGGCGACCCTGAAGGTGACGACGCTGACGACCTCGACCACCAACCCGGCGGGCGTCCCCAGCCCGGCGATCCACGCCACCATCGACTTCGACAAGAACGCGGCGCTCTACACCAAGGGCCTGCCGACCTGCAACCCGGCGAAGGTCCAGAACCAGTCGACCGAAAACGCCGAACGGGCCTGCGGCAAGGCGAAAATCGGCAGCGGCACCGCGATCGCCTACCTGCAGGCGGGGCAGACCTACGAAGTGCACCAGACCGTGACCGCCTTCAACGGCACGCCCAAAGGCGGCAAGCCGACCGTGATCCTGCACACCTACGGGACGACGCCGCTGCAGACCACGCTGGTCCTGGTCGGCACCGTCACGAACTACGACAAGGAAGGCTACGGCCCGCGGCTCGACCTGGAAATCCCGCTGATCGCGGGCGGCACCGGGGCGCTGAAGGAATTCGAGGTCCAGATCAACAAGAAATGGACCTACAAGGGCGTCAAGCGGAGCTTCATCTCCGCCAAATGCCCGAAATCCAAGAAGCTGAAGGCCCGCGGCAAATTCGACTACCGCGACGGCGAATCCCTAACCGCCTTCTCGACGCAGACCTGCACCCAAGCGCGCTAGCCTGTCTAGATCATCGGCCAAGAGGGGGATCGCGGAAACGCGGTCCCCCTTTCTTTTTGGGCTAGGCCGCCTTGCCTCGGGCCGCCGCGCCGAGGGCGGCCTTGCTGTGGCCAGACGCTCCCTGCAGGACGAACGCTCGGATCAGAGCGGCGCTGTAGAAGCGCCGGTCGTCGCCCTCGCGGAAGGACGGGAGGAGGTCTTCCCCAGCCCAGTCGTGAACCATGCGCGGCGTCGCCCCGGTGAGGGCAGCCAAGTCGCCCGCGGTCAAGGGGTAGCAGGCCTTCGGACGGCGACGAACAGGAGGGATCGCGGACGATTTCCTTCTCCTCGTCGCTGAGCGAGTCGTAGAGCTCGCTCATGGAGGGTGCCTGCAGATCCAGCTGGTTCTGCGCGAACCCGGCCTGGATCGGCAAGAACGTGGGCGGCCGTGGGGCCTCGGACAGCAGGCGCTCCTGCTCGGGAGACAAGGGGCCCGGGCTAAAGGCCTCGGCCCAGCGCGCGATCGTCAGCCGTTCTCGCGGCGACAGCTCCGGGTTATCAGGAAAGCCAAGTTGGAGCTCGCCCTCCAGCCAGTAGCCACGATCCAGATCGTCGCGCCGGATGCGACTCTCCCCCCACTTCCATTCCTCTCTAAATCCCATAGACAACAGCTTCCCCTATAGAAGTTTGCAAATCAAGACCAGGGGCTCATTTCCCAATGCCCAGTGGGCCCTCTCCTGCCTACTTCGACCAAGATCCGGTGCAGCGAGATCACTTCGCCGAAGCCCTCCCTGGCAGGCAAGAGGAGGACACGACGATCGACTTCGACGAAGCGAGACTTCGGATCGGTCCGCTTGAGCACTACGACTCCATCAAAGACATCCGCCGCCAGCCTTCGGCAGCAATCTCATCGGCATGAGCCGCCTCGGTGTAGTGGAAGAGGAAGTTCCCTCCCCACTCTGTCTCCCCAGTCCTTGCCATCGCGGGTTACCCACGACGTCAAGCTGGGGAGCGTCCGAGCTCTCCCCCCGTCTATTCGCCTAAACGCTGAATTTGGGGATTGCCCTGGCCAGGGGCTTGGGGAGCCACCAGATGCGGTCGCCGAGGAGGAGCATCAGGGAGGGGAGGAGGACGATGCGGACGACGGTGGCGTCAAGGATGACGGCGACGGTGAGGCCGATGCCGAGCTGGCTGACGGTGGCGATCGGGGCGCTGGCGAAGGCGATGAAGACGGCCATCATGATCGCGGCGGCGCCGGTGATGACGCCGGCGGTGCGCTCGAGACCGAAGTGGACCGCGGCGTGGTTGTCGCCGTGGCTGTCGTAGTGCTCGCGCATGCGGGTGAGGAGGAAGACGGCGTAGTCGATCGAGAGGCCGAAGACGAGGCCGAAAATCATCGTCGCCCCGACCGCGTCGACGTAGTTGTGGCCGCCGAGCGGCCAGTTGGGCGGGACGTTGAAGAGCAGGGTGAGAACGCCGAAGGCGACGCCGACGGTGAGCAGGTTGAGCAGCACCGCGATCGCCGCCAGCAGCACCGCCCGCAGCACGATCATCAGCACCAGGAAGGTGGCGAGGGTGATCGCGACGATGATCCAGGGGATGCGTTCGCGGGTGACGCGACTGTAGTCGTTGAGCTGGGCGGCGCCGCCGGCGACGCCGGTGGTGAGTTCGGCTTCTTCGCCAAGTTCGGCGGCGTCGGCGTTGAGCTTCTTGTTGAGGCGGATCGAGCCAGGAGTGTTGAAGCTGTAGTCCGAGACCACCAGCATCGTCGCCGCCTGGCCGCCGTGGCGCAGATCGATCGTTTCGCCGATCGCCTGGCGGGTCTTCGGCGGCGTGCCGTCGAGCGCCGAGAGGACGAAGTACCCGGAGTTGAAGAGGCCGGGGCTCGATTCGGCGACCCGGGTGGCCTGGTGGCGGATCCGGGACTTGCCCGCCAGCACCTGCACGCTCGCCCGTTCCAGCCCGCTTTCCAGCGGCGCGCTTTCGCCGGCGCCGCTCAGCAGCCCCGCCGCCAGCGCTTCGGCGCCGCCTTCGAGTTCGTCAAGGCCACCCGCCAGCGCCGCCGCCCCGCCGGCCAGGCGCGAGAGGCCGCCGCCGAGCCGCCGCGCTTCGCGGGCGAGGCGAGACGCGCCGGCGGAGAGCTTCTTGCTGCCGCGGAACAGTTTTTCCAGCCCCGCGTTGAGCCTGCTGAGGCCGTCGTAGAGTTTCTTGGCTTCCTTCTTGAACGTGATCGACCAGAGGGTGATTTCCCTCACTTCGTGGTGGTCCTTGATCAGGCGTTCGTCGAGCGCCGTCAGTTCGGCCGGCAGGCCGGCGTAGTTTTCGGCGTAGGGCGCGCCGGTCACCGGGTCGGTGCCGCTGACCGCGGCCGACGCCTTGCGCACCGCTTCCAGCGCCGCCGCGTATTCGGGATCGCCTTTGCCCACGGTCATCGCCTGCAACCGCGCCAGCGCTTCCTTCAGCTGTTCGTCGGCCACCCCCGCCGGGGCGATCAGCTGCGGCAGTTTTTCGTTGCCGGCTTCGTTGAGGGATCTCTGGACGAGCCGCGACCGGTGTATGAGGTCGTAGCGGATGTTGGCGGGGGTGCTCTGGATATCGAGTTTGATTTCCAGCGACCCCAACGAGGCCGTTTCCAGCGCATCGGTCAGCCGTTTCGTCCCTTTGGCGAAGCGGTCGAGCGCCTTGATCGCCCGGCCGCTGCCGCTGGTGGCCCGGCTCAGACCGTGGGCGATCTGCAGCGCCCCTTCGTCGGCGCGGCCGGCGCCGGTCGCCAGCAGGCCGGCGCCGTTGCCGGCTTCCTTGATCCCTTCCCGCAGCTGCCCCACCCCGCCGGCGGCGACGTCGAGGCTGTGGCCGAGCTTGCCGAGCCGCTTGACCGGGCCGTAGTTGCCCTTGGAGGAGAGCACCGCGTTGCCGAGGTCCTGCAGGCGGCCGACGCGTTTGGCCGCTTTGCCCGGTCCGATCACCGCCTGCACACCCGGCGTCGCCGCCAGCTTGCGCTGGAACTGGTCGATCGCGGCGAGGCTCTTGGCGTCGGTGATCGGCCCTTCCTTGGCGACGGCGACCACCTGGAAGGGCGCGTCCCAGCCGGGGCCGATAGCGCCGTCGATCAGTTCCGCATCCTGGCGGGCGGGGTTGTCCTTCGACAGCTGTTCGGGGCTGGGCGGGCCGGTCTTCAGCCCCAGCGCCGGCGCCGCCAGGGCCAGCAGCACGGCGCCGATTATCGCCGCCGCCACCGCCGGCTTTCTCAGCGCCGCGCCGACCGCGATCATCAGCCGCGAGCGGCCGCCCTTGGGGGCGCCACCGATCCGCCAGAGGTTCACCCGCGGCCCGACCAGGGTGAGGATCGCCGGCCCGACGATGGTGGCGACGGAGATGCTGAGGACGACGACCATGCAGACCGTCCCCGCCAGCGAGGCCAGCAGCGAGCCGGGCAGGATGAAGAGCGAGACGATCATCGAGAGCAGCAAGGTGCTGCCGGCGAACATCACGGTGCGGCCGGCGTGGCGGCGGGTGATGCGCGCCGCCTCGACCGGCTCCGCCCCCGCCGCCAGCTCCTCGCGGAAACGGGAGACCATCAGCAGCGCGTAGTCGACCCCCAGCGCCAGCCCCATCATCGAGCAGACCGTGAGCGCGAAGGCGTCGATGTCGAACCAGCCGGTGAAGAAGTAGAGGATCCCGCGCGAGGCGATCACCGTCACCGCGCCGAAGGCGAGCGGGATCGCGGCGGCGATCGGCGAGCGGAAGACGAGCAGGAGGATGATCAGCAGGAAGGGCAGCGCGATCAGCTCGCCGCGCTCGCTCGCCTTCAGGTTGCCGTCCTGGATCGCCCGCGAGAGGCTGGCGTAGCCGGTCTGGTTCGCCCGCACCGGGGCGTGGATCGTCCGTTCGAGGACGTGGTTGAGGTGCGGCACGGTGACGTTGACCGCGGTGCGGGTGTCGACGTGGAAGTCGGCGAGGATCAGCGCCCGCCGCGGCGTCGGCCGCAGGCGCTGGACGGCACCGTTATCCCAGGGCGAGAGCGTCGTCACCCGCGGGTCCCGCCGCAGCTCCCGGATCAGTTCTGGCCCCTGCCGGTCGATCGCCGCCGCCGGGCCGCGCAGCAGGATCGCGAACGGGGCGGAGTTGCCGAAGTGTTCGCGCAGGAGGTCGGTGCCGCGGAGGGATGCGGTGCCGGGAATTTCGAGGGTGGTCGGGTCGAGGCGGCTGTTGACGCCGAGGCCGATCACCCCCAGGGTGAGCAACAGCGCCGCCGCGACCGCGAGCACGCCACGCGGATGGCGCAGCAGGAAAGGCTGCTCGTGGTGCGGGCCTCTTCGGGGGGGCCGCTTCCTTCCCCTGCCTATCCTCCTTCCCACGGCTGGTAGTTTGGCGGTAGAGGGCTACGGGAGGAGGATTTAGTGCGGAAGATCATGTTAAGAGCGCAGGTGCTTGCGGGGCTGCTGTTGCTGATCGGCGCCGGCGTGGCGGTGGCGATCGAACTGCACGCGGCGAATCTCGTGATCAACACCGATGGCGGCTTCACGCCGACGACGCTGCCCAAGCACGGCTTCGCGCCGATCAAGCTGCACGGGTACGCCAAGATCGAAACCGAAGACGGCTCGCCGCCGCCGATCCTCGAAACCCTGACGATCTGGTTCGACAAGCACGGCTCGGTCGAGACCCGCGGCCTGCCCAGGTGCAGCCCGGGCAAGCTGGCGGCGACGACGACCGAACAGGCGCGCAAGCTCTGTCCCGGCGCGATCGTCGGCAAGGGATTCGGCAAGGCCGAGGTGGTCTTCCCCGAACAGCCGCCGATCATCGCCTCGAGCCCGCTCACCCTCTTTAACGCGGCGCCGAAACACGGCAACCCGGTGGTGCTCGTCCATGCCCACCTCACCGTCCCCGGCCCGACCACCTTCGTCGTCCCGGTCGAGATCCAGAAGGTCCACGACGGCCGCTACGGCTTCAAGACCGTGGGCAAGATCCCCAAGATCGCCGGCGGTCACGGGATCCCGCTCTACGGGCAGTTGACCGTCGGCCGCAAGTGGAAGTACAAGGGCAAGACGCTGAGCTTCGCCAACGCCGGCTGCCCCGACGGTCGCCTGCAGGCGAAAGGACAGTTCCGCTTCAAAGACGGCACCTTCTTGCAGGGATCTGTGTTTAAGACCTGCAAGGGGATCTGATTGAGAGCACCGTTCCGCAAAGCCTCCCTGCTCGCCGCCGTGCTGGCGGCGAGCGCCTGCGCCACC
>JBQCHH010000073.1:0-20518 GCA_051954855.1 Solirubrobacterales bacterium | reverse complement strand
AGCTCCTGAAGATGCTGCCCGCCTATGGCGGGCAAAGACCGGATTGCATCTCGCCGCTTCGCGAACATTCCCGCGGAGAACGACCGGACGCCCCTCCACACGCACCAGCTAGACGATCCTGGGTGCGAAAGCTGTTCAGCTTCAGCGAGTCCGCGTCAATCCTTGTCCAGCACGGGTCCACGCGGACTCGCGGTGGAGCGTCTGTCGGAGCTCTGTCGCTAGGAGGGAGTGGGTATTCCCCGACGACCGGCGTCCTGTTACTCCCCCCACCCCCTGCCGCGGCAGCCAGAGACTATGTGGCGAGTAACCCCCGGGAGGAGGGGAATACCCACTCCCTCCCTACCGAGTGAGCTTCGTCCTGCGCCTCCTAGGTCGCCGCGAGGATCACGTCGGCGATTCGCTCGGCCGCGTGGCCGTCCCAGAGGGGCGGGGGCTCTGACGGCGCCGGATCGCGCTCGGCGAGCAGGGCCGGGATGCGGGCGATCGCGGCGGGGTCGAGGCCGAGCAGGGTGTTGGTGCCGGAGGTGAGGGTGACCGGTCGCTCGGTGTTATCGCGGAGGGTGAAGCAGGGAACGCCGAGGTAGGTCGTCTCCTCCTGGATGCCGCCGGAGTCGGTGAGGACGGCGCCGGCGGCGGCGAGCAGGGAGAGGAAGTCGAGGTAGCCGAGCGGCTCGATCAGGTGCAGGCCGGGGTGGTCCGGCTCCAGCCCCTCCATCATCTTCCGCGTTCGGGGGTGGACCGGGAAGACGACCGGCATCTGCTGTGCCAGCGCCGCCAGCTGGGCAACGGTCTCGCCGAGCAGCGGCCCGTCGACAAGGGCGGGGCGGTGCAGGGTCACCAGCGTGAAGCTGCCGGGTGCGAGTCCGAGCTGTGCTGCGGTCCCGGCAGTGCGGAAGCGCTCTTCCAGCGCCACCAGCGTGTCGATCATCGTGTTGCCGACCATGTGCATGCGCTCGCCGGGGATGCCTTCGGCCTCCAGGTTGGTGACGGCCTCGGGGCTGTGGAGGAAGAGCCACTCGGAAAAGCGGTCGGCGACGATCCGGTTCACCTCCTCAGGCATCGTCATGTCGAAGCTGCGCAGGCCGGACTCGATGTGGGCGACCGGGATGCCCATCTTCATCGCGGTCAGCGCCGCCGCCAGGGTCGAGTTGACGTCGCCGGGGACCATCACGAGGTCGGGCCGCTCGTCGGCCAGGACAGGCTCCAGCCGCTCCATCGTCCGCGCCGTCTGCGCGGCGTGGCTGCCGGAGCCGACCTCGAGCATGTAGTCAGGGGCCGGCACCCCAAGCTCCTCGAGGAAGACCTCCGACATCAGCCGGTCGTAGTGCTGGCCGGTATGGACGATCGCGTGGCGACCCTCGGGATCGCGCCCGCGCAGCGCCCCGATCACGGGGGCCGTCTTGACGAAGTTGGGCCGCGTCCCGACCACGTAGAGGATGCGCATCGCGGCGCCAGCGTACCCGCGAGCGAGGCGTCTGCTTCAATAGCGGACCCGATGCCGAAGATGAAAACCCATTCCGGCGCCAAGAAGCGGTTCAAGAAGACCGCCAACGGCAAGCTGCGCGGCCGCCGCGCCTACTCCAGCCACATCCTGGAGAAAAAGTCGCCGAAGCGGAAGCGCAAGATGGCGAAGCCGGTCGAGATCTCGCCGAACGACGCCAAGACCGTGCGTCACCTCCTCGGGGGTGGCAAGTGAGCCGCGTCAAGCGCTCCGTCCACGCGCGCAAGAAGCGCCGCAAGGTGCTGAAGGAAGCGAAGGGCTACTTCGGCCGCAAGCACTCCTCCTACCGTTTCGCCAAAGAGCAGGTGCAGCGGTCGGGGATGTACGCCTACCGCGACCGGCGCAACAAGAAGCGGACCTTCCGCCGGCTCTGGATCACCCGGATCAACGCCGCCGCGCGGCTCGAGGGCATGAGCTACTCCGAATTGATCAACGGCTTGAACAAGGCCGAAGTCGAGGTGAACCGCAAGATGCTGGCCGATATCGCGGTCCATGACCGCGAGGCCTTCCGCCGATTTGTGGAGCTAGCCCGGGAGGGTGCGGCCGCCTGAGCGGCGCACCGACATTCCACTCTCCCGGGCGGGCCGAATTTCGGCCCGCTTTTTCGTTCCAGGAGAAGAAACCGCCGAGAAGAAAAGACAGATCCGAACCGACAAACCGACGCAGATGATCGAAAGCTCCCACAACGAGAAGCTGAAGCTGGTCCGCAAGCTGCGCGACCGCAAGCACCGCGAGCGCGAGGGCCTGTTCGCGACCGAGGGCGAGGACCTGCTCGAGGCGGGTTTGGCTGCCGGGGCGGAGCCGCGCTTCGTGCTCGTCGCGGCTGGCGCGGGCCTGGCTGGTGAGGAGGTCGAGTCTGGTCTGCTGGCAGACGCTTCGTCCCTCGGTTCCGGGACGAGGGTGATCGCCGTCTGGCCGCTGATCTGGGCCGACGCCGACAAATCGTCCCCGCATACCGGGGACGATTTGCAGGTCGAAGCGCCTTGCATCTACCTGCACGGCGTCGGCGACCCCGGCAACGTCGGCACGATCGTCCGCACCGCCGACGCCTTCATCGATGGGCCGGTCGTCCTCGGCCCCGGTTGCGCCGACCCGTTCTCACCGAAGGCGGTGCGCGCCAGCATGGGCTCGATCTTCAGCCGGCCGCCGCTGCGGGCTGCCGCGGAGGCGACGCCGGAGCCGCGGGCGGCCCTGGTCGCCCATGGCGGCGGGGGCCTGGATGCTCTCGACGGCGCCGCCACGCTCTGCCTCGGCGCCGAGCGCGAGGGGCTGCCCGCCGAGGTGCTCGACGCCTGCGCCGTCAAGGCGACGATCCCGCTGCGGCCCGGCGGCGCCGAGTCGCTCAACGTCGCCGCGGCGGCTGCGATCGCCGCTCAGCGGTTATCTTCGCTCGCCATGACGGAGGCCCAGCCCGATGCTTGAGCGGATCGAGGAGATCAGGGCCGAGGCCGGCGCCGCGATCGAGGCCGCCGGGAGCACCGCCGAGCTGGAGGAGCTGCGGATCCGCTATCTCGGCCGCAAAGCCGAGCTGACGACGATCCTGCGCGGGATCGCCGAGCTGCCGCAGGAGGAACGCGGAGCGGTCGGCGGCGCCGCCAACAAGGCCCGCAAGGAGCTGGAGGCGCTGCTGGAGTCCTCCGCCGAGCGGCTCGACGCCAGCGAGCTGGAGGCGAAGCTGGTCTCCGACCGGGTTGACGTCACCTTGCCGGGCGCCCCGCCGCGGCCGGTCGGCCACCCTCACCTGATCGCCCGCACCACGCGGCTGATCGAGGACACGATGATCGGCCTCGGCTACCACGTCGCCGAGGGGCCGGAGATCGAGCATGACTACTACAACTTCACCGCCCTCAACCATCCCCCCGGTCACCCGGCGCGGATGCTCCAGGACACCTTCTACGTGCAGTCGCACCCCGACGTGTTGCTGCGCACCCACACCTCGCCGATGCAGGTGCGCTCGATGGAGAGCCAGCCGCCGCCGATCTTCGTCGTCGTCCCCGGCAAGGTCTACCGGCGCGACTCCGACGCCACCCACAGCCCGATGTTCCACCAGGTCGAGGGGCTGGCGATCGCCGCGGGGATCACCCTCGCCGACCTGCAGGGGACGCTGCTGGCGATGTGCCGGGCGCTCTTCGGTCCTGACCGCGAGGTGCGCCTGCGGCCGCATTTTTTCCCCTTCACCGAGCCCAGCGTCGAGGTCGACGTCTCCTGCTTCCAGTGCGGTGGCACCGGCGAGCTGGCCGGCGGCGAGCGCTGCAACCTCTGCAAGGGCCAGGGCTGGATCGAGATCCTCGGCGCCGGCATGGTCGACCCCAACGTGCTCGGCTTCGTCGAGGGCTACGGCTACGACGCCGAGCAGGTCCAGGGCTTCGCCTTCGGGATCGGGGTCGAGCGGGTGGCGATGCTGCGCCACGGCGTCCCCGACCTGCGGCGCTTCTTCGACAACGACGCGCGGATGCTGGAGCAGTTCGCATGAGGGGGCAGGCATGAGGGTCCCGTACAGCTGGCTGCGCGAGTACTGCGACCCGGGGATGGACCCGGCGGCGCTGGCCGACCGCCTGGTGATGACCGGGACCGAGGTCGAGCGGCTCGACACGGTCGGGCCGCCCTCGGCCGAGGGCTTCGTCGTCGGCAAGGTCGTCAAATGCGAGAAGCACCCGAAGGCCGACCGGCTCAGCGCCTGCATCGTCGACACCGGCGACGTCGAGCGCCCGATCGTCTGCGGCGCGCCGAACGTGGCGACCGGCCAGACCGTCGCGGTCGCTCTGCCCGGGGCGACGATGCCGAACGGCGAGCGGCTGCGCAAGGCGAAGCTGCGGGGCATCCCCTCCGAAGGGATGATCCTCGCCGCCGACGAGCTCGAGCTCGGCGACGACCACACGGGAATCATGGAGCTCGACGGGAGCTTCGCCGCCGGCACCCCGCTGGGCGAGGTGCTGCCGCTGGGCGAGGCGGTGCTGGAGATCGAGGTGACGCCGAACCGCAGCGACTGCTTTGGCGTCCACGGCGTCGCCCGCGAGGTCCACGCGATCACCGGCGCGCCGCTTGCCGCCGACCCCTGGGCCGAGGACGCATCCGCCGAGGGGGCCGGGGAGGCCTCCGACTACGCCTCGGTCACGGTCGAGGTGCCGGAGCTCTGCCCGCGCTTCACCGCCCGCGTCTTCACCGACGTCACGATCGGTCCCTCGCCGCCGTGGCTGCAGGCGCGGCTGGCGGCGGCGGGCCAGCGGCCGATCAACAACGTCGTCGACGTCACCAACTACGTGATGCTGCTGACCGCGCAGCCGCTGCACGCCTTCGACCTCGACAAGGTGCCCGACGGAGCGCTGCTCGTCCGCACCGCCGCAGAGGGGGAGAAGATGACCACCCTCGACGACGTCGAGCGCACTTTCGACGCCGAGACCGTGCTGGTCTGCGACAAGAATGGTCCCTCCGGCGTTGCGGGGATCATGGGCGGCCAGGTCTCCGAGGTCTCCGAGCAGACGACGCGGGTCTTGCTCGAGGTGGCGAACTGGAACGGCACCAACATTCTCCGCACCTCGCGGGTGCTGGGGCTGCGCTCCGAGGCCTCAGCCCGGTTCGAGAAACAACTGCACCCAGAGCTGACGATGCGGGCACAGCGGATCGCCTCGCGGCTGCTGGTCGAGTTCTGCGGCGCCAAGCTGGTGCCGGGGACGATCGACGTCGCCGCCGAGCAGCCGGCGCCGCGCCGACTGCTGCTGCGGGCCGAGCGGGTCGAGGGCCTGCTCGGGATGTTCATCTCGCAGGCCGACCAGCAGACCTACCTGGAGCGGCTCGGCTTCGAGGTGACGCCGGCCGGTGACGACCTCGAGGTCGTGGTCCCGCCTGACCGCCACTACGACGTCACCCGTGAGGTCGACCTGATCGAGGAGGTGGCGCGGGTGCACGGCATCGACGAGCACCTGCCGACGACGCTCCCCGCGGTCGGCGGCGCCGTCGGCGGCCTCAGCCGCGAGCAGCGGCTGAGGCGACGGGCCGAGGATGCGCTGCGCGACCTCGGCTTCGACCAGGTGGTGGGCTGGAGCTTCACCGACCCCGCCGAGGCCGAGCGGCTGCGGATCCCCGCCGAAGATGGGCGGGCGAAGCCGGTGATGCTCG
Organism: Solirubrobacterales bacterium; assembly: GCA_051954855.1. GTDB lineage: Bacteria > Actinomycetota > Thermoleophilia > Solirubrobacterales > 70-9 > VAYN01. The sequence continues at coordinate 14,901 of JBQCHH010000073.1, read as the reverse complement.
ACAACCCCCTCTCCGAAGACCAGTCGGCGATGCGCACCACCCTGCTCGGCTCCCTCCTGGACATCGCCGCCCGTAACACCGCCCGCGGCGCCAGCGACCTGGCGCTGTTCGAATCCACCCGCGTCTACCTGAGTGAGCCGCCGACGGGACGAAAACCGGACGATGTATCCGGAAATCGGCCCGTCGAGCCGTTGGCGGGGCGGTTTGCGGGGGATCAGCCGGCGCCGTTCGTGGAGCCGCATCGGTTTGCGGGGATAGCCGTGGGGTCGCTGGCGGCTAGGTCCTGGCGCGGCGGCGGCGAGGGGGCGGATTTCTTTGCTGTGAAAGGTGTGCTGGAGGCGTTGGCGCGGCAGCTCGGGACCGAGCTCGAGTTCGCGCCAGGCGAGGAGCCGTTCCTGCACCCGGGCCGCTCCGCTGCGGTTTCGGTCGGCGGCGCGCCTGTTGGCTGGCTCGGCGAGGTGCATCCGCTCGTCTGCCGGACCTGGGACCTCGACGCCGCCGTCGCCTTCGAACTCGACGCGGCGCCGCTGCTGGCGGCGGCGACGTTGGGCGATGAGCGCTACGAGGACGTGACCACCTTTCCCGCCATCTACCAGGACCTGGCCGTGGTCGTGTCGGCGGACACCCCCGCCAGCGAGGTCCGGGCCGCTGTGCTGGATGGCGGTGGCGAGCTGCTGCACGCGACCGAGGTCTTCGACCTCTACGAGGGCGAGCAGCTTGGCGCCGACCGCAAGAGCCTCGCCCTCAACCTCGAGTTCCGCGCGCCCGACCGCACCCTCACCGACGAGGAGGTCGCCGGCCTGCGCGAGGCGATCAAGGCCAAGCTCGACGCGATCGGGGGGACGCTGCGTGAATGAGACGCCCGCCCAACCGCTCACTGGCGATCCCGCCGCGCGGGTGCTCGTCGCCGGCGCCTCTGGCTTCACCGGCGCGCTGGCGGCGCAGATCGTCTGGAACCACCCGCGCCTGCAGCTGGTTGCCGCCACCTCGCGCAGCGATGCCGGCAAGCGGATAAACAGGCTCTACCCGCGCTACCGGGTGCCGATCGAGTTGACCGAGCTCGATCTGAACGCGGTCGAGGGCATCGACGCGGCGATCGTTGCCTATCCGCATGGCGCCGCCGCGCCGACCGTCGCAGCGCTGCGCGAGAAGGGCGTCCTCGTCGTCGACCTTTCCGCCGACTTCCGCCTGCGCGACCGGGACACCTACGAGCGCTGGTACGGCGAGCACGGCGCCCCCGAGCTGTTCGGCACCGGCGTCTACGGCCTCAGCGAGTTCTACCGCGATGAGCTGCGGGAGGCGAAGCTGGTTGCCACCCCCGGCTGCTATCCGACCGCGAGCGTGCTGGCGCTGGCGCCGCTGGCCGAACAGGGCCTGCTCGCCGAGGTCTTCGTCGCGGCGATGCAGGGCACCTCCGGCTACGGCCGCAGCAGCGACGACCTCGTCCACTTCTCGAATATGACCGAGAACGCCTTCCCCTACAAGACCGAGGGGCATCGCCACCGGCCGGAGATCGAGCAGGAGCTGGCGGCGCTCGGCAGCCCTGCGCCGGTCACCTTCGTCCCGCACCTGCTGCCGCTCGACCAAGGCGAGCTCGCGACCTGTTTCGCGACGCTTGGCGAAGGGACCTCGGTGGAGGCGATCCGCGACCTCTACGCGCGGCGCTACGCCGACGAGCCCTTCGTCCACGTCCTCGACGGCCCGCCGAACCTGCGCGCCGTGCGCGACACGAACGAGTGCCACGTCTACGTCACGGTCGAGGAGCGGGGGAGGGTGATGGCCTTCTCGGCGATCGACAACATCTGGAAGGGCGCCTCCAGCCAGGGCGTGCAGAACCTCAACCTGATGCTGGGGCTGGACGAGACGGAGGGCCTCGTATGACGACGCCGGAAGCGGACGCGAAGCGGAGCATTCCGGCGACTGGTTTCTTTCGGTCCAGGTGGGTTGACGCCCCGGCGGGCGTCGAGGAGCTCGATCCCAGCCAGCTCGCACCCGGCTTTCGGGCCGGCGGCGCCCACTGCGGGCTCAAGGGCGGCGGGCGCACCGACGTCGGCCTGCTCGTCTGCGACGCGGAGGAGGTCACCTCGGCGCTGCTCTTGACCCGCAACGCCTCTGCCGCGGCGCCGGTCCGGGTCTGCCGCAAGGTCGTCGACAGCGGCAACATCCGCGCCGCCGTCGTCAACAGCGGTAACGCCAACGCCGAGACCGGCGAGCAGGGCTACGCCGACGCTCTGGCGATGTCCGAAGAGGCCGCCCGGCAGCTGAGACTGGCGACCGAGCAGGTCGCGGTCGCCGAGACCGGCACGATCGGGGTGCCGCTGCCGATCGACGCCGTCCTCGGTGGCATCGCCGAGGCAGCCACGGGGCTCGCCGCCGACGGCGGCACCGCTTTCTCCGACGCGATCCTCACCACCGACCGCTGGCCTAAGCGCTGCACCCTGCGCGCCGGTGGCGTGACGCTTTCCGCCCAGGCGAAGGGGGCGGGGATGATCGAGCCGAACATGGCGACGATGCTCTGCTTCGTGCAGACCGACGCCGTGGTCGAGGACGCCGACGCGCTGCTGCGCGCCGCCGTCGACGCCTCCTTCAACCGGATCACGGTCGACGGCCAGATGAGCACCAACGACATGGTCCTGCTGCAGGCCTCCGGCGCCTCCGGGCAACCGCTCCCTGAGGGCCTGCTGGAGGCGGTGCTGAAGCAGCTGGCGATCGAGGTCGTCCGCGACGGCGAGGGCGCCGCCCGCACCGCCCGGATCGAGGTCACCGGGGCGGCGACCGCCGCCGAGGCCGAGCGCGTCGCCCGCGCGATCGCCAACTCGCCGCTGGTGAAGACGGCGCTCTTCGGTCGCGATCCCAACTGGGGCCGGATTGCCCAGGCCGCCGGCGCCGCTCTGGCCGGCGAGGACCTGGAAGAGCTCGGCGCCGAGAACATCGACGCGGCCGAGCTGGGGGCCGACGTGCCCGAGGCCGAGATCGGCCTGCGCCTCGACCGCGGCGAGCACGTCGCCCACGTCTGGTTCTCCGACCTCGGCTACGACTACGTCAAGCTCAACGCGGAATACACGACGTGAACGCCCCTCGCGACAACAGCGTCACCACCCTGCTCGAGGCGCTCCCTTACATCCGTGAGTTCCACGGCCGCACCGTGGTGATCAAGTACGGCGGCGCGGCGATGCTCGACGACGAGCTGCGCGAAGCCTTCGCCACCGACGTCGTCCTGCTCAAGTACGTCGGTCTCAACCCGGTGATCGTCCACGGCGGCGGCCCCGAGATCACCCGTTACATGGACAAACTCGACCTCGAGGTCCGCTTCCACGAGGGCCTGCGGGTCTCCGACGCGGAGACGGTCGAGGTGGCGAAGATGGTCCTGGTCGGCAAGCTCAACTCGGAAATCGTTCAGCGGCTGAACCGCCACGGCCAGCCGGCGGTCGGGCTCTCAGGCGAGGACGGCACCCTGTTCGAGGTCGCCCCGGTCGCCAACGCCGAGCAGGTCGGCTTCGTCGGCTCGATCGAGCGGGTCGACGTCGACGTCCTCAACCACATCGCCGCCGACTACATCCCGGTGATCGCCTCCTCGGCCTCCGACCGCGGCGGCCAGTCCTACAACGTCAACGCCGACGAGGCCGCCGGCAAGGTCGCCGCTGCCCTCGGCGCCCACAAGGCGATCTTCCTCACCGACGTGGTCGGTTGGCTCGCCGATCCCGAGGACGAAGGCTCGCTGATCTCGCGGGCGACGGTGGCCGAAGTGGACGAGAAGCTGTCGAGCCTGGAAGGGGGGATGCGGCCGAAGCTGGCGGCCTGCGCCGACGCGATCCGCGGCGGTGCCCAGTCCGCCCACATCATCGACGGACGGGTGCCCCACAGCCTCCTGCTCGAGCTCTTCACCGACGCCGGCATCGGCACGATGGTCACTCCATGAGCGAGCTGACCCACGAGATCGGCCTCGCCGAGACCCAAGCGCTGGAGGAGCGCTACCTGATGCGCACCTACAAGCGGGCGCCGGTCGACTTCGTCCGCGGCGAGGGGCCGCTGCTGTGGGACGCCGACGGCAAGCGTTACCTCGACTTCCTCAGCGGCATCTCGGTCTGCTCGGTCGGCCACTGCCACCCCGAGGTGCTGAGGGCGGTGCATGAGCAGTCCCACCGCCTGATGCACACCTCCAACCTCTTCTACACCGAGCCGATGGCGCGCCTCGCCGAGCGCCTCTCGGAGTCGAGCCTCGGCGGCCGCGTCTTCTTCGCCAACTCCGGCACCGAGGCGAACGAGTGCGCGATCAAGGTCGCCCGCAAGCACGCCCACCAACGCGGGGTCGCCGCGCCGGAGATCATTAGTTTCGAGAACGACTTCCACGGTCGCTCCTATGGCGCCCTCTCAGCGACGCCGGGACTCGCCGCCAACGAGGCGCTGGGGCCGATGCTCTCCGGCTTCCGCGCCGTCCCCCACAACGATGCAGCGGCGCTGCGTGCGACGGTGGGGGAGAGCACGGCGGCGGTCCTGATCGAGGTGGTCCAGGGTGAGGCGGGGTGATCCCGACCAGCGAGGAGGCGCTACTCGCCGCCCGCGAGGCCTGCGACGAGGTCGGCGCCCTGCTGATCCTCGACGAGATCCAGACCGGCGTCGGTCGCACCGGCTCGCTCTGGGCCTACGAGCAGACGCCCGTCCGCCCGGACGTGATCACCACCGCCAAGGCGCTCGGGGGCGGCGTGCCGATCGGCGCCTGTATCACCGGCCCTGAAGCCGCCGACGTGCTCGAGCTCGGCGACCACGGCTCGACCTTCGCCGGCGGGCCGGTCGCCACCGCCGCGGCGCTCGCGGTGCTCGACATCGTCGATGACCCGGTCCTGCTCCGGCACGTGCGCGAGCTCGGCGCCTACCTCTGCGAGCGGCTCGACGCGCTCGACGGTGTCCGCGAGACGCGCGGCCGCGGCCTCATGCTCGGGGTCGGCCTCGATGAGGGGATCGACGCGGCGGCGGTCGGTGCAGACCTGCTCGAGCGCGGCCTCGTCGTCAACGTGCCGCGCCCGGACACGCTGCGGCTGCTGCCTCCGCTGGTGATCGATTCCGACCACGTCGAGATGGCGGTCGGCCTGATCGAGGAATCGCTTTTGAGTGCCCGAAACCGGTAGTCCTGCACCGCCCTGGCGGCGTCTCGTCGTCCGCAGCCGCGTCCTCGGATTTGCCTTTGCCTCCAGCAAAGGCTGCATCCTGCGTCCTTGCTGCGAACGACGATTCACTCGCCAGATGCGGCACACGACCACCGGTTCCGGGCACTAGAGTTTTCGGTGCGATGAGCGCCGGCAACTCAGGAGACCTCTCGCGTAAACAGCGGGACCTGCGCGCCACCACCGCCGAGCGGCTGGAGGCGATCGTCGAGGCCGCCGAGCGGGCCGCAGAGGGCGTAATCGACGACGCCGAAGCGCAGGCCCGCCGATACCTCGCCCAGGCACGAGCGGAGGCCGAGCGGCTGGCCGAGGACCGCGCCGCCGAGCTCGCCGACCTGGTCGACTCGCTGTTGGGGCAGGCGATCGCGCTGCGCCAGGAGGCGGAGCGACTGCAGGCAACCCTGGAGGAGGCCAGATCTCGGATCGAGGGCGATGAGCCCGCGCCCAGAACTGAAATCGCCGAGCCGCAGGAAGAGCTGCCCGAGGTCCCGCGCCTGCGGGCGGTGGAGGGCGAAGAGCCCGCCGAGACGGGTGGCAGGCGCACCGATGCCGCCGGCGCCCGCCTGCTGGCGACGCAGATGGCGGTCTCCGGCAGCAGTCGAGAGGAAATCGAGCTCAGGCTGCGAAACGGGTTCCAGATCGAGGACACCGACGCGATTCTCGACGCGATCCTGGGACCTGAGGAGTAGAGACATGCACGAGGACCCGACCCGGATGATGGGCCCGGAAGACCGGGGCCCCTACGGCCAAGGCCCCGGCGGCGGGCGTCCGCACGGCAACACGCGCCTGCTTGTCGCCGGCCTGATCGCGGTGATCGTCGGCCTCCTGATCGCGGTGATCGTGATCGCCAGCAACGACAACGGCAGCTCGACCAACCCCACCACCGAAACCACTGCGACCGTCCCGACGACGACCGAAAACACGACCACGACCACCACGACGCCGACGGAACCGACCACCACCACCGAAGAAGAAAAAGAAGCGCCACCGGAAGAACGGGAAGAAGCCCCCGAAGAAGAAGAAACGCCGAAAGAAGGTGGGGAAGAAGAAGGCGGCGGCTCGGGTGGCATCGAAGCGCCATAGCGTGCGAGACTTCCGCTCCTTGTGAGCGTCGATAAGCCCCACTTCCAGCCGACCGCCAGCTACGAGGCGGACCCGGCGACTGTCGATCGCGTCCTACTGCTCTACTCGGGCGGGCTCGACACGAGCGTGATGCTGAAGTGGATCCAGGATGCCTACGAAGCCGAGGTCGTCTGCCTTACCGTCAATCTCGGCCAGCCGGGCGAGGACTATGGGGTGATCGAGGAGAAGGCGCGGCGGCTGGGCGCGGTCGAGTATCACGTGGTCGACGCCCGTAAGCGCTTCGCCGAGGAGTTCCTGGTGCCGGCGATCAAAGCCAACGCCGTCTACGGCAACGGCTATCCGCTCTTCACCGCCCTCGGCCGGCCGCTGATCGCCCAGCTCGCAGTCGAATACGCGCGCCAGAGCGGCTGCGACACGATCGCCCACGGCTGCACCGGCAAGGGCAACGACCAGGTCCGGATCGAGGCCACGGTCGCGACGCTGGCGCCGGAGCTGAAGACGATCGCGCCGGTGCGCTCCTGGGAGATGGGGCGCGAGGAGGAGATCGCCTACGCGCGCGAACACGGCATCCCCGTCAAGGGCGGCACCGAGGTCGCCCCGTACTCGATCGACGACAACCTCTGGGGGCGCTCCTCGGAGGGCCGCTGGATCGAGGAGCTCGACCATGCCCCCGAGGACGATGTCTTCCAGCTCGTCACCCGGCCCGAGGAGGCGCCGGACGAGGCGGAGACGGTGACCGTGGGCTTCGAGGCCGGCGTGCCGGTCTCGCTGAACGGCGAGCGACTGGGGCTGGTCGAGCTGCTGGAAAAGGCGGCGGAGATCGGCTGCCGCCATGGGGTCGGCATCGTCGATCACATCGAGGACCGCATCGTCGGCCTCAAGGTGCGCGACATCTACGAGGTGCCGGCGGCGGCGATCATCCTCACCGCCCACGAGGAGTTGGAGCGGCTGGTCGGGACGATCCACCAGAACCAGTTCAAGCCCGCCCTCGACCAGAAGTGGGGATACCTCGTCTACGCCGGGCTCTGGTGGGAGCCGCTGCGCACCGACCTCGACGCCTACATGAACGCGGTCAACGCCCAGGTCACCGGCGAGATCGGCCTGCGCCTCTACAAAGGCAGCGTCCGCGTCGTCACCCGCTCTTCGCCCAACGCCGTCTACGACGCCCAGCTCGCGACCTTCTCCGAGTCCGGTGGGCTGTTCGACCAGAACGCCTCACCCGGCTTCATCGAGCTCTGGTCGCTGCAGTCGCGGATGGCGCACCGGCTGCGGGACGGGGGGGAGAGGTGATGTACAACCGGCTCGGCAAAGCCTCGGTCCGATTCGCCTTCCGCTACGTGCGTCGCCGCTACCGACGGGAGACCCGGATCGCGCTCGGGTTGGGCGTGATCGCGGTGGCGATCGCCGCCTACCTCGCCACTCGCGAAGTCCCGGAAGGCTAATCCCGTCGCCGCAAGTTCCCTTGCGGGCTATCGGCAACTTGCAGGAGTTTTAGGCTCGGCTCGCTAGCCTCATCCGCTCGTGCGGCCGCTCGAGCCCAGAAAGGATCTAGTCCGGATCTGCGTCGTAGCGCTGCTCTGCGCGCTGCTCGCGGTCCTGGTCGTCGCTGCCGCCGCCGGCGCCGCGAGCACGAGCTCGTTGGAAGCGAAGCTGGCATCGGCGCGCAATGAAGCGAGCTCGCTCTCCTCGAAACTGCAGGCGACCACCGCCGAACTCGGCGGTGCCGAAGCCGAAGCGGCAAAGGCCGAAAAGCGCGAGGAAGAGCTCAGTGGGCTCCTTGCCGAAGGCCGGGAACACGCCGCCGAGCTGGCGCGGAAGCTGCAGCAGACCCGGCAGCGGCTGGCGATCGAGAAGGCGCGCCTGCGGCGCTCCCGCGCGATCCTGGCCCGGCGCCTGGTGGCGATCTACGAGAGCGGCACGCCGAGTACCGCCAGCCTCGTCTTCGGCTCAGGCGACTACCAGGAATTCGTCACCCGCAGCGATTACCTGCGGGCGATCTCCGAATCCGACAGCGCTCTCGCCGACCGTGTCGCCGAAGTGCGCGCCGCCGTCCACTATCAGGTCCTCCAGGTCGGCGAGCTGAAGGCGGAAGCGGTCGCCTATGACGAACGGCTCGAAGCGGCCCGCGCCGAAATCGGCGCCGTCCGCGCCGAAGCCGAAGCCACCGCGGGGCGGCTGGCGGCGATCCAGTCGAGCCGCGAAGCCTCGCTCGCGACCCTCAAGTCGGATATCTCCAGCTGGGTGGAAGAAATCCAGGCGGCCCGCGAAGCCTCCGCCGCCGAAGCCGAAGCAGAAGTCGGCCGCTGGCTCGGCGGCCCCTACGCGATCCCGACCTACATCGTGATGTGCGAGTCGGGCGGCAACTACAGCGCCCTCAACCCCTCCAGCGGGGCCGGCGGCGCCTACCAGATCCTTCCCTCGACCTGGGAGCTCTACGGCGGCCAGGGCGAACCGCAGAACGCCCCCAAGGCCGAACAGGACCGCATCGCCGGCGAAATCTGGGAAGACTCGGGCCCCAGCGCCTGGGTCTGCGGCTGAGTCACTAGACAGAGCGCTGCCGGTAGGGAGTCCAGGTGATCCTCTTCACTCGCCTGCTGGCAGAGTCGCCGCCAGCTGGCCGAGATGGGCGTCGGGCCAGAGGCGCAAAACGTTCAGAGGATCACCCGGACTCCTCGCCACACGCATTTCCAAGACAGCCGAGGTTCGACAGCTGTTCAGCTCGCCGAGACTGCGTCTGCCGGAGCTGTGTGTTGGTTTCCTGAAGTCACAGATTCGTGCGCAAGGCTCTTCTGAAATTTTCCTTTATGCGCGCCACTGTAGACAGTAGGCCTCATATGCTCTTATCCATGGCTGTGATGGCAAGGGAAGCGTGGACCGACGAGCGACTGGACGACCTGAACGCGCGGGTTGAGAAGGGCTTCGACCGAGTCGACACGGATATCCGTGAACTGCGTTCGGAAATGAAGACCGGGTTCGCCGAAGTGAACGGACGCATCGATTCGATGCAGCGGACGATGGTAATTGGCTTCGTCACGCTATTTGCGAGCATCGTCGCCAGCGTGATTGGCGCGGTGCTTGCAACTCAGCTCTGAAGTACCCCGGAACTAGCGCGGAAGTGTCTCGAAAGGCGCAAGTGCCGTCTTCTCTGATTGGCATGATCGGTGGTCCTGGTGAGCAGCGCTTCGGCCGTACATCTCCATGCCCACAGCGAGTACTCGCTGCTTGACGGTGCCTGCAAGATCGACGCGATGGCGGCGCGGGCGGCGGAGCTCGACCAGCCGGCGCTGGGGCTGACCGACCACGGCGTCATGAACGGCGCCGTCGACCTCTACAAGGCCTGCAAGAAGCACGGGATCAAACCGATCGCCGGCCTTGAGGCCTACCTGGTCGACGACGTCAAGGCGATGAAGGAGCAGACGCGTTACGAGCGCAACCACCTCACCCTGCTGGCCGAGAACGACAAGGGCTTCTCCAACCTCGTCAAGCTCACCTCCGCCGGCTTCCTCGAAGGTTTCTCGCGCGGCAAGGCCAACGTCGACATGGACCTGCTGGCCCAGCATGCCGAGGGGGTGATCGTCCTCACCGGCTGCCTCCAGTCCCGCTTCTGCCGCCGGCTGGTCGAAGAGCGCGAGGACGACGCCCGCGCCCACCTCGACGACCTGATCCAGGCCTTCGGCCCCGAGCAGGTCTACTTCGAGGTGCAGAAGAACGGGATCGCCGAGCAGGACAAGGCCAACCAGGGCATCGTCCGCTACGCCCGTGAGCTGGGCCGGCCGCTGGTCGGCACGGCCGACGTCCACTACCTGCGGCGCGAGGACGTCGACAACCCCGCGGCGCTGCTCTGCGTGCAGACGAAGTCGACCCTGCAGCTGCCGAAGATGAGCTTCGACACCAACGAGTTCTACATCAAGGACAACGAGGAAATGGCCACCTCGTTCGCCGAATGGCCGGAGGCGGTCCCGACCACGCTGGAGATCGCCGAGCGCTGCGACATCGAGATCGAGCTCGGCAAGCTGCTGCTGCCGCGCTACCCGACCGAGAACGGCGAGGAGCCGGAGGCGATGCTGCGGCGGATCGCCGCCGACGGCCTCCGCGCGCGTTACGGCGACCCGCCGCCGGCCGAGGCGGTCGAGCGGCTCGAGTTCGAGCTCGGGGTGATCGAGGAGATGGGCTTCTCCTCCTACTTCCTGATCGTCTGGGACTTCGTCAGCTACGCGAAGCAGAACGGGATCGCCGTCGGCCCGGGCCGCGGCTCGGCCGCCGGCTCGATCGTCTCCTACTGCCTGCGGATCACCGACCTCGACCCGCTCGCCAACGAATTGATGTTCGAGCGCTTCCTCAACCCGGGGCGCAAATCAATGCCGGACATCGACATCGACTTCTCGGTCCGCGGCCGCGAGCGGATGATCCGCTACGTCGCCGATAAATATGGCCGCGAATCTGTCGCCCAGATCATCACCTTCGGCAAGATGGCCCCGCGCGCGGCGACCCGCGATGCCGCCCGCGTGCTCGGTTTCGACTACGCCACCGGAGACCGCCTGGCGAAGCAGATCCCCGAGCCGATCATGGGCCGCAACCCGTCCTTCGAAGAGTGCCTCGCCGCTGGGCAGGAGCTGCGGAAGACCTATGACGAGGACGCCGACGCGAAGAAGATCATCGACGTCGCCCAGGGCCTCGAGGGGATCATCCGCAACAACTCGATCCATGCCGCCGCGGTCGTCATCGCCGACCGGCCGCTGCAGGAGTTCGTCCCCCTGCAGCTGGCCGAGGACAAGAGCGCGCCGACGCCGGCGAACGGAAACGGCAACGGGTCGGGCAAGCCGGAGCGCCAGTACAAGATCGTGACCCAGTACTCGATGGGGCCGATCGAGGAGATGGGGCTGCTGAAGATGGACTTCCTCGGCCTCCGCAACCTCGACGTGATCGAGGATGCGATCGACATCATCCGGCGCTCGCGCGGCGAGGAGATCGAGATGGAGCAGATCCCGATCGACGACGCCAAGACCTACGAGATGCTCGCCCGCGGCGACTCGACCGGCGTCTTCCAGTTCGAGTCGGAAGGGATGCGCGACGCCCTGCGCAAGGTGGGCCCGACCGAGTTCGCCGACATCGTCGCCCTCGGCGCGCTCTACCGACCCGGCGCGATGGCCTACATCCCCACCTACGCGAAGGGCAAGAAAGACCCCTCCTCCGTCCGCTACCCCGATCCCCGGCTGAAGGCGATCACCGAGGAGACCCACGGCTGCGTCATCTACCAGGAGCAGCTGATGCAGATCGCCCGCACGATGGCCGGGTTCTCGGGTGCCGAGGCGGACGACCTGCGCAAGGCGATCGGCAAGAAGAAGCGCGACCTGATGGCGACGATGAAGGACAAGTTCATGGAGGGGCTGGCGAAGTCCGGCACCGACCAGCGGGTTGCCCAGGACCTCTGGAAGCTGAACGAAGCGGCGGCCGACTACTCCTTCAACAAGTCCCACGCCGCCTGCTACGGGCTGATCTCCTACCGCACCGCCTACCTCAAGGCCAACTACCCGGCCGAGTACATGGCGGCAGTGATCTCCTCGGTCATGAACACCAAAGACAAGGTGCCCTTCTTCGTCAACCGCTGCGCGGAGATGGGGATCGACGTCCTGCCGCCGGACGTCAACTCCTCCGACCACAGCTTCGTCGTCTCCGAGAACGCGATCCGCTTCGGTCTCGACGCGGTCAAGAACGTCGGCCACGCCGCGGTGGAGGCCATTCTCCGCGCTCGCGAGGAGAAGCCGATCGAGTCGATCTGGGACTTCTGCGAGCGGGTCGACTCGCGCGCCGTCAACAAACGGGCGATCGAATGCCTGATCAAGTGCGGCGCCCTCGACTCCACGGGTGACAGCCGCAAAGGGATGCTGGAGACGCTACCGGCGGCGCAGTCGGCGGGGCAGAAGGCGCAGGAGGACGCGCAGCTCGGCCAGGGCTCGATCTTCGACTTCGGTGGCGAACAGGGTGGGGGAGGGCCGCAGTCGCAGGCCCAGCACCGGCCGCCGATCCCCGCCGCCGAGTTCGACCGGGCCGAGATGCTGGCGATGGAGAAGGAGACGCTCGGCACCTATCTCTCCTCGCATCCGCTGACGGAAGTCGGACCGGCGCTGCGGGCGCGGGTCGACTGCAGCCTCGCCCAACTCGGCGGCAAGCCCGACGGCGCCTGGGTGACGGTCGGCGGGATCGTCGTCGAGTGCAAGAAGATCCGGACCAAGAGCGGCAACCAGATGATGTTCGCGACCCTCGACGACGTCGAGGGGCAGGTCGAGATGCTCGTCTTCAAGGCCGACCAGGCGGAGAGCGCGGCAATTATCCAGCCCGACGCGATCGTCCTCGTCCGCGGCCGGATCGACCACAAAGACCGCGGCGAGACGAAGCTGGTGGTGCAGGAGGCGCAGCGCTTCGAACCCGACGCCGAGGAAATTGCGAAGGCGAGCAAGCTGGCCCCGGCGGCAACGGCGTCCCCTTCCGGTCCGTTCGAAGTGCCGATCGACCTGTCCCGCTGGAGCGATGAGCTCTGCGAGGAGCTGAAGGCGATCCTCGAACACCACAAAGGCGACGCTGAGGTCCACCTCGTGGTCGGCGAGCGCCGCTACCGGATCGGCGAGCAGTATCGGGTCAAGCCCTCGGGGATGCTCCGCTCGGAGTTGGACCACCTCCTGAGCGCACCGGCACTGGCTGCGTAGCCAGGACAAACCGCTTGGTTCCGCGGTCTCCGCTCCCTAGACTTCTCCCATGACCGCAACGCGCACCACGGCTGGGGAGTGCCGCCAGTGCCGCTCCTTCTGCGACAAGATGGTCGAGCCGCGCGGCTGCATCGAACTCGGCTGCCGCTTTCTCTACAGCTACGTCGACCGCTTCAGCGGCGAGCAGTACGTCGGCTGCATGCAGGAGGTCTACGGCGCCGAGATCGAGCTCTCGGCGGTGCTCGAGCCCGGCGGCTTCGGCGGCGTGAAGATGACCGGTGCGGCGCTGCCTCACTGCCAGTTCTCGATCGAGCGCGCCTACGAGGGCAAGGGCGAGTCCTACGACTGCGTCAACCGCCGCTTCTTCGACTGCACCGACGAGGGCAGCGAGGGGTTGCGCGCCTTCGATCTGCGCGACGTCTGAGCCGCCGTCTGGCGGTGATACGACACCGTTCCATGTAAACTTCGCCGCAATGACCGACTCTTCCGTTGCCGACGTCGACGCTAACGCGCTGCTCGACGAGGCCAACAGCACTTCCGAAAATCAGGGCGAACCCAAGTTCACGCTCGAGCTCAACCAGGACCAGAAGGACATCCGCGAGTGGGTGCACGGCTTCGCCGAGGGCGTCGTCCGTCCCGCCGCTGAGGAATGGGACGAGCGTGAGGAAACGCCGTGGCCGGTGATCCAGGAGGCCGCCAAGATCGGCCTCTACAGCTTCGAAGCCGTCGGCCAGTTCTGGGCTGATGAGACCGGGCTGACGCTGCCGATCGCCAACGAGGAGCTGTTCTGGGGCGACGCCGGCATCGGCATGGCGATCATGGGCACGACGCTCGCGGTCGCAGCGATCTTCGGGCAGGGAACCCCGGAGCAGATGGGCGAGTGGATTCCGCAGTGCTTCGGCACCCCGGACGACGTCAAGCTCGGCGCCTTCTGCGCCTCCGAGCCCGACGCCGGGTCCGACGTCTCCGGCATCCGCACCACTGCCAAGTACGACGAGGCCAAGGACGAGTGGGTGCTGAACGGCCAGAAGGCATGGGCGACCAACGGCGGCATCGCCAACGTCCACGTGATCATCGCCTCGGTCGACCGCGAGCTCGGCTCGCGCGGCCACGCCGCTTTCGTCATCCCGCCCGGGACTCCGGGCTGCGAGCAGGGCGCCAAGGTGAAGAAGCACGGCCTTCGCGCTTCCCACACCGCCGACGTCCACCTCGATGACTGCCGCGTCCCAGGCTCTTGCCTGCTGGGCGGCAAAGAGAAGCTCGACGAACGGCTCGCCCGCGTCCGCGAGGGCAAGAAGGCCAAATCGCAGGCGGCGATGCAGACCTTCGAGGCGAGCCGGCCGACGGTCGGCGCCCAGGCGCTCGGCATCGCCCGCGCCGCCTACGAGTACGCACTCGACTACGCCAAAGAGCGCGAACAGTTCGGCAAGAAGATCGTCGAGAACCAGGCGATCGCCTTCGACCTGGCCAACATGAAACTCGAGATCGACGCCGCCCGCCTGCTCGTCTGGCGCGCCGCCTGGATGGGCCGCAACGGCCACAAATTCGAAAACGCCGAGGGTTCGATGTCGAAGCTGAAGGCCGGCGAGGTCGCCGTCTGGGTGACCGAGCGGGCGATCCAGATCCTCGGCGGCAACGGCTACACCCGCGAGTTCCCGGTCGAGCGGATGCACCGCGACTCGAAGATCTACACCATCTTCGAGGGCACCTCCGAGATCCAGCGCCTGGTCATCTCACGCGCGATCTCCGGCTTCCACATCAAATAAAGACTTACGGCGGGAGAGCAAGGGCCGGCTGCGCCGGTCCTTGTCGCCTGCCTCGAAGGCTTGCTCGGTAGGGAGGGTGAGTGTCCCTCTCGCTCCCTGGGTTGCTCGCCTGGTGCGGGGTCAGCTGACCGCGAACGTCACCGGTGCGAGCAACAGGACGCCGGTCGCGAGAGGGACACTCACCCT
>JBQCHH010000072.1:0-19513 GCA_051954855.1 Solirubrobacterales bacterium | reverse complement strand
TTGGGGGCGCGGGTTCCCCGGTTTTGGGGGGGGCGGGGGTGGGGGCCCCCCCGGGTGGTCCCTGCCCTTTTTGTGCGCGGGGGGGGCCGCCCCCATCCCCCCCCGCCGGCTCCGGGATCGGCGGAGCCGGGATCCCTTCGGCTTCGAGCTGGACCGCCGCCCCCTTTGCCCGCGCGTAGACCTCCTGGGCGGAGATCCCCATCAGGGCGGAGAGATCCTCGTAGCCCGCCTCGCCCCGCTGCGCGAGCAGCCGCAGGATCGCTTTCTGGTCGTCGCTCAGCCCCACCTCTGCAGAAGCCTATTAGGGTGCGGAGCGTGAACGAGGGAGCTGAGGTTAAGAACCCATCTCATTTCGACGAGCTGATCGGGACTGAGTGGCTGAGTCAGGATCCCGACGACGCCCGTGTCCGGATCTCGATGCGAGAAGAGCTGGCGCAGCCGTTCGGCCTGATGCACGGCGGCGTGATGCTGACGCTGATCGAGAGCGTCTGCTCGTGGGCGACTGCGGGCGCCGTCTACGACGACGGGATGGTGGCGATGGGACAGTCGATCAACGTCAGCTTCGTGCGGCCGATCACCGCGGGTTCGGCTGAAGTGCGGGCGAAGGCGCGCCACCGCGGCCGCACCTCCTGGGTCTGGCAGGGGGAAGTCGTCAACGACGAGGGCAAGGCCTGCGCCCTCGCTCAGGTGACGATCGCGGTCAGGCCGCGCCCGGGCGCTTGAGCCTCAGCCGCCGAACCGATTCGTAATCGGCAGGCGGCGATCCTTGCCGAACGCCCTCGGCGTGATCCGGATGCCGGGCGCGGCCTGCCGGCGCTTGTACTCCGAGCGGTCGACCAGGCGGATCACCTCGTCGACGACCTCGGCCGGCATCCCGGCTGCGATCATCTCCTCGCGGCCTTCGTCCCGCTCGACGTAGGCCTCGAGGATGCGGTCGAGCAGCTCGTAGGGCGGCAGCGAGTCGACGTCGCGCTGGTCGGGCCGCAGCTCGGCCGAGGGCGCCCGCTCGATCACGCTCGCCGGCACCAGCTCGCGCCCGGCCCGCTGGTTGCGCCGCCGCACCAGATCGTAGACCAGCTGCTTCGGCACGTCCTTGATCACCGCGAAGCCGCCGGCCATGTCGCCGTAGAGGGTCGCGTAGCCGACAGACATCTCGCTCTTGTTGCCGGTCGTCAGCACCAGCCAGCCGTGCCGGTTGGACAGCGCCATCATCAGGTTGCCGCGGATGCGCGCCTGCACGTTCTCCGCCGTCAGGTCCGGCTCCGAGGGTTTGGTCGGGTCGCGGGGCACCGCCGCCTCCGGCTCATGCAGGTGGCCGCTGAGGGCGCGGTCGTAGCCCTCCATCAGCGGCTCGATCGCGATCTCGATCAGCTCGCAGCCGAGGTTGGCGGCGATGTCGCGGGCGTCCTGCTGGGTCTCGGCGCTGGAGTGGGGGGAGGGCATGACCACGCAGCTCAGCCGCTCCGGCCCCAGCGCGTCGGCGGCGAGCATCGCCACCAGGGCCGAGTCGATTCCGCCCGAGAGGGCGACGCCGACGTGCTTGAAGCCGTTCTTCTCGACGTAGTCGCGCAGGCCGAGCGCCAGCGCCGCGTAGACCTCGTCGAGGTCGGGGAGCGGCTCGGCCAGCGGGCAGGGACCCGCGCCGGGCACCTCGCAGACGAGCAGCTCCTCCTCGAACTGAGCGGCGCGGGCGATCACCGTCCCGTCGGGGGCGGTGATGAGGCTCTGGCCGTCGAAGACGAGCTCGTCCTGGCCACCGACCAGGTTGCAGAAGGCGAAGTAGGCGTCATAGGTGCGCGAGCGTTCGCAGAACATCGCCTCGCGCTCGCGGCCCTTACCGCGGTGGTAGGGCGAGCCGGAGGGATTGGCGATCAGGCGCGCGCCCGCCGCGGCCTCGGCCTGCGCCGGGCCGCCCGGGAGCCAGACGTCCTCGCAGATCGTCAGCCCGACCGGGACGCCCCCGACCTCGATCGACTCCGGCTCGCCGCCCGGCACGAAGTAGCGCTGCTCGTCGAAGACGGCGTAGTTGGGGAGCCGGTTCTTGCGGTAGACGCGCTGCACCGCGCCATCGGCGAGGACGGCGATCGAGTTGTGGGCGTGGCGCGGATCGTCGCGGTCGGCGACCGGCTCGGCAAAGCCGACCAGGACGGTGATCCCTCGTGCCTGTGGCGCCAGTTCCTCGACGGCGCGCTGGCCGGCGGCGAGGAAGTGGCGCTTCAGGTAGAGGTCCTCGGCCGGGTAGCCGGGGATGCAGAGCTCGGGGAAGATCACCAGCTCGGCGCCCTCGTCGCGGGCGCGGCCGATCCACTCCGCGACTTTGGCGGCGTTGGCGTCGATCGCGCCGACGGTGGGGTTGATCTGGGCGAGGGCTAGGCGCATCCGGTTTCGCCGGGGCTCATACCCCGGAAGTATCTCCGTCGCGATCCCGAGAGGTAGTTTCGGCCCGCAGTAGGGTTCCTGATGTCATGCGGAACCGCCGGCGGCACCTGGTCGGGACCTCGGCGGCACTGCTCCTGTCCCTAGTCGTCGCCGCTCCCGCCTGGGCGGCGCAGAAGCCGTTCATCCTGCCGCAGTCGCGGCCGACCGAACGGCGATCGCGGCCGACCGACAAGACCGATCCCAACCGCAACGCCTACTCGGTCCCGGAGGCGCCGAATTCACCCGCCTGCTCGAAGCACTTCTGCGTCCACTGGGTCGACGAGGGTCTCGACGCGCCCAGCCTCGCCGACCGCAACGGCAACGGCATCCCCGACACCGTCGACCGGGTGCTGCGGGTGGCCGAACACGTGCACTACGTCGAGAACGAAAAGCTCGGCTGGCGCGAGCCGAAGAGCGATGGCACCATGGGCGGCGGCGTGGGGAAGACCGACGTCTACCTCTCCCAGATCGGCCCCGAACTGTTCGGCTACGCGGCGCCCGACCGCGGCCAGGCCGACAGCCGGCATCGGATTCCGCGGCGGCTGCACGGCTACCTCGTCCTCGACAACGACTACAGCGCCTTCGAGTTCCCACACACGAAGCCGCTCAACGACCTCGAGGTGACCTTCGCCCACGAGTACAACCACATCCTCCAGTTCGGCTACGACGCCTACCAGGACCCCTGGTTCGCCGAGTCGACCGCGACCTGGATGGAGGACCAGGTCTACAACGGCATCAACGACTACCTGCGTTACGTGCGGCGCTGGGTCAAGCTCTACGAAACGCCGCTGACCGCCAGCTCGATCAAGATGTACGGCAGCGCCGTCTGGAACGAGTGGCTGGCGCGCCGCTACGGCGTGTCGATCATCCGCAAGGCCTGGGCCGGGGCGATCGACGCCAAGCCGGGCGGGTTCGCCGTCGCCGCCTACGAACGGGCGCTGCGGGCGGCCGGGCCCACGAGCTTCAGCGACGACTTCACCCGCTTCGCCGCCGCGGTCGCCGAGTGGCGCACCAATCGCGGTTTCCGCGAGAGCTACCTCTACCCGGACGTGCCGCGCCAGGGACGGCTGCCCCTGGACGACCGGCCGTTGACGCGGCTGCTCAACCACACGACCTTTGAGCTGCTGCGGGTGCAGGCGCGCAGCGGGAAGGCGGTCGTCGTCCACATGACGGCACCGCGCGGCACCGCGGCGGGGATGGCGCTGGTCGGGCGGATCGGCTCCGAGCGCCACGGCCGCACGGTCGACCGGATCGACTACCGGCGCGGGGGCGGCCAGATGACGGTGCGCCTACCCGCCCCGGGTCGCTTCCAGCGGATCACCGCGGTCGTCGTCAACGCCGACGCCCAGGCGCATGGCTTCAGCGCCCGCCGTCTGGACTGGCGCTACCTGACCGACCAGGTCCCGTTCGAAGTCAGCGGCCGGCTGGTGCGCTAGGAGCGCGACTCGGCCGCGACCGGGCCGGCGCCGTTGGCGGAGGCGACGGCCTTCGCCTTCTTCCCGGGCGCGGTCTCGAGGACCTCCTGCGTCGCCGCCTCGAGGTCGAGGGCGAAGCTGTCGAGGTCGGCCATCGCGTCGTAGTCGCCGATCAGGCCGAAGTTGACCTGGCCGTTGTAGGACATGATCCCGACGCAGAGCGCCTGGCGCCGGGCCAGCGGCACCATCGGGAAGATCGACTCCATCTTGCGGCCGAGGACGTAGAGCGGGAACTGCGGCCCCGGGACATTGGTGACGACGAGGTTGAAGAAGCGCTGCGCCGGCTGCAGGCGGGCGGCCTGGGAGACGATCGTCCCCGGCGCGAAGTCGGTCAGTTTGGTGAGGATCTCGGCGCCGACTGCCTGGCCGGAGGACTTGAGGTCGCCCATCTCCTCCGTCACCACGTGCAGCCGCTCGACCGGGTCCTCGCACCAGACCGGCAGCGGCGCCATCATCGCCGTGATCCGGTTGCCGAGGGCGCCGTGCTCCTCGGGGGCGCGGACGCTGACCGGCACCATCGCCCGCAGCTCCAGGCCCTCGGTGTCGTGGCCGCGGGCGCGCAGGTAGCGGCCGATGCCGCCGGCGACGATCGAGAGGATGACGTCGTTGACGGTGCCGCCGTGGGCGTTCTTGACCCGCTTCAGGTCGCCGAGGTCGGTCTGGGTCATCTGGAAGCGGCGGTGAGGTCCGATCTCGACGTTGAAGACCGTGCTCGGGGCCGACATGCCGGCGCTGACCATCTTCGAGGTCGCGCCGACCCCACGCAAAACCTGGCGCGGCCCGCGCAACGCCGCGCGCACTCCGCGGTAGATCTCCTTCGGGCTCGTCGCCCGCTCCTTCAGCGCTTCGCTCAGCAGCTGGAAGTCGGTCGGTTCGGGGCGCGCCAGCCAGGGCGGCGCCTTCTCCGGCCGGCCCGACGGCTCGGGGTCGAGGTCGAAGAGGACGGTGGTGATGTCGACTCCGGAGACGCCGTCTACCAGCGCGTGGTGGCTCTTGCCGATGATCGCGAAGCGGTCGTCGTTGAGGCCCTCGACCAGCCACAGCTCCCAGAGCGGCTTGCTGCGGTCAAGCTGCTGGGAGAAGATCCGCGCGGCGAGGTTGCGCAGCTGCTCGTCGGAGCCGGGCGCCGGCAGCGCCGTTTGGCGCACGTGGTAGTCGAGGTTGAGGTGGGGGTCGTCGACCCAGACCGGGCGGCTCTGGTTGAGCGGGACGAAGCGCAGCTTCTGGCGGAAGCGCGGGACCAGGTGCAGGCGCGAGGCGATGTGGTCGCGGAACTCCCGGTGGGTGGGGGCGGAGCCCTCGAAGATGCTGACCGAGGCGACGTGCATGTGGGCGCCGGAGCGCTCCAGGTGGAGGAAGGAGGTGTCGAGGCCGGTGAGTCGTTCGGGCTTTGCCATTGGCTCATCTTCGCACACGCGTCCAGGGCTGGCTAAAGCCCCGCAAAGGGCGCTCTAAAGCCGGATTTACACCGAACGTTGCAGTCTCCGAATTGTGTGCGTTTGCTCACAATTGCGCTCCAAATCGGGAACTAGCGTGTTTTGCACCCGAACGAGCTAAACGATCTGCCGAGTCCTTCGCGCGCCAAAACGCGGGGGAGCGGGGGACCCACTTGCCGCGGCTTTGCGCTGCGGCCGGGGCGAATCGGGCGGCGAGCCGCCCGTAGCGAGAACCGGCGAGGCCGGTGCTTGCGAGCCCGTCAGCTAACCCCGTAGGCAGCAGAGAAAGCGAGAGCGATTACAAGATGCGATATCTCCTGCCCGCGGTGGCGGCTGCCACGGCGCTGTCGATCGGCCTGGCGCCGGCGGCGGCGCAGAGCGACGGCCATCACCGCCTCGAGCGGTCGCGCGCGCACGTCTCCCTGCACCTCTCGACGCACTCGGTGCTGGAGGGGAACGGCCTGGCGGTGCGCGGCAAGGTGCGGCCGAGCGGCCGCCACCGGGTCAAGCTGGTCTTCCGCGGCCCCGACGGCGCGGTGCGCGGCGTGACCACGAAGGCGAACGGGACCTTCGCCCTGCGCTGGGTGCCCCGGCGGCTCGGCAGCTACGCGGTGCGCGCCTATGGCCTGCACGACCGCCGGGTCAGCGCCGCGGCGAGCCCGCCGCGCAAGCTGACCGCGTTCCACCTGGCCGGCGCCTCCTACTACGGGCCGGGCCTCTACGGCAACGGCGTCGCCTGCGGCGGCACCCTGGAGCCGGGGACGATGGGCGTGGCCAACAAGACGCTCCCCTGCGGGACGATGGTGAAGCTGCGCTACCACGGCCGCACGGTGACCGTCCCGGTGATCGACCGCGGCCCCTACGTTGCGGGTCGCGACTACGACCTGACCACCGCCGTCAAGGACAAGCTCGGCTTCCCGGGCGTCGGCACGGTCGTGGCAAGCCGCTGACCCGTTCCGTGGTTCCTTTTGCCCCATTGTCGTGCATAAGGAACCGCGGAACTTAGGCGGCGAAGCCGAGTTGGCCGAGCTGGAGCTGACCGTCGGTTGGCTCCGGCTCGGCCGCTTCGCCGCTGTCGAAGGAGGCGAGGCGGACGCCGAGCAGTCGCACCGGCCGTTGCGGGTCGTAGGCGCGCAGCAGGTCGAGGGCGACCGGACCGATCACCGTGGGGTCGTTGGTCGGCTGGTCGATGGTGTGGGAGCGGGTGACGTTGGTCCAGTCGTCGAGGCGGATCTTGATCCCGATCGTGCGTCCCTCCAGCTCCCGTTTCCGCAGGCGACGGCAGAGCTCCTGCGAGAGCTCGCCGAGGTGCCGCTCCAGCTCCTCCCGCCGGTTGACGTCGAAGTCGAAGGTGATCTCGGCCGACTGCGATTTGGTCTCGTGTTCCGGTGTCACCGGCGTCTCGTCGCGGAGGTGGCCGCGGGCGTGCAGCCAGGCGCCTGAGCGAGGCCCGAAGGTCTGTTCCAGCTCCGGCCGATCGCGCAGCTGCAACTCGAAGAGGGTGCGAATGCCCATCGCCTCCAGGCGAGAGACCGTTTTCGGGCCGATCCCGGGGATGAGACCGGGGGAGTGGCCGGCGAACCGCTCCAGCGCCTGCTCCCGCGAAAGCACGACCAGTCCCGCCGGCTTCCCCAGCTCGCTGGTGATCTTGGCCAGCATCCTGCTCTCCGAGATGCCGACCGAGCAGGTCAGCTGCGTCTCCGCCCGGATCTCCGCTGCGATCCGCCGCATCGTCGCCTTCGGCGAGAACAGCCCCGTCAGGTCCAGATAGGCCTCGTCCAGCCCCACGACCTCGACCACCTCGGCATTCCGCCGCAGGATGTCCATCACCTGCCCCGAGGCCTCCCGGTAAGCCGGAAAGTCCGGCCGCAGATACACCGCGTCCGGCAGCCGCCGCCGCGCCACCGCCGCCGGCATAGCCGAATGGATCCCCGCCAGCTTCCGCGCCTCATAGCTCGCCGTGGTAACCACCGCCCGCGGCCCCGACCCGCAGACCACGACGGGTTTGCCCTTCAACTCCGGCCGCCGCCGCAGCTCGACCGACGCATAGAAAGCGTCCATGTCCAGATGGGCAATGGTCCGCTCGAAAGCCATACAGCGATCGTAGGACGAGCGAGGGACGTTAGGCTCCTGCCATGGGGTTGGCCAAGGGGAAGAAGTTCGATGCGCGGCGCGCTGCGGTTTGCGCCTTGGTCTGTTTGGTCCAAATGGCTATTCCTGGTGCCGCGAACGCCGAACTCCGGTCTCGGGACTTCGGGCCGAGCGAAGCGTGTCCAGTTGCCCACATCCGCTTGGACGTGAACTACGAATGTGCCGAGGAATTCACCCTCAAGGGAAGCAACGGCTACAGGATCACGGTCTCCGCAGATCCCGAAGCCGGCGGCCCGGTCAAGCTTTCGATCGAAGGACACTCGGGAGCAGCGGTGTACATCGCTCCCGGACACGCAACGGCCAACACGATCAGGGCGAGGTTCGGTCGGCTCGGCCGCGTCTCGGTGCGGTTCAAGCCATCCGGTCGCGAGAGACACGTCAAAGTGCAGAAGAAGTGCTTTAGGCATCGCCCGCCGGTGGTCAGCTCGAGGTTGGGCAGCTTCGTCGGCACGATCCGGTTCCGGGGCGAGAGCGGCTATGCGCGAGTCTCCGCCCATCGCGCGCAGGGCGGGATCGGGGATCCGCTCACGAACACTTCCAGGAAGCACGGTTGCGAATTCCACAGGTCAAGCGCGGAACGCAGACGCGAACTTCAATCCGTCAGCCTCGAGGCCTCGTCTCCCGACGCAGAAGTCTTTCTCTTTGTAGGCCGCCTGTTCGGAAACCAGCGGCGCCTGGCTTCTTCGGGCGAATCGGCGGTGCCTGGGGAAGACCGATACGCATTTGTCGTGGGGCAGGCCGAAAAGGTTGGTCGGATGAGAATCCTTCGCTTTGCCGGGGCGCTTGGTGGACCCGAAACCTTCGTCTTCGACAAAGGCCTGACCTCGGCCACGGTGAGTCCGCCGTTCCCCTTCACCGGGAGCGGCAGCTTCGCGCGCAACCCCGATGGCTCGACCAGTTGGACCGGCACCCTTGCTGTGTCCCTGCCGGGTCTCGGATCCGTGCCGCTGACGGGAGGGAAAGCCGAACTGGCGACGGTGGCGGAGCAGTCGAAGAAGCGCGAAGAAGAAGCCGAACGCGGTGAATAGGAAGCTCGAGGCCTCGCAGGCCTACGTCGGAATCGCGTAGATCTGGCCCCCCGCTTCGACCACCTTCTTCGGTTCCAGCGGGGCCGGCGGCGGCCCGGCGATGACTTCGCCGGTTTCGGCGTTGTACTCGCCGCCGTGACAGGGGCAGACGATGGTGCCGTTTTCGTAGCCGACGGTGCAGCCGGCGTGGGTGCAGACTGCGCTGAAGGCTTTGAGGCTGCCGTCGGTGTTGCGGATCAGGATGTCGGGCGAGCCGGTGCTGGGGTCGCTGTAGGTCGCCGCTTGGCCCTTGGCTACTGCCCCGGCTGACACCTCCCGTGCTTCCAGCGCCAGCCGGCGGAGCGCCCCCGGTCAGCGTCTTCGCCGCCGAGTAATGACCCTTGGCGAGGGCCGAGATCCCGGCGATCGCCAGCGCCGCTGCTGCGAACTCCGCCAGCAACACCCGACGGGTGGTGGTCGCGGCGGCCTCGGGTTCCGTGGCCGGGTCGATGGGCCGCAGCCGCGTGCGGCGCAGCATCGCCTCCGACGGGCGCAAGGTGACGTTGTCGAGTGCCGGCTGTCCGCTCGCCCCGGTCAACACGAACGGCAGCCAGGCGAAGGTGAAGACGAGGTCGGGCCCGAGAAAGTACGGCGTCGTGTTCCAGCTCGCGGTGAGGAAGAGGAGGAAGTTGAGCGCCATCCCGCCGCCGGCCGCGACGCGGGTGAAGAGGCCGGCCGTCGCCAGCAGACCGATCAGGATCTCGATGACGGCGACGCCGACTCCCGCCACCGCCGGGTGGGGGATCGCGAAGGCTTCGAGGATGAAGCCGCCAGGGGTGCCGTTGGCAAAGCCGTGCAGCTGGGTGCCGATGTAGGTCGGCGCGCCGGGGTGGAGGAAGCCCGGGTCGGAGAGCTTTTGGATGCCGGCATAGACGAACGTGACGCCGAGGAAAAGCCGGAGCGGGAACAAGCCCGCTCCTGCCGAGAGTCGGGGCACCCGTGGCATCGCCGCCAGTATCGGCAGCCCGGATTAACCCCGCCTAAGATTCATTTCGATGGCTTCTCCGGAGGCGAAGAACCTCGAGGCGATCTCGAAGGCGATCGACCAGCACAACCGCAACTGCCCGTTTCCGGCGGCGGAGGTGCGGATGAACCCGTTCGAGGTCGAGCGGCTCGGCTGGGACACGATCCGCGGGCTGCCGGTGGTGCCCGACGCCGAGATCGGCACCGGTCGCTTCCGCATCGTCTGCTCTCGTGACTTGGAGGACGACGGCTTGGAGGTAGTCGAGGCGGTCGGGCAGGAACTGGAGACCGTCGCCCCGACCCGCAACTGAGAGGGCGCCGGACCAAGCAGATCAAGGACGCAGGGAGCGAAGCGTGCTTCTGCACGTGAGCAACCGAGGACGCAGAGATGCGCCGGTCCGACGCCCTCTCAGAGGTTGAAGAACTTGATGCCGGACTGTTCCAGCCAGTTCTGGGCTTCGATGTTGAGCTGGAACAGCTCGCCGGTCCAGATCAGGACGCCCATTGCGATCAGGATCACGCCGCCGGCGGCGACGATCGCCTGGTAGTGGCGCTTGACGACGGCGAAGGCGGTGGTCATCTGCGAGAAGGCCAGCGCCGTGAGCAGGAAGGGGATGGCCAGGCCGGCCGAGTAGACCGCCAGCAGGAAGGCGCCGCGCCCGGCCGATCCGGTCAGCGCCGCGGCGGAGAGGATCGCGCCCAGGGTCGGGCCGATGCAGGGCGTCCAGGCGATCGCGAAGGCCGCGCCGGCGACGATCGGGCCACCTTTGCCAGCGCGCTCCAGCAGCGCCTCGACGCGCCACTCTTTGTTCAGCCGGGTCACGAACAGCGACGCCACAAAGAGCACGCCCATGGCGATGATCAGCGCCGCCGAGATCTTCGTCAGCAGCGCCTTGTTCCGGTCGAGGAACGACCCCAGGCCGGTCGCGGTCAGCCCGAGCAGGATGAAGATCGCCGAGAAGCTGGCGACGAACAGCAGGCTCGGGCCCAAGACCCGCCGCCAACCGGCGTCGTCGAGCTCGGCCGCTGAGACGCCCGTCACCGCCGAGAGGTATCCCGGTACCAGCGGCAGCACGCAGGGGGAGAGGAAGGAGACGATCCCCGCCGCGAGCGCGGCGAAGATCCCCACTCCCGAGGCGGGATCGGTGCTGACTGCGAGAGGTGCCACTGGCACCAGATTACTGAGCCGATTGCCGCGGGTCGGCGATGCGCGCTAGATTTGGCCAGCTAGCCAAACAGCCGCGCGGGAAGCGGCGGGAGAAGGAGCGCGAAGACTTGAGCAACCGCACGTTCGTGATCGGGGCCGGGATGACCAAATTCGAGAAGCCCGGTACCAAGGAGGGCGACTACCCGGACTGGGCCAAGGAGGCGGGCGAGAAGGCGCTCGCCGACGCCGACATCCCTTACGAGGACGTCGAGCAGGCCTACGCCGGCTACTGCTACGGCGACTCGACCTACGGGCAGCGGGCGCTCTACCAGCTCGGCCTCACCGGCATCCCCGTCGTCAACGTCAACAACAACTGCTCGACCGGCTCCTCGGCGCTGTTCCTGGCCCGCCAGGCGGTCAAGGGCGGACTCGCCGACTGCGCCCTGGCGCTGGGCTTCGAGAAGATGGAGCCCGGCAGCCTCGGCGTCAAGTACACCGACCGCACCAATGCGCTCGACAAGCACGCGATGCGGATGTTCGAGCTCCGCGACCCGGAGGCCTCGCCGCCGGCGCCGCAGATGTTCGGCAACGCCGGCCGCGATCACATGCAGAAGTACGGCTCCGAACCCGACCACTACGCCTGGATCGGCTGGAAGAACCACAAGCACTCGGTCAACAACCCCTACGCCCAGTTCCAGGACGAGTATTCGCTGGAGGACATCAAGGCGGCGAAGATGATCCACGACCCGCTGACCAAGCTGCAGTGCTCGCCGACCTCCGACGGCTCGGCTTGCGCGATCGTCGCCTCCGAGCGCTACGTCGACGAGCACGGGCTCTGGGGGCAGGCGATCGAGATCGCCGGCCAGTCGATGGTCACCGACCTGAGCAGCACCTTCGACGAGAGCGCCGACTGCATGACGATCGTCGGCGCCGACATGTCGCGGACCGCGGCCGACGCCGCCTACGAGGAAGCCGGGGTCGCCGCCGCGGAAGTCGACGTCTGCGAGCTGCACGACTGCTTCAGCGCCAATGAGCTGATCACCTACGAAGCGCTCGGCTTCGCGGCCGAGGGTGAGGCGCACAAGCTGGTCGAGGAGGAAGCGACCACCTACGGCGGCAGCGGCCCGGTCGTCAACCCGTCCGGCGGTCTCATCTCCAAGGGCCACCCACTCGGGGCGACCGGCCTGGCGCAGTGCTCGGAGCTGACCTGGCAGCTGCGCGGGGAAGCCGACAAGCGGCAGGTGGAGGGGGCGAAGGTGGCGCTCCAGCACAACATCGGCCTCGGCGGAGCCGCCGTGGTCACGGTCTACAAGCCGGCGGCCTGAGGGGTCGCCGAGAAGGAGGAGCACGATGGCGAAGGAGCGGCGTTCACTCAGCGGCAAGGTGGTGGCGATCACCGGCGGCGCCCGCGGGATCGGCAAGGCGACGGCGGCCGCGCTGGTGCGGAGAGGGTGCCGCGTCGCCATCGGCGACCTCGATCTGGGGCTGGCGGAGAAGACCGCGGCCGAGCTCGGCGGCGGCACCGTGGCGCTCTCGCTCGACGTCACCGACCGCGCCTCGTTCGAACACTTCCTCGATGAGGCCGAGCGCCAGCTCGGGCCGCTCGACGCGGTGGTCAACAACGCCGGGATCATGCCGGTGACGCCGTTCGCCGAGGAGGGCGAGGACTCGATCCGCCGCCAGATCGAGATCAACTTCATCGGCGTCGCCACCGGCACTCAGCTGGCGATCCGCCGCCTGCGGCCGCGCGGCAGCGGCTACATCGTCAACATCGCCTCACAGGCGGGCAAGGCCGGGATCCCCGGCATCGCCACCTACAGCGGCACCAAGCATGCGGTGGTCGGCCTCAGCGAGGCGGTGCGGGCGGAGCTGCGCGACACCGGCATCGAGGTCCTCTGCGTGATGCCGACCGTGGTCAACACCGAGCTGACCAGCGGCGTCGGCCAGAAGTGGGTGAAACCGGTCGAGGCCTCCGACGTCGCCGACGAGATCGTCGACGCGATGGAAGTGCCGCGCTTCGACGTCTTCGTACCGCGCGCCAACGGCGTCCTCCACAAGTTCCTGCAGCTGCTGCCGCGCGCCTGGCGCGAGGCGCTCGGCCGGGCGATGAAGGTCGACAAGCTGATGATCGAGGTCGACCACGGCGCCCGCCGCGCATATGAGGAGCGTGCCGCCGCGAGCAAGGGTGGGTCGGAGACCGAGGCGCCCGCGCCGCAAAGAGACGCCGCATAAGCGACGATTGGTGAGTTGTAGGGGCTATAGGCCCCACAACTCACCAAAGGAGACCAGTCATGGGAAGGATCTACGACGCGACGTGGGGCCGGCTCTTCTCTGCGGTCTACGACCGCGGGATGAAGGGCACGGAGGAGGCCGGCCTGCACAAGATGCGTCACGAGCTCCTGGCGGGAGCGCGGGGGAGGGTGCTGGAGGTGGGTGCCGGCACCGGCGTCAACGTGTCGCTCTATCCAGAGACGGTAGACGGCCTGACCCTCGCTGAGCCCGACCCGCACATGACCAAGCGCCTGCGCGAGAAGCTCGCGGCTCTGGGCAAGACCTCGGAAGTGACAGTGATCGAAGCACCGGCGGAAAGCCTGCCGTTCCCGGACGACTCCTTCGACACCGCCGTGGTCACCCTCGTCCTCTGCACGGTCCCCGACCAACCCGCCGCCCTCAAAGAGATCCGCCGCGTCCTCAAGCCGGACGGCCAGCTCCTCTTCCTCGAGCACGTCCGCTCCCGCAACCCATCCCTCGCCAAGTGGCAAGACCGCCTCGAAGGCCCCTGGCGTTTCCTCGGCGACGGCTGCCACTGCAACCGCGACACCGTCTCCGCCATCAGCGCCGCAGGGTTCGAGTTGGGCGAAGTAGAGCGCAGCGCTCTCCCGAAGGCCCCGCCGATCGTCAGGCCCCTGGCGCGGGGCGCCGCAACGAGAGTCCGCTAGCCCGGACGGACGACGTTATGTCTACTCGTCTGGGTACTCAGTGTTGAGACTGTGCCCAACTTCATAAAGAAAGTAGGGCAGGCTGGCAATGAGCAATGCCAAAAGGCCGAGGGAGAAAAGCGCCCAGGTCGCAGCGAAGCGTTCCACTAAGTCCAGTGAGCCAACGGGATGATTGACAAGAGCCAGAGTAATGATGATTCCCATGACGCCAGACGATCCGAGGCCCACGACCACACCGATCCATCTCTCGGTGTTCCCACCTCGCTTTAAGGATCGTTTTACGAGCCATGACATCTCAACGGCGTAAGCCACAAGGAGAGTGGCGCCTACCTGCGCAACGTCTGAAAGAGTCTGTTGTCTTAGGTGGCGCACAAGAGCAGGGTTGATCACAGCCAAGATCAGCGACCACAGCAAGACCCATCCAGCAGCAAGACTGATGCCTTGCTGAAAAGGAGACATGCGTCGCAGCAGGGGCAGTCTTCGCCTCACGTTCTTCATGGGGCGCGGAAGGCTAAGTCGTGCCCAGGACGCCCTCATGCGAGACCAACGCACGACCAACGCACGATAATGGCGGTTATGTCAACTTGAAGAGGGAGCGTCGCTGGGAGCGCCGGTGATGAGCTGGCCGGCGCCCCCTCTCGCTGCGGAGCGCCTCTATTCGGCTTCTTTGATCGCTTCTTCGATCGCGCCGGTTGAGCCGGGCGAGCCGAGGAGTTCCAGGCCGTTGCTGCCGGGGCCTTTGATCGCGAACGACGGCGTGCCGGTGAAGCCGAAGTGTTTGGCTTCTTCGGTCGTTTTGTTGACCGTGGCCGTCTTTTCGCTTTCCTTGCGTTCTTCGTTGAATTTGGCGAGGTTTTTGACGCCCGCGCCTTTGGCGATCGCTTCGATGAAGGCTTCGGTCACGTAGCCCGATCGCTCGGTGCCCTGGTTGCGGTAGAAGAGCTCGATGTAGTTCCAGCCGCGCCCCTGGTTGCCGGCCGCGAGCGCCGCCGCCCCCGCCGGGATCGATTCTTCGCTGATGATGATGAAGTTGCGGAACTCGATCTTCACTTCGCCGTTTTTCACTTTGGTCTGGATGATCGACGGCAGGATTTCTTCCGAGTAGGCCTTGCAGATCGGGCACTGCAGGTCTCCGTACTCGTAGAGGGAAACCGGCGCTTTCGGATCGCCGAGGACGAGTTTTTCCTGCGGGATGCCGGCGAGGAGTTTGTCGACGTTGCTGACTTCCTCAAGCTTGGTGTCGCCACCGCTGCCGCTGCTGGAGGCCTGGACGACGATCAGGACGATCACGACCGCGATCACCAGGAAGACCGCTCCGGCGCCCATCTGGAGCAACTGCTTGCGCCGATCGGTGGTGTCGACGCGGGCTTCTTCCGCCAGGCGTTCTTCGCGCCGCTTTTCTCTCTCCCGCTTGTTGCTCATCTCTCCTCCGGTGTCGTTTGATCGTCTCGCGCCCCGCCCCTCCCGACGGGGCCGGGCAAAGACTATGCCGCTTCCGCTCCGTCCTCCGCTCGACTGGAAACGGCCGAGCCGTTCGAACCCGCGTATCCGATCAGTCGGGTGGTGTTGAGCAAGAAGATGATCGTCATCAAAACCGCGCTGGAGACACACCACTGGCAGATCGCTTCGATCTTGAAGATCTCCAGGTAGGTCAGGTAGACGCTGAACCCGAAGCCGCCGAGGGAGACCGCGAAGCCGCCGAAGCGGGCGGCGTCGTTGGCGAAGAAAGCGCTGGCCAAGAGCAGGATGTAGCCGACGATCCCGAAGATCGCGATGTTGACGCCGGCGATGTGCGAGTAGGAGCTGCTGGCGACGGTCTCGCAGCCGCTGCCGCCGGCGAGGCAGGCAGGCGCGCCACCGCCCGAGTCGGCGATCGTGATGTAGGTGGCGACGCCGATTCCAAGGACTGCGATGAAGGCGATCGCGCGCCTCAGATTTGCCTCGGATGGAAATCTCATCGATAGGAAGATAGAGCCTTGGATTAAAGGATGCTGATCGGTTGCCTAGACCTCAGCCTTGACGATCTCCGCGCAAAAGGCCGCGATCTCCCGGGACAACTTGCCACCTTGCCAGGCTAGCGGGGACTCCCCCTCGGCCTCGCTGACCAGCCGCGCGCGCGGCAGCGCTTCGGCATAAGCCGCGGCCGCTGCGAAGGGATGCCCGGGGTCGGCGTCGTCGTTGCCGGCGACGACCAGGGCGGGAACGTCGATCGCGCCGAGCTCGGCGAGGGACCCGAAGGGACGCGAACGCGGCACCTCCCGCAGCGCCTGCGCCAGCGCTTCGGGACTGCGCTGCAGCAACATCCGCTCGCGGGTGAAGCGCAGGACCGAGTTGCGCCAGCGCGGGTCGATTTCCTGCCGCTCGCCGATGTAGGCGACGAAGCCCTCGACGCCGCCCTCGAGCGCCGCCGCCAGCCCGTCCCAGTATTCGAGCGACTGCGGCCGGATCTCGCCCGTGTAGACCGGCCCGATGATCACCAGCCCCGCCAGTCGCTGCGGGTGTCGCAGCGCGTAGGCAACCGCGGTGTGAGCGCCCATCGAGTGGCCGCCGAGGACGAACCGCTCCCCGCCGACCTCTACTTCGACCACCCGCTCGAGGTCGGCTACCAGTGCCGGGTATCCATAACTCTCCCCCACCGGTGCGGGGTCCGACTCGCCGTGCCCGCGGGCGTCGTAGGTGACGACCGTGTAGCCGGCGCGCGGCAGCGCGCTCGAGCCGTGCAGGACATAGCGCCTGGTGGCGGTGATCCCATGGCAGAGGACGACGGGCGGTCCCTCCCCCCTTGTCTCTCCGTGCAGACGCGGCTGTGGCTCGAGGACGAAGGCCCGCGCGTCGCCCGGCATCAGCCGACCGAGGCGAGCGCCTGCTCGAGATCCTCGACCGACTCGTAGGTGCTGCCGGTGCGGGAGACGTGCCGGTAGCGG
The DNA here is from genome assembly GCA_051954855.1 of Solirubrobacterales bacterium. Taxonomy (GTDB): domain Bacteria; phylum Actinomycetota; class Thermoleophilia; order Solirubrobacterales; family 70-9; genus VAYN01. The sequence continues at coordinate 2,993 of JBQCHH010000072.1, read as the reverse complement.
ATCACGCCCTCGCCGTCGATCACGAAGATCGATCGCATCACGTAGCGGCCGCCGGGGGTCTCGTTCAGCTCGGTGAATCGCGCCAGCGGCCCCAGCCAGCCGGTGACGCCGTAGCTCTTCGCCACCGCCAGGTCCTCGTCGGCAAGGAGCGGCACGTTCAGTTCCTGCTCTTTGACCCAGTGCTCGTGCGAGTCGACCGATTGCGGCGAGATGCCGAGCACCTCGGCGTCCAACGCGTCGAGGCGATCCCCGTGGTCGCGATAGGAGCAGAACTGCTTGGTGCAGACGGTAGTAGCGTCGCCGGGATAGAAGGCGAGGATCAGGTTGCGGCCGCGGTAGTCGGCGAGACGGTACGTCTTGTCGCCCGTCCCGGGCAGCTCGAAATCGGGGGCGGGATCGCCTACCTGCGCCTTTGCCACCCACCGAGCATAGTCGGGTGACCTATTCGGGTGACCTATTCGCGTTCGATCGTCACTTCTTCGATCAGAACGGTCTGTTTCGGTTTTTCTTCCGGAGTGCCGAGTTTTTCGATCCGGGCGACCGCTTCGTAGCCTTCGGTCACCTTGCCGACCAGCGCGTATTCGGGTGGCAGTTCGGCGTTCGGGGCGGTGACGACGAAGAACTGGCTGCCGGAGCGCCCCGGTGGGTCCGTGGAGCCCTTCGCCATCGCGACCACGCCTCTGGTGTAGGTGAGATTCGCGGGTGGCTTCTCGGTGATGCTGTAGCCGGGTCCGCCGAGACCGGTGCCTTCCGGGTCCCCGCCCTGGATCACGAAGCCGGGGACGATGCGGTGGAAGATGAGGTCGTTGTAGAAACCTTCTTCGGCCAGGAAGGCGAAGGAATTGGCCGTCTTCGGCGCCCGCCTGGTGTTGAGGGCGATGTCGAAGGTGCCGCAGCTGGTCTTGACCACGGCCGTCGCCTTTTCGCCCGGCTTCAGCACCTGCTTCGGCGCCTTGAAGCTGACCGTCTTCGGCGGCGGCGTTGCGACTTTCTTGCAACCGTCGGCGCTGGAGGTTGAGCCGCTCGAGCCGCCGCGGGAGACGAGGATCGCCACGACCACACCGATCGCCACCACCGCGAACACGGCGAGGATGATCCAGCGGTTGTCCCGTTGCGATTCCACGGCGCGGAACCCTATTGGAAGCGCCTGAGGTCAAATTCGCAGCCACCCTACGATCCCAGGCAGTGCTTCCTCCCTCCCCCCTGCTGACCCCGCTTGCGGCCGCGGTCCTTCATGTCGGCGACCCGGAGCGCATTCTCGAGGTGGAGTGCGGCCAGGGCGAGGGGACGCTGTTCCTGGCCCGCGAGTTCCCCCGCGCCCGCATCCGCGGCGTCGATCGCTCGGCCGAGGCCGCTCGCCACGCGACCGACGTCGTCGGGCTCGACCCGGAAGGGCGCGTCGCCTTCAAGCAGGGCGGCCCGCGCTCGCTTCCGTTCCCGGACGATCAGTTCGACCTCCTCGCCGCGATCGACGCCCGACCCCGCGCCGCCGAGGCGGCGCGCGTGCTGCGCCCGGGGGGCTTCTTGGCGCTGGCGGCAAGCCGGGACCCGGAGACGCTTCGCGGCTTCCGCGGCGGGCTCTACCGCCGGCGCCTGGCGCAGATCGGGTTCGTGCCGATCTGGACGCAACCGGCCGGCGACGGCAGCTTCTTTGTCGCCCGCCTGCGCGGCGGCGGCGCCCCCGGCCTCGCCCTCTAGGCTGAGGCCGGATGGAGATCGCCGGGACGCCGCTGACCCTGCTCGTCAATCCCTCTTCGGCCGGGGGCAGGAGCTTGAAGCTGCTGCCGCGGATCGAGGCGGCGCTGGACGCCCGCCGTGCCGTCTTCCGGGTCGAGAGGACCCGCAGCCTCGAGCACGGGGCCGAGCTGGCGCTGGCGGCGGCCGAGCTCGGCGAGGTGCCCGTGGTGGTCAGCGGCGACGGGCTGCTGGGCGCCGTCGGCGGCGCGCTCGCCGGCTCGGAGGCGCCGCTGGGGCTGATCCCGGCCGGGCGCGGCAACGATCTCGCCCGCGCGCTCGGCATCCCGACCGAGCCCGAGGCCGCGGTCGAGGTGATCCTCGGCGGCCGCAGCCGCCGCATCGACGTCGGCGAGGCCAACGGCAGGCGCTTCCTCGGCATCGCCAGCATCGGCTTCGACTCCGAATGCAACCGCCTCGCCAACGAAACCCACTTCCTGCGCGGCAACTCGGTTTACGCCTACTCGATGATGCGGACGCTGATCGGCTGGCGCTCGGCCCGCTTCACGATCGCCGCCGGCGAGGAGCGCAGGCGGCTGACCGGCTACTTCGTCGCCGTCGCCAACAACAGCGTCTACGGCGGCGGCATGTGGATCGCGCCGGAGGCGGAGATCGACGACGGCCTCTTCGACGTGGTCGCGATCACCGAGGTCGGCAAGCTGCGCTTCCTGCTCGGGTTGCGCGACGTGCTGAAGGGGACCCACCTCGGCAAGGAGGAGGTCGACGTCTTCCGGGCACCGCGCCTGGAGCTCGATGCCAGCCGCCCCTTCCCCGTCTATGCCGACGGCGACCACCTGACCGACCTGCCGGTCTCGCTGCGGGTGCTGCCCCGCTGCCTCTCGATCCTCGTTCCCGACGGCGGCGAGGCGAGCTGACGATGGCGGCGAACGGCAGCTCTCCCCTTTTCGGCGCCAAGGTCGCGCTTGCGCGGGCGGTCGGCGCCGCCAGCCGGGCCAGCGGCCGCGGCGGCGGCACGACGCTGCCGGGACGGGTGCTGCTGCGGATGGAGCCGGAGGCGATCGCCCGCCTCGGCGCTGGCCTCGACCGGGGCACGACGATCGTCAGCGCCACCAACGGCAAGACGACGACCGCGGGGATGATCGCGGCCTTGCTGGAGTCCGACGGGCGCCGTCCGGTTCACAACCGCGCCGGCTCCAACATGACCTGGGGCGTGGCGACGGCCCTGCTCGAGCAGAAGGGCGAGGAGGGGCTGTTCGAGGTCGACGAGGCCTGGCTGCCGCGCGTCGCCGCGCAGCTCG
>JBQCHH010000071.1:0-6808 GCA_051954855.1 Solirubrobacterales bacterium | reverse complement strand
ACCCCGGCGGCGAAGTGGATCACCGCCACGACTGCAACCAGAAACGCGATTAGGACGGGTACCAAATCCCTCCATCCGCGCTCGTCCCGCCGGAGGAGGGAATCCCGCACCCATACCTGCTGGGTGGGGTGCGGGACTCCCTCCTCCGGCGGGACGGGCGCAGATGGAGGGATTTGGCGCCCGTTCTGATCGCGGTTCTAGTCGCCGTCGTGGCGGTAATCAACTTCGCCGCTGGCGTGAAGACGCGGCTCTCGACGGGAATGACCGGCTTCGACAGCACCTGGTACCACGGCCCTTTCGCGGCGGGGTTCTTCCAGAGCGGCGACACGTGGTCGCTGCACTTCATCGCTCCGCAGTTCTTGGCCTGGTTCTATCCGGCCAACAGCGAAATCTTCCACGCGGTCGGGATGCTGGCGTTCGGTCGGGACCTGCTCTCACCGCTGCTGAACCTCGGCTGGTTCGTTGGTTGCCTGGTCGCTTGCTGGTGCGTCGGCAGGCCGTACCGGGTGGCGCCTTGGTCGCTCGCTCTCGGCGCGATCGCACTCAGCGTCCCGGCTCTCGCCGATCAGGCCGGGGAGGCGAGAAACGACATCGGCGGGATCTTCTTCCTGCTGGCGGCCGTGGCGATTGCGCTGAACGTTTGGAGTGGGGAAGGGACGCAGGCGGGGGAAGGGCTGGGTGAGGAGGGTGGAGGTGCGAGCGTCGGTCCGTACCTCGTCGTCGGTCTTGCCGCCGGCCTGGCGGCGGGGACGAAGCTCAACTTTCTGCTCCCGGCTGCGGTGCTGGTCGTCGGCATGGCCGTCATCGCTCCGCAGGGTGTGCGACTACGAGCGCTCCTCGCAGCCGGTTTGGCCGCACTGGCCGGAGGCGGCTACTGGTACCTGCGCAACCTCGCTCACGCTGGCAACCCGCTTCCCTGGGTCCACCACCTCGGCCCGATCACGCTGCCAGCTCCCGAACAGGCGCTCGGCGGCCGCGAAGCCCACTCCGTCCTCGGCTACCTCACCGACGGCAGCGTCTGGTCCAGTTGGTTCCTCCCCGGCCTCCACCAAGGCCTCTGGCTCCTCTGGCCACTCCTGCTCCTCGGAGCGCTCGCCGGCTTGCTCATGCCGCTGCTAACGCTCCTCCGCCGATGGGCCAAAAAGTCCACACTCCCCCGCCGACGGGGCGCAATTTCGGGCCCAGGGCGACACAGCGGCCCGTCGGCCTACGATGGTGGGCAAATCGGCCCGTCGGCGGCGATGCTCGCGGTGGCGGGGCTCGTTGGGATTGCCAGCGCGTTGGCATGGCTGATCGCGCCGACGTCGGCGTCCGGCCCGGCGGGGATGCCGCGCGGGTTCGAATCCGGCCTCCGCTACCTCGCCCCGGCCCTGATCCTTGGCCTCGCGCTGCTGCCCACCGCACCGAGGCTCCGCGCCTGGTTGGCCCAGCGCTCTGGGGTCCGCCGGACTTTTGATCCGCATAGCGGTTCAAAGGGCAGGCGCACTGCGTGGGGGAGTAGCCGATGGCTTGCAGGACTGGGTACGGTGCTGCTCCTGGTGGCCATTGCGGTTGGCTATCCGGTCCAGCGGCACTACCTGGAGAGCCGCTACAAGGACCCGACCTTCAGCGCCCCGGGTCTCAACGCCGCCTTCGCCTGGGCTCGCGACCTATCCGGCGCTCGCATCGCCACCACCAGCACCCGCCAATACCCCCTCTTCGGCACCGACCTCTCGAACCACGTCCAGTACCTGGGCATCGAGCGCCCCCACGGCGGCTTCGAAGCCCCCAACACCTGTCGCCAGTACCGCCGCCTGCTCGACGAAGGCAACTACGACTACGTAATCGCCACCCGCGACCGCCTAGAACCCGGCAAGCCCCCGTACCCACCCGCAGCCAAGTGGACGGAAGGTCCTGGAGTTCGCGTCATCCTCAAAAAGCCGCCGACGGTGGTTTTCCAGCTGAGGGGACCGCTGGATCCATCGGCGTGTAGGTGAAAAGGCTCCTGCCGCGGGTGGCGCGGAAATGGGATGGATCGGCCCGACAGGGCCGATGGGCCCGATTTCCGTGACAGGACCCGCGGCCCAGAAGCCCTTGTCGCCATACTCCCTCCGCCGATGGACCACATCCGCAACTTCTCGATCATCGCCCACATCGACCACGGCAAGTCGACGCTGGCCGACCGCATCCTCGAGCTCACCGGCGCGGTGGACCCGAAGAAAATGCAGGCGCAGCTGCTCGACTCGATGGACCTTGAGCGTGAGCGCGGGATCACGATCAAGGCGCAGGCGGTGCGGGTCGAGTACACCGCTCGCAGCGGCGAGATCTACCACCTGCACCTGATCGACACGCCCGGCCACGTCGATTTCTCCTATGAGGTCTCGCGAAGCCTCGCTGCCTGCGAGGGTGCCCTGCTGGTCGTCGACGCCGCGCAGGGCGTCGAGGCGCAGACCGTCGCCAACACCTACCTGGCGATCGAGAACGGCCTCGAGCTGATCCCGGTCATCAACAAGGTCGACCTGCCGGGTGCCGAGCCGGAGCGGGTCGCCCAGGAGATCGCCGACCTGCTCGGCGGCGACCCCGAGGAAGCGCTCTGGATCTCGGCCAAGACCGGGGAGGGCGTCCAGGAGGTACTGGAGGCGATCGTCGCGCGCATCCCACCACCGGAAGGCAAGCCCGAGGCGCCCACCCGCGCCCTCATCTTCGACTCCGAGTTCGACCAGTACCGCGGCGTGATCGCCTACGTGCGGATGGTCGACGGCTCCTTCCGCAAGCACGAGCCGATCCTGGCGATGCAGAACGGCACCACCGCCGACATCGACGACCTCGGCTTCTTCCGGCCGGCGATGACCGCGGTCGACCGGATGGACGCGGGCGACGTCGGCTACCTGATCACCGGGATCAAGGACGTGACCAAGCTGCGCGTCGGCGACACCCTCACCGCCCAGGGGAGCCCCGCCGGCGAGGCGCTCGAGGGCTACCGCGAGGTGCGCCCGATGGTCTTCTGCGGCCTCTTCCCGATCGACACCGACCGCTACGAAGACCTCCGCGACGCGCTCGAGAAGCTCTCGCTCAACGACGCCGCCCTCTCCTGGGAGCCGGAGACCTCGGAGGCGCTCGGCTTCGGCTTCCGCTGCGGCTTCCTCGGCCTCCTCCACATGGAGATCGTGCGCGAGCGGCTGGAGCGCGAGTACGACCTCGACCTGCTGGCGACGACCCCGAACGTGCGCTACATGGTCAACCTCACCAACGGCGACACCAAGGAGGTCCATAGCCCGACCGAGCTGCCCGATCCCGGCACGATCGAGTCGATCGAAGAGCCCTACATCCGCGCCACGATCATCTGCCCGAAAGATCAGGTCGGCGCGGTGATGGAGCTCTGCCAGCAGCGCCGCGGCACCCACGTCGACATGCACTACCTCAGCCCGCAGCGGGTGCAGATCCGCTACGACCTGCCGCTGGCGGAAATCGTCCTCGACTTCTTCGACCAGCTCAAGTCCTCGACCCGCGGCTACGCCTCGCTCGACTACGAGCCGATCGGCAACCGCGTCTCCGACCTGGTCAAGGTCGACATCCTGCTCGCCGGCGACAAGGTCGACGCGCTCTCGATCATCGTCTTCCGCGACTTCGCCTACGACCAGGGCAAGCGCCTCGTCGGCCGGCTGCGGAAGACGATCCCGCGCCAGCTCTTCGACGTGCCGGTCCAGGCCGCGGTCGGCTCCAACATCCTCGCCCGCGAGACCGTCAAGGCCTTGCGCAAGGACGTCACCGCCAAGCTCTACGGCGGCGACGTCACCCGCAAGAACAAGCTGCTGAAGAAGCAGAAAGCGGGAAAGAAACGGATGAAGGCGGTGGGTCGGGTGGAAGTGCCGCAGGAGGCGTTCCTGGCAGTGCTGGAGATCGACGAGTAGCGCTCGCCCGACTGGCCGCTTAGCCAATAGACTGCCCCGCCATGCCATTGAAGACTGATGCAGTTGGGAAGGAATGGCCCGCCACCACCTACCAGGTGGGACGGGAGAAGATCAGGGAGTACGCGAACGCGCTGGGGATCGACAACCCTGTGCACCTCGACGTCGAGGCGGCGCGCGCGGCCGGCTTCCGCGACGTGGTGGCGCCGCCGATGTTCGCGGTCGTCTACAGCAGCCCGGCGATGGCGCCGGCGATGTTCGACCCCGACGTGGCGATGAACTTCGCGGCGATGGTCCACGGCGGCCAGGAGTTCGAGTGGGACGAGCCGGCCTGCTCGGGCGACGAGATCACGACGACCGCCAAATGCGTGTCGATCGAGGAGAAGGACGGCAAAGGCTTCTACGTGTTCGAGACGAACTCGGTCAACCAGGACGGCGCCCAGGTCGCGCGCGGCACCTGGACCTTGATCGTGAGGGGGGTTTGAGATGGCTGATCTGAACGTCGGGGACCAGATCCCGGAGCTGCGGGTCACCCCGGACAAGTACCTGCCCCACCGCTACGCCGGTGCCTCTGGCGACTTCAACCCGATCCACATCGACGAAGAGTTCGCGAAGGCCGTCGGCCTGCCGCGGACGATCCTGCACGGTCTCTACGGGATGGGCCTGACCGCGAAAGCCAACGCGGCGCTGGCGGGCGGCGATCCGCGAGCGCTGAAGCGGCTCTCGGTCCAGTTCCGCGGGATGGGCTTCCCGGAGCAGGAGATCGTCGTCTCGGGGACGGTGAAGTCGGTCGAGGGCAACCGCGTCGTCGTCGACACCGTCGCCGCCCAGGGCGAGAACCAGATCATCAAGAACGCTGAGGCAGAAGTCGAGGTTTAGCTCCTCCTAGACTTCGAGTGTGCTCTCAGAGCGGCAAGAGCTGATCCTCGGGCTCGTCGTCGACGCATACCTGGCGTCGGCTCGGCCTGTGCCCTCCAAGGACGTGGCGGAGCGGCCGGAGGTGGAGTGGGGGCCCTCGACCGTCCGTGCTGAGTTGGCGGCGCTGGAGGCGGCCGGTTACCTCACCCATCCACACACCTCCGCCGGCCGGGTGCCGACCGACGCCGGCTACCGCCGCTACGTCGACTCGATGCTCGAATCGGGCTCGACGCCGCCGGTCGCGAACGTCGAGTTGGAGCTGACCCGCCTGCGCCGCGAGGTGGACGAGGCGATGCGGGAGACCACCGCCGCCCTCGCCCAGGTCACCGACCTGGTGGCGATGGCGACCGCGCCGGAGCCGAGCCTGACGGCGACGATCCACCGGGTCGAGGTGCTGCCCCTGCAGCCGAACAAGGTGGTGGTGATCGGGATCGCCTCCACCGGCGACGTGATCCGCCGCGTGTTCGAGTTCAACCGACCGGTCGATTCCGGCCTGGTCGAGTGGGCCTCCAGCTACCTCAACGAGTCCCTCTCCGGGCTCGGGGTCGGCGCGCGGATGATCGAGAGCCGCCTCGCCGACCCCGGGCTGAGCGGCGTCGAGGCCGACTTCGTCGCCACCCTCGGCACCACCTTCACCGAGTTCGTCGGCGAGAGCGGCGGCGACCTCTACGTCGAGGGCACCTCGCGCCTGCTCTCGGAGGCGCACCTGCCCGACCTGCCCCGCGCCGACGAGCTGATGACGGCGCTGGAGCGGCGCGCCGACATGCTGCAGATGCTGCGCTCCTCGCTCGACCAGCGCTCGGTCTACTTCTGGATCGGCGGCGAGAACCCGCAGCCGGAGCTGCGCTCGGTCAGCGTGATCGGCGCCAACTACGGGCTCGGCCACCGCAATCTCGGCGCGATCGGCGTGGTCGGGCCGCTGCGAATGGACTACGCGACCGCAATCGCCTCGGTCCGCCACGCCGCCCGCGAGCTCTCCCGCTACTTCGAGACCGTGTACGACAACTAGGCCATGGCGCGCGACTACTACGAGGTCCTCGGCGTCGGCCGGGACGCAAGCGAGGCTGAGATCAAGAAGGCGTTCCGGCGCCTGGCGCGTGAACTGCACCCTGACGTCAACAAGGAGCCGGATGCAGAGGACAAATTCAAAGAAGCGGCCGAGGCCTATGAGGTTCTCTCCGACGCCGAGCGGCGCCGCACCTACGACGCCTACGGTCAAGAGGGGCTGCGCTCGGGCGGCTTCAACCCCGGCGCCGGCTTCGGCTCGATCGACGACATGTTCCAAGGTGTCGTCGGCAGCGGTTTCGGGTTCGGCGGCGGACGGGCGGCCGCGGCCGGTGGCGACCTCGCGGTCGAGGTGGAGATCGAGCTGGCGGAGGTCGCGACCGGCGCCCGCCGAGAGGTCACCTACGACGCCGTCGGCGCCTGCGAGCACTGCCACGGCAACGGCGCCGAGCCGGGAACGCCGATCAACACCTGCGAGCGCTGCGGCGGCGCCGGCGAGCTGCGAGCGGTGACGCGGACGCCGTTCGGGCAGATGGTTCGCAGCACGACCTGTGACGTCTGTGGCGGCGCCGGCAAAGTGCCGGAGACGCCATGCGAGACCTGCGGCGGCAGCGGCCGAACCCGCCAGAGCCGGACCAGCGCGATCGAAGTCCCGGCCGGGATCGAAGACGGGCAGCGGATGCGGATCTCCGGCGCCGGTCACGCCGGCGACCCCGGCGCTCCGCCCGGCGACCTCTACGTCGAGGTCCGCGTCGCGCCGCACCAGGTCTTCACCCGCGAGGGGACCGATCTCCACTGCACGGTCACGGTGCCGATGACCGCGGCCGCGCTCGGCACGTCGTTGTCACTGCAGACTCTCGACAGCGTCGAGCAGATCGACATCAAGCCTGGGACGCAGCCCTCGACCGTGCTCACCATGCGCGGCCGCGGAGTGCCGCACCTGCGCAGCGACGGCCGCGGCGACCTGCACGTGCACGTCGAAGTCGTCACCCCGACCC
>JBQCHH010000070.1:0-12062 GCA_051954855.1 Solirubrobacterales bacterium | reverse complement strand
GTCGAGTCGGGCGTCGCGCTGCTCTGGATCCTGCTCGCCCTCGGCGCGGTGCTGCAGACCGGCAGCGCCTCGGCGGGCGGGTCGCAGTGGTCGGGCGGCGGGCCCATCTGGATCTGCATGACCGGCATGGCCGGGATGGGCTCCGACCTCTCCGGTCACGCCGAGCACCTGGCCCTCGGCGACCATTCCGTGTCCCTCATCGCGACCCTGTCGATGCCGGCGCTGATGGCGGCCGCGATGATGGTGCCGCCGGCGATGCCGGCAATCTGGCACGTGGCCGACAGCAGCTTCTACTGGCGACGGCGCCGGGCGGTCCTCGAGTTCGTGGTGGCCTTCGTCGCGGTCTGGGCGGCCTACAGCGTGATCGTGCTCGGCGCCCTCGGCTCCGGGGGAGTCCCGTCCTCGCCCTTCGCGGCCGCGGGCGCCCTGGCGCTGGCGGCGCTCTGGCAACTGACGCCGGCGAAGCGGCGGGCGCTGCAGGCCTGCCACCGCAGCAAGCCGCTGCCGCCCAAGGGCTGGCGGGCGACGCTGGGGACCGCCAACTTCGGGCTGCACAACGGGACCGCCTGCCTCGCCTCCTGCTGGGCGATGATGCTGACGACGGCGTTCGCCGGCCCCTTGCGGCTCGCCTGGATGGCGGCGTTGACCGGCCTGATCACGGCCGAGCGGCTGAGCTTCAAACCGCGCCGCGCCAGCCGCCGGGTGGCGATCGCGCTCGCAGGGGCGGCGCTCCTGGCGGGCGTGCTTGCGGTCGCCTAGCCGCCTGTAGGCGGGTTTGTCCCCTATGGCGGGACAAACCCGCCTTGGCCTCAGCGCTGCCGGCGCCGCCTGGTCGCGTAGACCGTGACCGGGTCGCCGAGGAGCTTGTCGGGGCGGAGCGGGCTCATGCCGAGGCGCTCGGCGACGGCGATCGAGGCCGTGTTGTCGGGGCGGATCATCGCCGTGAAGTAGGGCACGTCAAATCGAGGGACGGCCCAGTCGAGGACGGCGCGCGCGGCCTCGGTGGCGTAGCCACTGCCCCTGGCCTCGGCGTGGAGCGCCCAGCCGATCTCGGTCTCCTCGAACTGGGGCCAGTGCTTGAGACCGGTGCGGCCGAGGAACCTGCCGCTCTCCTTCTCGACGATCGCGAGCCGCCCGTGCCCACGCTCCTCCCATTCCTCGTCGCTTGAGCGCAACCATCTGCCCAGCCACTCGCGGTCGGGAGAGCCCATGAAGCGGATGACGAGCGGGTCTTCGTGGAGCCGGACGAGCTCGTCGAGGTCGTCCGGCTCGACCGCCCGCAGGCGCAGGCGCTCAGTCTCGATCGGCGGCGTCGAGGACATCGAGCAGCTCAGCATGACTGTCGAGCACGACGTCGGCCTCCACTCCCGCCGCACCGTCGTCGTGCATGCCCCGGTAGCGAGCGGTCCGCATCCCGAGCGCGGCGGCGCCGGCGACGTCGGTGCGGCGCAGGTCGCCGACGTGCATCGCCGCTTCGGGCCCGGCCCCGAGAGCGCCGAGCGCGGCTTCGAAGATCCGCGGCGAAGGCTTGTAGTGGCCGACCTCGTCGGAAAACGCCCAGCCGTCGAAGCGGGCGAGCAGCCCCTCGCGGTCGAGCAGGTCGCGCAGCAGGGCGCCCCTGGTGAAGCCGACGTCGCAGACGATTCCCAGCCGCATTCCCCGCTCCGCGAGCGCCTCCAGCGCCGGTCGGATGTCCGGCGCCAGTTCCAGCTCCACCCCCCGCCCCGCCTCGAGGAACGCCTCGGCCACCAGTTCCCCTGCCGCCTCCTCGACCCCGAGCGCGCGCGCCAGCATCTCCGCCCCTGCACGCGGATGCAGGTGCCGCCCGGCCGCCCAGGCCTCCTCCCAGTGCAGCCCCACCTGTTCCAGGCTCCGCGCCAGCAGCCCCGCCTCGACCTCCACCGCGCATTCCTCGCAAGCCGCCGCCACCGCCCGCCGCCGCGCCTCGCTCATCGTCCCCGGCGGCACCCGCGCGATCGTGTTCCAGAAGTCGAAGGTGACGACCTTGACATCTCTGGAGACGTGCATCTCCACAAATGTATTTCTAGCCTTCCGCTTCCTTCTTCTTCGCGTCGTCGCGGTTGGCGACCCAGGCGGCGTGCTCCTGGGAGACGAGGCTCTCGACGCGCTCGGCGAGGACGGCCTCGCGGTCGGGAACGTCGGCGTAGGGACCGGCGTGGGAGAGGTAGAGGAACTGCTCGTGCTTGAGCTGCTCGCAGGTGGAGCGGTAGCTGGTCCAGTTCTGCTGGTACTGCTCCAGCTGCTGCAGGCCCTCGAGCACGACGATGAAGGCGCCGGCGCCGCCGACCAACCAGGCCGGCGCCGAGACGCCCGCCGCCACCGGGATCGCGGCGGCGGTGACCATCTGGCAGACCTTCAGCAGCTTGAACCGGCTCTGACAAAGCCCGCTCTTCTTGTCGTACCAGGCGAGCTGGTCCTGCAGGCGAGCCCAGGCAGGCGAATCGGGGTGAGCCGGCACGGTGGTCACGGTCATCAAGAGGTTATTCCCGGCAAATCGGCTGACGGTCGCCGGCGAGCCTGGTTGAGCCGAAGATTGCGTCCCACTCGTAGCTCGTCAAATCGCGACCGGCGAGCGCGCATACGTATCTAGTGATTTCCCTCTCGACGCCGTCGTCGCCGCTGAGGTTCCAGAGGATCGAGTTCCAGCTGAAGATGCTCTGCCCGGCGCCGGCGGTCAGCAGCACCGTTTCACCGTCGGGAAGCCGGGCGAATTCCGCTGCCCGGACGCCTCCCCAATGATGTTGTTCGGTTCGATGCCCGAGCAAGCAGGCGCTGCCGATCAGGTGCCGGCTCGCCAGCTCGTAGAGGCAGGTGTTCCCTTCGGAGTCGCCGGCGGCAAGCGTCTTCCCGTCGGGGCTGAACTCGAGCGAGAAGATCGACTGGCCCTGTACCAGCGTCCCCGGGATCGCCTTCACGGTCGGCGGACCAGGCCCCCGCCGCACCACCCGCCAGAGCGCCACCTGATCGTTCTCGCCCCCGGAGGCGAGCAACGACCCGTCCGGGGAAAAGGCAACCGCATCGATGGGCTGCTTTTCGATTCCGCGGGGATGCCTGGGCTTGACTTTCTCGGGAGCGCGTGGGTTGCGCACGTCCCAGAGCCGCAGGCTCCCGTCCCCCGAGCCCACGGCGAGCAGCGGTTCGGTCGGGCTGAGCGCGATGTGCCGGATTTGACTGTTGACCGGCTGCCATCCGAGGTGGGTGACCGCACCGCCCTCGATCGCGTCGCTGAGGTCCCAGAGGTTGACGCCTTCACCCCGCCGGCGCCCCGACGAGGCGAGCAACAGGCGGTGCCCGTAGTGCGCCAGCGCGAGGCTGGAAACCCCTCCTCGCGAGTACGGCCGCCGGGGAACCGCGAGCAGGCATGGTTGTGGCCGCCCCTTGGGACAGGCCGCGCCGGTGCCGTAGACGGCGAAGGAGCTCCCCCTGCCGGTGACGAGGACGTCGCCGCGATAGGCGACCGCGTAGCTGGCGCCCGGGATCTCCGCCAGCGGGTGGGGCAGCGAGCCGGGCGCCGGCGAAGCCCGCAGCGGCCAGATCGAGGTTCCCGCCGCCCCGGCGGCAGCGGCGATGGCCCTGCCCCCGCTCCCCACGGCGAGATCGGTCACTTCCGGCATGGTCCCGGTCTTTTCCGGGCCGAGGCTTCCGACGGTGGCAGCGAGAGCGAACCGTGGCCGCACCGGCCAGGTCCTCACCAGGCTGTCTTCGCCGGCGGCGGCGATGGCTCGCCCGTCGGAGCTGATGGCGACGTCCCGCACAGCCTTTTCGAAGGTGCGCGGGGGGCCGAAGGGGCGGCCGCTCGCCACGTCCCAGGTCGTCACGCTTCGATCCGTCCCCGCCGAGACCAGCACCGCTCCCTTGTCGGCGAATTCCAGAGCTTCGACTTCACCCGGGGGGCGCAGGTGAAGGTGCCGTCCCCGCACCGCGTCCCAGAGCACGATTCCTTCGGGCCCACCGAAGGCGTAGGACCCGTCGGGGGCGGTCGCCACCCCTATCTCTTCGCCGCCGGCCACACGAACCGGCCGCGCGGCCGCAAAGCCCTTCCCGTTGACCCCGAAAGCCTGCCCGCTTTCGCCCGCCACGAACAGGGTGCGGCCGTCGGCCGCGAAGGCTAGGCTGCCGAGACCCGCCGTCGCCATTCTCCTTCCAATCCTGACCGGATGCCGGGGGTGCTTCAGGTTCCACAGCGTCACGGTCCCGTCTTCGCTTCCGACCGCGAGCATGTCCGGCACGCGAGGGTTGAACGCGACGCCCCACAGCATGCCACTGCCCACGCGCAGTCTGAGCAGGGGCTGCGGGCGCTGAGTTCCGCTGAGCCGCCAGAGCCCGAGGTCTCCTTTACCCATGCCGGCGGCGAGGATTCGGTCGCCGCCGGTCGGCTTGCCGATCGCGAGCCCGGCGACCGCGTCGATGGGGACCAGGGGCGATCCGATTTCGCGACCGCGCGCGTCCCAGAGCCGGATCGTCCCGTCGCTGCCACCCGAGACGAAGTCGTGGGAACCGGGCAGGTAGGCCACGGTGAGCGCTTCACTCGTGTGGCCGACGGCGATATTCGGCAGCCCCGGGTTGAGCTGCAGCTGGGCCAGGGCCTGGTTGCGCGCCTCCACGGTCCCGGAGAGGCGGTAGTCCTCGACGCTGGCGAGCGCCGCCGCGACGGGACCGAAGGTGGACACCTTGGCGAGTTCGGCGATGCGCTCGGCTGCCCGCACCGACTGGTTGTCGGCTTCGCGCTGATCGGCCAGGTCCTTCTGCTGGATCGCGAAGACGACCGCGCCCGCGATCAGGGCGACCACCGCCACCGCCAGCAGCACCTGGGCGACGCGGGCCCGGCGCTCCGCCCGCGCGGCCGCCCGCTGCGCTTCCTCCTTTTCGACCCGCTCCCGCTCCCGCTCCTCGTCTTCGACCTGGGCCCGCCAGGTGTTGATCGGGGCGGCGAGGGCGTCGTGGAAGATCTCGAAGCGCTGTTCCCCCTCGCCGGTCCCAGAGACGACCGGGCGCAGGATGTGCAGCTGCGAGGAGGAGAGATGCCGCAGGACGGGCTCGATCCTCTCCACCGGGATCTCGGTGTAGTCGGCCAGCTCCTTGGCCGACAGGGCGATCTTGGTTCCGCCGCTGGTGACCAGGTAGCGGAAAACCCTGGCGGCGACGAGGCGCTGCTCGTCGTCGAGGGCCTCGCTGCCCTCGGCGGCGCCTTCCATCGCCCGGTCGAGGTGATCGCTGATGATCTTCTGCGCGCCGCCCAGCCGCTCCAGCGTCCGCAGCCGCAGGACATGGGACCCGCCGCCCCGCTCCTCTTCCCACAGCCGCCGCATCACCAGCTGCAGGTAGGTGGTCTCGATCTTGTCCTCAGCCTCGTCGTGCTCGACCTGGCCGAGCACGGCGTCGACGAGGGCCGGCTCGACCTCGAACCGCTCGGCTCCCGGCGGCAGCTTCTCGTTGACCCACCCGATCGGCCCTTCGATCGCTTCCCTGCCCCCGGCGCGGTCGAGGAAGTCGAGGTGGAGGAAGTTGCCGTAGACGTTCCTCAGCTTGCCGCGGAAGACGTCGCCGAGCCGGGCGTAGGAGTCCTCGCGGATCGAGATCAGGAAGTTCGCGCGCAGGTCGGGCCGGTGGACGCAGCGGGCGATCTCGGCGGCGACCCGGTCCTCTTCGCCATAGAGGAAGAGCTCCTCGAACTGGTCGAGGACGATCAGAAGGGTGGCGCCGTCGAGCGCCTTGGCGGCCGTTTCGACAGCGCCGGCGAGATCGTTTCCGGGCAGCTCGGGCGCCTCCCGTCCGTCGAGATGGGGGCGGATCGCCTCGCCGATCGCCTGGATCAAGCCCGCGATCGGCCGCTCGCTCCAGGAGCCGAATACGACCGGCACCAGCCGAGGGGAGCCGCCGTCCTCGCGATCGCTCTCGGCGAAGGCGCGCAGGCGGGCGACGACCCCCGCGCGCAGCACCGAGCTCTTGCCGACGCCGCTTTCGGCGTACAGCAGCGTCAACCGCGAGGCCCGCAGATTGCCGATGATCAAGGCCGACTCGTTGTCGCGCCCGAAGAAGAGATCCACGTACTCCTCGGTGAAGTACGTCAGCCCCACATACGGGTCCTCGACGGGCGGAGCCTTGGCGGGCGTTTCGGAGATGGTCACGACCGCGACTGCGCGGTAGCGTCTTCCCCGGCGAGGCTGTTGCCGAGTTCCGTCAAGTATGCGTCAAGGGGGGCGACGGTGAGGTTGACGTCGATCCGTTGCCAGAACTCCTCGTCGAGCGGGGTCGGCTCAGGCTCGACCGCCCAGGAAGGGTTGTTCGGCTTTCCGGCCCCGCCGAAGATCCTGATCAGGAAGACCCGCAGGCTCCAGTCGTGCATCTCGTGCCCGAGGAAGAGAAAGTGACTGTAGCTGCGCAGTTTGCGCAGCAGTTGCTGCGGCACAATCGACTCGACCGCGCCGTCGCTCATGTAGCCGATGTAGTCGTCCTCGGTGATCACGTAATTGTTTTCGCTCCAGGGGGGCCGGCCCTGGAGAGGGTTGATCGCGCCGTGGATCTTCATGATCACCGTCCGTTCGACCTGGTCGATTTCGTCGATCGGAAAGTCGGTGTATGTGTTGGGGACGTCGATGCGATGCGACTTGCCGTCACTCGTAATATGGAAGAACTTGCCTTTGTCCTCGCCCTGGGCGACGTAGACGGCGAGGTCGTAGTCCTCTTCGGCATCTTCGAAAGCCCGCTCGAGAGCGTTGTCGTAGTTGGTGGTGACGATCAGCTGGTAGGGATCAGGCCCGCCACGAGAACGCAGTTTGGCCGGCAGTTCGGCGAGGGAGCGGTGGACGGGGCCGGGCGCGCGACGCGGCGGCAGCGCCTCCCGCAGGGCTATATAGAGGCTGGCGGGACTGGCGACGAAGAGCTGTTGGGAGATCGAGGCAAGGCTTGCAGGGGTCGGCGGGGCGTCGAGTTCGCTCGCGAGGTAGCCGGCCAGCTCTTCGGAGTCGGGCAGGGAGCCTGAGTCGGGGTCCTGCCACGGTTTGGTGCGCTCGCATGAGTTCACGCCCGGTCCGAGGAAAGGGACGACCAACGACCCTTTTTTGAGCATGAGCCGGGCGATCTCGTCGCAGTGCGACCGGGCGGGAGCGGCGAGGGAGGCGGCGGCAGCGGGGGCGGCGGTTTGGGAGTCCGGCTCGACCCGCTCCGCCGGAGCGGTCTGCGGAGACTCCGTCGGCGCTGCGGGCGGCTCGCCGGCTGCGGCGGACTGCTTCAGCTTCTCGATCAGGGCCTTGACGTCGGCGTCCCAGCTCGACCGGCCCAGCTTGACCCATTGGTGGTTGAACAGCCGCTTCGGGGGTCCGACTTCGCCGAGGGCCTCCTTGCTCGGAGGCGGCGCTTCTTCGATCAGGACCGGGATCACCGTCCGCACCCCCCCATCCAGCGCCGCTTCGATCTCTTCGCTTACGTAGTCTTCCGCGCCGCCCTGCTTACGCTTCTTCAGGTTCGCGGCCCAATCTGGGCCGACCAGCGCGAGGAAGGCCGTGCAACCGGCGCTGCCGGAGCGGATGTCCTGCGACCATTTCACTCCCGCCTGGAGGGATTCTTCGTCGAAGAAGACGTTCTCGGCGCCGAACTCCTTGGCCAAGGCGTCGTAGAGAAACCGGGGGCACATTCCCGCTTCCGACTTCATGTAGTTGATGAAGATCGTGACCGGCGGGTCCTCCGAGTGTCCTTTTGGCGTATCCACCTCGGCGTCGCTATTCGGACCCCACGACCCTGACCGAGAGGTTGCCGTTGCCCACCTTCGAGCAGGCCCGGAAGGGGAACGGGACCACTCGCGAGGCGGTGTTTCCCGGCGGGGTGACCCGGAAGCCGGCGGCGGTCACGGGATGACACGCGGAGGGCGGGAAGTTGTCCGCGTCGACGACCCGGATCAGGGCCGGCGCGCTTTTTTCCGGAGCCAGTTTCACCAGGTGCGGTTTGACCGTCGTGTCGTGGGACGCCGGGCTGCCGATCCGCTGCCCTTTGAGGTTGACCGCCGAGACCTTGGGATAACCCTGCAGCGTGCAGGCATGGCCCGAGAGATTGGTGAACTGGAACCGGTAGTAGATGCTGCCGGCGGTGCCGCCGCCGATTTCCGGTTCGAACCAGATGTCGAGCCCGGAGGTCTTGCAGGGAGGAGGCGCCGAGGCGGTGGCTCCCGGCGCGGCGGTGGACGGCGCCACTACCACGGCGAAGGCGGCTGCGACCGCGATAGCGATAGCGACCACAGACACTCGCTTGGATGGAACTTGAAGCACGGTAGACCTCCTCTTGCTCGTCATTTGCAGCGACGTTAACTGAGAACTCGGCCGTTTTGGGATGCAAACGGATGAAGTCACTTGCCAACGGGTGTAACTTCGTTTCGTGTCGCACAAAGCTGCAGATCGGATTCGCAACGTCGCTCTGATCGGGCACCGGGGCTGCGGCAAGACGAGCCTGCACGAGGCGATGCTGTTCGAGGCGGGGGCGATCAACCGGCTCGGCATGGTGGAGGACGGCTCGACGACCTCCGACCACGAGGACGACGAGCGCGCCCGCGGGCTCTCGATCAACGCCTGCGTCTCCTGCTTCCCCTACGCCGATCGCGAGATCAACCTGATCGACACGCCGGGCGAGCCGAGCTTCGTCGCCGACGCGGCGGCGGCGCTCCGGGTCGCCGACTCGGCGGTGGTCGTGGTCAACGGCGTCGCCGGGGTCGAGGTTCAGACCGAACGGCTCTGGCAGCGCGCCGACGCCGAGGGGCTGGCCCGGCTCGTCTTCGTCAACATGCTCGACCGCGAGCGGGCCGACTTCTTCGCCGCCCTGGACTCGCTCAAGGCCGCCTTCGGCCCGCACGTGGTGGCGACCGAGATCCCGATCGGCTCCGAACAGGACGTGCGCGGAGTCATCGACCTGATCGACATGGAGGCCTGGGTCTACGCGGGCGACGAGCGCGGCAGCGCCGAGCGGGCGCCGGTCCCCGACGAGCTGCGCGCCCAGGCCGAGGAGTACCGCGAAAAGCTGATGGACGAGGTGGCGGAGAACTCCGACGCGCTGATGGAGCGCTATCTCGACGGCGAGGAGATCGCCCACGAGGAGATCGTCACGGCGCTGAAGCAGGGCGTCACCGAGGGGCACCTCTTCCCCGTCACCTGCGGCGTGGCCTGCAGGAACCTGGGGACGAACCGGCTGCTCGACGCGCTGGTCGAGGACCTGCCCTCGCCGAAGATGCGCGGGGCGCTGAAGGCGCTCGACGGCAACGGCGAGGCGATCGAGATCGCCCCCGACGAGGACGGGCCGCTGGTCGCCTACGTGTTCAAGACCACCGCCGATCCGTACGCCGGCCGGATCAACCTCTTCCGCGTCTACAGCGGCACGATCCGCTCCGACTCGCAGGCGGTCAACGTCACCCACCAGCAGAAGGAGCGCCTCGGCCAGATCGGCCAACCGCTGGGAAAAGATCTGCGGCCGGTGTCGGACCTCGGCGCCGGCGACATCGGGGCGATCGCGAAGCTGAAGGAGACCAAGGCCGGCGACGTGCTCTGCGACGAGCAGCGTGACCTCTCGTTCCGGCCGCTCGACCTGCCGGCGCCGGTGATGGCGTTCTCGTACGAGCCGAAGTCGAAGGGGGACGAGGACAAGGCGGCGACGGCGGTGCGGCGGCTGAGCGAGGAGGACCCGACGCTCGACGTCCACCGCGACCCGCAGACGGGCGAGCAGATCATCGCCGGGCTGACCCAGGTCCACGTCGAAGTGCTGGTCGAGCGGATGAAGAGCCGCTTCGGGGCGGAGATCGAGCTGCACCCGCCGCGGGTGCCCTACCAGGAGACGATCCGCCGGCCGGCCTCCGCCCACGCCCGTTACAAGAAGCAGACCGGCGGCAAAGGCCAGTTCGCCGACTGCGCGATCGAGATCGAGCCGGGCGAGGACGGCGGCGGCCTCGAGTTCGTCAACCAGATCAAGGGGGCGGCGATCCCCGGCGGCTTCATCCCCGCGGTCGAGAAGGGCGTGGTCGAAGCGATGCAGCACGGCACCGTGGCGGGCTATCCCGTCAAGGACGTCCGCGTCCGCCTCGTCGACGGCAAACACCACGACACCGACTCCTCGGAACTGGCCTTCAAACTGGCCGGCGCGATGGCCTTCAAAGAGGCGATGGAAGAAGCCGACCCCGTTCTCTTGGAGCCCATCGTCAAGCTCACCATCAACTGCCCCGACGAGGTGGTCGGCGACGTGATCGGCGACCTCAACTCCCGCCGCGGCCGCCCCCTCGGCATGGAGGCCAAAGGCCAGACCACCGAGGTCAAAGCCGAGGTCCCGATGGCCGAGATCCTCGATTACGCCCCCGACCTCCGCTCGATCAGCGCCGGCCGCGCCGACTACACGATGGAGTTCGAGCGCTACGAGGAAGTCCCAGGGCACCTGGCGGCGAAGGTGGTCGATTCCGCCGGCGCGGGCGCCGCGGTGAGCTGAATGTCGAGTTTGTGTCCTATAGGGCCACAAACTCGACAGTGAGCCAACGCTAGGGCCGATCGACCCTGAGCTCGAGCTCCTCCGCCAGCGCGAGCACCTGCGAGCAGCGGACGCCGAGGCCTCCCGCGAGGCGCTGCAGCGTGCCCAGCGTCGGGTTCCGCCGCCCCGACTCGAGGTGAGAGATTTCGCTGGGGCTCATGCCAAGCTCGAGCGCCAGTTCTTCCTGAGTCAGGTCCGCCCGTTCCCGCAGCAGTTTGAGGATCGCGGCGACGAAGGGCTGTGGCTTTGCCGACTCTGGAGTTGCCATCAAGGAGCCGCAGAGACAATTCTCTACAGCAAGATGGCTCCATAAGATCTAACTCAAGCCCACAGCAAAAGGCTGCATTTTGCAGCGAAAGACGACTACAAGTCAAGTCCCCTAACGGGATTCGCGTAGGGAAGACGCCGAGGACGGCGGCGAGAAGGTCGAGGACTTCTGGGAGGCCTCCCCCGCAGCCGCAGCATCGCTGAGCGCCCCTGTTTGAAGCCGCTGCCGACGGGCACTTTGGAATCCATGAGGCTCGGCAGGCTCATCGCGCGACTCGTCATCGGGATCCTCTTCATCGGCCACGGCACCCAGAAGTGGTTCGGCTGGTTCGGCGGCCCGGGGCTGGAGAAAGCGACCGGGATGATGGACTCGCTGGAGCTGCGCCCGGGCAGGCGCAACGCGATCCTCGCCAGCGCCTCGGAGACGTTCGGCGGCGCCCTGATCGCCGCCGGCGCCCTCACCCCGCTGGCGGCGGCCACCCTGATCGGGACGATGATCACCGCGATCCGCACCGTCCACTTCAAGAAAGGCCTCTGGAACGCCGACGGTGGCTACGAGTTCAACCTCGCCCTGATCGCCGCGCTGGTGGCGCTGGTCGACGGTGGGCCGGGACAGCCGTCGATCGACTCCACCCTCGGGATCGAGGAGACCGGCGCCGGTTGGGCGCTTGCGGCCTTGGCAGCAGGGGCGCTCGGATCGACTCTCGCCATCCAGGCCGGTGCGCGGGCGTCCGACGAACCGCCCGCCAGCGACGACGCTGCCTCAGCCGAGCGGGTAAAAGTCGCGGCTTAGAGCGGGCGCCGACAGGCAGGTCGACATCTGGCCCAAGGCTCGCCGCGGCAAGTGGTGAGAAGACGATCGCTACGGCTCGCCCTCCCGCTCGTCTTCTTCCTCCCGCTCGAGCCGCTCCGCGCGCGCCGCCATGTACGCGCAGGTGACACCAAGGCCTTTCGCCACTCGTTTCATCGTCCTCCATCCGGGGTTGCGCCACCCATGCTCCTGCCTGGAGATCTCGCCCGTGCTCAGACCCGACGCGAGTGCCAATTCTTCCTGTGTCAAGCCGGCTTCTTCGCGGAGAGATTTGATCGCCTTCCCGAGAGCGGGGTTCTGAGGCTCTAGAGGTGACATCAACCTCACAGAGGGAACTTCCCTTCGGCTCACACATCTATAGAGCGAATTACAAATCGCTATTAAAGAAGCCGCGTTATGCGAGCTCTCCGCCCTTGGAAAAACCGTGTGTCAAGAGCGCTTGGGTCAGGCGAAGCGGGGGGGGGGGGCCGGC
>JBQCHH010000069.1:0-24281 GCA_051954855.1 Solirubrobacterales bacterium | reverse complement strand
GCTGAGGGAGTGGGGCGGGGATGACATCAGCGGCGCCCCGGCCTTGCCCGGTTTGCCGATGACCACGGTGAAGGAGACGCGCGAGACCTTCAGCGGCTTGCCCTGGTTGTTGGTCATCACCGCCACCAGCGAGCCCAGGGTGGGTTCCCGGCCCGGGATGGAGGTGGTCAGCGGCGCCGGGTTGACCGACGAGTCGTAGGTGAGCTGGGTCGCCGCGTCCTCGATCGCGACCCAGGCGTTGGGGCGGGTGATGAGGGTCATTTCGTCTCCCTCTTAGGTGGTTTGTGCTTGGCGAATTCGCTGAGGCGAAGGAGGCCGCGGCGCAGCGCCGGCGGCACGTCCCCCAGAGCGGCGGTCGCGTCGGTGGCCGCGACCGGGTAGGAGGTCCAGCCCGCGGCGTCCAGCTCGGCCCAGGACCAGCGGCCGGCGTTGACGGCGGGCAGCGGCAGCCGGATCGTCTCCACCGTTTCCCCGTGCGGGCCGGGGGCCGTCTCGCTGCCGGTGAGGACGCCCTCGAGGCGGAAGGTCACCTCGAGCCTTTCCAGGGCCGCTTCGACCAGGCGCGGCGGCAGGGCGAGGCTGGCGCCGGGCAGGACCGGGGTGCTGGCGTGGACAGGGGCCCGCGGGTCGACCAGCAGCGTGAGGTGGGTGGCGGCGCTGCCGTCGGCGGGCAGCGAGAGGTGGTTGCCGTCTTCGCCGATCGTGTGCAGGTAGTTGCCTGCGGCGGCTTCCGCCTGGGCGACGACGAAGAGCCTGTCGTATTCCTCGGCTTCGAAGTAGCCGATCAGGCCGTCGTCGAGCCAGGCGCGCCCGCCCAGCTCGACCGCCAGCCGGCAACCCCCGAGGGCGTCCGGCTGGGGGGCGAAGGTGTAGCGCCAGCTCGGGTCCCGCCGTGGCCCGGAGAGCAGGTCGAGGCCGGCCCGGGCCCGGACCACCGCCAGCGGGGAGCCGATCAACGTCGCCAGGCCGGCGCCGAAGACCGCTCCGGCCGGCACCGTATTCCACAGGGTCTCGTCGACTGCGGCCAGGAAGGCGGCGAAGACAGTCGGCCCCTGCTTCGATAGAGCGCCCAGCATCGGCCCCAGGTGGGGGACCTTCACTTCGATTTCCGGCAGTGTCGAGTAAGGCGCCTGCGGTGCCGGCCGCCAGAGCAGTTCGGGCGTAGCGGTCGCGCCGATGCCGTTGGCCATCTCGCCGAGGGCTTCGCCGCCGGGCATGTAGACCATCAGCGAAGCGTCGAGGTGGTTGGGCAGGAGCCAGCCGCAGATCGGGTTCGCTTCCGGCGCCAGCGGTCCGACGACGACGGTGTCGTCGCCGGCGTCGAGCAGCTCGAAGTCGAGCCGCGCCGGCTGCGGAATCGCCGGCGGGATCTGAGCCAGGGTTGCTTGACCCGTGCGCACCCGGCGCTCCATCTGCACCGCGACCGCAACCGAATCGGGGAGTGCCAGGTACTCGGCGGGGACGGTGGCGCTGAGCTTTGTCGAGCCGAGGAACTGGGTCACCAGCGGCAGGCCGTTCCAGGTGACGACCGGACTCGCCGTCGCTTCGAAGCCGCTGCCTACGACTTCCAAGGTCAGCTCCTGGCTGCCGGCCGGGGCGGAGGAGGGAATGAGCTTCGTGATCGTGATCCCGGAGCCGCTTGCCCGCGGGCTGGTCCCGGCCGCCGGCGTCCGCTCCGGCTCCCGCTCGGCGCCGGTCTGCGCCTCGACCGGGAAGCGCACCGAGCTCGAGCTGACGCCGGGGGTCATCTCGGCCGGGAGGAAGACGATCTCGTCGCGGCTGCTCTGCGGCGTGATCGGGATCAGCGCCTGGCCCCACTCGTCAACCAGGGCCAGCTCGGTGAACCAGAACTGCCCGCCCCGCAGAGGCAGGAATTCGCTGGGCGGCAGGGGGGTCGAGGGCGGCGCGTATTCGGCGGTCACCGGGGGGTATCCCGGCGCCGGCCCGATCAGGTCTGGGAGGGCGGGCAGGGCCGAGGCGCCGGCCGCGGGGCTGGCGAAGAGGCCGATGGCGCCGAGCAGCAGTCCCTCGTTGAAGCCGTCGAGAGCCTGCGAGAGCAGGTCCCAGTCGCTGCTGCGTTCGGGGTTGGAGAGGAAGCCGAGCAGCTTTTCCAGCTCTTCTTTCTCGGGCTGCCCCAGGTGGGGATCGCTCTTGAGGAAGGCTTTGAGCCGCCCCGCCATGTTGAAGGTGGCGCTGGTGCCGAGCTGGATCGTCCCGCCCATCGTCTGCTTCGCCGGCGATGCGCCTTCGCCGTTCCAGACGTAGCGGCCCGCCTCGAAGACCCAGTTTTCGCACCCCGACTCGAGCGGGATCGGGAAGTATTCGACCGACCAGATCAGCAGCAGCGGATGCCAGGGGTTCTGCTTCCAGGTCGTGACGGCGGCGCCGGGGACCGTCCCGGTCGGCGCCTTTTCCATCGCCTGTCTGACCGCGGTGGCGTCGGCGCCACCGAGCGCCGCGGCGATCGCCGCGGCGTTGCCGAGATTGGTGAAGAAGGCCTCGCCGGCGAGGGCCTCGGCCAGCCCGCCCAGCCAGGCGGGGCCGCCGGTGACCGGCTTCAGGTTCGGCTGCGGGACCGCAACGGTGGCGGCGGTCACCTTCTTGCCGTCGAATTGGAAGCCGCTGACGAGCTGCCGCGGGAAGCGGCACTGCACCGTCTTCTCGTGCGGCACGATGCCCGAGGCCCCGGCGCCGGCGATCAGGACGACGGGGTTGTTGGGGGTGTGGTAGCTGCGCGATTCGGCGCGTTTCAGCTGCCTGCTCTTGGGCAGACTGTGCTGTTTTTCGTAAAGCTCGATCGCCGCGTCGAGGTCTTCCTTGGTCGCCCCCTGCGGCACCAGCTTGGCGCTCGCTTCGACTTCTTCGAGCTTCTTGCGGACCTGGGCGGCGACGCTGCCGGTGGTGCTCGGTTTGAGCTCTTCGCGCAGGTCCGCTTCCGTCAGCGGCGGTTGGCCGTTGCGGCCGTCGACTTCGTTCCTCGAATACCTGTGGCGCCAGCTGAAGTACTTCCACCAGAGCTCGTAGAGGTGCAGCCGCAACGCCGCCAGTTCGCCGAGCTGGGCGTCGAGGGCCGCCTGTGCCTCGTTCAGCTTCAGCAGCCAGGCTGCCTCGAGCTTCAGCTCCGGTTCTTCGGGAGGCTCCTCGCCCGGGGCGTCGACGATTTCCCAGCTATGGCCGCCGGCGTAGCGCTGGAACAGGCTGTCGTGGAGTCGTTCGGCCAGCCTCGCCTCGCCGTCGGGTTCGTCGAGCAGGGCGAGCGCATCGAGCTGGAAGGCCTCGAGCAGCTCGGGCTCGATCGATTCGCCGGCCTTGGCGGCCTGCGCCGCGACCAGGCCAGTCAGCGCCTCGACGCTGCTGTTGCCGGTGGCGATCGAGAGGGGGCGCCCGTTCGGCGCTCCCCCGTCGGGCTGCAATGCCGTCTGCCACCGGACCCCGTCGACGCAGCCGGCGAGCACCGTGGCGCTGGCGGTGAGCCCCGGTTCCGTGCCCGCCGGCAGCTCCCAGCCGAGCGCCGCGAGTTCCTTCGCGAAGTCCGCCGCGGCGACTGTCCCGAGCGGATCCTCGCTCGCCTTCGCAAACCAGCCGAAGACCTGGTAGCTGAATGTTTCCGCGTCGGCTTCGCCGAGAACGTCGACGAAGGAGAGGACGTTGTTGTTATGTGGCTGGTAGGCGGCAAAGGCGGGGTTGCCGGCGCCGAGGGCGGTCAGCCCAAGCGAGGTCCCGGGCTCGCTCCAGGTTTCCTTCGCGAGGTCGAAACGGCGGCCGACGTAGGACGGCTGCGGCGGTTTGTCCTCCGGTTCGACCATCAGGTAGGCGCTGGCGTCGGCGACGGTTTTGAAGTCCGGGCCATCGGGCCCCCAGACGTAGTCGCTCTCGATCAGCCAGACGCTCGGGGTTCCGCCCACGGCGGCGTAGCGGGCGACGATCCAGCGGTTGGGGATCGGCGGGAAGTGGAGATTTTCCTTGGCCGTTTCCTGGGTGCCCCAGCTCAGTGCCCGCGGCAGCCGCCACTTCAGGTAGACCCCGTCGTAGTACAGCGGGGCCGGGACCCCGTACACCTCTTCTTCCTTGTTGAACTGCGAGTCGGCGGTGTTGAGGCCCGCCTGCGCGTTGCCCCCGCTCATGAGCTGGCCGTAACCCATTTCCGCTCGCAGGAAGGACACGGCGCCGCGAACGTGTTTGTTGACGACCAGCGCCTCGACCGTGAGCGGGACGATCAGCGGGCCGGCGTCGCTCATCCGTTTGCCTCCGTCGTGGGCGAGGGGAAAGCCTGCAGCTCGGGGGCCGAGACCAGCTGGATCGCCAGGTCGGCGCCTTTCAAATCCGCCGGGTTCCGATCCAGCTCGGCGGCCAGAGCGGTGACCAGCTCGGCGATTGCGAGGACGTCGGCGGCCGGCGGCCGGTACTGGGGCGTGACCGTCTTGGCTGGCTTCAGTGGTTGCCCGATCGCCGCTCCCGATACCTGGCGCAGGGCGATCGTCCCCTCCTCGATGCCGAAGCGCAGCCCGCGGTAGGGCTCCGCGAGCGTCACCCGGTCCGGTACTCCTTCGAAGAGGCAGAGCCTCACCGCCGGCGCCGGGGCGTCGTCGCGCAGGCTCTTCAGCGTCCTCGGCGTGATCTTGCCTGGTTCCGTGACGCTCGCCTGCACGACCAGCCCGGGCCAGGCCGAGACCAACTGCGAGCGGATCAAGACTCCGCTCACGCGCGGCGCGGCATCGAGGCCGATTCCGCCTTCGGCGGCGACGATCTTCGCCAGCCGCGGCCGCAGGCTCTTCATCAGGGCGACGTCGGCTTCGCAGCCGATGCCGACGCTGATCGCCCCGGCGAGCAGGGCGTCGACCCAGCCGCGATCGACGTAGAAGAACCGAATCGACTCTTCGGGCAGCAGCCCGGGGTTGGGGACCAGGTGGTCGAACGGCAGGCTCCCCAGGAGCGAGAGCCGGGCGAGCCAGGCGCCGACCGTCTGCAGCGTTTCTTCGAGCGCGTCACCGAGGGCGTCGGCCACCCCGGCCTGCGCCAGCGCCTCGCGGGGGTGCACGGCGGCGCGCCGGCGCGGCCGCTCGAGGCGGAAGCCGGCCGGCGGCGCGCTGCGCCCGGCGCGGGCCCCGCCCAATGCCGCCGTCCAGTTGGAGGCGATCCCAGCCGCCACCCTTTCCGCGAAGCGACCGCGGGCGGCGTCGCGGGCGAGCAGCTCGGCGGGCTCGAGCCCGGCCAGGTACGGCGCCGACATCCGCTGCGCCAGCAGCCCCAGCTTGGCGCGGGCCTCGCGCCTCAGGAGCCCGATCGCACCGGCGAATTTGGCGTCGGCGAGCGCCCGCTGGCGCCCCGCGTTCCAGGCAGCCGCGTAGCTGAGGTCGAAGAGCCCCTGCTTGGCGAGGTAGATGGCCAGCGCGTCGGCGTTCCTCGCTTCGCTGACGGGGACCGGAGGGTCGCCGACTTCGGGCAGCGGTTGGGGGACGACGGGGGAGAAGGGGCCGCGGTACCAGGCGAAGCCCTGTTCCCCGGCGCCGCTGGCGAAGGCGAGGGGCGTGTAGCCGTCGTCGATCCGGGCCTGGGCCGGCGCCGGCAGCTGCTTGCCTTCGGGCACCTCGAGGGCTAGCTTGGCCGCTGTCCCCTGGTGCGCGATCAGCCCTTTGACCAGGGCTTCGAAGTCGACCGCGGCTTTGGGCTGAGAGACGAAGGTCCAGCTGTACAGCGAGGCGAGCCGGACCCAGGCGGGCGGTTGCTTGGCGCCGGGGCCGAGGTATTCGTGGAATCCCTCCAGGGAGACGAGGTGGGCGTGGAAGCGCAGCGGCTTGGTGCTCGCCTTTGCCAGGCGGTTGCCGAGCACCAGCGAGAGCAGCGCCGCGCCCTCCGCTTCGTTGTTGACGGCGCGGCAGTGCGCGAGGTGGGCGAGCTCTTCGAGGCTCGGCATCACCGCGGTGAACGCCGCGCCCTTCACCGTCACCGCCTGGCAGGTTGATTTCCGTTCCGCTTCCGGGACTTCGGCGAGCGTGATCCGCGGACCCAGCACTTCGTCGCTCGAGCTCAGCAGTTCTTCCACCGTCATCGTCGTCAGCGGGCTGCTGGTCCCGGCCTGCAGCTGCACCTCTTCCTCGGCGAAGAGGGTCAGGGCCAGCCAGGGCGTCGGGTCCGCCTCGCTCGGGACGACGCCGGGGATGACGCTGCGCTCCCAGGGCAGGCTGGGGTCGGCGAGCACCACGTAGGGGAGTTCTTCGTCGTATTCGCCGTTGCCGCCGTCCGGTGGGAATACCGCCTCGGCGACGCCGGGATCGAGCGTGAAGCGGGGCGCTTTGACTTCGAAGTGCTGGATCGCCTTGTATTTCGCCTCTTCGCTCTTCTTCGGCAGCGAGACCTTTTGCGTCGTTTCGATCTTGTACGAAGCCGCCGGCAGGATCGGGAAGTAGCCGTCGAAGAACTGGACCTGGCCGGGTGCCGGCATTCCCGCGCTGCGCGCGAAGGACAGCGCCGGCAGGTCGCCCTGATCGCCGGCGCCGCTCACGAGACCAGCAACGGCTCGGCCGCGAAGGCGCCGACGGCGGCCTTGCGGAATTCGGTCATCTCGGCTTCGCAGCCCGGCGCGACGAGGCCGGAGCCGAGCAGCGCCCGGTAGCTCGCGTCGCGAGCTTTGCTCACTTCCTGGGAGGCGATCCCTTCGCTTGGGCTGGCGATCTTGGCGACGGTGCCGTCGCCGCCGCCGACCGCCGGGACGTCCCCGCTCGGCGTTTCCGTCGCGCTGACCGGCAGCTTCGCCCCGAGGCATCCGAGGGGGCGGTTGGCGAGTGCCTTGGCGGCTTCGATCGGGCCGCCGCTGGTGCCGAGCGTGGGCGCTTCCACCTCCAGCGAGGCGCCGATCATCTGATCTTTCACCAACTGCTCCGTCGCCGCCGGCACCTGCGGCGAGCCGTCTTCGCCCTCCGGCGGCGAGCCCCAGAGCGAGGCCGGCAGGTCGTGGGTGAGCGCCGTCGGGGTGAACTTCGAGGTGAAGTCCGTTTCCTGCCCGCCGACTTCGGTGACCGTCAGGCGATAGGTGGACTTGGCGCCGTTGCCGAGCGCCCCCAGCGGGTGGACGTCGAAGCTCTCCGCGCCGCCGGGCAGCGGCTGGGAGCCGACCGTGGCGGTCGTCACCGGGATCGGGCTGGTCGCCTCGAAGGCGAAATGCCCGCTGCGCACCGCCCATGGCCCCTCGCCCGGTTCGGCTTTGCCGCCGGGCGGCGGCATCAGTCCGGCGCTCGGCTTCAACGACAGCACCGTGGGTTCGCCGGCTCCGGGGGGCGACGCGCTCGGCAGCAGCTTTTCGACCTGGCTCCATTCGGTCAGCGGCGCCGGTTCGTCGCCGCCGGAGCCGAAGTGGATGGTGAACCCGATCACGTACCAGTCGACGTGAACCTTGCCGCCGGTCGGCGGTCCCCAGACTTCGAGTTCGCAGCTGAGTTCGACGGTGGGAGTCCAGGAGCAGAAGAGGAGGTCGATAGTGTAGGAGGCCCCGACGCTGATTCCGATCGAGGCCTGCACCCAGAACGGCTTCCAGCGGATCAGGATGTCGGCGTGGGCGTTGAACCAGGCGTTGAGGTTGCCCGCGCTATAGGTGGCGTTGAGTCGCGCCCCGGCCATCAGGACCGCCGGCGTGATCGCCAGGTAAACCCCGCCGCTGAGCGTGATCGAGTCGTCGACCGACCAGTTGAAGCCGACCTCCGGGACCGTCGGGTAGTAGGGCGGGGGGACGTAGGCGCGGTTGTAGCCGCCGAGGGTGAAGACGAAGTCGCCGGCATAGGGGCTGCTCCCGAACCAGACGAAGAAGGCGAAGCCCCCGGTCAGCGCGCAGGACCGGTCGAGCACGAAGGAGCCCTTGGCCAGCTGCGCCTGGGCCGAGAAGACCCCCTCTGAGGGGGCGAGGCGGACGAGGATGTCGAGCTCCACCCGGGCGTAGACCTGGCCGCTGGTCCGCTCGTCCGCCTGGGGGAACTCGGTGCCGGCGGTGCCGATCAGCGAGATCGTCAGCTCTTGCCCGGTCTCCACCACGACCAGGGCCTGGCCGGTGACGAGCTCGAAGCTGGTGAAGGTGACCCCGGCGCCGAACCAGAGCGAGCCGTGACTCTCTTCGACCCACGGCGGCTGCGTCTTCGTCCCCACCGTGTGGGGCTGGCGCATGTATTCGAGGACGTCGAGCGGCGTCGGGTTCGGGCCGAAGATCTTGGTGCCGGCCATCGTCGAGCCCGGCAGGGTCGCGACCAGCGGGAATTCACCGACTTCTTCGATGGTCGGGATGCGCAGCTCCGAGTTGTAGCCGAAGCCGAGGGCGAGGCCGGTGACGAAGAAGGCCGGCGGGCCCCCGAGCGGGTATTCGAGGGCGCCGAAGAGGAACATCGAGGGGTAGCCGGGCTTGTCGCCGTAGAAGCCGAGCGCCTGCAGCTTCCACTTCTCGGCGGCGACGACGACGCCGCCCTCGAATTCGACGTAGCTGGCGCCCGGGGGCGCCAGGTTGACGAGCCCGCCGGCGATTTCCAGCGGCGGCTCTTTGTAAGCGACGCCGAGGCCGCGCAGGTCGAAGGAGGGGGAGAAGTCCTTCAGCGGAGAGCCGACGCCGAGGCCCTCGAGGCTGAGCGTGAGCGGGCCGAAGAGCAGGTCGGCGTCGAGCTCGAACCACACCGTTTCGGTTTTCGCCTGGTACATCGCCCCGATCCGCTGCACCGAGACCGGGCCGAAGCTCTTCTGCACGTCGATCCATTTGGTCGTGCCGGGTTCTTCGCCGCTGGGCGGGGCCGTCGGCGTCGCCGCCGGCAGTGCGCTCACCGTCGAGCCGCCGCCGAGCGAGAGGTCGAGCGGCGTCATCTTCTGACCCGCCTGCACGGTGGCGGCGAGGTTGAGCTTGCCGCTGCCTTCCAGGGGCAGCAGCGGCAGCGGCTTGCCGCCCACCTTGCTCAGCGCCTTGTTCAGTTCTTCGATCGCGGCGTTGACCGTTTCCGCCGTCTTCTTTTCGGGGGCTTCGCCGGCGACGATCCCCGCCAGGTCGGTGACCGAGAGCTCCTCGACCTGGCTCAGCTCTTTGCCGACCAGCGGCAGGTTGGAGAGGCTGAAGTCAGCCGACGCCGCGAAGACGAAGAAGAACTGCCACCTGCCCTGGAGCGGCAGCGCGACGAAGGCGGCGCGGCCGTACTGCTTCGTGCTCGCCCCGATCGCGAGGAATTCGTTGCCTTCGGTGAAGTCGTAGAGAAGGGTGACCTCGTTGAGCGTCAGCTGCAGCGCGTCTGGCAGCGAAACCTCGTCGAAGCCGATCGCTTTCAGCAGGGAATTGAGGCTGAGCCCGTCCTGGCCGGGATCCCAGTAGGTGGCGAGGATCTGCTCGTCGCTCTCGGTCTTGCTGAATTCGACCTCGAAGTTGAGCTGGTCGGCGTTCTTCGGGGTGAAGCAGATCCAGCCCCCGAACTTGCCGGTGTATGTCGCCTTGCCGCCGTCGGCCGCCGGCTGGTGCTCGGCTTCGATTTTCGGCATGAAGTCGACCTCGACCCCGGCGACTTCGGTCGACCCTTCGCAGACGAAGCTGAATTTGCCGTGGGCGGTATCGAAGCCGGCGTGGGCGGTTTTCAGGGCGAGCTTTTCGATCGGCTTCGGGACCGACCCGATTTGGAATTTTTCCCGCAGATGTGTGGTGATTTCTTCCAGCTTGAGGTCGCGGGTCGAGCCTTCGAGGGCGAGGCCCGCGGAGGAGTAGGAGCCGCCGAGGGCAACCGTCGTGTTGCCGATCTCGATCTGGCAGTAGACGTTGCCGGAGGCAGCGAATTCGTTTTTCGACGGGTTGTAGGTGTTGCGCAGGGCGAAGGTGAACTGGTCCACCTGGACGACGTCCAGAACTGTGAACGGTTCCTCGACCCCAAGCTCGAGTTCGAAGGCGTGGTTTTCAACGTAGAAGACGAAGGAGAGCAGCCCGACTTTGATGTCGGGGAAATCGGTGGGGGGCTTTACGTGGAGGGATTCGAGCGCGGCTTTGACGTTGATCGCCCCTTGTGGCGCCAGCCGCGCGAACACCGCCATGTCGGGGTAGCTGCCGCCGACGTCGAACTTGGTTCCGCCGATCTCGATTTCGGCGCCGAGCTTCGCCTGCAGCGTCGGCGCGCCCGAAAACGGCTCGATCGCGGTGAAGGCAAAGGTGATCTGGTCGAGCGCGAAGTGTTCGTCGAAGAATTTCCATTCTTCGGTGTAGGCAACCGAGAGGCCGATCAGGGAGCAGGCGGAGCCGGCGTCCGGCGCGAAGGGGTCGAAGGCCGTTTCGGCGGCGGTGAGCTCGAAGTGCTGGATCGCCTTTCCGATCTTCTGCACCAGGTCCCGCGCCTCCTGGCTGCCCCCGGCCAGCGCCGCCAGCCCGTCCGCGTTCGGCTTGATCGCGGGCTTGAATTCGCCGCGGACGTGCCAGTCGCCTTCGAAGTTGGGCACGGAGATCTCGAGCGGGAGCTCGAGCGGATCGGTGGCGCCGGCCTTCACGGTCGCGGTCAGGTCGAGCCCGGCGAGGGCGAGGGAGGGGTCACTGGAGAAGGTGCCGCTGAAGCGTTCGAGCGTGAGATCCACGGTCGCGAGTGGCTGCCACGCGAAATTGGCGGGAGGGGTGAGGACGAGCTCGCAGGTGAGCGCGGCCGGGGCGCCGGCTTCGGCGAAGCTCAGCTTCACTTTCGTCTCCGCCTCGCCGAGGAATTCAGCGGTGCCTTCGAGCGTGTGGTCGCTGCTCCGGCTGCCGGTTACCGTCACTGCGATTGGCTCCGGCAGCATTTCGAAGACCGAGGTGACCGCAGGGGCGCTGAACAGCGCCGCCGAGAGCTTGACGCTGTCGCCGAGCGAGCCGAGCCAGGCGTCGACTTCGGTCAGGTCGTGCATGGGCGAGGAGGTCACCGTTTCGCCTAGTCGAGTACGTGTCCGAAGTCGTGGAAGGCGGTGTTTGCGTACGCTCCGTCGAGGGCGCCGGCGGCGGCGATCCTCACGTTCCCGCGATTGAGCAGGGGATAGGGAGTCGGCTGAGAGCCGTCGGTGATGTTCCCCCCCTGTGCCGTGGAGCGCTCGGTGGTCCAGCCCGCGGCGCGCCAATTGTTCAGCGCTTCCAGGGTCGGGAAGCCGTAGGTGTGTTCGCCGTCCGGCAGGATCCCGTAGGAGTAGACGATGCGTCCCTGCCCGGCGACCGCCGGGTTCGGCAGGTTGTCGGCGGCCCGGTTCCGCCGCGAGCCGTGGTGGACCGCGGTCAGGGCGCCGATGCTGGCCGGGCGCGGCCCCTGCAGCGACTGCATGCTTGCGTCGGCGGGGAGGAGCACCACCCGGTTGTCGGCTCCCGCCGCCGGCAGCCGCGCCTTGGTGGCGATCGCCAAGCCGCTGTTGTTGAGGATCGCCGAGCGCGGCAGGTTGCCCGGGTGGCATCGGATGACCCCGATCATGGGCAGGGTCATGGCGTTGTCGACCACGAATTTGTTCGGCAACGCTTCGAAGAAGCCCCGTGCCTTCGGGCCTTTGCCGGGCTGGGCCGGGACGTACCAGGGGAGCGCTTTCAGGGCCGGCCACTGTTCGGCCAGTTGGTAGTGGTCCCAGTCCCAGTGGGAGAGCACGATGTAGAGGCTGTTCGTGGAGTTCTGGGTGATCGGGCCGCGTTTGGGGGGCGCGGGAGCGGCTTTGCCATTGACCCCTGCCGGCGCCGAGGGCACCATCCGGTGCGGGGGGAACCCGACGTCGAAATAGGCCTGGGGCTGGCCGTTTTTGACGAGGAGGTTGCAGTTGCCCTGGCCGACGTCCATGATCCCGACGAAGTCGACGTCCGGCGCCGGTGGCGGCGCGGGGGGCTGGGCGGGGTTGACGGGCGGGTTCGGGTTGGGATCGGGGTTCGCGTTAGCGCCGGGGTCGTCCACCCGCGCGCGCTTCGCCGCGCTTTCGTCGGAGGCCTCGGCGAGCTGCTTGCGCTTCTGCGGGTCCGGGGCGTTCGTGTCTGGCGGAGGGCCGAAGAAGTCGACCTCCATCGGGTCGTTCGGCGGCACGCGGGGGACCGAGATCGGATCCGCCGCCACCACGTGATACCGGCCGTGGTCGCTGGAGGGTTGTTGGCCCGGGTAGTGCATGGGCCTCCCCGCCTTCCCCTACGCCGCCTGGGGCGGGAGGTCGATGCCGGCGTCGTACAGGTCCCCTTCGACCGTGCCCGCCTTGGCTCCCTTGGCAAGCTCTAGTTCGAACCACGAACCCTCGGCGAGGTCGTCGGGCGTTCCGATGCCGAGAGTCTTGAGCAAGGTCTCTTCGTCGGCGCCGGCGACGTCGAAGAGCACGATCGGCAGCTCGGCCCACGGCGCCCCGCGCACATAGGTCTTCCTCGTGAAGAGGACGGCGTCGAGGAGGTCCCGGTTGACCAGCTCGAAGAGAGCGTCCCAATGCTCGTTGACTTCGTCCACCTTGGAAAGGTAGGCGTAGTACTTACCGTCCGTGGCGGGCGCCGCATACAGCCCCCGGGCTTTCGCCTGGCCGCGAACGCTCTCGAGCACCTCTTTGCATTTGCTGAATTTTCCCGCCACTTCAAAAAAGATTCGTTAACTATTCAGGCGAACTTCGCGCAAGAATCTATACGTAACCATTCAGGAAAACAAGTAAGTTGCAGAAGTTGTCGTAGCTATGACGCTCGAATATCGAGCTAACGAAGGGTGATAGCCTTCGAGTTCGCGACGCGCCTGACCTTGATGCGGGTCTCTGGCCCTGCCGGCAGTTCAGTGATCGCCCCATCAACCCATATCCGCATTTCTGCCTGAACACCCGACGATCGCCACGTATCCCCGCATATTGGCTTTCGGAGGCGGCAAATCGGTGCCCTCAAAGCCCGCCTCTCATGCGAGATTTGATGGGGTCGCCTCGATCAGGGCATAATTGTGGTCCAGGCGGTCGCCGGTTCGAATCCGGTCAGCCACCCTTCTTATGAACCAGAAATCGGGTCGATATGGGCTGATCGCGGCAACGGGGGGCGTTGCCCTTTGCTTAGCCGTGGTGCTGGCAGTGAGTCTCAACCAGAGCGGGCCGGCCGCAGCCCGTCTACGAGGCCGCCTTGGCTCCGTCGATAGTCAGACGGCGGGGCAGAAAATCTACGTCGCCGATTCCGGCAGCAACAGCATCACGGAGTATGCGGCAGCGGCTGATGGAAACGTCTCGCCAGCCAGGGTTATCCATGGTCCCAGGACGGGTCTCAAGGGCCCCGAGGGATTGGCTGTCAATTCCTCCGGCGCTATCTACGTCGCCAACGCCGGCAGCAACACCATCACCGAGTACGCGGCAAAGGCCCATGGAAACGTCTCGCCAGCCAGGATTATCGGTGGATCCAAGACGGGTCTCAGGGGTCCTGACGGCTTGGCCATAGATTCCTCCGGCACTGTTTACGTCGCCAACTTCGGCGGGAACAATGTCACGGAGTACGCGCCCGGGGCCAGCGGCGATGTCGCGCCTGTGCGCAGCCTCAGCGGGACTAAAACCACGCTCAGTAGTCCATGGGGGGTCGGTGTCAGCCCGTCGGGCACCCTCTATGTGACTAACCATGGCGGCGGCGAGATCGTGGAGTTCGCGTCACGGGCCAGGGGTGATGTGGCGCCTGTGCGCACCGTCGGCGGACACCGAACCTTGCTCTACGAGGGATGGGGCATCACCTTCGATGCTGCGGGAACGGTCTATGTATCCAATGGCTCCTCGATCAACAATGCTGTTACCGAGTACTCGCCCGGAGCAAGCGGGAACGTGTCTCCAAGCAACTCCATCCGTGGCGGGAAAACCGGAATATCAGCACCAAACGGCGAGGCCTTCGACGCTTCCGGGACGCTCTACGTCTGCAACAACGGCATCCCCAACAGCGTCACGGCATACGCCGCCGGCGCCACGGGCAACGCTTCGCCGCTGCGCATCATCAGCGGGGTCAGTACGAGGCTGCACGGCTGCTCGGGCCTTGCCGTCCACTGACGATCTAGCCAATCCCGCTGGGGTGCTACAACAACCGCATGCACGGTCCGTTTCCGGGTCTTACGGGAATGGCGGTCTGCGCGACGCTTGCGCTGCTTCTCGCCGGCTGCGGTGGCAGCGCGACGAGCACCGGCGGCAAGGCGGGTTCCGGGGGCGAATCAAGTGAAAGCGGCGTGCGGCTGTCGATCGCGCCCGCCGGCGGCGAGACCGACACCAGGCCGGGCCAGGGGATCACGGTCATGGCTGCGGGCGGGAGAATCAGCCGGGTGGTCGCCAGTGCCGGCGGCAAGCGCGTCAGCGGCAAGCTGAACGCGGCGGGCACGGTCTG
Organism: Solirubrobacterales bacterium; assembly: GCA_051954855.1. GTDB lineage: Bacteria > Actinomycetota > Thermoleophilia > Solirubrobacterales > 70-9 > VAYN01. Next base: position 10,003 of record JBQCHH010000069.1, on the reverse strand, counting down.
GCGCAGCACCTGGGCGCTGGGGGTCTCGCAGCGCTACACCGTCACCGCGACCGCAGCCGGGAGCTCCGGCGAACCGGTCACGCGCACTATCCGGTTCCGGACGTTCACCCCCGCCAAGACGTTTACGACCCAGATCATCGAGGGCTACAAGCAGACCTACGGCGTCGGGATGCCGATCATCCTCTACTTCAACCAGCCGGTCGCCGATCGGGCCGCCGTGGAACGGGCGCTCGAGATCAAGACCTCGAAGCCGGTGGTGGGCGCCTGGCACTGGGACAGCCGCTGCAACCTCGCCGCCGTCTGCCTCTACTTTCGCCCCCGTCGCTACTGGCCGGCGCACACGGAGGTGAGCTTCGCCGCCCACCTGGACGGAGTCGAGGCGGCCCCCGGGGTCTACGGGAACCACACCCTCACCCAGCGCTTCGAGATCGGATCGCAGCTGAGCGTGGTGGCCGACACCGCCGACCACCACATGAACGTCTACCGGGAAGGGAAGCTCTTCGCGCACTGGCCGATCAGCACCGGCAAACCCGGCGACGAAACGCCTAATGGCACCTACCTGACGATCGAAAAGGCAAACCCGGTCGACATGGTCGGCCCCGGCTACAACATCGAGGTGCCCTGGTCGGTGCGTTTCACCTGGAGCGGCGATTACCTGCACGACGCCTACTGGTCGGTGGGCGAGCAGGGCTTCACCAACGTCAGCCACGGCTGCGTCAACATGTCGCCCGAAGACGCCGAAACCTTCTACGAAATGGCGGTGCCCGGCGATCCGGTGAAGATCACCGGCAGCCCCCGCGCCGGCACCTGGGACAACGGCTGGACGATGTGGTTCCTCTCCTGGAAGCAGTGGCTGCGCGGCAGCGCCCTGCATGAGGCGGTTCGGACCGGTCCGAGCGGCAGCAGGTTCGTCAGCCCGTCCTCGCTCGGCCGCCATCGCCCAGGCGAACCCCGCCGGACCCATAGGGAGTCTCGATGAGGATGCGCGCCGCGGTGCTGGAGGAGTTCGGCGCGCCGCTCGTGGTGCAGGAGGTCGAGCTGGCCGAGCCGCGGGCCGGTGAGGTGCTGGTCCGGCTGCACGCCTGCGGCGTCTGCCACACCGACCTCTACACCGCCTCTGGCGCTGATCCGTCCGGGTACGCGCCGACCGTCCTCGGCCACGAGGGCGCCGGGGTTGTCGAGGCGGTCGGGGCGGACGTCGGCTCCCTCAAGCCGGGTGACCACGTCGTCACCCTCTTCTCGCCCCAGTGCCGCGAGTGCGTCCACTGCCTCGATCCGCGCACCAACCTCTGCCTGGCGATCCGCGAGGAGCAGAACAAGGGGCACCTGCCCGACGGCACGACCCGGATCTCCCGCGACGGGGAGGGGATCCGTCACTTCATGGGCTGCTCGACCTTCGCCGAGTACACGGTGATGCCGGAGATCGCGTTGGCGAAGGTGAGCCCGGCCCCGTTCGAGCACGCCTGCCTCTTCGCCTGTGGGCTCTCGACCGGGCTCGGCGCCGCGATCAACACCGCCGCCGTTAAGCCCGGCAGCAGCTGCGCCGTCTTCGGCGCCGGGATGGTCGGGCTCGGCGCCGTCGCCGGCTGCCGCCTGCAGGGGGCCGAGCGCATCATCTGCGTCGACCTCTCGCCGCAGCGGCTCGAGCTGGCCCGCGGCCAGGGCGCGACCGACCTGATCGAGGGCGGGGAGGGGGCGGTCGAGCGGATCATCGAGATGACCGACGGCTTCGGCGCCGACTACACCTTCGAGGCGACCGGCAACGTCGCGGTGATGCGCCAGGCCGTCGAAGCGGCGCGGATGGGCTGGGGGCTCTGCACCGTCGCCGGAGTCGCCGGCCGGGGCGAGACCCTCGACGTCGTCCCGCGGCTGTTGATCACCGGCCGCCGCATCGCCGGCTCCTCGTTCGGCGGCGTCAAGGGTCGCGACCAAGTCCCGATTCTCATCGACCGCTACCTGGCCGGGGAGATCGACCTCGCGCCGTTCGTCTCCCACCGCCTCAGCCTCGACGAAGTCAACCGCGGCTTCGAGCTGATGGAGGCCCAGGACGGCATCCGCAGCGTGATCGAGTTCTCTTAGTCCAGAAACCTTTTGTCTGATATGCTCTCCGTCGTGGAGGCACTGTTGATGGAGGGGGGACAGGTGGAGAACTGGAACGACGGCAGGCTCGACGAACTCAGCCGGCGGATGGAGGCAGGTTTCGAAGCGGCAGCCACCAAAAACGAAATGAACCTGCGCTTCGACGAAGTCAATGCCAGATTCGATCGCTTTGAAGGAATGATCGTCGCTCGGCTCTCCCGCATCGATGATCGCCTCGATCGCCAGAACCACACTCTGCTCGTGGGTGCCCTCGGTGTGATCGCCGCGCTGATCGCGAACGGGATCCTCGGTTGAGCTAACGCCGCTCCTCGCGGAACATCTTCAGGGCGTGGGCGCCGGCGGGGTGGGCGCGGAATTCGCGGACCTTCGCGGCCATGGCCGGTGGGAGCTCGTCGGGCTGGGGGAGGGGGACGCCGTACTCGGGAGGCATCAGCAGCGACGCCGCCAGCGAGGCGAAGGTGAGGTCGGCGGCGCTGAAGCCCTCGCCGCAGAGGTAGGGGCGGCCGGGGGCGCGGCGCGCGGGGCCGGCGGCGGAGACCGCCCGCACCTTCAGCTCGGATCGGTCGGCGTTTGCCGGGGTGATGTCGAGGTAGCGGTCGATGACGCGGGCAGCGAGCGGGTAGACCAGCGGCAGCCCGCGGCGCTGCCAGGCGGGGACGCCGGTGCAGGCGTAGGCGATCGCGATGTCGCGCCGGCCGCGCAGTTCGAAGTACATCCACCGGCGCCCCTCGGGCCCGAGCACCTCGTCGAAGTCGCGTTGCAGCGCCCGGACCTCTGCTGCGGCGGCGGGATCGCCGGGAAACAGGGCCCGGTCGGGCTGCGCCCGCGCACTGGCCTCCTCGACGATGTCCGCCGAGTCGGCGAAGACCCGCTCTCCCCAGACGAGCACGGGCGCCGTTTTCCCGCCGCCGGCACGAGCGACGGGAATCCAGTGGATCACCTGCAGGTGCGCCCGTTCCCGGTAGGCGATGCCGGCCCGGTCCGGCGCCCAGCGAGCCTTCTCGCAGTAGTGGCTGATCGGGATCGTGATCAAGATCGGCGTCTCAGCCATCGGCTAACCCCGCCGGCCGCTGACCCGCGTCGTCGCGCGGATCATCCCGGGAAACCGCAGGGCGATGCGGGCGAAGGCGCGGTCGCCGGGTCGGGCCGGGACCTCGTGCTCGACCACCTGTCGCGGCTGGCCCTCGCCGGCGACCGCCATCAACCGCCACCGTCCCGGTACGCCCTTCAGCTCGTGAGTGCCCCGTTCTTCGAAGTCGAGCCCCGAGCCCATCACCAGCTCGGCCACCGTCGAGGAGACGAGGACCTCTCCGGCGCCTGCCTTGGCTCCGACGCGGGCCCCGATGTGCACGGCGAGGCCGCCGACGTCGTCCCCGATCAGCTCGCACTCGCCGGTGTGGACGCCGGCCCGGATCGGCAGGCCGATCGGGCCGAGTGCTTCGCTCAGCTCGATTCCGCAGCGGACGGCGTTGGCCGGGCTCCCGAAGGTCGCCAGCGCCCCGTCGCCCATCGACTTCACGAGGCGGCCGTTGCGGCGCTCGACGGCATTGCGGACGATCGTGTCGTGGCGCTCCAGCAGCGCCCGCCACTCGCTGTCGCCGAGGCTGCTGGCGAGCCTGGTCGAGTCGACGACGTCGGTGAACAGGAGCGTGGCGAGCCCCCTTTCGACCGGAGCGCTCGGATGGCCGCCGACGACGAAGGCTTCGATCTCCTCGGCGATCGAGGCGAAGTCGCCGAACCAGAAGGCATGGTCGGTGCCGGGGAGCTCGACGAACCTCGCGCCGGGGATCAACTCCGCCAGCTCGCGCCCCGCCTCGACCGGCACCGTGTCGCCGCTGCGGTGCAGGACCAGCGTCGGCACCCGGATGCTGGGAAGGATCGCGCGGACGTCGGTCTGTTCGATGACCTTGACCAGGCCGGCCATCATTCCCGGGCTGGCCGCGGCCCGCTCGAACACCGCCGCGACCCGCCGCTGGAACCTGCCCACCGCGCTGGGTGCGAAGAACTCGACGCTCCTGCCGCTTCCCCACTCCGCGATCATTTCGTCCAGCAGCGCTTTCTTCGCCCACCACCGTGCGAGCAGCTCAGGCGGCAGATCCGTGCCCGGCCCGCGAGCGAACGACCCGTAGAGGATCAGGGACGAGACCCGCTCCGGCGCGCTGGCCGCGAGGAGCGCGCAGGAAGGACCCCCCTCCGAGAAGCCCATCAGCACCGCCCGCTCGCTCCCGGCCGCGTCGAGGACGAGGCGAATGTCCTCCATCCGCTCCTCCAGGGAGGGAACGTGCGAGATCTGATCGGAGCACCCCGTGCCCAGCTTGTCGAAGGCGATGACGCGGGCGATCGAGCCCAGGCGCTCGAAGAAGCGGGTATAGCCGGGGTCGCCCCAGAACAGATCGAGGTGCGAGACGAAGCCCGGTGAGTAGAGGAGGTCGGTCGGCCCGTCGCCCCAGGTCTGGTAGGCGATGCTCGCCCCGTCCGCTCGCACCACGTACTTCGTTTCCGGCTGTTGCACAGAATCAGCCTAGAAAGGCCGGCCCGGATGCACAACGTCAGAAACCGCGGTCGGGGCGTTAGGAGGGCTTTGCGTTGTCAAGGCTCTCGGCTCTTTCCACCGCCCGATGCGTCGCTGCAAGGACGGTGGCGAGGGCTTCCCGGTACGGCTGCGCCACCAGCAGTGCGTAGTGGCGCCGGAGCTCCACAGCGACCTTGATGAATCCTGAGCGATACTGGCACCGGGCGTCCCTCACCGCGATCGTGCGTTCGTATGCGTGCGTCTGCATCTGTTCCGAACCACCCGTCTCGCGACCAGGGAGTTCTCCGGGGAGGGCATAAGGTTCGACCGGCGGCGGAGACATGACTTTTGCCATGCATGCCGACCATCGCTTCGAGGCAGCGAGGTAAAGAGGATTTCTTCCAACCTCTTGCCTGACGACGAGATCCAGGTCCTCGGGCAGGTACTCGGCCCTGATCGCGCGTGCATCGCTGCCGTAAAGATCACGGTCTGCTTCTGCCACGCAGCCTTCGGTCGGATACGTATGTTCTGCGATGCCTTTGACGAGGTAGGTGCCGTCCTGTCCCTTCGGGCCTACGAGGGCTGCTGAATAGCGCCTGCTCTTCGATGACGGGGGGCGCCGGCCGGCATTCCTGTTGCCTGGTTCGCTTAGCGCTTGGTTCCCAAAGCCCGTTCGCAGGGCGAATCCCAGGGCAGCGGATTCAGGGGGGACCGACGTGAATTCCCCGGTGCCGAGGATCAGCGCTGCGGCCGGCAGGGGCCTCGATCTGTTACTGACCGCAAGGCCAAATCCCTTTGCGCGCATGCATCGACGGATCAGCCTTTCGCGGGCAGTTCCAATCTCGTATCGGCTTGGATCGGCGTTGCCCGCGACGATCAGCTTGACGATTGCGTTACCGGGCGCCGTCGCGCCCGAGCTCTCTCCGGCGTTGCAGCCAGAAAGCAGCATGGCTGCCAAGCCCGCGACTGCGAGTGGTATTGCGGCGAGCCGGTTGGGCGAAAGCATCAGGAGACGAGAGGTGGCTCGTGCCGCCGGCGATCCAACGCCCACGGCACGAGCCCTTTGTCATCAACAGCCGCTGTTCACACCCTCGTGTAGTGAGGAAAACGTGTCGTTCCAGAAGGAGCCGACATAGTTGGTTCCGGTGAAGGCTTCGTTTACGTAGACTTCCCCGCTGCATGCAGCGTTCTTGTAGTAGTAGATGGTGTAGGGACCTTCGTTGTCGATGCTGCTGACGCAATCGTTGAACGAACCGGTCGTGCATCCCGAGACAGACCCAAGTCCCGTGAAGCTATGCACGAAGTACCCCAATTCGACCCGCCAGTGGTAGCTGCCACCTTCGTAGTTGGCGTTCGCCCAAGCGCAACCGTCATAGATTGCGCCACAGTGGCCGGCCGCCTCAGCGCTCGAGGTGAATACTCCCGTACCTAGTCCTGAGACTGCCAGCGCAGCGATGCTGGCCAGCAACGTAATGCGTAGGGATCGCATCATCCATTACTCCTTTTGATCAAGCCATCGGCAGGCGCCGCGGCGGGTTGACGCGCGCACCCTAAGCTCAATAGCTCAAGAACATAAAAGTATTTAAGTAAGTTTAAAGGGGTGCCTACCGCTCGCAGCCGCGAATCGAATCGCGGCCGGGTCCGCCGCTGCAGCGGTCGAAGCCGCGGCCCCCGCGGATGCGGTCATCGCCGCGCCCGCCCTTGATCGTGTCGTTGCCCGCCTGCCCCTTCAGCACGTCGGGGCCGCCGCGGCCGAGCAGTCGATCGCCCCCCGGGCCGCCGAAGACGCGATCCGCGGCCGATCCGCTGGAGACGAAGTCCCTGCCCGCGCCGGCGCAGATCAGGTCCCGGCCGGCGCCGGAGCTGATCCGGTCTGCTCCGCCCTTCGCGACGATGACGTCGCGACCGCCGGTACCGACGAGGACGTCGTTGCCGGGGGTGCCGGTGATCGTTGCGCGGACGCCGCGGCAGGTCGCCGTCCTGGCGGGGCCGATGACGCGCGTCGTCGCACTCGCCGAATTGTTGGCGGAGACGGGGTCTTTCTGGTCCCCTTTGACCTTGGCGGTATTGGTGATCGTGCCCGCCTGGCGGGGGGTCACGACGACCGTGATCGTCGGCGCCGAGCCATAGTTGACGGTCGGGGCCGGCATCGAGCCCAGGGTGCAGGTGACCTTCCGCGCCTGCTGAGCGCAGTTGCCGAGGGTCGAGGTTGCCGAGACGAAGTCGACGCCCTTCGGCAGGGTGTCGGGGACGGTCACGCCGGTTGCCGGGTCGGGACCCAGGTTTTCCACCTGGATCGTGTAGGTGAGCGTCGCGCCCACGTTGACCGGGTCGGGACTGTCGGTCTTGGTGATCTTCAAGTTGGCGGAGCCGGTGGGAGCCGCTGCCCCGTCGACGGCGAAGCCCAGCACGGCGATCGCCGCAAGCGGGAGGAGCCAGGCCGACCTTCCGATTCGCCGCGCCGAGGAGTGAAGATGCAGTCGTCTCATCGTCCGTCTCCTTTCGTCTTACCGATAAGCGCCGGGGGCAAACATCAGCTGTTCAATCTCCTACGCGCAGGTCCTGGAAAGCGAAGCCGTCGCGCATCACGGCTTCGCCCGGCTCCAGCTCGACCGGTGCCCCGAAGATCGGGCCGGCGTGGACGAAGGTGTGGAACTCGCCGTTCTCGCCGCAGGGGTCGACTCCATCCGGGAGGTCGGCCAAGAGGGCCTCGTCGAAGGACCGGCCGACGAAGCCGGGATCGAGCTGGGAGGGGTCGACGCAGACGAGGATCGCCTCGAAGCCGGCGTCGATGAACTGATGGGCGAGGGCGGTGGTGTCGCGCTCCCAGAGGGGGAAGAGGGCGGTGCGGTCGGCGGCGACCAGTCGCTCTTCCCGGTAGGCGCGGATGTCGGCGAGGAAGAGGTCGGCGAAGGCGACCGTGCTCACCTCACTGAGCGGTGGCCGCGCGAACGCCTCCGCCATGCGCTGCTCATAGACCTCGTTGACGCAGGCGGCCGGGATGTCGATCTCCACCAGCTCGACCCCCGTTGCCCGCGCCTGCGCCCGCAGCAGGTCGCGGCGGACGCCGTGCATGCTGACCCGGTCGTAGTCCTCCGTGAAAGTGGTCAGCAGTGCCGCCGGCTCGGCACGCATCTCCTCGCGCAGCGCCCAGAGGGCCAGCGCCGAGTCCTTGCCGCCGCTCCAGGAGAGGGCGAGGGCGCCGTTGCTCATCGCCATCGCCCCGTGGCCAGCTCGACCACGGCCCGCTGCGCCTCGGGCAGGGCGCGTCCCGCCGCGGGGCCGAGGATCCGGCGCCACACCGTCGCCAGAGCGCCCTCGATGTAGATCGTGTTGACGAGCCGGCTGCCGTCGCCGAGGGCAAGCGGCCCGTCGAGCTTGGCGCTGCGGATCTCGCTGTTCCACTGGGGCCAGGCCGCGGCGTCCACATAGGCCTCCCGCCATACCGCCGTGGGCGCGACCTCCGCCTTGAGCTCGCTCGTCGTCTCCCATCGACTCATCCGGATTCCTTTCCTCGGTTGGCCATCGACGCCATCGCGGTGAGGCAATCCTCCAGGGTCAGACACTCACAGCGCATCCCGATCTCGAGGATCCGCTTCATCGCCTTTGCCTCGTCCAGCATCTGCTCCACCTGTGGGAGCTTGCGGGCGGCGAGCTCTTGCCAGAGCTTCGGCGGGGGCTCGCTGGCGGAGATCCCGGCAAGAAGGACGTGGATCTCCGCCAGGGAGAACCCGAGCTGCTTGGCTAGCACCACCAGTTCGAGCTGCCGCAGGTCCTCCGCGTCGTAGCGGCGCTTGCCGCTGACGCGCTGCGGTGCCCGGAGCAGGCCAGCCCTCTCCCAGTAGCGCAGGGTGGACGCGGGGACGCCGGCCCGCTGGGCCGCGTCGCCGATCGAGAGCAGCTCGGAAAGGGCGGCGGTCAAAGCTTGACTTGAACCTTACTTCAAGTGCTAGACCGGTCTCTCAAACCCCGTGCCGACGGGCCGATTTCCGGACATATAGGGCGGTTTTCGTCCCGTCGGCACCCAATGAAAGGAGCTCTGATGAATTGCTCGCCGGCTAAGTTCCTCTGGACCCGCTTCGTCGCCGGCTGTGGCTTCCTCGTGCTCGCCGGCGGCCTTGCCACGCGGCAGGCGCCAGGAAGGATCGCGCTGTGGCCCACTGCGCTCGTGCCCACGTGGTTCGGGATTTCCCATCTTGTCGCCGGGGTGATTGGCTACCGAGGCTGCCCGGAGCTGGGGGCGATTCCCAGCGTCATGCTCGGCAGGCCGGTCCCCACGACGTGCGGACCGTGGGAGCGAATCGACGACCGCCTGGGGCGGCGCTGTTAGCCGGGGGGCTGCCCTGGGTGACTATCGGCTTCAAGTGGGGTTGGCAGATTCCGTTTCCTTCGATATGGTCGAAAAGTTCTGTCCAAGCTGGACAGCCAACCAGTCGGGTCGAGCGTCGGCGTAAGTGCCCCCGCGGCAAGGGCACCCGGCCTAGCTACTAGGAGGATCATCATGAAGTGGAGGCGCATCTCGGCAGTTTTCTGCGTAGCCGCGCTGTGTGCCGTATTTGCCGGTAACGCTTGGGCGACGAAGTACGTCGCGCTGGGCGATTCGTACTCATCGGGCACCGGGACGCGGACGTTCTACGAACCGACCTGTCAGCGATCCGTATACGCATACCCGTACCTGCTGCACCAGGCCCATCCCGAATGGACCTTCGTCGACGCCGCCTGCGCCGGCGCGACGACGGCCGACGTCCTCAACACCCAGTCGGCCAGCCTCACCTCGGACACCAACTGGGTCAGCTACACGATCGGCGGCAACGACGCCGGCTTCTCGCACGTGATCACCGAATGCGCGCTGCCCTCGTTTTTGTCCAACTGCAACGGGGCGATCAACGAAGCGCAGGCCTACATCCAGAACACGTTGCCGGGCCGGCTCGACCTGGTCAACAACAAGATCAAGGAAAAGTCGCCGAACGCGCAGGTCGTGGTGCTCGACTACCCGCGCCTGTTCAACGGCCAGAACTGCAACCTGTTCACCTTCTTCACCTCCAGCGAGGAGACGCGGCTGAACGAAACGGCCGACATGCTGAAGAACGTGATCAGCGCCGCAGCGACGCGCGCGGGGTCGAATTTCCACTTCGGCAACGTGATCCCGCCGTTCATCGGCCACGCGGTCTGCGATGGCGGCAGCGGCTCCTCGACCGAGTGGATCAACGGCCTCTCGGAACCGACGAGCGAAAGCTACCACCCGAAGGTCACAGGTCACGCCGACGGCTACTACCCGGTGATCCACGCGATCACGGGCTGAGCGCTACCTTGATGAGGCGATGGCGGGCCACCAGCCCGGCCGCGCCTGACCCCAGCGCGCGTGTCACACCGTTTTTTCAAGGGCGGGGA
>JBQCHH010000068.1:0-18542 GCA_051954855.1 Solirubrobacterales bacterium | reverse complement strand
GGCTTCGGCGATCCGCGCCGTCCCCATCCCGATCGTGCGCGCCACCTGCAGCAGCCCGTCTTCGGGCAGGCCGGCGTCGAGAAAAGCCTTGACCCGCTGCGCTGCCTCGAGGTCGGCCTCGGTGCGCCGGCGCTCGTCCGGGTCGCCGTAAGGGACGCCGAGGGCGGAGCTGAAGCGCTGCAGCACCTCGACGTCGACCTCAGACTTCTCGGCGATCTCCCACACCGTGTAGCGGGGACCCTCACCCGCCAGCGCCCGCTCCACCGGCAGCAGGGTGAGGCGCCCGGCGGCGACCGCCTCTCGCAGCTCCTCCAGCGAGCAGCCTTCGCCCGCCAGCTGCTCGAGCAACTTGCGCCGCGCCTCGCGCGGCTCCCCCTCCACGCCCTCGAGCAGCCCCTCGGCCTCGAAGTCGATCTGGGGCCCCGCCGCCACGTGCCTAAGCGTAGGCGACGGCGCCGCCGCGGCGGGGGTCGCCGCCGCCGCTGAGCTCGCCGCTGCGCGGGTCGCGGGCGACCGCCTGGACGCCGCCGAAGAAGAGGTTGAGCGCCGGACGCCGCAGCACCGGCAGGCCGCGCGCCTCGACTCGCCCCAGCGCCGCCTCGTCGATCCCCGGCTCGGTCTGGACGATCCCCTGCTCGAAGTGCAGCCGCGGCGCCTCCACCGCCGCGTCGACCGGGAAGCCCTGCTCGACCGCCCGCACCACCGTCTGCAGGATCGCGGAGCGGATCCGGTTCGAGCCGGCGCTGCCGAGCGCGAGCACGATCTCGCCGTCGCGCAGGACCACGGTCGGCGCCATCATCGAAGGCACCCGCCGCCCCGGCGCGATCAGGTGGAAGCCGGCGGGGTTGAGGTCCTCCTCGCCGAGCATGTTGTTGAGGATCACCCCGGTACCCGGCACCAGCACCCCGGAGCCGGAGCCGTTGGAGCAGGTGACGCTGGCGCAGTTGCCGTCGGCGTCGAGCACGGAGATGTGAGTGGTCGAGCCGAGCAGGTCGGCGGCGGCGAGGTCGAGCCCGGCCGGATCGAGGAAGCTCACCTCCATCCCCTCCTCGTAAAGCGACTCGGCGAAGGCGAGGTCGCGGCGCGAGTTGGCGGCTTCCATCGCCGCGACGAGCTGCTCGGGGCCGCTCTCGGGGCCGAGGCGCTCCAGCAGGCCGAGGCAGTAGGAGATGAGGATGCCACCCGAGGAAGGCGGTGGGTTGGTGAGGACTTCGACGCCGCGGAACTCGGTCTCGATCGGCTTGCGCTCGATTGCTGCGTAGGAGGCGAGGTCGCCGGGGCCGATGATGCCGCCGTGGCGAACGACGAAGTCGCTGATCGCCCGCGCCACCTCGCCCTTATAGAAGGGCTCGGGGCCCTCTTCGCCGTAGCGTTCCAGCCCCTCGGCCAGTTCCGGAAAGGCGAAGACGTCCCCCTCCCCCAGTCGCCGCCCGTGCGGCGCATACAGCTCCCGCGTCCCAGTCATGTGCTCGTGGATCGGGGCGAGGATCTCGAGGATGTAGGCCTGCTGGCGGTTGACCGGGGCGCCGCCGCGAGCGAGGCTGACGCCGGGCCCGACCAGGGCGGAGAGCGGCATCGTCCCGAACCGCTCCAGCGCGTGGGCGAGGCCGGCCGCCGTCCCCGGCACCCCGCAGGAGGCCGGCCCGACGTAGAACGTCTGCGTCGTCTCAGCGTCAAAGCGGACCGGGACCGGCACCAGCTCGGTCGTGCGCTCGATTTCGTCCAGCCCCGGGGCGGCGACGAAGAAATCGATCAGCGTCGTCTCGCCGCCGTCGTGGACCATCATGTGGCCGCCGGCGCCGAACCCGGTCAGCGGGCTCTCGACCGCAAACGAGGCGAGCACCGCGCAGACCGCGGCATCGACCGCGTTGCCGCCATCGCGCAGCACCGCGGCGCCGGCCTCGGCGGTCAGCGGATGACCGGCTGCGACGACCCCTTTCATGGGGTGGATGGCCTCAGCTGGGGAGGAACTCAGGGACGTCGATCCCGAGCTCGCCGCCGCGATCGCGGGAGCGGCCGCGGCGCGGCTCGTCCTTGGTGCGACGGATCGTCGGCTCGGCGGCCCGGCGGGGCGGCGTCGCGCGGGCGTCGAAGCGGGTGGCGACGACGGTCACCCAGACCTGGTCTGAGAGCTCCTCGTCGACGTTGGCGCCGAAGATGATGTTGGCGTCCGGGTGGGCGGCCTCGCCGACCACCTTCGCCGCCTCGGAGACCTCGACCAGCGAGAGGTCGGCGCCGCCGGTGATCGAGAGCAGGATCGAGCGCGCCCCCTCCATCGAGGTCTCCAGCAGCGGCGAGGAGATCGCCTTTTCGGCGGCTTCGATCGCGCGGCCGTCGCCGTGCGCCATGCCGATCCCGAGCAGCGCCCGGCCGGCGTCGGACATGATCGTCCGCACGTCGGCGAAGTCGAGGTTGATCACCGCGGGCAGCGTCACCAGGTCGGAGATGCCCTGCACGCCCTGGCGCAGCACGTCGTCGGCGACTTTGAAGGCCTCGACCATCGAGGTCTGCTGGTCGAGTACCTCGAGCAGGCGGTCGTTGGGGACGACGATCAGGGTGTCGACCTCGTTGGCCAGCTCCTCGATGCCTTTGGCGGCCTGGTTGCCGCGGCGGCTGCCCTCGAAGCTGAACGGCTTGGTGACGATGCCGACGGTGAGCGCGCCGACCTCGCGGGCGAGGCGGGCGACCACCGGCGCCGCGCCCGAGCCGGTGCCGCCGCCGGCGCCGACGGCGACGAAGACCATGTCGGACCCCTTCAGCAGGCGCTTGATCTTGTCCTGCTCGCCGAAGGCGGAGCGGTGGCCGACCTCGGGGTCGGCGCCGGCGCCGAGGCCGCGCGTCTGCTCCTCGCCGATATGGACGGTGATGTCAGCGACACATAGCTGCAGCGACTGCAGATCGGTGTTGACCGCCATGAACTCGACCCCGGGCACGCGGGCGTCGACCATGCGGTTGACCGCGTTGACGCCGGCGCCGCCGACCCCGACGACTTTGATCACCGGCTGATGCGGCTCGCCGCTGCCCGGCGGCTCATAAGCAGGCTCCTCACGCCCGTAGCGCGGGGTTTCCGGCACGAACCGCTCCCGCCGCGCCTGCGGCTCCTCCGAGAAAACCCGCTTCAACCGCTCCGGCGCAGACTCGGTCGAGGTCTCCAGCTCGTGACCAGCCCGCTCGGAGTCCTCCTGGTCGTAAAGGGTGGGGGCCCCGCTCTCGCGCAAGGGAACGTCAGCCGAAGGCGCTCCTGCCGCGGGTGGCGACGATGAATCGTCCGCGCCGGGAGGCGCGGAGGACTCATCGGAGACAGGACCCCCGGCCCGCCCCCCCGCGGCCTGCTCCTTCCGTGCCTCGACAGGGTCCTGGCGCCCGTAACGCGGCGCCTCCGGCGGATCCATCGGCGCGTCCTCGGTGGTCGACCGGAACAGGTCGGACAGCGGCCCTTCGCGCATGCTTGCGCGCTTGTTACGCCGAGCCATTGGACAGAACCTCCTTCGCCAGCTCCCGGTAGTAGTTCGCGGCGCTGCTGCCCGAATCGTACTTGAGCACGGAGGACCCTTTTACAGGCGCCTCGGCGAATTTGATCGCCTTGCGGATGCGGGAGCGGAAAACGAGGTCGCCGAAGTTTTCCTCGAGGATCTCCACCGCCTCCTTGGCGTGGATGGTGCGCGAGTCGAGCATCGTCGGCAGGATGCCCTCGATCTTGACGTCGGGGTTGAGGTTCTCTTGGATCATCCGCAGCGTGTTCTGGAGCTGAACCAGGCCGCGCATCGAGAGGTACTCGCACTGGACCGGGACGATCACCTTGGTCGCGGCGGTGAGCGCGTTGATCGTCAGCAGCCCCAGGCTCGGCGGCGTGTCGATGCAGACGAAGTCGTATTCGCCGGAAACCTCCTTCAAGGCCTTTTCCAGCGAGCGCTCGCGGCCGATCTTGGTGCTCATCGCGATCTCGGCACCGGCCAGGTCGATCGACGCGACGGCGATGTCGATCTCCCGTTTGACGATGATCTCGGAGATCGGCAGGTCGTTGACGAGCACGTCGTAGAGGCTTTTTTCGACCTTGTCGGGGTCGATCCCCTGGCTCATCGTCAGGTTCCCCTGCGGGTCGAGGTCGATGCAGAGCACGCGGTAGCCGGACTCGGCGAAGGCGACGGCCAGGTTCAACGTCGTCGTCGTCTTCGCGACGCCGCCCTTCTGGTTGGCAAAGGCGATCACCTCCGCCGTCTTCACCGGCTCCTCCTCCGCAGCCTCCTTCTCCTTCAAGAAGTCAAGCCGAGTAGGCGCAATCAGATCGACCGCTTTGAGCCGCGCCTCCCCCTCATCTTCAGCCTCTTCGAGAGCCGCGACGGCCGGTCCCTCATCGTCTGCGAGAGATGCGACGGCCGGGCCTGCGTTCTCCGAGACAGACGCCCCTGGCGCGGGTGGCGACGATGGTGAATTCTCCGGCACTGCCGGAGAATCACCATCGGAGACAGGACCCGCGGCCCGGAGCTCCTCCGTCCCTGAGGACTCAGGCTCCACAGGCCGCTCCGGCACGGCCTCTTCCATCTGCTTGAGCTCATCGACGATCGGATGCTGCTCCTCGATCTCGATGGGCGCGGGCTTTGGCTTCTTGCGGCTTAGAAATCCCATTGCGCGGATATTCGTATGGGACCTGGTTTTTCCTGCCGCCCCCCGAAATTGCTAGGAATCAGCCAATCCCCGACCTTCTGGACAAGCGACTCGTCATCGTCACCGGCAAGGGCGGCGTCGGCAAGACGACGGTCGCCGTGGCCCTCGGCCTGCGCGCCGCCGGCGAAGGTAGGCGCACGATCGTCTGCGAGGTCGCCTCGCAGGAGAACGCCTCTCGGATGTTCGCCCACACCGCCGTCGGCTTCCACGAGGTGGAGATGGAGGAGAACCTCTGGTCGATCTCGATCGACCCCGACGAGTCGATGCGCGAGTACGTACTGCTGCAGCTGAAGGTGCGGGCGATGCGGGACATGCTCTTCCGCAGCCGCATCTTCAACTACCTCGCCGCGGCGACGCCGGGGCTGAAGGAGCTGGTGACGATCGGCAAGATCTGGGAGCTCGCCCAGCTCGACCGCAAGGTGAAGCAGGGGCGCAAGTACGACCTGGTGATCGTCGACGCGCCGGCGACCGGGCACGGGGTCGGCTTCCTGCAGACGCCACGCACCTTCGCCTCGATCGCCCGGGTCGGGCCGATCCACTCGCAGGCCCAGACCCTCGACCGCTTCATCACCGACCACAAGCACACCGGCACCGCGATCGTCGCCCTGCCGGAGGAGATGCCGGTCAACGAGTCGATGACGCTGGAGCGGGAGCTGCGCGACGAGGTCGGGGTCGCGGTCGACCGCGTCTATCTCAACGGCCTCTACCCGGAGCGCTTCAAGAAGGCAGAGGCCGAGAGGCTGGGGCAGCTGGCCGAGAGCGAGAACGGCACCAACGGGGCGACGAAGGCGGCAGCGCGGGCGGCGCTCTCCGAGTTCAACCGGGCGAAGTCGCAGCGCTCGCAGCTGAATCGGCTGAAGCGCGGCGTCGAGGCGCCGGTGAAGACGCTGCCCTTCCTCTTCGAGCCCGAGCTCGACGTCGAGGCGGCGCGCAAGCTGGCGGGAAGGCTCTCCTGATGCCCTCGGTCGGCGAAGTCCTCGAAGGCAAATCGATCTGCATCTGCGCCGGCTCCGGCGGCGTCGGCAAGACGACCACCTCGGCGGCGATCGCCGCGGGGATGGCGGCGCAGGGCCTGAAGGTCTGCGTGCTGACGATCGACCCGGCAAAGCGGCTGGCTGACTCGCTCGGCCTGGAGGAGCTCGGCAACGAGGCGCGCCGGGTCGACCCGGCCCTGTTCGAGGCCCAGGGGGTGGAGATGAAGGGCGAGCTGTGGGCGATGATGCTCGACGCGAAGGCGACCTTCGACGAGCTGATCGCGAGCCAGGCGCCCGATGAGGAGTCGCGCGACCGGGTGCTGAACAACCGCATCTATCAGCAGATCTCCAGCGCCCTGGCCGGCTCGCAGGAGTACATGGCGATGGAGAAGCTGTTCGAGCTGCACACCGGAGGCGAGTTCGACCTGCTCGTCCTCGACACGCCCCCCACCCGCAACGCCCTCGACTTCCTCGACGCGCCGAAACGGCTGACCCAGTTCATCGAGGGCAAATCGCTGCGCGTCTTCATGAAGCCGACCGGACTGGCGGCGAAGGTGACCGGCCGCGGCGTCTCCGTTGCCCTCTCCGTCTTCAAGAAGATCGTCGGCTTCGACCTGCTGGCCGACCTGGCCGAGTTCTTCAACGCCTTCAGCGGCATGGTCGACGGTTTCCAGGCGCGGGCAAAGCGCGTCAACAAGCTCCTCGCCGACCCGCAGACCTGCTTCCTCGTCGTCTGCGGCCCCCAGGGCGAGCCGATCGACGAGGCCGTCTACTTCCACCGCAAACTGGTCGAGGCCAAGCTCCCCTTCGGCGGCGTCGTTGTCAACAAGGTCCACTACCCCGCCGACGAGCTCCAGGGCGATATCGAAGACCTCCCCGAGACCCTGGCCGACAAACTCGACGACCCCGACCTCGCCAAGCGCGTAGCCGCCAATTTCGCCGACTACCAGGCCCTCGCCGAGCGCGACGCCCGCAACATCGACCACCTCGCCTCCGAGCTCCGCACCAGCGTCGTCATCCGCGTCCCCCACCTGGACGAGGACGTCCACGACCTGGCCGGCCTGACCCAAATCGACCGCTACCTCTTCGCCACCGCCGAGGAGCGCGTGGAGATGGCGGCGGGCCGGGCCTGAGTTAAGCCGGAGCCATGGTTCTCAGCCCCGCAAGCCTCGCGGCGGCGGCTTGGCGCTCGTCATAGGTCACGAACGCCTCGATCGGATCGAGATCGACGGCAGCGGCGACGTGAATCGCATCGAGGGCGCGCAACGCCGGCTCGGCCAGCGCCCCCGCTCCAGCGAGAAGCGCCCGATCGAGCGGCCGCAGCGCCAGCGCGTCGATCAGGGCGCCGGTCCGGTCCAGCAACAGGTCGAGAGGAAGATCCGGGTCCAGCGCCGCTGCCCGGCGAACCGCCCGCGGAATCTCGGTCAGGACCAGCTCACTGCTAACGAGATCAGCACCTTGGAGATAGGTTCGCAGGGCAGTCGACTCCGCCTCGTCGCGAACAAGCTTGACCAGCGCCGATGCATCGGCATAGACAACTGCCACGATTCAGCGTTCGCCACGAATATCGTCAAGCGCTTGGCTGAGGGCCTTGGGATTGCCCGTCAACTCCAACGGATCCGGCAAGCCAGATCTCATCGGTGCCGCAACGCGGCCTTCAGCGATCAGACGATCGAGGCCAGGGCCCGTGTGGGGCGCCGGTCCCAACTCCGCCACCGGTCGGTTGCGCTCGGTAACCACCAATCGCTCCCCTTTTTTCACACGGCGGAGGTAGACACTCAGGTTCTGCCTCAACTCGGCGACTCCGACCGATGCGCTCATGTACAGCAATGTAGCATCTCGAAGCGGTTGCTCAGCTCGCGCGGTTGCGGGAGTACTCGAACTCGAGGTGCTCTACCTCCCAGTCCGAGTCCGGGACCGGGAAGAGGTGACGGACGCGGGGGGTGTCGATCCGTTCGCGGTGCTGGATGTCGCGGTCGGAGGCGGCGGGCCATTCGAGCGAGTCGCCGGGCCGGGGGTCTGAGACCTCGTCCAGCCACGGGGTGGCCGTGATCTTGATCTCGTCTTCGGCCGGTATCGGCTCCATGATGCGGGTCTCCTGCTCCACGTACTCCTCCTCCGGTAGTTCGACGGCGGACAGTTGAAGTTCTGCGGACGGCTCGGGCTCGGCGATCGAGACCGTGATCTCGGCGTCCCCGCCTTCGAGGCCGGTGACGATCAGTGCCTCGTCGGCGGTGGTGCTGAGGTCGCTGCCGAGCTCTCCCAGCGCCGCTTGGCGCAGCAGACCGCGTACGCCGTCCTCGGCCCAGGTGGCGAGCGCGACGGCGCCCATCACCGGGCGGCCGTTCATCGTCGCCCGCTCCAGCTCGAGCAGGTCCTCGACCCGCTGGCGCGCCTCGACCTGGTCCATCGCCTCGTCGGCGATCAGCGCCGCCGCCCGCAGCGGCAGTGAGGCGCCGACCGGCCCGTGCCCCTCCAGCACGGCCCGCATCGCCAGCAGGTGGTCGCTCAGGCCCTCAAGCGCGGTGGCGCGCTCGCAGCCCATCTCGAAGCGCCCGACCGCCCAGGTCAGGGCGCTGTCTGGATCGGGTCGCGCCTCCAGCGCGGTCCCGAACTCGATCAGCTCGTCGGCCTCGCCCTCGCTCAGCCGGTAGCCGCCCGGCCGCGTCGCCGGCGCGCCGGTGGCGATCCGCCGCCAGCAGCCCTCACCGGTCGGGGCGAACGCGTAGGGGCCGAGGCCGATGCCGCCGCCCTTGAAGAGCCTCATCACGCTGACCAGCTCGCGAAGTTGCTGCAGCGCCGCCTCGGCGCCTTCGCCCGGGTGCTGCTCGGCGACCGCAAGGTACTGCGGCTCCCAGGAAGCGCGGCCCATCCCCTCGCTGCGCATCGCGTCGACCGGCGCTTCGATCGAGTCGGCGCGGACGATCCGCACCCCGTGCGGGAGTTGCAGGCGCGGCATCGCCATCCGCAACCCGACCAGCGGCACGATCAGCACGTCCGCTTCGTCGGCGCCGCGCGATTCGGCATCCAGCGTGGCAAGCGCGGCCTCCAGCCGCTCCCGCTCCAACGCGAAGCCGGCGGAGCCCTCCCAGAGCTCGGCAAAAAAGGTAATCAGCATCAGCTCGGCGCGCGCCCCCGGGTCGCCGGGGACGGTCTCCCCCCGCGCCTCCAGGTAAGGCGCGGCGATGCCGGCCTCGACCGCCGCCTCGCGGGCGGGCGCGAAGCTCGGCAGCGAGCGCAGCTCCTCGGCGTGCTCGGCGACGTAGCGCCCGGTCATCGGCACGTAGCTGTAGAAGGCGGATTCGTCGCCCGCATCGGCGGCGACGTCAAACGGAATCTCCTCCCCCATCACGACAAGCGAACTGAGTCGCGTCGCAGCCTCGCTCGCGAGGCGCTTGATCGATTCGTTCAGGAGGAAATCACGCACGCCCCAGGCTTCCGTCCGCAGGCAGGCGCTCCTGCGCGTGCACGAACGCTTGCAGGTCCTCCGCTCCGGGCTTAGGAGCTAACGCAAAGGCTGGGCTATAAGAACGCTCGCAAAGCAGAGCACTCCCAAGTATCCGAACCAATCTGCCACAGCGAGGCACCCATATCCGGCCTTGCTGACTGCCTGCCGGGTCGGCGACGCCACCTCAAGGCTCAAGTTTGCCGAGGCGTTAGAGATCCAAAGGGATCCCAGGACAAGAGCGCATAGGCCGGCAAAGGCCAACTGCTGCCAAATCGTGAAGCCTGCCAGCGCAAGAGCCACGAAGAGGGCCCCGTAGATGACAGTCGTGTCGCCGCGATGCCGCCTCCATATCTCGGCCCACGCCGGGAGTCGGGGCTTGGGACCAAGCGTGACTCCATGCTGTGCGGCCCACTCGATTCGTCGCCTTCCCGCCCACACGAATCCGTGGATAGCAGCGAGGTACAAAGCTGCGGATGCACCGAGGCCTAAAGCTAACTCTAGAAGGGAGATGACATCCATTACTGCGCCTCGGATGAACTGCACTAGAAGACGAGTTTCCGCTTCGGGCGCCGCACAATCTTTTCTGGCACATACCGAGGGATTTCCTCCATCAACGCAGTGGAAAGATCAGCCGATATACACCACCAAATCATTCTCTTTCCGTGAATCAGGAGGGAGAGGCCAAAGCTCATCGGCATTACGCCTCGCACCTCTTCAACGCGATCTACCTCAGCCCACGACACATCTAGAACTGGAACTTTCAGCAAGAGCAGGAGCCGGCGTAACTTGGGCGCTGGCTTAACCAGGAGACCTTCCGGCGAAATCACCAGCCTTGCAAGAGGCCACGTCGCATTGATGCGCCGCCAGCGAACACCTCCGACATATTCCTGTGACTGTTTAGATATCAGTTAGACGCCGGCGGTCTGAGGTTCAAGGGTCTCTTCCGCGGCGTCGCCGAGCAGCCAGCGCATGCCGTAGCTGCGCATGTCCTCGATCAGCGGCACCAGCGCCTCGCCCTTCGGCGTCAGCGCGTACTCCACCCGCGGCGGGACCTCGGGGTAGGTGTGGCGGGCGACGACGCCCTCGTCCTCCAGGGCCCGCAGGCGCAGGGAGAGGGTGCGGGGGCTGATCCCCTCCAGCGAGCGCTCGAGCTCGCAGAAGCGGGCGCTGCCCTCGGCCAGGTCGCGGATCAGCAGCAGGGTCCACTTGCCGCAAACCACTTCGGCGGTCCTACAGACGGGGCAGCTGGAGTTGCTCTCGGCACTCATCGCAAAGAGCGAGGAAATCGGGTTGACAGACCTCGCTTCAACAAGTGTAGCGCTGGCGCTTCACTTACTGAAGCTTTGCGGCGCAGCGCGCCTTTTTATCCGGCCTGCGGCTTGATCCTGGGACCTTTGACGGCCACGATCTTCAGCAGTTCGAACTTGTAGCGAGCGTGGTTTTCGCCGAATTCGACCACCTCCGGCATCCCCTTTTCCAGCTCGAGCAGCTGGCAGGTTGAACGCCCGGCGACGCACTTGTTGTCGCCGAACAGGGCGGTGGCTTCCGTGGAGACCAGCATCAGGGCTTTTTCGTTGATGAAGTCGGCTCCGAGATAGGTCAGGACCGGTGCCTTCGCTCCGGGCAGAGCGGTTGGCGCCTTGACGTCTTCCATGGTTTCCGGTTCGCCCATCTTCTGGCTGCCACTCTTCGTGACTTCGGTGTGGGCGACCTTGATTTCGATGTGGAAGGTGAGGAGCCGGGTTTCTCCCGGGGCGATCGGGCCCGAACCGGAGCCGCCGCTTTCGCCGGAAGGTTCCGTCGGCACAGGCGCTGGTTCCGACGGCGGAGCCGAGCCTCCGCCGCTGGACGAGCCCCCTTCGACGACTTCCGGCGAGGTCCCGCCTCCGCCGCCGCCCGACCCTTCGGGAAGCGGCGCAGCACCCTTATTGAACACAGGGCTCGTGAAGTGCTGACGGAACGGGTTCTTCGCGGGCAATCCGGCAAGGCGCTTGCTCGGTTCGCGCAGACCGGGCTCGGCGGGAACCGCGGTCAGGCTCGCCGCCTCCTTGGCGCCTTCCCCCCCGGCGAGACTCGGAGTAACCGGTTCCGGCTTCTTCCCGCCGCTCCCGAGCAGGAAGGGCACTGCGACGATCGCGACGAGCAGCAAGCCGATCAGGGGCAACAGGCGCCGATCTCGAAGGTCCCAGTAGAGATCCTTGAGGACATCCGGCACCTTCAGCTCCGCGAGCTTCAACTGCGGTCCCTTCAGGCCTTTCACGGGGTTCCTCCAATCGTCGCCGAAGCCTGGACGCCCGTCGTCGTCGCGGCAGCTTCCGGGCCGGCTGGGGTCGCGCCGGCGGTCAGGCCCTGTTCGGGTGGGGTCAGATAGGTGGTCACGGAGAAGCTGGCTTTCAGCTTCGGGAATTCGTTCTGCGCCATCGCAAGCGAGAACCCGTTGATGGTGACCAGTCGTCCGTCGACGGAAACGTTCGTATTGGTCGTCTTCACCAGGTTGTCGAGCCCGTGGACGAAGTCGGCCATGTGGAAGAAGTTGCCCGTGAAGGTCAGGGTGTAGGGCATCGCCGAAAGGCCCGCGGGTCCCACCGCTGCTCCCAGCGGGGTCGTCGAGGCAGCCACCTCCGTCGGAGAGACGGAGGCTTCCGAGGCAGCGGCAGTCCCTTCGGAGCTTTCGCCTTCAGGGGCGGCGACCGGCGGAGGCGCTGCCGCGCCTTCAGATTCGAGGGTCAGTTCTTCGAAGCGCACATGGCTCTTTTCCGAGATGTGCTGGATCTGCACCAGCAGAGACGCGGTTTCCGAGTCCGCCGGCACTGCCTTGCCGAGGACGACGAGCTGGCTGTAATTGGTGGAGAACTGCCGTTTTGCCGCCAGCGCGTTCGCGGCTTCCGCCTGGTCCTGGGCCAGGGAAGTCCTCAGCTGTTCGACTTTCGTTTCGAGCTTGCTCGCTTCTTCCCGCTTCGGTGAGAGCAGCAGCATCCAGAAGGCGCCGGCCAGCACCACCACCGCGAGGACCGAGACAAGGAGCTTGCTTTCCTGTTTCACGTCAGCCTTCCGTGCTCGTGGTCGTGGTCGAGGAGCTTTCTTCCCCGCCTTCGGGCGCCGGCACGGCGGCGGCTTCTTCGGGTGCTTCGTTACTGGGCGGAACCGGCGCAGCGTCGAAAGCGACGACGATCTGGAACTGGGCGACGAAGTTGCGCGTCCGGCAGTCCGTTTCGCCTCCGCCTCCGCCACCGCCCGAGCTGCCACCGGATTCGGCGCCGCTTTTCTTCGGCGGGATCGCCGAAGATTCCACCCCGACGCGGGTCACGCCGTCGATCTCCTTCAGAGCGGTGATGAAGCCCGCCACCCCATCCTGACCATCGGCGCACCCGTTGAGTTCGAGGGCAGGTCCGGCAATCGACCCTCGCAGGCTGGACCCCCCCGATTCGCCGGAGCCGCCGCTGGAAGCTTCCGGCGAGGCCGAGGCCTTGAGGCTCGTCAGCCAGACGTCCGGAGGCAGGATTTTCGAGAGTTCCCCCATTACCCGTTCCCAGTCGAACCGGCTATCGGCCAGGCTGCTGATGGTTTCCACCCGCTCCTGGTGCAATTGCTGGAACTGCACATAGGCCGCGAGCTTCTGAGCCTGTTCCTGCGCGGCTTCGTCTTCCACCGTGAGCGTCACGAGTTCGTTCTTGCTTTCCGAGATCTGGTTGCTCGTCGTGACGAGCATGGCCACGCCGGCGAGAAGCGCGACCAGCCCTCCGAGCACGATGTAGGGCAAAGGGCCGGTCCGCAGCGGCGACTGACTGCCTTGGCGCTGGTCGGGCGGAATCAGGTTGACCGGGCGCATCAGCTCTCCAATGCCAATCCGAATGGCATGGTCAGCCGGGCGGCCGAGATCTCGTCGAAACCGCTCAGCGCCGACGGGCGGAACGACAGCACCGGCAACTCGAGGCCTTCTTCGACGCGCGCCGTGAAGCCGGCGATGACGCTGCCCGGACCGCTCAGCACGATCCGCTCCACCGGCACGGCCGAGTCCTGGGCGCTGTAGTAGTCGAGCGAAAGGCGCAGGTCGTCGACCAGGCCGGAAACGCCGTCTTCGAGCGCCCGCCGTGCCTCGACTACGGTCTCGGGGTCGCCCTCTATCGCCTCCACCGGCTGTTCGACGCCAACGTGGGAGAGCCACTGAAGCGCGTGTTCGTAGCTGAGCCCCCGCGCTGCGGCGAGACGCCCTGCCAGCGCCTCGAGACCCGCATGCGAGACGCGAGTGAAGAGGCAGGCGCGCCCTCGCGCCACGGCGAGGTTGGCGACGTCGCCGACGTTGCAGAAGAGCACGGCTTCCGGCGTCGGCAGCTCGCCCTCGGCGGGGACCGGCGCCCCGGCGCCGGCGAGGGCGCGGATCATCCCGAAGGCCGCCACGTCGATTCCCATCGGTTCGAGACCTGCGCGGCGAATCGGGTCGAGGAAGGAGGCGACCATGTCGCGCCGCGCCGCCACCACGACGACGTCGATCTGGGGTGCCGTCCCGTCCTCCCCCGGGACTCCGCCGACCACATGGTGCTCGAGCACCGCCTGGTCGATCGGCATCGGCATCTGCTCCTGCGCCTGGAAGCGCACCGCCGCGTCGAGCTCCTTCGGGTCCTCGATCGCCGGCAACCGCAGGGTGCGGACGATGATCCGCTGGTTGCCGACCCCGAGCCGCACCTGCTTGGAGAGCTTGTTGGCGCTGAACAGCGCCTTCAGACCCGCGGCCAGCGCCTCCGGATCGGCGACCTCGCCCTCGCCGAAGGCGCCTGGCGGCAGCGGCCCGACCGCCGCGGTCTTCACCGCGACGGAGCCGTTCACCGCCAATTCGGTCGCGGCAACGCTGCCGGCCTCGATGTCGAGGCCGACCACGTTGGCCGTCTTCTTGCTCCTGGTAAGGCCCGTGAACGAAGGGGTGCGCAAAGGCATCTCCCCCTTGATCGACAGAAAGGGCCCAGACCTTTCGCCTTGCAATTACCGATTTCTAGGAGAACTTGGACGTCTCTACGAGAAAGTGCCGAGATACCAGTCCACAAGCTGGTTTCCCGCCAGCAAGGCGACCAGGGCCCCGAGCGCGAGGAACGGCCCGAAGGGGATCGCCTTCTTGCGCGCCGACGCCCCCTCCCGCGCGATCAGCGCCAGACCGACGACCGAGCCGGCGACAAGGGCGATCAGCAGCGCGGGAGCGACGTTGCGACCGAGGAAGAAGCCCATCACCGCCGCCAGCTTGACGTCCCCGAG
Organism: Solirubrobacterales bacterium; assembly: GCA_051954855.1. Lineage (GTDB taxonomy): Bacteria > Actinomycetota > Thermoleophilia > Solirubrobacterales > 70-9 > VAYN01. The sequence continues at coordinate 4,211 of JBQCHH010000068.1, read as the reverse complement.
GCCCATCCCAGATGGATAGATCAGGGCCGCGAGGAAGAGCAGGCCGCCCGCCGCGACGGCTGCAATTGCCCGTTCGGGCAAGCTCGAAGGGTCGAAGATGGCGGCGATCGCCACCCCCGCCACCGCCGTCACCAGCAGGATCTTGTTGGGGATGATGCGCCGCTCGAGGTCGGTGATCGTCACCGCCATCAGCGCCGTCACCAACACCAGGCCCATTGCCATCTGCGCCGGGTCGTGGCGCAGCACCAGAACCGTGGCGAGATAGGCGAGACCAAGCCCCAGCTCGGCAAGTGGGTAGCGCGCCGAGATTTCCTCGCCGCAGCAACGGCCGCGGCCCCGCAGCAGCAGCCAGGAGAGCACGGGGACGTTGTCGTAGGCGGCGATCTGGGTGCCGCAGCCGGGGCAGCGCGAGCGCGGCCCGACGATCGATTCCCCACGCGGCACCCGGTGCGCGACCACGGTCACGAAGCTGCCCGCGATCAGCCCCCCGAGGAAGGCCACGACGACTCCCTCCGCCAGCATCTCAGCCGCCTTCGAGCGGGGTCGTAGTGTCGACTTCGATCCGCGAGCGGTAGCTGGGATGGTCGTAGAGGATCGAGACCGCGTCCCCCTGCGTGCCGGCCCGTTCGAGGCTGAACGCAAGCCCGAGCCGGGCGCCTTTCGGAATCGTCACGGGTGCATTGAACCCCATGGTGAGGATCTCTTCCTTCCACCCCCCCTTCGGCCAGCTGCTGCCGGGCGAGAACGTCCAGTAGGACGCTCCGCCTTCGCGGTTCGCCAGCATCGTGTCGGTGAAGCTGGTGCCGGATTCTTCCCGCTTGAAGAGGTAGATGCAGAGCTTGCCGGTGTAGAGCGAGTCGCTTAGGGAACGGGTGAAGAAGTCGAGCGTCACGTGGCCGATGGATTCGCCGCTGGTCATCACGAATTCCTTCGGCATCGGATCGGTTACCCAGCGGTGGACTTCCCACTGCGCGTTCGCCCTGCCTTCCACCTTGTAGACGCAGCCGGCGGATTCCTCGCGCCGCAGCTGGATTCCCTTGGCCGTTTCCTGCGTCGGCGAGCCTTCGTAGTCGCTGGAGTAGTCGTAGGTCAGCGGGGTGTTCGGTTCGTTGGGCGTCGGATCCGGCGGAGATCCGGTCAGCAGGGCGTCGGGAGCCCCCTTCGTCGCTCCCGTCTGCAAGCCGCTGGCACAGGTTCCGAGGGTGTTGTGCAAAGGATGGTTGGCGGCGATTTCTTCGTAAGCGGTTTCACCCGTCGCCGAGCAGGGCATGTCCGAGAGGAAGAACTGTTGCCCGGTGACCACCCCTTCCACCCCCGGAATCGGATTGTCGGCAGCGGAGCGTTCCGGGTCGACGAAGTTGGACTGGACTTCCACGTAGCCGCCAGGCGTGCCCCCGTTGCCCATCGAGTTCAGCTTCACCGCCACCACGATCGTTTTGTAGTCCTGTTCTCCGGGGCAGGTTTCCGCGGAGCAACTGGCGTCGTTGCGCCAGACGATGTAGCGGTAGACCTTGCCGCTGACTTCGCCGCTGGTGAAGCTCGTGGGGCCGGGGCTGACCGTTCCCCCTTCCAGGATTTCGTCCGGATATTTGACGCCGCCGTTGACGACGAGTTCCTTGTATTCGGCCGGGCTCGGTTCGCGCGTGAGCGCGTACTTGCCGTTGCTGACGCGGTAGCTGGGATTGCCTTCTTCGCTCGAGTGCGCCGGTGCCGCCGTCAGCGCCAGTTCTTCGTCGGAGAGGCTGCGAAGCGCTTCCATTTCCTGTTCCGCCCGGCTGAGGGCGATCTGGGTGGCCTTCGCCCGCTGGGTGTTGATGGTCGCCGAAGCGAGCACTCCGAAGGTCGCGATCGCGCCCGCGACCAGGATCAGCGCCGCGATCAACACCTCGACGATCGTGAACCCGTCCTCGCTGTGACCCCCTCGCCGCATCATTGGCTCAGGGTGGCGTTCCGAAGGCTGGCCCCGTCAGAGACGGTGAGGGCGCCGGAGCCTTCCGGGTCGGGGAGCTTGAGGGTGACGCCGATGTAGGTGGGGGACGTGCTCGGCGACCAGGTGAAGACGCTGGAGGCGTTGCTCAAGCCGGTGATGATCGTCGCCGCCGTCCCCGTGTAGACGCCGGGGGAAGCCTCGATCCGGGTGCAGGAGCTGCCCGCGCAGGTGTAGGTGATCTCGCACTTGGTCGAGGCGGTGGTGCTGGAGGGTTCGGTGCTGCTGCCGCAGCTGGTGTGGCGGACGTAGGCTTCGAAGGAGACCGACGCGGCCGTCTCTTTGTCGACTCGAATCCCGTTGCGGATTTCGCGCGTCATCCGTTCGAGCGTGTAACGGGCGGTCGCGATGTTGGTCGCCTGCTTGTCGAGCCGCGGCTGACTGCGCAGCGCTCCGATCATCAGGATCAGGACACCGCCCACCACCACGACGCCCATGGTCATCGCGATGAGCATCTCGATGAGGGTGAAGCCCTCCTGCCGTCCCGCTGGCGAGAGCAAGCGCAACGAGGTCATCTCGCCACCACCTTGAACCGCCGGCTGACCGGCTGCTGCGCCCACTGACCGGCGAAGCTCTTCCCCTTGACCGCGAAAACGTGCTTGCCCGGCTTCAGGCGCTTCTTGGGCCGGTAGGGCGAGATGCATCCTTTCCATGCCTGGCGATCGATCCGGCAGAAGAACTGGGTGCCGGGCTGTTCGGTCGCATCGACGAAGCGGAAGACCGGTCGCGTCGACCGGGTCTTCGAAGCGGGGCCGAAGGTGATCCGCAGCACCGGGGCCACATAGACGACGCTGCCGATCTTGATCCCTTCCGAGCCACCGCCCGTCCCGGCGCCGGAACCACCGGAACCGCCGCCGCCCGAGCCACCGGCGCCGCCCCCGCCGCCACCCGAGGGTTCTTCGCCCGGAGGCGGCGGAGGAGTCGTGCTCTGCTGGGTGTAGCTGACCGCGGTGCTGGAGCAGGCGGAGGTATCGCCGCTGGAGTTGGTCGCGGTGGCGTGAAAGGCGGTCGTAGTGCCCGCTTTCACCGTCACCTGTATTCCCGCGCCCATCAGCTCGGCGGCGGTCCCGGTGCCCGCCGGCGCCCCGGAGCAATCGGCGGTCGGGTAGACCTTGATCGCGGTCCCAGGTTCGGCTTCGCCGACGATCGTCGGTTCGAGGGAAGGGTTGGGCGAGGCGGGGATGGTGCCGGTCAGGCCAGGCGCCGGCGGGCCCAGCTGCAGTTCCCCGGAGTTGCCCGTCGAGACGAGCAGCGTTCCCCCCTGGGTGTGGTCGTAGACGTCATTTTCCGCCGAGAAGTTGTCGTCGACGGTGAGCCGTTCCCTGGTCGTGAAGAAAGCGTGGCTTGCATCGTTCGAGACGGCAGCGAGATGGGGCGTGAAGCTTCCGTTGCCTCCAACCGGCCCGGTGGAGACGAGGACGGGGGATCCGCCGCCCGTCCACTCGTAGATGTCGGGGTTGGAGTCGGTGTCGGCGGAGGACAGTTGCTGCGAGGTCACGAAGAAGACCTTGGAGGCGTCGTTGGAGGCTCCGGCGAAACTGGCGTCGAATTCGGAGCTGCCGGGCGTGACCAGCGTGGTGGTGCTGCCGCTGTGCTCGTAGACGTCCAGCTTTTCGCCGCTGTCTCCCCCGCCGAGCGCCTCACGCGTGCTGAAGATCACGGTCGAGCCATCCGGCGAGGCGGCGTCGAAGACAGCAGGGAGGTCGGCGCTGCCGGGCGAGATCAACGTGGTGGAGCCGCTCGCCCGCTCGTAGACGTCGCTGGCTTCGTCCGTGTCCGCAGCGGAGAGCTCTTCGGCCGTCGCGAAGAAGACCTCTTCGCCTTCTTCAGCCATGCCGGCGAAGACCGCGTTGAATTCCCCTTTTCCTTCTTCACCTTCGCTGCCGGTGGAGACGAGAGTCGCGGCGCCCCCCGACCATTCATAGACGTCCTGGGAGCCATCCTGGTCGGCCGGCGCCAGCTGCGCCTTGGTCTCGAAGAAGACTCGCGTTCCGTCGGGAGCTATCGCCCGGAAGATCGGGGCGCATTCTTCAGCAAGGAGGGCGGGGCAGGTGCCGGCCGCGGACACGAGTTCGGTCGTGGAGCTGGCGAGGTTCCGCTCGTAGATGTCGCTTTCCGTGTCGGTGTCGCTCGGGCTCAGCTTGTCGCTGGTCTCGAAAACCACCTTCGTCCCGTCGGCCGAGGCCCCCAGGAAAGTGACCGGGGCTCCTCCGCCCGGGGAGGC
>JBQCHH010000067.1:0-124515 GCA_051954855.1 Solirubrobacterales bacterium | reverse complement strand
GCCCCCCCAGCCCCCACCAAACCCCCGCCCCCACGGGCTCCCGCCCCCGGTGGGGGGGCGCGGGGTGGCGCCTCCCCCCCCCCCCCCCGGTTGGGCGGGGCGCGCCACCCCCCGTCTCCCACCCCGTCGCGACTGCATGCCGCATCGCCAGCTCCTCGCTCGGCAGCGCCCACCCGTTCGCCTGGCTCCACTCCAGCAGCGCATGCACCGCCGCCCCGCGCGCCGTTCGTTCTTCGGGCGCCGAGAGTGCCTCGTCGTCGCTCGGAGCCCCCTGGTCAATTGGCGCGAGCCCCAGCACCCGTTCCATGTAGAAGCGGTAGGGGCATTCCTTGTAAGCGGAGATGGCGGTGTAGGAGAGGGGGCGGCTGGGGACGATCGGGGGGCGGCGCTCGACCAGGGGCGGCGGGCCTTCGCCGAGGGGGCGCTCGGCGGCGGCCTCGCGGCGGGTGGCGCGCAGTTCGGCGGCGCGCTCCGGCGTCGGGAGGTTGACGCGGACGGCGATCTCCGAGGGGGCGAACTCGGCCTCCAGGCCCGGCCGCGGCGCCGGCGGCGCGACCGGCACGGTCGAGTCGGCGTCGCGCGGGACGCCGAGGGCGTCGACCAGGCGCTCGATCACCGGTGTCCCCGGCTTCGCCCCGTTGCCGTTCCCGTTCCCCGTCTCCGGTTTGACGACGCCGCTGAGGATCAGGTGGCGGCGGGCGCGGGTGGCGGCGACGTGGAAGAGGCGCAGGCCCTCTTCCGAGTCGCGCGCCTTCGCCTCCTCGCAGAGGGCGCCGTAGTCGTAGAGGTTGACCGAGGCGGCGCCGAGGCGGCGCAGCTGCAGGCCCACCCGCGGCTGCTCCTCGCGGCTGACGACAAGCAGCGGCGCCCGCGAGCCGGCGAGCAGGCTGCGCGCCAGGTCGGGCACGGCGACGACGCCGAACTCAAGGCCCTTGGCGTTGTGGACGGTCATGATCCGCACCCCGTCGTGGCCCTCGGCGGCGGTCGCGGCCGTCGCCTCGGCGCTTTCGGCGCGGGCGGCGAGGAAGTCGAGGAAGCCGCGCAGGTCGCGCCCCTCGCGAGACTCGAACTCGGCCGCCAGGCGCCCCATCTTGCGCACGTTGGCGAAGCGCGCCTCGCCGGCCGGGCGGCTCAGCACCGCGAGGTCGTAGCCGGTCTCGGTCACCGCCGCCTCGATCAGCGCCGGCAACGAGAGCCGCGGCCCGCGCTCGCGCAGCGAGCCGATTCGCGCGACGAAGGTCCGCAACAGCTCCCGCTCGTCCTCCGGGATGTCCTCCAGCCGCTCTGGCTCGGTCAACTCCGCCTCGGCGGCGCGCGCGGCTTGCTCCAGCGCCGGCCAGACGTGGCGTCGCTTGCCGGCCGCGGCGCGCAGCAGCCAGAGCGTGTCGGGGGCGGCACCGCAGGCGGGGGAGGCGAGGGCGCCGAAGAGGGCGTGGTCGTCGAGCGGGTTGGCGATCACCGCCAGCAGCGCGCAGACGTCGGCGACCTGCTGCTGGGACCAGTAGCCGCGGCCGCCGACCACGTAGGGGCGCAGGCCGGCGCGTTCGAGCGAGTCCTCGTAGGCGTCGAGGTGGGTGAAGGCGCGCAGCAGCACCACCATCTCGCCGCGCGGCACCCCGGCCGCGGCGAGCTCGCGCAGGCGCTCGGCGACGAAGCGAGCCTCGGCCAGGCAGTTGAGCGGGGTGGCCCCGTCGATCGCCGGTTCGAGGTCGAGCCCGTCGGCGTCCCAGCCGTCCCGCGCGGTCAGCAGCAGCTCCACTGATCCTTGCTCGCCCGCAGGTGCATCACCAACCCGCAGCGGCTGGTACGCGTCGCCCAGCAGCGCTTCGCCGAAGAGGTTGACGGCGCCGATCAGCTCCGGGCGCGAGCGGAAGTTGCCGCTGAGGCGCATCAGCTCGGCGTCGGCGCGGCGGTCGATCTCCTCGCGCGCTCGGCGGAAGACGTCGAGGTCGGCGTGGCGGAAGCCGTAGATCGACTGCAGCTCGTCGCCGACCACGACCAGCTCGGTCTTCGGCCCGCGCAGCGCCTCGATCAGCCGCAGCTGCAGGCGATTGGTGTCCTGGAACTCATCGACCAGGATCTGGCCGAAGCGGGCGCGGTAGTGGCCGCCGATCTCCTCCCGCTCCAGCAGCCGCGCGGCGAGGATCTGCAGGTCCTCGAAGTCGATCCCGGCGCGCCGCTCCTTCGCCGCCTCGAAGTGGGCGCCGTACAGCTCCAGCAGCTCGGCGAGATGGCGGTAGGCGCGGCCGCCCTCACCCGCCTCGGCGACGCGGGCGATCGCGGCGTCGATCGCCTCCTTGTAGGCCGTGAGCGCTTTCGCCTTGCTGCTGGTGGCGAAGGCGCGCAGCTCATCGACCGTCGGCGGCTCGCCGGGCGCCGAAAGCCGCGCCAGCGCCCGCTCCAGCAGCTCGCGTTTGCCGTTGCCCTCCTTCAGCTCGGCCAGGCACTCGGTGGCCGCCTCGGTGGCGCAGCGCAGCGCCGCCTCGGGGTCCGGAGGCGGCGGCTCGGGCAGCGCCGGCCGGGGGATGCCGCGGCTGCGCAGCTCGTCGTGGATGGCGGCGATCGCTCCCCGTAGCGCTTCGACGTCGAAGGCGGCGACGGTCTCCTCCTTCGCCGCGTCGCCGCGGAAGGGGTCGCTCCCGGTCGCGTCCGCGTTCAGGAACTCGACCAGGGCGTCGTCGAAGGCCTCGCGGGCGGCCCGCGCCGCCTCCGGCGCGTCGAGCACCCGGAAGCCCGGGTCGACCCCGGCGGCGACCGGATGCGCCGCCAGCACCCGGTTGCAGAAGCCGTGGATCGTCGTCACCCAGGCGCCGCCGATCCCCGCCAGCACCGCCGCCGCCCGCTCGGAGCCGGCCTCGGCCCGCCGTGCCAGCTCGGCCCGGATCCGCTGCCGCAGCTCCGCCGCCGCCTTGTCGGTGAAGGTGAAGGCGAGGATCGCGTCGGGTGAGAGGCCGGCGTCGCAGACGAGGCGGCAGTAGCGATCGACCATCACCCCGGTCTTGCCGGTCCCGGCGCCCGCTTCCAGCAGCACGTCGCCGCCGCGGGCGGCGATCGCCGCGGCCTGCTCGGGGGTCGGCTGTCGGGACGGCGCCACGGCCTCAGCGCTCACCGTTCTCGTCCTCCCGGTCTTCCTCGAACCGCGGCGAGCGGTCGCGGCGGCAGATCGGCGCGAAGGCGCACCAGGCGGGGCAGACGTCGTGGCCGCGCAGGCCCGGCCGCGGCCCTGGGTCGCGGCGGATGTCGCCGCCGCGCATGCGGGTGACGATCGCGCCCGCGCGCCGGCGCGAGTCCTCCAGCAGCTCCGCCAGCGCCTCGGGCTCGACCACGTCGTTGGCGTAGAGGCCGTAGCCGCCGAGCTCCTCGGCGGCTTCGGCCGAGACGACCCCACGCGGGCGCCGCGAGGAGGTGCCGCGCAGCGGGTGGTAGAGGCCGCCGACCGGCCGCGCCCCCCAGTGCTCGGCGACCGCCAGCAGGTAGAGCGGCAGCTGCAGCTTCGCCTTCTCCTCGAACTTCTCCCGTGGCGTCACCTGGCCGGAGAGCTTGTAATCGATGACGACGGCGCGGCCGTCGCCCGAGCGGTCGACCCGGTCGACGGCGCCGTGGAGGCCCCAGCCGCCGAGGTTCAGCGCCGGCCGCTCGGCGTCGGGGTCCTCGCCGAAGCGCGCCTCCAGCAGCCAGGGCTCGAAGCCGCCGGTCTCGCGCTCGGCCTCCTCGGTGAGGAAGCGCTCCAGCAGGCGCTCGACCCGGCGGGCGATCGCCCGCTCGGCCGGGTGGGTGCCGAGCTCTCGCTCGGCGGCGAGCTCCGCCACCAGCTCACGGCCGCGCGCGGTCCAGGCGGCGAGGGAGCTGGGGCGCGGCAGCTGGTCGCCGCCGGGTCGCTCGCGGTAGAGGCGGTCGAGGGCGGCGTGCATCAGCCCGCCCTGGACGATCGGGTCGGGGAGCGGTTCGAGCAGCTGCGGGTCGAGCTCGTGGCCGGCGAACCAGCGGTAGGAGCATTCGTCGAACCCCTCCAGGGTGGTGCCGCCGTAGGCGGGGACGGCGGCAAGTTGCTCCAGTACCGCCGGGTTGGTCAGCGGCCCGGGCGCGCTGGAGGCTGCCTCGGCGCGGTGGGCGGCGGCGACGCGGGCGGTGAGGCGGTCAGAGAGCTCGCCCTCAATCCCGACCTGTGCCAGCAGCGCCGGCGCCTCGGCGGCCGGACCATCTGCGATTGGTGATTTGTGGGGGCTATAGCCCCCCAAAGTCGCCACCAGCGCCCGCGCCAGCTCGTCCTCCGAGGGCGCCTCGGCAAGTGGCGCGACCACCTGGGCCAGGTCGCGCGTCTCCGTGATCTCCTCCTCGACCGGGTCGGGCGCGGCGCCGTCCGGGGTGGGGGCGAGCAGCGCGCGCACCTCGTCGAGCAGCGGCGAGCGGGCTGCCGCCGCGCCGTCCTCGTCGCTGTCGCGATAGGAGAGGACGAGCGTCTTGCGGGGGAGGGCGAGGCAGGCGTGGAAGAGGTAGCGCTCCTCGGCTTCGGTGTCGCGGCGGGGGTCGAGGCCGAGCGTCTCCCGCTGCGAGTCGGCGAGGAAGGGGTCGGCGCCGCGGTCGCGACGGGGGAACTCGCCGTCCTGCAGCGAGCCAACGACAACGTGGTCGAAGCGGGCGGCGCGCAGGTGGTAGGGGCTGGCGACGCGCACCCGGCCCTCGACCGGCCCCGACCAGACGCGGAAGTCGAGCTCGGCGATGACGCCGGCGAGCTCCTCCGGCCGCGGCGCCAGCTCGCCGAGCTCCGCCAGCTCGGCGAGGGCGGAGGCGATCGCCGCCGCCGCGCGCAGCTCGAGCCCGTCGTGCCTGCCCAGCGCCGGCCCGTCCTCCTCGTCGCGCAGCGGCCGCGCGGCCATCCGCGCCGCCAGCGCCCCGACCTCCGCCGCCAGCTCGGCCGGGGAGCGTTCGGCGGCCTCGCGCAGGCGCAGCAGGTCGCGCGGCGGGTCAACGTCCTCGCCCTGCCAGAGCAGCAGCGCCGTCTCCGCGTCGCGCACCCGGCGGCGCCGCAGCCGCCGCTCGAACCAGTCGACCCGGCGGAGGGAGAAGCCGGAGGGCCCGCGCAGGTAGCGCAGCAGGTCAGCGGCGCGGTGGGCGCCGAACTCGGCCTCCAGCAGGGCGATCAAAGTGCCGCCGACGCTGGTGCCCGCCACCGGCACCTCGGCCTCCAGCGCGACGGCGATGTTGTTCGCCTCCAGCGCCGCCGCGATCTCCGGGCCGCGGCGGGGGGGGTCGCGCAGGGCGACGGCGATCTCGGCCACCTCGGCGCCGTCGCGGACCAGCCGCGAGACGTGGGCGGCGATCGCCTCCGCCTCCGCCCGGGTCCCGGCCGAGCGCAGCAGGGTGAGGCTGCCGTCCGGCGCCAGCCGCTGCGGTCGCGGCGCGCCGAAGGAGCGGGTGAGGTGGAAGAGGAGCGGGCTGTCGGTGTTGGCGGGATCGTGCCCGGTCCGCACTTCCTCCGCGCCGATCCGCTCGCGCAGCCGCGCCAGCAGCCGCCCGCGGGCCGCCAGCGCCGCGTTCCCCTCTTCATAAGGGAGGGCGACCGTCACCTGCGTGCGCTCCGCCAGCGCCGCGACCAGCTCGAACTGGTTCTCGGTCAGGTCGTCGAAGCCGTAGAGGAGGACCGGCCGCTCCCCCCACAGCTCCGGATCGCGCCGCAGCTGCGCGATCGCCTCGCGGGCGATGGCGTGGGCGTCGCCGCGGCCGCTGCGTCGCTGCACCTCCTCGTAGCCGGCGAAGAGGGTGGCGAGGTCGCTGAGGTAAGCGGAGCCCTCCAGCGTCGCCGCGCTCGCCTCGACCTCCTCCGGCGCGACCCCGGCCGCCTGCAGCTCGTCGAAGAGCCGCTCCAGCGCCGCCGCGAAGCGCGGCCGGCCGGCGGAGCGCCGCAGTGGTCCCAGCCGCTCGCGCCGGGTCGCGATCGCCACCGCCACCGCGCGCAGCTGCTGCGCCGGGGAGAGCTCGGCGCCGGGCGGGGCGCCGGCGGCGGTGGCGACGGTGCGGAAGAGGGCGCCGAAGGTCATCGCCGCTCCGCCCAACACCGCGCCCGCACGTCCACCCACAGTGGACAGCTCGCGCTCGAAGGCGAAGACGTCGTCGATCGTCGGCATGACGAGGATCGGATCCCGCTCCAGGACGGCGAGGAAGTCCTGGCGGACGACTCCGGCACGGCCGGAGTTGGGCGGCCCGTAGATCAGTTTCAGCGGCACCTCTCCCAGCCTACGAACGGGTCCGGCGCAGAGCGGGCGCTACCCCGCAAACTGGGGGATAACGGCAACTTTTTAGCGTCAGCCACCGCCTCTAAATTGCCCCGCAGCGAATGTCACTCTGCTTCGTAGACCCCGCCGACGCAATCCGAGCCATCGCCGACTCGATCGGCCGCGAGGCCCGTCGCCAGCTCCTCGGGGAGGCGGTGCGGGCCTGGGTCGACGAGATCCCGGACTCCGAGCTCGAGCTCCACTACGCGAAGGCGATCGCCGAGCTCGACGAGCACGACCTCTCGATGCTCGCCGCCTGGCACGGCTCCCTCGAGGTCGGCCAGCCGGTCCCCAACCGCGACTTCCTGATGGGCGCCTTCAGCTCCCTCGGCGAGAACCGCCGCGAGGCCCTCAAGCTCGCCGCCGGCTTCCGCGGCGAGGAGGCCGTCGACTCCGGCGTCACCGAGGAGGACGCCTTAGAGCTCGTCCTCGGTCTCCTCGGCCCACCCCGCCTGATGGAGCTCGCGACCGAGGCCCTCGAGCTCTACGTCTGGGACCGCGCCGGTTCCGACAACTAGTCGGCTTTGCTCCTTACGACGCGGGTCGATCCGGTTCTGATCCGGTAATTCGGGCTGCTGCCGCAACCTGTCCCAATTCGTGGCTGATCATCGCTGCGACCTGCTCGTCGCCGACCGAGAGCGCGATTTCGTGGAGTCGCCTCGCGTCCCGCACTTTGGCCTGGGCTTCGCTCAAGCCATCGAGGACGGAACCGACGCTGTGGCGAAGCATGCTGACCACGTTGTCGCGGTTTGGGCCCGCCTGCTGTTCCGCGGAATCCGAGATCAGATGTAGGGCTCCCTTGCCGTGAGAGCGGACCGGCCTCAGCGATGGCCGTGCGCTTCCTTGTCGAGTGGCGTGGTTGTGGTGCATGAGGATCTCCTTCCGATCAGCTCGACTGTTGCCGGGACAAGATGCTCCACCGGTCGGACAGAAAAAACGCAACGGCTTTGAAACGACTAACTCAAGACTGAGACAACCAACTGTGATCCCGTTGTTAGAGCGAAAAATCTCCCTCGTTTGCGGATATTTCAGTGGAGCTGAGTTATCCCCAGGAAAAGCACCTCTACTAGGAAATTTGGCTTGATAATGCGAAATTCAGCGGGTTCTCCACAGAGGTTTCCACAACCTTGAGCTAGACATTCCATTGGGGCAGCCCGCTCTAGACCGCCGAGTGAGGCTTAGACAACGACCGTGGGCGGCTGAGAATCAACAGGGACGTTCTCGATAGAACCGCCGCCGTGGCTCAACCGCAGATCAAAACTTCGCAGCGCTTCTCCCGCGCCGCTCGTGCAGAGCGGGATCGCTTGCAGCGCCAGCACGCTCAGCTTGACAAGAAACGGCGAGGATGGCTGGCCAAAGCCAGTGCCATTGAGATCGAAATGGCGGCCATCGATAAGCAGCTTGAAGTTTTGGAGGAGCTTGCCGATTCGACGCCAGCGCCGATTGAGATCCGCCCGGTGGAGGCTCGCGATCCGGGTGCGCCGGAGGAGCTGAGCGGAGCAGGTATCCGCGCCGTCGCTGTGCCGCTCTTAATCCGTAAACACGGCCAGAGCCCGATCCATTACCGCGATTGGTACGCGCTCCTGCAGCAGGAGGGCTACGCAGCGGCAGGCAAGCGACCGGATGCCGTTTTCTTGAACCAGGTCAGCCGCTCGCCACTGATTCGCAGCACGACCAAGTCCGGCTATTACCTGCTTGATCTGGAAGCCGTTGAGCAACTGCGCGAGCGCCTGCGTCAGCAGCAGGCCGAAATGGGGCAACTACTGAACAGCGTTCCCGACAACGGCCCTTCGCTCGAAGCGCACCGCCAGCGTCAGCAGAAGTTGACCGCCGAGATCGGCCGCACCGAACGGGAATTGCGCGAGGCGGTCTTGGCCATCGAGGCTGCCGAAGAACAGGCGGATGGTGCGCTGCTGCAGGCCAAAGCTGCCTAGCTGATAGGAGCCCTTCAATCGACCGGGCGCGGATTTCGTCCGGAAACGGCGCACGAATGCCGGGCAGCCCATTGCTGGGTAGAACTGATCAGCTCGACTGTTGATCTTCCATCCGACCAGCAGTGGGTGATAGCGCGCCGGACCGACGGCGTGCGGGCACAAGGCTCGGCCTGTCCCGAGTGTGCCTAAGGCAGTAGGACAGGATCGCAGTTCGTCTCAAGACGCACTCGCGCTCGATCCGGCAGGGGTGAGAGCCAGTGCGCGTGGAGACGGAATTGCGCCTCCCAAACCCCTTCAAGAAGAAGCAGCCGGACGAGAACCAGGGCCTTCGCAATGAACGCCAGATCGCGCTCTACCGTCAGCAAGAGGTCGCGAAGCGGGAGCGGGCGGAACGGCACGAAGCCGAGGCCAAAGCTCGAGAGGCCGACGCTCGCGCTCGTGAGGTCGAGGCTCGAGTTCGCCACCTGAACGTTGCGCTTGTTCAGCGCGTCCTTCTTCTCGTCTCAGGTGTGGCTATCGGCATCGCGTTGATCATCGGGGCCATACACGACCCGGCCTTACTCAAGATCTCATTGACGGCGGCAAAAAACCTCTTTCGATCAGCCCCGTAGACGAGGTCGAGCAGTGCCACCGAGGGGTAACTGCATCTGGACTAAATAAGAGTCTATGTCTAGTTTTTAATTTAGAATTTTATCTAGTTGTTTTCTAGGCTTCTGTCCAATATAGATATTATTATTGGACATACTGTCAGTGGAGTGCGTACCGGGGAATGGGAGTGCGGAGACAGGTTCGAGAACGGGAGAGGCCGGAACCCTCGGTCATCTGGCAGACGCTCGGCATCGCCTTTGCCGGCTTCGCCTTCGCAATTGGTCTCGCTGCACTGACTCTCTCTCCGCGACTGGCGGTGCGTCCTGTTGACCTCTGGATTGCTGCGGCCGGCTTCGTTCTCGCTGCGGCTCTCTGCTTCGCCGCGCATCGAGACGTGAATCGGGGTAGGAGGAGCAGGTGGATCGAACTGGAAGAGCTGCCGCCAACGGACAGGGGCTGACGGGTGGGCCGTCATGGGGATGGACGCAACAAAAAGACCCGCCTGTGCGGGTCTAGTTGCAAAGGTGGGTAATCAGCCCACAAACGCCTGATAAGCCCCTTGATCGTATCAGCGGGGGCGTGCGTTTCAACCGACTTCCGCTTGGCGGGTCATTCTGTGGCGGAGAGCGGGGGACTCGAACCCCTGCCGGTTGATTAGACCGACCTCACGCTTATCAGGCGCTCGCCGCACCTCGCGGCCTCTGCTCTCCGTGTCGACAGGATAGACGACAAAGAGTTGCGGTTATCTACGCGGGCTAAGCTCGGCTCCTTGGACGTTCCCCCGCACGCGATCGTCATCTTCGGCGCCACCGGCGACCTGGCGCGGCGGAAGCTGCTGCCGGGGCTGCTGCGGCTGTTCCAGGCGGGGCTGATGCCGGAGTTCCGGATCATCGGGGTCTCGATGGAGGAGATCGGCGACGCCGAGTTCCGCGGGATCGCCGAACGTGCCTGCCGCGAGTTCGCCCGCCACGCCTTCGGCGGCGAGGAGTGGCACGAGTTCTCCGGCCGGCTTCGCTACGTGCCGCACTCGCAGGCGCCGGAGAAGCTGGCCGAGGCGGCAAGGGAGGCCGAAGGCGAACTGGGATCGGAGATGCGACTCCTGCACTACCTGAGCGTGCCGCCGGCCGCCGCCCCCGACGTGATCCAGATGCTGAAGAGCTGCGGCCTCTCGGAGCGCTCCCGCGTGATCATGGAGAAGCCGTTCGGGACCGACCTCGTCAGCGCCCGCAAGCTCAACCAGATGGTCCACGAAGTCCTCGCCGAGGAACAGGTCTTCCGCATCGATCACTTCCTCGGCAAAGAGGCGGCGCAGAACATCCTTGCGCTGCGCTTCGCCAACGGCCTCTTCGAGCCGATCTGGAATCGCAACCACATCGACCACATCCAGATCGACGTCCCGGAGACGCTCGGGGTCGGCTCCCGCGCCGCCTTCTACGAGCGGACGGGCGCCTTCCGCGACATGGTCGTCACGCACCTGATGCAGATCCTCGCCTTCGTCGCGATGGAGCCGCCGACGGCGCTGGCGCCGGAGCCGATCACCGACGAGAAGAACAAGGTCTTCCGCAGCCTGCAGCCGCTCGACCCGAGGTACGTGGTGCGCGGTCAGTACGAGGGCTACCGCGACGAGGCCGGGATCGATCCCAACTCATCGGCCGAGACCTTCGTCGCCCTGCGCTGCGAAGTCGATAACTGGCGCTGGAGCGGCGTCCCCTTCTACCTGCGCACCGGCAAGCGGATGGGAGAAAGCGCGCGGATCATCTCGATCGCCTTCCGCGAGCCGCCCCACGCGATGTTCCCCGCCCACTCGCGGGTTGGCCGCTACGGCCCCGACCACCTCACCTTCGACCTCGACGAGTCCTCGCGGGTCTCGCTCTCCTTCTACGGCAAGCGGCCGGGGATGGGGATGGTGCTGGAGAAGGCGAGCATGCAGTTCTCGCTCGAGGAAACCGGCTACGCCGGCGAGGCGGTGGAGGCCTACGAGCGGCTGATCCGCGACGCGATGGTCGGCGACCGCACCCTCTTCAACACCGCCAAAGGCATCGAGCGGCTGTGGGAGGTCTCCGAACCGCTGCTGCAGGACCCGCCGGCGGTGAAACCGTACCCGCAGGGGTCGTGGGGGCCGACCGAGATCGGCGCCCTGATCGCGCCCCACAGCTGGCGCCTGCCCTTCGCCCGCCGCTGGCGCGAAGCGCCGTCGCGGCCGCTAGGCGGCGACGGCGCCGAGACGGCCGCCCGCCAGCGCGCCTAGCGGTCGGGCGCGTCCGCCCCGACCGCCGCGCGGATCGCCGCGATCGCCTGTTCGTTGTCGCGGAAGTGGATCGCCTGCATCCCGACCGCCTCGGCCCCCTCGCAGTTGTGGCTGAGGTCGTCGACGAAGAGGCAGGCCTCGGCCGGCATCCCGATCCGCTCCAGCGTCAGCTCATAGATCCGCGCTTCCGGCTTGCGGGCGCCGACGAAGGCGGAGTCGACGATCGTCTCGAAGATCTCGTCGACCGGCAGCATCGAGCGCCAGAGCGGCTCCCACTCGCGCACGTTGTTGGTCAGCATCGCCATCGTCAGCCCGCGCGCCTGCAGCTCGCGCATCAGCGCGATCATCTCCTCGTTCGGATCGAGCGCGTCGAAGAACATGTGGCGGAAGCGGTGGAGGTGGGGGCGGTGGCCGAGGATCTCCTCCAGTCCGTCGCTGAGCCGATCGAGAAACTCGTCCTCGCTGATCTCGCCGCGCTCGAGCTTGAAGAGCGGCAGCTCCTCGCCCTCTGCGAGCCCGTGGCGCATCGCCAGGCCGAGGCTTTCGGCGGAGATGCCGACATCGTCCTGGATCGCCGCGAAAGAATTCAGCAGCGGCGTCGTCAGAACACCTCCGAAGTCGCAGACGACCGCCCGTAAGCGATTGAGTGGGGGCTCAGCCATTGGCGCTGCGGGCGACCTCGTAGGTGCCGAGCCCCTCGCGCCCCTCGACCGACCAGCGGAAGAAGGCGATCTGCGAGTCGACCCCCTGCCGCCGCACGCAGACCGAGTTGATCAGCGTTCCGGCCCCGCGCAGCGGCCGCATCTCCTCGACGTCGGGCCACAGCTCCAGCGTTGCCCGCCGCTGCACCCCGTCCTCGCCGTACTCGGTCGAGAGCAGCGATTCCTCGAAGGTCAGGGGGGCGCCGTCGGGATCGCAGAGGACCGCGGTCACCTCCTCTTCGCCATGCCCCTCGGCGCCGGCCGGGGTATGCGAGGTGAGCGCCAGCAGGCCGCCCTCGTCGAAGACGATCCCGATCGACCGCCGCACGATCTGCCCCAGCTCGCTCATGCCGCGCAGCCTAGTGATTGACTGCCGCCCTCATGTCCGACCTGACGATCCGCGATGCCGACCCCCAGCGCGATGGCGGCGCCTGCGCGGAGATCTACGCGCCGCACGTCGAGGGCGGTCCGGTCTCCTTCGAGGAACGGGCGCCGGAGACGGCCGAGATGGCGGCGCGGATCGAGCGCTACGGCGCCAGCCACGCCTGGCTCGTCGCCGAGCGGGAGGGACGGGTGGTCGGGTACGCCTACGCCACCGCCTTCAACGAGCGCCCCGCCTACCGCTGGAGCGCCGGCGTCTCCGTCTACGTCGCCGAGGACGCCCGCGGCGGCGGCGTCGGCCGCGCCCTTTACCGGGCCCTCTTCGACCGCCTCCGCGAGCGCGGCATCCGCATGGCCTGCGCCGGGATCACCCTGCCGAACGAGGCCAGTTGCGGCCTGCACGAGAGCCTCGGCTTCGAGCTGGTGGGCGTCAACCGCGAGATCGGCTGGAAGCACGGCGCCTGGCGCGACGTCGGCTGGTACCAGCTCGAGCTGGCGCCGGCGCCGGACGGCCCGCCGCCGGAGCCGCGTTAGCTCCCGGCTACCATTGGGCCATGTCCGAGAACCCCGCAGCCGCCGACCAGCAGACCCCCGCGACCGATCCCCACGACGAAACCCTCACCGAGGAGGACGTCTACGAGGTCCTCGAGGAGGTCATCGACCCCGAGCTCGGCCTCGACTTCGTCTCCCTCGGCCTCGTCTACGACGTCAACATCGAGGGCAGCGAGGTCTACGTCACCTTCACCCTGACGACCCCCGCCTGCCCGATCGGCCCCCAGGTCTCCGAGCAGATGCGCGAGTTCGTCGGTGACCTCCCCGGCGTCACCGCCGTGCACCCCAAGATGGTCTTCGACCCTGCTTGGAGCCCGGAAATGATGACCGAGGACGCCAAGTTCGCTTTGGGGTTCTAGCGATCTTGACTTTCAGGTGACGCTCCAGGCGGACCTACTTCTCGGACATCAACTCCTCCGCAGAAGTGCTGGGGTCCAGCTCCGCCTTCAGAACAGTCTTGGTCGAAGGCTCCTCGCCTCCCTCCAGGGGCCTGTAGACCGCTAGCTCGATCAGCTCGGGAGTGCAGAGGACGAACGCAGCCGACTCCGGATTTTGGATCAGCCCGCTTTGAGCCCACCTGTACACCCGGCCGTTGGCGATGACGCCGTCAGAAGCCTGGCAGCAATACATAGTTTCCGCTTGCCCTGGCCGCAGCTCCAGGTGGCAAGCCCAAGGGCTGATGGTGATGATGCACTGCGTTCTGTTCACCAGCGCTATGACTTCCCAAAATTTAACGAAGTTCATCTGGTCTCCTGCTCTGGTCGATAACGATCAAAGCACCTTAAAATATTCTGAATACCGCGACGTAGATACGCCCCTCTTGTAGGGATCGCTGCGCTATTCGATGGGTCGGGGCCCGGTGATCTGCAGACGAAACAGCAGGTGCGGGAGACCGGCGTGGTCGATTTCGCCCCTTTGCTCGCAGTCGACCTTTTCGGCCACTCGCCGGGAGGCGGCGTTGGCCGGCAGGACCAGGGCCACGAGTTCTTCGATCTGCAGTTCGCGCGCCCACTCGATCGCCGCTTCCGCCATCTCGGTGGCGTAGCCCTTGCCGTGCAGGGCGGGCTCGATGCTCCAGGCGAGCTCGACCATCCCGATCTCTTCGACCGTCGTCCAGTGGAGGCCGCCGCGGCCGGCGAAGGCACCTGAATTCTTCTCGATCAGGATCCAGGGGCCGAAGCCGTGGTCGGACCAGTGGGCTTGGTCGCCCTCGGCCAGCTCGTCGAGGGCGCCGGAGTTGAAGGGGGGCAGGGGGGAGGGGCGCAACCAGGCCTCGACCTCGGGCCTGGTGAAGTGGGCGTGGTAGAGGGCGCGGTCGCTGGGGGTCGGGGGGCGGAGGTGGAGGCGCTGGGTCTGCCGCTCCCCGTCGCCCATCTCAGCCCCGGTCGCTGCGCGGCAGGCGGGGGTCGCCGTCGCCCTGCGGCGGCACCTCTTCGGCGGTTCCCTCGAAGTCGTAGTCGCGGCTGGGACGCTGGTCCGGCCGGCGCGGCGGCGAGCCGAAGGGGCTCGGCTCGCCTGAGGACATGCCGACGATCGCGAAGCGGCCGATCGTGAACCGCTTCAGCAGTCGCCGGGTGATCGCGCGGGTCGGCGGCAGCAGCAGGAAGAGCCCGGCGACGTCGGTGATGAAGCCCGGCGTCAGCAGCAGCGTTCCGCCGACGATGACCAGCGCCCCGTCGACCACCTCCCTGCCCGGGAACCGCCGCGCCGCCAGCGCCTCGTTGAACCGGCGCCACGCCCCGCGGCCCTCGTGTTTCAGCAGCCACGACCCGAGCAGCGCGTCTGCCAGCAGCAGGAACAGCGTCGGCACCACCCCGATCAGCTGGCCCACCTGGATGATCACGTAGAGCTCGGCGATCGGGACGACGATGAAGAGGACGATCAGCAGCAGGGGCATGGAGAAAGCCTAAAGAGGACGATCGCTCGGCTTAGGCGGTTTGTTCCCGCTATGCGGGACGAACCCGCCTCACGCTGCCTTGACGGCCGCGCCCGCAGCCGCCTCGAGCTCGGCCAGCGCCTCGCTGATCCCGTCGCTGACGACTTCGACGTCCTCCATGCAGTCATAGTCGGCCAGCAGCCCGAAGCCGACCTTGCCGTTGTAGCTCATGATCGCCACCGCCAGGCAGTGGTTCTGCGGCAGGAAGGCGACCGGGAAAACCTCCTCCAGTTCGCGCCCGAGCACATAGAGCGGCATCTGCGGCCCCGGCACGTTGGTGACGATCAGGTTGAAGAGGCGGGTCGAGAAGTTGATCCGCGAGGCCTGCGCCAGCAGCGTCGGCGGCGCGAAGTCGTTGAGGCGGGAGATCACTTCGGCACCCAGCGCCTGTTTGGAGCGCTTCAGCCCCGCCATCGCGTCGCTGATCGCCCGCAGGCGCCGCACCGGGTCCTCGATGTAGACCGGCAGCGGCCCCCGCATCAGCGCGATCCGGTTGCCGAGGTCGCCACGCTCGTCTGCCGTTCGAATCGAGACCGGCACCAGCGCCCGCAGCTCCAGCCCCTCGGTCCGCACCTGACGACGGTGCAGCCAGGTGCGCAGCGCCCCGGTCACTACCGCCAGCACGACGTCGTTGACGGTGCCGCCGAAGGTGTCCTTGATGTGCTTGAAGGTCGAGAGGTCCGAGCGCGCCCAGACGTAGCGCCGGTGCGGCCCGATCTCTTCGTTCAACGGCACGTCCGGCGCCGGGTCGGTGAAGGCGCTGACGATCTCGCCCACGCCCTCCAGCGCCTCGACCGCTTTGCGGGCGGTCGTCTCCGGATTGCGGACGGCGGCGACCGCCCGCTCGGCCAGCTCGATCGGGGCGGCGACCGCGTCGGCGATCCCCCGCGCGACCAGCTCGGTCGTGCCCGGTTCGGGCTGCGGCACCCACTCGTCCTCCAGGTCCAGCGGCTTCGCCTCGCGCTCGAGGTCGAAGAGGACGGTGCCGATGTCGACGCCGCTGACCCCGTCGACCATCGCGTGGTGGGTCTTGGTCAGGATCGCGAAACGGTTTTTTTCGAGGTTCTGCGCCAGCCACATCTCCCAGAGCGGCTTCGAGCGGTCGAGCTGCTGGGAGAAGATCCGCCCGGCCAGTTTCTTCAGCTGCTCCTCGCCGCCCGGTTCCGGCAGTGCGGTATGGCGGATGTGGTAGGTGAGGTTGAAGTTGACGTCGTCGGCCCAGAGCGGCCGGCCCGCCTCCAGCGGCGGCACCACCAGCTTCTGGCGGAAGCGCGGCACCAGCGGCAGGCGGCTGCGCACGTGCTCGACCAGGTCGGTGTAGCGCGGCGGCGGCCCCTCGAAGATCAGGATTCCGCCCACGTGCATGTGGCTGTTCGAGCTCTCGTTCGTCAGGAACGAGGCGTCGACGGCGGTGAGGCGGTCGAGATGTCGGCCCTCAGTTGCCATCAGGCAAGGCTAGCTTCGCCGCAAAATCGGGGCTGTGTGGGATGTCACGCCGCAATCTGATCACCGCTTCCGACCCTTTACCCAGCCGGCTGTGCTCAAACTCGGATGCGGTGCTCGGTACCCTGCAGACATGGCAGCCACCGCCACCGGCCCGAAACGGGTGCTCCTCGCTGCGCCGCGCGGCTACTGCGCCGGCGTCGACCGCGCCGTGCAGACGGTCGAGCGCGCGCTGGAGCTCTACGGCGCGCCGGTCTACGTGCGCAAGGAGATCGTCCACAACAAGCACGTCGTACAGGAGCTGGCCGAGCGCGGGGCGATCTTCGTCGAGCAGGAGACCGAGGTGCCGGAGGGCGCGATGGTCGTCTTCTCCGCTCACGGCGTGGCGCCGAGCGTGCACGAGAACGCCGCCGCCCGCCGGCTGCGGACGATCGACGCGACCTGCCCGCTGGTGACCAAGGTCCACGTCTCCGCCCGCCGCTTCGCCGCCCAGGGCTACACGATCATCATGATCGGCCACGAGGGTCACGAGGAGGTGGAAGGGACGACCGGCGAGGCGCCCGACAGCATCGTCCTGATCGAAACCGCCGACGAAGTCGAGTCGCTCGAGGTCCCGGACCCGCAGAAGGTCGCCTTCATCACCCAGACCACGCTCTCCGTCGACGAGACCGCAGAGGTGATCGCCGCTCTGCGGGCCAAGTTCCCCGGCATCGTCAGCAGTAAGTCCGACGACATCTGCTACGCGACCACCAACCGCCAGATCGCCGTCAAGCAGCTGGCCCGCGAGTGCGACCTCGTCCTCGTGATCGGCTCGACCAACTCCTCCAACTCCAACCGACTGGTCGAGGTGGCCCGCGAACACGGCGCCGCCTCCCACCTGATCGACAACCACAGCCAGGTGCGGGAGGAGTGGCTCGACGGCGTCGAGACCGTCGGCATCACCTCCGGGGCCTCCGCCCCAGAGGAGCTGGTCGAGCGCCTCGTCTCCTTCTTCCGCGACCGCGGCGCCGACGACGTCTCCGAGCTCCGCACCGTCCACGAGGACGTCCGCTTCATGCTCCCGAAGGAGATCCGTGAGGAGCTCACGGCGCGGGCGTAAGAGCCTGCCGCGGCGCTGGGGGGCGCCGGTCTGCATCGCCGGCCTTGCGCTGGCGAGCCTGCTTTGGGCAGGGACCGCAGGGGCGGCCGAAAGGCCCGCCTTCTGCGAAGAGCGCTACGCGCGCGACTACGAAGCGCCGCTGCGGGAAATGCCACTGAGGCACCCGCCACCCGAAGGAGAACTCCCCTTCGGCCCCCGCAACTTCGCGATCCACCGGATCGACCGCGTCCCCGTCGTCCTCGAAGGGAGCCACTTCGGCTACCGCTTCGGCGGCAAAAACGAAGGCTTCCGGGTGGTCGATCTCGGCTGGCGCGTTTCGGCAACTGCCTGGGTGGTCGATGCCGACGGGCATAAGAAGCGGCTCCTCGGCGTGCGCCGCTGGAGCGCCCGCAAGGTCAAGGACCTCGATTCTCTGGAACTGGCCTTTCCCGCCGACCATCCCGGCTTCTACCGCGTCGACCTGCGGATCGCCACTCTCGATGGCCACCGGCACGTCGCCTATCGCGACTACTTCCGCGTCCTCCGCCGCAGCAACGACGTCGGGATCAGGGTCAGCGTCGAGAGCGTCCAGCCGGGGGAAACGATCTGGGGTCTGCTCGAGAACCCCGGTGCCGGCCAGCTCTCCACCCCGGGATACCTCAACCTGGAACGAGTCGAAGGTGACGGCTGGGTTCCTGTTCCGCTGCCACCCACCCCGAGATCCGTGATGGGTGTCCGGTGGATCATCGGCCCCGGCGAAGTGGGCTGGTGTCAGCGCTTCGAAGTTCCCGCGGACGCCTTTCCCGCCGACTACCGCTTCTCGACCTCGGTCAACCTCGCCAATACGCAGAAGCAGGTGATGGTGACGGGGCCGTTCGTCGTCGCACCCTGAGGTCAGTGCGGTTTGCCGCGCAGGATGCGGAAGCGGTAGGTGGTAAGTGGCGATTTGTTGAGGACCGCGTCCCAGGCGCGCACGCGGAGTTCGTAGAGGCCCGGGTTCAGCCGCTCGGGTTCTCCGTAGCTGTACCAGTGTTCGTTGACCATGTAGCTCGCCTGTGCGCGGGTCGAGCAGGTGAGCAGCGTTGGGCAGGTGGGGAACCAGACGGATAGGAACGAGTCGGCGAAGGCGTTGCTTTTCCAAACGAGGCCGGTCGGCTTCAAGCGCCGCAGCGATGCCGTGAACGTCTCGCCGCGCTTCCTCACCAGCCGCACGTCGTCGCTGGCGGCGAAACGGAAGATCGGCTTGTGGATCCAACTGCGGTGTGGCGGCACCTGCGTCAGTTCGGGAGCGCTGGGCGGCGTGCGATCCATCGTTACGGTGACGCTGGGCGGTTCGGGGTCGGTCCCGTCCTCGTCGGTGGCGACGACCGTGATCGTGTGCGGACCCGAAGCGAGGCGCTTGGGCATCGGCACCCAACCGTTGAAGGGCCCCGGCAGCGCTTCCCGTCCCTGCTTGGGCCTGGCACGGAGCGGGACGGCGGTTTCCGTCTCCAGGTATTCGGCCGGGCAGCGGATCGGCCGCCCGTCGATGGTGCACTCAAAGCTGACCTTGCTGCCCCTGGTGTATTCGGCGCTGGTGTCCCCGCCGGGCACTTCGGATTCGCTGGTCGAGAAGTAGGCGAGCGCTTCCGAGCGCGGCCCGACGATCCCTTCCTGTCCGGCCGGGGTCAATTCGACGTGCGGCGGCACCTGGTTGGCATCCCCGGCCAGCGCCGTAGCGGCGAGGACGCCTGCGCAGAGCGAGGCCGCGATGAGGAGTGGGATCAGCCGCCGCATGGCCTCAGGGTACGCCCGGGGCGAAGCTGAGGGACCAGATCTTGATGCCGGGGGTGGGGCGGAGGACGAGGCTGTGGGCCTCGTGGCGGGGGTGCTCGGCGAGGGTGCGGAGGCCGGGGGCCGGGCCGGCGGGGACGGTGCGCCACTCGCCGTCGAGCTCGACTTGGAGCTCGCCCTCGCCCTCGACGGTCGCGTAGGCGCCGCCCGCCTGGTAGTCGAGCGCCAGGTCCTCGCCGTCGACGCCCGCAACCCAGGGCCGCTCCCAGGAGCCGCCGGGGAAGAGCTCCGGCGTGGGAGGGATGACGCGGGCGCCGGGGCCGTCGCTCGGCCGCAGCGGCGCCATCGGCTCGGGTAGCTCCTGCAGCGCGTCCATCTCCCGCAGCTCGGCCTGGATCGCTTCCTCGGTCGCCCGGTATTCGCCCTCGCCGAAGTGGGCCCAGGAGAGCGCGCCCCCAAGGCTCCAGAGGAAGAGGCTCGGCCAGCCCTCGCAGCCGTAGGCGGCCCAGAGGTCGTGCTCGGCGTCGATCGCGACCGGGAACTCGACCCCGAGCTCGGCCAGGGCCGCCGCCGCCTGCTCGGGCTCGGCGGCGAACGGGAAGCGCGGCGCCTGGACGCCGATCACGCTCAGTCCCGCCTCGCGGTAGCGCCGGTGCCACTCGGCCAGGTAGGGGAGGGTGCGGACGCTGTTCAGCTGCGCGTATTCGACGAAGTGGACGAGCGCCGGCCCGCCGGCGGTCAGCGCCGGCATCGACTCCGGTTCGGCGCCGATCCAGGCGAGGCCCGACGGCAGGTCGGGGGCGGCGATGTTGTCGCGTCCGGGGCGCACGGAGGCGGGGACGTTATCCGGGACGGCGGCACCTAGCCGTTGATGAATTTTCCACCGCCCGCGGTGGAAAATTCATCACGCGCTAGAGGATCTCGGCGAGGCGCGTCTCCAGCGCCTCGGAGATGCTGTCGCGGACGGGACCCTCGGCGAGGCGTTCGACCAGGGACTCGAGGAAGCCTTCGATGATCAGGGACTTGGCGTCGGCGGCGTCGAGGCCGCGGGAGGTGAGGTAGAAGAGCTGGTCCTTGTCGACCTGGGCGACCGCGGCGGCGTGGGTGCATCGGACGTCGTCGGCGAGGATCTCCAGGCCCGGGATCGCGTCGGCGTGGGCCTCGGGCGAGAGCAGCAGGTTGCGGCTCTCCTGGAAGGCGTCGGTCTGCTGGGCGCCCGGGTCGACCTTGATCATCCCGCGCCAGACCGCCGTCGCGCCGCCGGCGAGGACGCCGCGGAAGGCGAGGTCGGAGTTGGTGTTCGGCGCCGCGTGCTCCTGGGTCGTGTCGTAGTCGAGGTGCTGCCCGGCGCCGCCGGCGTAGCCGCCGGTCACGCGCGCCTCGGAGCCCGGCCCGGCGAGCTTGGTCTCCATCCGCACCTTGCCGCGGCCCGAGCCGAAGCCGAGCGCCGCCCAGTCGAGGCGCCCGTCGCGCTCCACCTGGGCACGCTGGGTGGCGAAGATCCACGCCTGCTCGGAGATGTCCTGGGTGTTGACGTACCGCAGGGTCGCGCCCTGGCCGACGCTCAGCTCGACCACCGAGTTCAGCACCGCGTCGACGTCGTCGGCGGGGGAGGACCAGTGCTCCCAGACCTCCGCCTCGGCACCCTCCTCGAGCACGACCAGCGTCCGCCAGTCGATCGCGACGCCGTTGGAGTCGACCGGTACCTCGATCTGGACCGGCTCGCTCAGCCGCACGCCCTTCGGCACGTGGACGAGCACGCCGTCCTGCCAGCCTGCCTCGTTGCGGGCGACGAACGGGTCCTCGACCGGCACCAGCGACCCCAGCCGCTCGCGCAGCAGCTCGTCGTGGCTGCCCAGCGCCTCGGCCAGGGAGACGACGGTCGCCCCCTCGGCGCCGGAGACGACCGGCTCGGCGCTCGCCTCCGCATAGGCGCCCAGGTCGAACTCGGACAAGTCGGTGAATTCCCATCCCTTCGCCTTCTGGTCGGGAAGGGGCAGCTCCTGCGCGAGAGAGGCGCCCCGCCGGCGCCTCTCCTCGAGCCAGGCCGGTGCGGTCGCCAGCTCAGCCAATGGAGCCCTCCATCTGGAGCTCAATCAAGCGATTCAGCTCGACCGCGTACTCCATCGGCAGCTCCTTCGTCACCGGCTCGATGAAGCCGTTGACGATCATCTTCGAGGCCTCCTCCTCGTCGAGGCCACGGCTCTGCAGGTAGAAGAGCTGCTCGTCGCCGATTTTGGAGACGGTCGCCTCGTGGCCGATGTCGGCGTCGTTCTCGTCGATCCGGATCGTCGGGTAGGTGTCCGAGCGCGAGTCCTCGTCCAGGAGCAGCGCGTCGCAGACCACTTTCGAGCGCGATTCCTTCGCCCCGTCGGCGACCTCCAGCAGGCCGCGGTAGGTGGCCCGGCCGCCGTCTTTGGAGATCGACTTGGAGAAGATCGAGGACGAGGTCTTCGGCGCCCCATGGATGATCTTGCCGCCGGCGTCCTGGTGCTGACCGTTGCCGGCGAAGGCGATCGAGAGGATCTCGCCGTGGGCTTCCTGGCCCAGCAGGTAGATCGACGGGTACTTCATCGTCAGTTTCGAGCCGAGGTTGCAGTCGACCCACTCCATCGTCGCCCGCTCCTGCGCGACCGCCCGCTTAGTGACGAGGTTGTAGACGTTCTGCGACCAGTTCTGCACGGTCGTGTAACGGACCCGCGAGCCCGGCTTGCAGATGATCTCCACCACCGCCGAGTGCAGCGAGTCGGTCGAGTAGACCGGCGCCGTGCAGCCCTCGATGTAGTGGACGTCGGCCCCCTCCTCGGCGATGATCAGCGTCCGCTCGAACTGGCCCATGTTCTCGGTGTTGATCCGGAAGTAGGCCTGCAGCGGCATCTCCACCTTGGCCCCGGCGGGGACGTAGACGAACGAGCCGCCCGACCAGACGGCGCTGTTGAGCGCGGCCAGTTTGTTGTCGTTGGGCGGGATCACCGTCGCCCAGTACTCGCGCACCAGGTCCTCGTGTTCGCGCAGGGCGCTGTCCATGTCGGTGAAGATCACGCCCTGTTCCTCGAGCTTCTCGTTCACCTGGTGGTAGACGACCTCGCTCTCGTACTGGGCGCCGACCCCGGCGAGGAATTTGCGCTCCGCCTCGGGGATGCCGAGGCGGTCGAAGGTGTTTTTGATGTCCTCGGGGACCTCGCTCCAGTCGCGGCTGTTCTTGTCGGAGGCGCGGACGAAGTAGTGGATGTCTTCGAAGTCGATCTGGTCGAGGTTGCCGCCCCATTTCGGGGTCGGCCGCTGTTCGAAATGCTCCAGCGCCTTCAGCCGGAAGTCCCGCATCCACTGGGGCTCGTCCTTGTAGTCGGAGATCGTCTCCACGACCTCCCTGGACAGGCCCTTCGGGGCTTTGTAGGCGTAGCCCGTCTCCGGGTCGTTGAAGCCGAACTTCTCCTTGTAGTCGGCGTTGATGCCGGCCAGTTCGCGTTTCTCGGCGATTACCTCGGGCGTTGCCATGTCAGTCGACCTCCAGAGTGATGGTGTCGTCCTCGATCGCTATCGGGAACGTTTGCACCGGCTGGAAAGCTGGGAGCGTCTTCGGCCTGCCGGTGCTGAGGTCGAAGAGGGAGCCGTGGCGCGGGCACTCCACCGTGCAGGCGGCCGGGTCGAACTCGCCCTCGGCCAGCGGCCCGTTGTCGTGGGAGCAGCGGTCCTCGATCGCGTACAGCGTCCCGTCGCAGTTGAAGACGCCGATCTTGCGGCCGTCGTGCTCGACCAGGCGCATCTCGCCCGGCGGCAGCGCCGCGGCAGGGCAGACGGGGATCTTGGTTCCTGCGGTGTCGGTCAAGAGGGTCGCTTTCTCCCGCGAAGCGGTGGCTCGTGCGGGTTGAGACTTAATCCTACTTCTACAGTCGGATTTTAGCGGGACGATTACTTCTACCCGTCGGTCTGGTCTTATCTATAGGACCAGTCCAACAGAAAGGATTTTGACGATGAGCGAAAGAACTAGCTATGCGCCCGGCACGCCGTGCTGGGTCGACCTGGCGACGCCGGACATCGAGGCCGCGGCCCGCTTCTACGGCGATCTGCTCGGCTGGGACGTGCCCGAGCAGCCCAACTCGGCTGAAATGGGGGGCTACCGGCGGGCGATGAAGAACGGCAAGGATGTCGCCGGGATGATGCCGCTGATGCAGGAGGGCCAGCCGCCGGCCTGGAGCACCTACGTCGCGGTCGAGGACGCCGACGCGACCGCGAAGACGGTTGCCGACGCCGCCGGTACCGTCATCGCCGAGCCGATGGACGTGATGGAGCTGGGTCGGATGGCGGTCTTCACCGACCCGACCGGCGCCTTCTTCGGGATCTGGCAGGCGGGGACTTTCGCCGGCGCGGCGCTGGTCAACGAGTACGGCTGCTTCGGCTGGAACGAGCTCGACACCCGCGACGTCGACTCGGCGAAGGGCTTCTACGGCCAGGTCTTCGGCTGGACCACCGAAGAGCGGCCGATGGAGGGGATGGGCGGCAGCTACTACATCTGGAAACAAGGCGAGAACGCGATGGGGGGCATGATGGACATCGGCGGCGTCCTGCCCGATGAGGTCCCACCCAACTGGCTCGTCTACTTCACCGTCGAGAACTGCGACGCGGCGGTCGACCAGGCCCAGAGCGCCGGCGGCGGCCTCAACGCCGGCCCGATGGACGTCGAGGTGGGCCGCTTCGCCGTCCTCAGCGACCCGTGGGGCGCTGTCTTCGCCGTGATGCAGCCGACCGAGGAGCTGCTGGCGGAAGCGCCCTAGCCGAAGTCAAGATCGCATCCGATTTTCGACACAGCGGGGTGTGTCGGAAATCGGATGCGCCGATCTAAAGCTGGCCGAGATCGGCGACCGCTTCCGAGGGGTTGCCGGCCTCGCCCTCGTCCTCCCAGTCGGCCGGTTTCCCGAGGGAGGCGCTCTTGATCACCTTGAGGCCGAGCATCGCGCACTTCATCCGCGTTGCCGAGATGTCGATCCCGAGCAGCTCGAGGACGAAGTCTTTCGGCAGCCGCAGCAGTTCCTCGCGCGTTTTCCCGACCAGCTCGTCGGTCAGCAGCGAGGTGGCGGCGGTCGAGATCGCGCAGCCCTTGCCCTCGAAGGCGACCTCGGCGACCTTTTCGTCCGCGTCGAGGCGGATCGTCACGTGCTGCTCGTCGCCGCAGAACGGGTTGGTGTCCTCGAACTCCAGGTCCGGGTCCTCCAGGTGGCCGAAGTTGTGCGGCCGCTTGTAGTGCTCGAGGATCTGGTCGCGGTAGAGCTCGTCCATCAGAGGCCGAACACCTTACGCGCGTCTTCGAGGCCCTCGACCAGTCGGTCGATCTCCTCGCTCGTCGTGTAGACGCCGAAGCTGGCGCGGGCGGTGGCGGCGATGCCGAAGCGGTCCATCAGCGGCTGGGCGCAGTGGTGGCCGGCGCGAACGGCGACGCCGTGGCGGTCGAGGATCTCGGAGACGTCGTGGGCGTGGATGCCCTCGATCTCGAAGGAGACCGGGCCGAGGCGGCCGGCGCCGCGACCTGGGCCGAAGACGCGCAGCCCCGGCACCTCGGCCAGCCGCTCCAGGGCGTAGTCGGCGATTGCCTCCTCGTGGGCCCGCACCGCCTCCATCCCCAGCATGTCGAGCCAGCGCAGGGCGGAGGCCATCCCGATCGCCTGGGCGATCGCCGGCGTCCCCGCCTCGAAGCGGGCGGGCGGGTCGGCGTAGGTCGTGCCCTCCTTGGTCACCTTGCGGATCATCGAGCCGCCGCCGAGGAAGGGAGGCATCTCGCGCAGCACCTCCAGCTTGGTCCAGAGCGCCCCGATCCCCGTCGGCGCGTAGAGCTTGTGGCCGGTCAGCGCGTAGAAGTCGACCCCGAGCGCCGCCACGTCTACCGGCATCTTCGGCGCGCCCTGAGCGCCGTCGACCAAGACCTTCGCCCCGGCGTCGTGGGCCAGACGCGCGATCTCGGCGACCGGGTTCTCGGTCCCCAGCACGTTCGACACGTGCGTCACCGCAACCAGCTTCGGCCCGCGCTCCAGCAGCGTCCCGAAGGCGTCCATGTCGAGCAGCCCGTCGTCGTCGACCGGCGCCCAGTCGATCTCCGCCCCGACCCGCTCGGCCAGCTGCTGCCAGGGGACGATGTTGGAGTGGTGCTCCATCTCGGTCAGCAGCAGCCGGTCGCCGCTGCCGACGTTGGCATCGCCCCAGGCCCGCGCGACCAGGTTGATCGCCTCGGTCGCGTTGCGGACGAAGACGACCTCGCGGCGGTCGGCGGCGCCGAGGTGGTCGGCGACCGTGGCTCGCGCCCCCTCGTAGGCTTCCGTCGCCTCGGCCGAGAGCGTGTGGGAGCCGCGGTGGACGTTGGAGTGGTGGCGCCGCTCGTAGCGGTCGACCGCCTGGATCGAGGCTAACACCCGCTGGGCGCTGGCGCCGCTGTCGAGGTAGGCGACCGGCCGGCCGTGGACCTCGCGCTCCAGCGCCGGGAAGGCGGTGCGGACCTTCTCGATCGGGAACGCGACCGCGGCAGGGCTCTTCGCGCTCACCGTCTCCACCGCCGGGAGGTCAGGCGCCGACGCCTGCCTCGACCTCCTCTTTGATCCAGCCGTAGCCCTTCTCCTCCAGCGTCTCGACCAGCTCCGGGCCGCCCTCCTTGACGATCCGCCCCTGGTACATCACGTGCACCTGGTCCGGTTTGACCATGTGGAGGATGCGCTGGTAGTGGGTGATGATCAGCACGCCCATGTCGGGGCCGGCGAACTTGTTGACGCCCTCGGCGACCGTGCGCAGGGCGTCGATGTCGAGGCCCGAGTCGGTCTCGTCGAGGATCGCCAGCTCCGGCCGCAGCAGCGCCAGCTGCAGCAGCTCCATCCGCTTCTTCTCGCCGCCGGAGAAGCCGTCGTTGAGGTAGCGGCTGGAGAAGTCTTTGGGGATGTTCGCCAGCTCCATCGCCTCCTGGGCGACGCGGGCGAAGTCTTTGATCTTGATCTGCTCCTCGCCCCGTGCCTCGCGGTGGGCGTTGATGATCATCCGCAGGTACTTGCTGACCGAGACGCCGGGGATCGCCACCGGGTACTGGAAGGCCATGAAGAGACCGGCCTGGGAGCGCTCCTCGGGGTCGGCCTCGGTGATGTCCTCGCCCTTGAAGACGATCGTGCCCTCGGTCACCTCCAGCGCCGGGTGGCCCATGATCGCGTTGGCCAGGGTCGACTTGCCGGAGCCGTTCGGGCCCATCAGCGCGTGGACCTTCCCCTTCTCGACGTCGAGGTCGAGGCCGCGGAGGATCTCCTTGTCCTCGGCCTTCACGTGCAGGTTGCGTATCTCCAGCTCAGCCAATTTCGCTCCGTTCGTGGGTTGTTGAAGTTCGTTACGCGGCGCTGCCGAGGGCGGCGGCGCGCTTCGGTGCGCTGTGGGACGAGAACTCGACCAGCTCGGCGAGGGTGGTGCCGGCCAGTGCCTTGTTGACCCCGCCCTGCACGCGCATCCACAGCAGCTTCGTCGAGCAGGCCTGGTCGCCGTCTGACTCGTGCGAGCAGAGGACTTTGCCTTCGGGGGTGTCGTGGAAGCACTCCATCGGCGCGATCTGCCCTTCCAGCGCCTCGACCACCGCGTCCATCGTGATCTCCTCCGCCGGCTTCGCCAGGCGGTAGCCGCCGTGGGCGCCGCGGGTGGAGGTGACGAGGCCGGCCTTGCGCAGCTTCGCCACCAGGTGCTCCAGGTAGGAGAGCGGCAGCCGCTCGGCTTCGGCGACGGCGCCCAGCGAGACCGGCTGCGAGCCGGGCTGGCGCCCCAGCTCGACCATCAACCGCACTCCGTACTCAGCTTTCGTCGAGAACAGCATCAACGTAAATCCTACTGAAGCGGTCGGTTATGGCCGCGCCGCGTGATCAGGGCTCGATCAAGCCGCGGCGGATCGCGTAGCGGACCAGCTCGACCCGGTCGCGCATGCCGAGCTTGCGCATCGCGTTGGCGCGGTGGTTCTCGACCGTCTTCTCGGAGAGGTGGAGGACCTCGGCGATCTGCTTCGTCGTATTCGCCTCGGCGACCAGCTTGACGATCTCCTCCTCGCGCGGGGTCAGCTCCTCCTCGCCGCCGGCGCCGCGTTCGAGCACGTCCTTGATCAGCGTCCGCTGCGCCTCCGGCGTGAGGAACGGCTCGCCCCGCTCGACCGCCCGGATCGCCGCCAGCAGGTCGGTGTCCGCCTGCGCCTTCAGCACGTAGCCGGAGGCGCCCGCCTTCAGCGCCTCGAACAGGTAGCGCTCGTCGTCGTGCATCGAGAGGATCAGCACCGCCACCTCCGGCGCCTGCTTCTTGATCTCCCGCGTCGCCTGCAGCCCCGTCAGCTTCGGCATTTTCACGTCGAGGATCGCCAGGTCCGGCCGCTCCCGCACCGCCAGGTCCCGCGCCTCAGCCCCGTCCGCCGCCTCGCCCACCACCTCAAGGTCTGCCTGCCGCTCCAACAGCAGCCGAATCCCCGACCGCACGATCCCATGGTCGTCGGCGATCAGCACCCTCATCGCGACGATTCTCCCGGTACGGTGAGCCTGATCGTGGTGCCGTGGTTGGGGCGGGACTCGATGGTCAGGTCGCCGCCGACCAGGAGCGCGCGCTCGCGCATGCCGGCGATGCCGAGGCCGCCCTCGGCCTGGTCGAAGGCGAAGCCGCGGCCGTCGTCGGCGACGTTGAGGAGGACGCCGCCGTTGTCGGTGCGCTGCAGTTGCACCTCAACTTGACTGGCGCCGCTGTGGCGGGCGGCGTTGGAGAGCGCCTCCTGGGCGACGCGGTAGACGACCAGCTGGGCATCGTCGCCGAGGTCGGAGAAGTCGCCTTCGGTGTCGAGCCGGGCGTCGACGTCCCCGCGTCCCAACTGCTCGACCTGACCGCCGATCGCCGCCGCCAGGCCGAGGTCGTCGAGCGCCGTCGGGCGCAGCTGGCGGGCGAGGGAGAGGAGCTCGGTCATCGCCTGGTTCGCCAGCGCCTTGGTCTCGGCGATTTCTCCCTCCAGCTCCGGAGGCGCCGCCTCGCGCGCCGCCTCCAGCCGCAGCAGCAGCCCGGTCAGCGACTGGTTGACCTCGTCGTGGAGGTCGCGGGCGACCCGCGCGCGCTCCTCCTCCTGGGCGTGCAGGGCGGCCGACCCGGCCCGCCGCCGCTCGGCTTCGAGCCGTCGCATCATCCGCAGGAAGGCGAGCTCGATCCGCTCCACCTCCTCGGTCTCGGCGACTCCGTCGATCGAGGCGGGGAGGAGGGGGCGCGGGCTGGAGAGGTCGACCTTCTCCATCGCCTCGACCAGGTCCTCCAGCGGCCGCAACCGCCGCCGCTCGCGCAGCAGCGCGAACGCAAGCGCCGCGACCAGGAGCGCGAGCACGATCACGACAAGCGTCATCGAACCAGCCTAGGGGCTCGCCCCGGGCCTTTCAGGGGGTGGCACCTATGGGCATTCCGCGCTCCTCGGCTCATACTCTGTGGGCAACTTCGACCGAGGAGTCACCCACGCGATGACCACCACCAAGCAATCCACCTGGGGCGCCACGCTGCGGACCACGATCCTGATGGCCGCGCTGGGCGGCCTGCTCGTCGCGATCGGCGCGGCGATCGGCGGCCCGAGCACGGCGCTGCTCTTCCTCTTCTTCGCCCTCGCGATCAACTTCTTCTCGTACTTCTTCAGCGACAAAATGGCGCTGGCGATGGCCGGCGCCAAGCCGATCGAGGAGTCCGAAGCGCCGCGGCTCTACCAGATCGTGCGCGAACTGACGACCCGCGCGGACCTGCCGATGCCGCGCCTCTACATGATCCCCCAGGACCAGCCGAACGCCTTCGCCACGGGCCGCAACCCGAAACACTCGGCGGTGGCGGTGACCCGTGGGATCACCAAGCTCCTCTCCGAGGACGAGCTGCGCGGCGTCCTCTCCCACGAGCTCGCGCACGTCCAGCACCGCGACATCCTGATCCAGTCGGTTGCCTCGGCGATCGGCGCCGCGATCACCTACATCGCCTACATGTTCATGTGGTTCGGGGGCGAGGACGAAGGCCCCCTCGGCCTGCTTGCCGGCTTGGCGATGGTCCTGCTGGCCCCGATCGCGGCGACGATCATCCAGCTCTCGATCTCGCGCCAGCGCGAGTTCGCGGCCGACGCCGGCGGCGCCGAAATCTGCGGCAACCCGGAGTCGCTCGCAAGCGCGCTGCTGCGGCTCGAGCAGGGGGCGGAAGCGATGCCGATGCAGGTCAACCAGGCGGCCGAGCCCCTCTACATCGTCCGGCCCTTCAAGGGCAAGGGGATCGCCGGCCTTTTCTCCACCCATCCCCCGATCGAGGAGCGGGTCCGCCGCCTGCGCCAGATGCGCCCTAGTCTCTAAAGCCTCTGGGAACACCCTCTCTCCCTGGTGTTCCTTGGAGAGATCAGCGCCCCCGGCTCCATTCTCCGGGGGCGCTATCATTTTTGAAGTAAAAGCTGATCGGATTTAGGGGATTTAGGAAATGGCCATCGACACGGAGCGCGCCCAGGCGATCGAGGAGATCGAACCTTTCGAGGCGGCGGAGGAGATCAACGGCGGCGACGTCGTCCTGATCGACACCCGCGAGCCGCACGAGTACCAGGAGGCTCACCTCGAGGGCGGCAGGCTGGTGCCGCCGGGCCTGCTCGCGGAGGAAATCGGTGCCGCGGCGCCGGACAAGTCGGCCCGCACGATCGTCTACTGCCGCAGCGGCAACCGCTCCGCCACCGCGGCCGCGCAGATGCAGCAGCTCGGCTACGAAAACGTCGCCTCGATGAGCGGCGGGATCGTGCAGTGGCAGGAACAGGGCCTGCCGGTCGTCGCCGCCCACGGGATGACCCCCGAGCAGCGCGAGCGCTACTCGCGCCATACCCTGCTGCCCGAGGTCGGGGTCGACGGCCAGGTGAAGCTGCTGAACGCGAAGGCTCTGCTGCTCGGCGCCGGCGGGCTCGGCGCCCCGACCGCGCTCTACCTCGCCGCGGCGGGGGTCGGCACGATCGGCCTCGTCGACGACGACGTGGTCGACGCCTCCAACCTGCAGCGCCAGGTGATCCACAACACCGAGCGGATCGGCATGCCGAAGACCACCTCGGCGCGGATCTTCATCGAAGGGCTCAACCCCGACGTCAAGGTGGTCGAGCACAACGGCCGCCTCGACGCCTCGAACATCCTCGACGTGATCGAGGACTACGACATCGTCGTCGACGGTGCCGACAACTTCCCCACCCGCTACCTGCTGAACGACGCCTCGGTGCGGCTGCGCAAGCCGGTCGTCTCCGCTTCGATCCTCGGCTTCGACGGGCAGATCTCGACCTTCGTCCCCTACGAGGGGCCCTGCTACCGCTGCCTGTACCCGACCCCGCCGCCGGCCGAGCTGGCGCCGAGCTGCTCCGCCAACGGGGTGCTCGGGGTGATGGCCGGGACGATGGGCACGCTGCAGGCCAACGAGGTGATCAAGCTCGTGCTCGGCAAAGGCGAGCCGCTGGTCGGCCGCCTGCTCCTCTACGAGGCGCTCGGCACGAGATTCACCGAGCTCAAGGTCCGCCGCGACCCCGACTGCCCGATCTGCGGCGAGCACGCCGAGGAGATCCCGGAGTCGGAGATGGGCAAGTTCCCCGACTACGACGCATTCTGCGCCGGAGCGGGTGGCGACCGCCAGTCGATCGCCTAGATAGGATTCCGCGTCCTATGGCGACCGTTCGCATCCCCCCGGTGCTGCGCCCGAAGACGGGCGGGCAGGCCGATGTCGAGGCCGGCGGCGGCGACGTCGGCGAGGTCCTGCGCTCGCTGACCGCCTCTTTCCCCGACACCGCCGAGCAGCTGTTCGGCGAGGACGGCGAGCTCAACCGCTACGTCAACGTCTACCTCAACGACGAGGACGTGCGCGTGCTCCAGGGTCTGGAGACGGCCGTCAAAGACGGCGACACGGTCGTCATCCTGCCCGCCATGGCCGGCGGGGCCTGTGCGGCGTAGCCGCGCGTTCAGCGGTCGAGGACCAGCCCCAAGAACTTCTGCGTCCGCTCCTCGCGCGGGTTGTCGAGGACGTCGGCCGGCTTGCCCTGCTCGACGATCACGCCGCCGTCCATGAAGACGACCTTGTCGGCGACCTCGCGGGCGAAGCCGATCTCGTGGGTGACGACCAGCATCGTCATCCCTTCCTCGGCCAGCTCGCGCATCACGTCGAGCACTTCCTTCACCAGCTCCGGGTCGAGCGCGCTGGTGACCTCGTCGAAGAGCATCACGTGCGGGTCCATCGCCAGCGCCCGTGCGATCGCCACCCGCTGCTGCTGACCGCCGGAGAGCCGTTCCGGATACTCGGCCAGTTTCTCGCCGAGGCCGACCCGCTCCAGCAGCTCGGTTGCCTTCGCCCGCGCCTCCTGCTTGGGGCGACCGAGCACCCGCTCCTGCGCCAGGGTCACGTTCTGCAGCACCGTCTTGTGCGGGAAGAGGTTGAACTGCTGGAAGACGATCCCGACCCGGCGGCGGACGAAGTCGAGTTCCCAGCTTTCTTCGCCGGTGCCCGACCCGGGCCCCTTGCAGATGTCGTGGCCTTCGATGAAGATCTCGCCCTCCTCGGGCGGCTCCAGCAGGTTGACGCAGCGAAGCAGCGTGCTCTTGCCGGAGCCGCTCGGCCCGAGGATGCAGACGACTTCGCCCCTGGCGACGTCGATGTCGACTCCTTTCAGCACTTCGAGCTCGCCGAAGCGCTTGCAGATCCCCTGCAGGCTGACCATCGGCTCCGCCATCACGCCACCTCGATGTGAGAGCCGCGGGCGATGCGGCCCTGGTTACGGGCGATCAGTTTGTCGACGACCCGGGCCAACGGCAGGATGATGACGATGAAGAAGAACCCGCTGAGGATCAGCGCGGAGGCGTTGAAGGATTCGGCCAGGAGTTCACGGCTGACCAGCACCGACTCGCTGAAGGCGATCACGCTGACCAGCGTGCTGTCCTTGAGCAGGGAGATCATTTCGTTCAGCATCGGCGCCGGGATCAGCGTCACCGCTTGAGGCACGACGACGTGGCGCATCGCCTGCCAGTGGCTCATCCCGAGCGAGCGGGCGGCCTCCATCTGACCGCCCGGCACCGCTTCGATCCCGGCTCGGTAGACCTCGGCGGTGAAGGCGCCGTAGACCAGCATCAGCGCCGCAACCCCGTACCAGAAGGGGTCCGGCTTGCCGAGCCAGTGGGGGATGCGGATGTCTTTGGGGATGAATTCGAGGAAGGGGATGCCGCCGGAGATCAGCAGGATCACGATCAGGATCGGGATCGCCCGGAAGAGGTCGATGTAGGCGATCGTGACGAAGCGGATCGGCGTGAACTTCTTTCCGGGCAGCTGCCGCAGCAGCGCCAGCACCAGTCCCCAGATCAGGGCGAGGACGGCGACGACCGCGAAGATGAGCACGTTTTGCAGGAAGGCTTCGAGGACTTCCCAGAAGTGTTCCCCCATGTAGTGGAAGTCGAAGTAGAGGTGGAAGAATTCGCTCATCCCGGCTCCTGCGGTTGGACCAAAACGAAGGGGCGCTCTCAGCGCCCCTCCATTTTCCTCTTCAGATCAAGCCCGCCGTTGCTATTCCGCTTCGTGCGTGGCGGAGAAGACCGCCTTCGGAGGCGGGGCGTGGAACCACTTTTCGAAGATCTTCGTGTAGGTCCCGTCCTTCTTCAGTTCTTCCAGGGCTTCGTTGATTTCTTCGAGCAGTTCGGTGTTGCCCTGGGCGACGGCGATTCCATAGTCTTCTTCGGTCGGGATCTTTTCGGCGATTTCGATGCCGCCGGATTTTTCCACCGCGTTCTGGGCGACCGGGGCGTCGATGACCACGCCTTCGACCGTGCCCGCCTTGAGCGCGTTGACCGCGTCAGGGCCTTCCGGGTAGGGGCGGATTTCGGCTCCGCTGATTTCTTCCTTGGCGAGTTCCTGCCCGGTCGTGCCCTGCTGGACGGCGACCGTCTTGCCTTCGAGTTCTTCCAGCGATTTGATCGGGCTGCCTTCGGTGACCAGCACCGCCTGTTCGGAGAGGTAGTAGGGGTTGGAGAAGTCGACGACCTTCTCGCGTTCTTCGGTGATCGTCGCCGCCGAGATCACGGCGTCGAACTTGCCCTGGGCGACGTCGCGGAAGATCGTTTCGAACGAGGTGTCCTGGAATTCGACTTCGCGACCCATCTTTTCGGCGATCGCTTCCATCAGTTCGATGTCGAAGCCGGTGTAATGCCCCGGTTTCCCCTGCTCGAACGGGGGATAGGGGATGTCGGAGCCGACGACGAGCTTTTCGCTGCCGCCGCTGGTGCTGCTGCCGCCGCCGCAGCCTGCCACGGCGATCGCGGTCAGCGCGAGGAGCAGAACCGCGAAGAGAGAGGCCAGCCGGGTCTTACTCATTCAATCCTCCATTCCCAAGATTCCGGACGGGACGAACATACATGCTGCGCTCCCCATTTCCCATCGCAGGGCTTTTCCAATCGAGTCTTTGAGCATTGCCGCACCGCCGCTACACTTTCTGAAGTAAAGGGCGCCATGCTGCGAGACGAGCTACTCAACAGACCCTGCGGGGGACGCTTCGGCGACATCGTCGAGTCGATCGGCAACACGCCGCTGGTGGAGCTGCCGCGGCTCTCGCCCAGCCCCGAGGTCCGCATCTACGCGAAGCTGGAGGGGCGCAACCCGACCGGCTCGGTCAAGGACCGCGTCGCCAAGTCGATGATCGAGACCGCCGAGGCGGAGGGGGCGATCGAACCGGGGCAGACGATCCTCGAACCGACCTCCGGCAACACCGGCATCTCGCTGGCGATGATCTGCCGCCGCAAGGGCTACCCGCTGAAGGTGGTGATGCCCGACAACGTGACCGAGGAGCGGACCCAGCTGCTGCGCATGTACGGGGCCGAGATCGTCTACTCGGAGGGGGCGAAAGGCTCCAACGGGGCGGTCGAGGTGGCGCTGGAGATGGGGCAGGACTCGCGTTATTACATGCCCTACCAGTACGGAAACGAGGCCAACCCGCTGGCCCACTACAACGGCACCGCGATCGAGATCCTCGACGAGCTCGACGAGGTCGCCGCCTTCGTCGGCGGGCTCGGCACCGGCGGCACCCTGATGGGCAACGGCCGCCGCCTCAAGGAGGCCAACCCGGAGACGCTGATCGTCGCCGCCGAGCCGAAGCAGGGGGAGCTGGTCCAGGGCCTGCGCTCCCTCGACGACGGCTTCATCCCGCCGATCATCGACATCTCGCTGCTCGATCGCAAGATCATGGTCTCCAACCGCGACGCGATCGTCTGGACCAAGAAGCTGCTCGAGGAGGAAGGCGTCTTCGCCGGCGTCTCGGCCGGCGCGATCGCCTACATCGCCAGCCGCATCGCCGGCGAGCTCGAGGGCGGCAACGTCGTCTTCATCATCCCCGACGACGGCTGGAAGTACCTCTCCTCTGGCGTCTACACCAAACCGATCGAGGAGATCGAGAACCTCGATTCCACCGTTTGGTGGTAGTCGCCTCCGCGATGAAGATCTCGCAGGCCCTGATCGACGAGATGGTCGCACACGCGCGCGAGGATCTGCCGAACGAGTGCTGCGGGATGATCGGCGGCCGCGATGGGGAGGCGACGAGTGTGGTGCGGGTCCTCAACGCCGCCGCCAGTCCGCTGCGCTACGAGATGGACCCGCAGGGCCAGTTCGACGCGCTGAAAAAGATCGAAGGGGCGGGCGAAGAGCTGGTCGGGATCTACCACTCCCACACCCGCAGCGCCGCCTATCCATCCCAGACCGACGTGAACCAGGCGGTCGCCTGGCCCGAACAGGTCTATGTGATCGTCTCGCTGGAGAACGAAGAGGCGCCGGACGTGAAGGCCTACGACCTGGCCGACCTGAAGATCGCCTATGTCGACCTCGACGTCGCATAGAAGCCGGCGCGCGCACCGGCGAGGAGCCCACGGCGGCGGGGGCGATTTCCACGGCGGCGGCGACGATGGCGGCGGGGGAGGCGGCGGCGGGGGCGACGACCTCGTCAAGGTCGCCTTCGCCCGCAACCAGGTGGAAGGGGAAATGCTGCAGGGCCTGCTCTCGGAGGCCGGCATCCCGAGCGTGCTGAAGCGCAGCTTCGGGTTCGACAATCCCGACTTCCTTGCCGGTGGCCCTCACGACGTGCTGGTCAACGAAGGAGCGGCGAAGCGAGCGCGCGAAGTGCTGGCTGAAACGATGCTCGAGGACGAAGCCGACGAGGCCCGCGAGCTGGAAGAGCAGCGCCGCTTGGCCCGCGGCGAAACCGGCGTCGTCTCGCCGGCCAAGCTCGCCTTCTGGATCGTCGCGATCGCGATCGCCGCCTTCATCCTCCTCTGGCTGCTCTACCAGGCAACCTGATTCCAGCTTCCGTGGTTCCTTTTGCCCCATATAGGTGCGTAAGGAACCACGGAACTGCTGGGTGCCCCTCGTCCTCGTCTACCTGACCGCAGCAGGCCCGCGGACCATTTCGCGCAGGTAGTCGCGCCAGGCCCCCTCGATGTCGCGGAGGCGGGCGTCGAAGGCGTCTTCGAGCGTCACCGCGGGGCCGCCGGGGAGGAGGCCGTCGACGAGGCGCTCGCAGGCCTCGGGGCCGCGCTCGTTCTCGAGCAGGTCGAAGATCGTGCCGCCGAGGATGACCGCGTCGCGGCGCGAGGGCGGGAAGGCGGGGCGTGAGCTCTCGCGCAGGCGGCGGATCGTCGCGGCGCGGTAGAGGCCGACCTGGCGGGCGAAGTACTGGGCGCCGCCTTCGACCAGCCAGGCCCAGCGCAGGTAGCGGGCGAAGCGGCGCGGCGTCCAGAAGGGAGGGAGGTCGGTGTTGTTGTGGGCGATCACCAGCTGCGCGTAGAGGCGCTCGGCGGTGCCGCGCAGGGCTTCGTAGGAGTCGTCGCCGGCGGCGCGCCGTTCCATGTGGGGGTCGTTGAGGACGTGCAGCTCGGTCGACATCGGCCAGCCGGCGAGGTAGCGGCGGCCGGCAGGAGCCGCCGACCAGCGGGCGGCGGGGAGGAAGGGATGCGCCGCCGTCAGCCACAGCGGGTTGGTGTGGACGACGACCGTCACTTCCTCCGGAATGCGCTCGAACCGGTCTTCGAGCCGCAGCCGCAGGTCCTCGAGCCGGTCCAGCGTGCGCTCGGCGTAAGCGGAGTCGTCGGAGTCGTGCCTGGCGGTGAAGCTCAGGCTCTCGGTTTCAACCCACGACATCGCAGGCGAGACTAGCGCGGGGGAAGGCCGGCGACCTAGACGAGAACCGGTTCCGCAGCTTCGCAGCGGTCCATGATCTCGCTACGTGCGCGGTCGAACTCTTCCTCGGCCATCACCGGGGTGCCCTCGAAGGGCAGTTCGCGGTCGATCTCGACCCAGGAGCGGCAGCCGTGGTACTCGTCGCGGACGCGGACCGTGACCGGGCGCGGGATGCGGTGGACCCGGAGCAGCAGCACGTGCAGCGGGTGGCGGCGCTTCCAGGCGAGGCGCTTTTCGGCGTAGTCGGGAGTCCAGATGTAGTACGGCGAGAGCGAGTCGAGCGTGCGGCGGTCGTTGATCGTGACGTGATCGACGACCTCGGCCCAGGCGCGGAGCCGGACGCGCTCGGGCTGGGGGATGCCCCCGTCTTGGAGCAGTGCTTTCGGCGGTGGCTCCTCGTCGGGCCAGACGCCCTCCTCCAGAGCGCGTTTCAGCTCCGGGTGGTGCGACTCGCGGACGAGGTTGTTCCGCTGGTGGTCGAAAGTCGGGTAGAGGAAGAAGCGCTCGTGCTCGAGCTCGAAGTGCTTGTTCTCCTCGCGGATGCCGCCCTTACGCAGGGTCAGCAGCTGCTCGCCCTCCGCGAGGGCGCGGACCGTTACAGCCCATTCCTTGAGAGCGATCGGCATTGAAGTAGTCGTGCAAAAGTTTCGTGTTTCGGATAGATGGGGCTGGAGCTGCCTTGGGAGTACCCGTAAGAGGCTTTCCTAGGCTTGTTGCGCCGCCCGGAGGCGCGCATTCTAGACGAGTGCGGGGAAATCTCAACTAAAAAACTGCCAAATTTGCGATATCTCACTTAACGGGCCCCGCCGCCGCCCGGCGTTTCGACCCGCAAACGGTCGCCGGGACGCAGTTGGCCGGCCGTCTTGGCCGGCAGCGGGGCGCCGTTCAAGAGGTTGACGCCGGGGGCGCCGTCGTCGCCGCCACGGCCGCGCGGGGGGTGCCTTCGGCGCTCGGTGATCAGGGTGAAGCGCATCGGCGCCAGCGCTTCCAGCTCGCGGACGATCCCCTCGCCGCCGCGGTGGGTGCCCTCGCCGCCGCTGCCGCGCCGCAGCGAGAGCTCACGCACGCGCAGAGGGAATTCGCTCTCCAGCGCCTCGGTCGGGGTGTTGAGCGTGTTCGACATCGCCACGTGGACGGCGCTGGGGCCGTCGGCGTCGGGGCAGGCGCCCTGGCCGCCGCCGATCGTCTCGTAGTAGGTGAAGTCGTCGCTGGCGAGCGTGAGGTTGTTCATCGTCCCCTGTCCCTGGGCGGGCGCGGGGCGCGCCTGGGCGAGGGCGGCGATGACCAGGTCGGCGACGCGGCTGGAGGTCTCGACGTTGCCGGCGGCGACCGCGGCGGGCGGGCGGGCGTTGAGGATCGTGCCGGGCGGCGCCACCACCTCGATCGGGCGGTGGGCGCCGGCGGAGGGCGGCGCGTCGGGGTCGGTGAGGACGCGGACGGCGAAGAAGGCGGCCGATTTGGTCACCGAGAGGGGGCAGTTGAGGTTGCCCAGCACCTGGGGCTCGCTGTCGCTGAAGTCGAGGCGTAGGACATCGCCGGCGATCGTCGCCTCCAGGCGCAGGTAGAGGTCGCGCTCGACACCGTCCCAGTCGGCTTCGAGCACGTCCTCGGCGCGGTACGTGCCGTCGGGGAGCTCGGCGAGGGCGGCGCGGGTGCGGCGCTCGCTGTAGGCGAGGATCGCTGCCGTCCCGGTCCGCAGCGCCTCGGTCCCGAGCCGCTCCTGCAGCTCGCCGAAGCGCAGCTCGCCGACCCGGTTGGCGGCCTGCTGGGCGCGCAGGTCGGCGAGGCGCTGGCGCGGGTTGCGCATCTGGCCGGCGAGGCGATCCAGCGTCTCGGCGTCGGCGATGGTCGGTGGGATCACCACGCCCTCTTCCGCCAGTGTCTTCGAGAAGGCGGGCATGCTGCCCGGCGTCGGCCCGCCGACGTCGGCGTGGTGGGCGCGGCTGGCGGCGAAGCCGAGCAGCTCCTCGCCGGCGAAGACGGGTGAGATGAGGGTGATGTCGGGCAGGTGGGTACCGCCGCGGTAGGGGTCGTTGAGGATCCAGCTCTGCCCGGGCCGTTGCTCCTCGCCCAGCACCGCTGCCACCGCATCGGGCATCGAGCCGAGGTGGACGGGGATGTGCTCGGCCTGCATCACCAGCTCGCCGGCGGCGTCGAAGAGCGCGGTCGAGCAGTCGTGGCGCTCCTTGATGTTGGCCGAGTAGGCGGAGCGGATCAGCGTCGCCCCCATCTCGTCGCAAGCCGCACGCAGCCCCCCGACCAACACCTGCAGCGAGATCGGGTCCAGCGCGCTCATCGCCCCTCCCCCCATTCCGCGGGCACCCATCTGGGACATTTCGAACCGCGCAACTATGGAGCCGTGGTTGTCGACGCTCGCGGACCAGGCGGGCGGGAGGACGAGGGTGGCCTCGGGGAGCTCGAAGACGACCGGGCCCTCGGCCTCGAAGCCGGCGCCGGGCTCGCCGCGGAGGACGGGAGTTTCGATCCACTCGCCGTCGAAATGGACGCGGCGGGAGCTGCGCTGGAGCTCGTCGGCGTCGGCCGCGACCGGCCGCGGCGCCGGGCCGGGCACGACCAGTGCCAGGTCGACGTCGACGAGGACGACCTCGCCCTCGGGGTCGCGGTGGCCGTAGCGCTCCTCGTGGGCGCGCTCGAACGCCTCGATCAGTTCGGCGGGATCGGGCTCGATCGGTCCCGGCACCGGCAGCTCGAAGGCCTGGCCGGCGTAGCGCATCTGGAAGACCACCCTGGGCTCCGCCTCGTCGCTCAGACCGGCGCCGGTCTCCTCGATCATCGCCGCCACCTCGGCGCCGATCCGCTCGGCGGTGAGCTCGGCGCCGCTCAGCATCACCGTCCGCGCCGTGTCGCGGCGGCGCTCGGAGGCGCAGAGGCCGAGGGCGGAGAGGACGCCGCCGGCGCGCGGGCACAAAATCCTCGCGATCCCGAGCTCTTCAGCGATCGCCGCCGCGTGCATCGGGCCGGCGCCGCCGAAGGGGAGGAGGGCGAAGCCGCGCGGGTCGACGCCGCGCTCGACCGTCACCACCCGCAGCGCCCGCACCATCTCCTGGTTGGCGACGCGGACGATCCCGGCGGCGGTCTCCAGGGTGTCGAGGCCGAGGCTGCGGCCGAGCCCGGCGACGGCGCGCTCGGCGACCTCGGCGTCGAGGGCGACGCCGCCCGCCAGCTCCGAGTCGCCGGCGAGATGGCCGAGCAGGAGGTCGGCGTCGGTGACGGTCGGCTCGTCGCCGCCGCGGCCGTAGCAGGCCGGGCCGGGGTCGGCGCCGGCCGAGTGGGGGCCGACCCGCAGGGCGCCGCCGCTGTCGCGCCAGCCGATCGAGCCGCCGCCGGCGCCGACGGTGTGGACGTCGACCATCGGCAGCTGGATCGGGCGGCCGTCGATCTCGCGACCGTCGGTGCGGCGCACTTCGCCGGCTTCGACCACGCAGACGTCGCAGGAGGTGCCGCCCATGTCGAAGCCTAGGGCGTTGCCGTCGCCGCTCAGCTCGGCCAGCAGGCCGGCGCCGACGGCGCCGCCGGCGGGCCCGGAGAGGACGCTCCAGGCGCCGGCGCGCGCCGCCTCCTCGGCAGGGGCGACGCCGCCGGAGGAGCGCATCACCAGCGGCTGCGGCAGCCCGGCCGCGCCGGCGGCCTCGCCGAGGCGGCCGAGGTAGCGCCCGAGCAGCGGGCTGAGGTATGCGTCGATCACGGTGGTCGAGCAGCGCTCGTACTCGCGGAAGCGGGGCAGGACCTCGTGCGAGGCGGAGACGTGGACGCCGGGCAGCCGCTCGCGCAGCCGCGCCGCGATCCGCTCCTCGTGGCGCGGGTCGAGATAGGGGAAGAGGAGGCAGACGGCGACCGACTCGGCCCCGCTCGCCTCGATCGCCGCCGCCAGCCGCTCCGGCTCGTCCTCGGGCAGCGGCTCGACCACGCCGTCGGGGCCGATCCGCTCGGCGGCCTCGAAGCGCAGCACCGGCTCCACCAGCGGCGCCGGCTTCGGCGCGCAGAGGCGGTAGAGCTCGGGCCGGTCCTGGCGGCCGATCTCGAGCAGGTCGGCGAAGCCGCGGGTGGCGACCAGCGCCGTCCGCGCCCCCCGCTCCTCGAGCAAAGCGTTGGTCCCGACGGTCATCCCGTGGGCGAAGACGGCGACGTCCTCGGCGCTAGCCCCGGCGCGCGCGAGCACCGCCTCCACCGCCCGCATCACCCCCGCCGACTCCTCCCGCGGCGTAGTCGGCACCTTGGCCGTATAAACGGCGCCTCCGTCAAGGAGGACGGCGTCCGTAAAAGTCCCACCGACGTCAACTCCCAGCAGCATGCTCCGACGTTAGTGCCAATGCTCGTCGCGCACTCCCCCGTCGGGGGCGACGACTACGTGGATGCCGTCGAGGGCGTGGTCCGTCTGCGGACGGTCGCGGCGCAGGTGGCCGCCGCGGGACTCGCGACGGTCGAGGGCGCTGGCGGCGAGGGCGCGGGCCAGCGGATAGGGGTTGGAGATCAGCCGGGCCAGATCGTCGGGGTTGCGCATCGGCCCGGCGTAGCGCCAGACTTCCTCGCGCACCTCCTCGCTGGGGGGGTCGAAGCGCCACTCCGGCGGCTCGGGCCTCTTCGCGGCCGGTTCCTCGCCGAGCGCCGCCGCCGCGGCGCGGCCGCCGAAG
This sequence comes from Solirubrobacterales bacterium, assembly GCA_051954855.1. Lineage (GTDB taxonomy): Bacteria > Actinomycetota > Thermoleophilia > Solirubrobacterales > 70-9 > VAYN01. Next base: position 83,761 of record JBQCHH010000067.1, on the reverse strand, counting down.
ACGAAGCACTCGCTGAGCGAGTTGGAGGCGAGCCGGTTGGCGCCGTGCAGCCCCGTGCAGGAGACCTCGCCGACCGCGTAGAGGCCCGGCAGCGAGGAGCGGCCGTCGACGTCGACCGCGATCCCGCCCATCGTGTAGTGGGCGGCGGGGGCGACCGGCACCGGCTCGCTGCGCGGGTCGAGCCCGGCTCGCGCCAGCGAGGCGAAGACGTTGGGGAAGCGGGCGGGGTCGATCTCGCGCAGGTCGAGGTCGACCGAGGGCGTGCCGTCGACCCGCATCTGCTCGAGGATCGCCGCCGTCACCGCGTCGCGCGGCGCGAGCTCGTCGGTGAAGCGCCGGCCGTCGGCGGCGAGCAGCTTCGCCCCCTCGCCGCGGATCGCCTCGGTGATCAGGCGGCCGTCGTGCGGAGTCCCCGGCAGCGCCAGCGCGGTCGGGTGGAACTGGCAGAACTCGAGGTCGGCGAGGTCGGCGCCGGCAAGCGAGGCGAGCGCCATTCCGGCCCCGATCGCCCCGCGCGGGTTGGTCGTCCGCCGCCACAGCGCCGCCGCGCCGCCGGTGGCGACGATCGTCGCCGCGGCCGCGACCGGGCCGTCGTCTGTGAGCACCCCGTGGCAGCGCTCGCCGTCGCTCCACAGCGCCACCACCGAGGTCCGCTCCATCACCTCGATCCGCTCCTGCGCCGCCACCATCGCCGCCAGCTTCGAGGTGATCTCGTGGCCGGTGGCGCTGCCGCCGGCATGGACGATGCGGCGGTGGGTGTGGCCGCCCTCGAGGCCGAGCGCCAGCCGCCCCTCGTGGTCGAGGTCGAAGACGACGCCACGGGCGATCAGGTCGCGGACGACCGCCGGCGCCTCCTCGACCAGCGCCCGCACCGCCGCGGTGCGGCAGAGACCGCGGCCGGCGGCGATCGTGTCGGCGGCGTGGAGGTCGGGGGAGTCGTCGGGCTCGAGCGCCGCCGCCAGCCCGCCCTGGGCCCAGAAGCTGGCGCTCTCGCTCAGAGGGGTGCGGGAGACGAGGCAGACCCGGGCGCCGAGCTCGGCCGCCCGCAGCGCGCTCCAGAGGCCGGCGGCGCCGCCGCCGACCACGGCGACGTCGAACTCGCCGCCCGCGGCTATCGGCCCTCAGCCTCCCGGCGCAGCGCGTCGAGCTGCTCCCGCAGCCAGGCCGCGGCGCTCTCGCGGGCACGGGCCAGCTCGTCGGCGACCGTCTCCTCGGCGACCTTGGCCCGCTGCTCGGCCGCTTCGACCCGCTGCTCGGCCGCCTCGACCTGGGATTCGATCTCGCCCAGCCGCTGCTCGGCCTCGGCCAGCGCCCGCTCCTTCTCCTCGCGCTCGCGCTCGAGGTCGGCCTCCAGCGCCCTGATCTCCTCGGCGGCGCGCCGCTCGGCTTCGGCGGCCAGCGCCGCCGCCTCCTCCAGGCGCTGCTCGGCCTCGCGGACCTGACTCTCGAGGCTGTCGCCGGCGGGACCCGTCTCAGCGTTCATCGCGTCAATCTATCCCCGCTCCGGCAGCTTCGTCGGCACCGCGTCATCCAGCACCGCGCGGTAGGCCTCGATCACGCGCTCGGCCATCCGCGCGGCGGAGAGGGTGTGGGCGCGGGGGGCGCCGGCGACGCGGGGGTCGGGGGACTCCAGGTGGCGGCGCGCGACCGGCGCCCAGGTCTCGAGGTCGAAGGCGGCGCAGAGGCAGCCGTCGATCCCGCCGAGCGCGTAGGGGGCGATCCCGACCGGGGTGGAGAGGACCGGCACCTCGCAGGCCAGCGCCTCGACCGCGGCCATCCCGAAGCCCTCGTAGTCGGAGGTGACGAGGACGGCGTCGGCGGCGTTGAGCCAGAGCGGCATCTGCTCGGGCTCGATCGAGCCACCCGTGCGCAGCTCGGCCTCGCAGGCGGCGGCCAGCTCGGCGGCGCGGTCGCCCCGCTTCTCCGGCCGCGCCGGGTTGGCGGGGAAGAAGAGGAAGCGGGCTTCGGGGTCGAGGCCGAGCGCGCGCCGGGCCTCCTGGCGCGGGCGCGGCCCGAAGCGGCTCAGGTCCGGGCCGCAGGGGAGCACCGCCGCGCCGGGAATATCGGGCAGGCCGGGGCGGCCGTCCTCCGGCGCGAACAGCGCCCGCGAGACGCCGGCGACGAGGTCGGCGCGCCAGGCGAGCCGGCGCGAGAGGTGGCCGACGAGATGGTGGCGGACGTCGGTGCCGTGGAAGGTGACGACCAGCGGCCGCGCCCCTGCCAGCCGCGCCACCCATCCCGCCAGCCCGTAGTGGGCGTGGACGAGGTCGAAGCGCTGTCGCCGCAGCAGCGCCCGCAGGCGCCGGGTAGCGGGGAGGTACTCGCCGCGGCCGGGCGGGAACTCGAAGAGGTCGGCCTCGATCCCGCGCTTGCGGGTCTCGTCGACCTGGTCCCGCACCCAGCGTCCCCGCTGCGGGGCCGCAGCGTCGGGCATGAAATTGGTGACGACGAGGACGCGCACCGGCGTCAGCGTATCCGCGCCGGGGGAGCGATTAGGGCACGATCCAAGGAACTGCAACCGACCGCCGAGGACCGCCGATGTCATCCACCACCGCCGCGCCGCAGATCCGCCCCTCCGACTACCTCGCCCTCGACGCCCTCCTCTCCGACGAGGAGCGCGACATCCGCGACACCGTTCGCGCCTTCGTCCGCGACAAGGTCGTGCCGAGCGTGGGCGAGTGGTTCGAGCAGGCGACCGTGCCGATCGGCGAGCTGGCGCCGGAACTGGGCAAGCTCGGGGTGCTGGGGATGCACCTGCAGGGCTACGGCTGCGCCGGGGCGAGCGCCACCGCCTACGGGCTCGCCTGCATGGAGCTGGAGGCGGGCGACAGCGGCATCCGCAGCCTCGTCTCGGTGCAGGGCTCGCTGGCGATGTACGCGATCTGGCGCTGGGGCTCGGAGGAGCAGAAGCAGGAGTGGCTGCCGCGGATGGCGGCGGGCGAGGCGATCGGCTGCTTCGGCCTGACCGAGCCCGACGCCGGCTCGGACCCCGGCTCGATGCGGACGCGGGCGCGGCGCGACGGCTCCGACTGGATCTTGCACGGGCAGAAGATGTGGATCACCAACGGCTCGGCGGCCGCGGTGGCGGTGGTCTGGGCGCAGACCGACGAGGGCGTGCGCGGCTTCCTCGTCCCGCGCGGGACGAAGGGCTTCACCACCCAGGACATCCACCGCAAGCTTTCGCTGCGGGCTTCGATCACCTCGGAGCTGCTGCTCGACGACGTACGGCTGCCGGCCGACGCGGCGCTGCCCGAGGTGAGCTCGCTGAAAGGCCCGCTCTCCTGCCTCAACGAGGCCCGCTACGGAATCGTCTGGGGAGCGGCGGGAGCGGCGCGCGCCTGCTACGAAGCGGCTCTGGAGTACGCGACCGAGCGGGTCCAGTTCGACCGCCCGATCGCCTCCTTCCAGATCCAGCAGCAGAAGCTGGCGCAGATGGTGCTGGAGGTGAACCGGGGGACGCTGCTGGCGATGCACCTTGGGCGGATGAAGGACGCCGGGACGCTGCGGCCCGAGCACGTCAGCCTCGGCAAGCTCGGCAACGTCAACGCGGCGCTGGAGGTGGCGCGGACCGCCCGCCAGGTGCTCGGCGCCAACGGCGTGACGCTGGAGTATCCGGTGATCCGCCACATGAACAACCTCGAGTCGGTGGTGACCTACGAGGGGACCGCCGACGTGCACGCGCTGGTGATCGGCGGCGCCGTGACCGGGATCAACGCCTTTAGGTAAAACACAAGTCACCCGGGCGACTCTTAAGTCGCTGAGCGGTGAGGGCCGATTTTGGCCCTATGGCCAATGGAAGCTCATCGCTCGTCCTGATCGACGACCACGCCGCGCTGCGCGACGGCCTCGGCGTGCTGCTGGAGCGGCGCGGCTTCCGCGTCGTCGCCGCCGCCGACACGGCGGCGGAGGGGGAGGCGGCGATCGCCGAGCACAAGCCGGCGGTGGCGGTCGTCGCCCTCAACCTGCCCGACGAAGGCGGCGCCAAGCTGATCCGGCGCCTCTCGGCGCGCGGGGGCGAGCCCAAGTTCCTTGTCTACACCGGGATGACCGACCCGGCGATCATCTCCGACGCGCTCGAATGCGGAGCCGACGGCTTCGTCGCCAAGCCCCGGGACCTCTCGGTCCTGATCGAGGCGCTGCGCGAAGTGGCGCGCGGCAACTGCTACCGCGATCCGGACCTGGTCAAGCTCTCGCGGCTCGCCGGCTCAGAACAGGCGCGGGTCCTCAGCCGACGGGAGGCCGAGATCCTCGAGCTCCTCGCCACCGGCCTGACCGGGGAGCAGGTGGCCGAACGCCTGGTCCTGTCCTCCGAAACTATCCGCACCCACGTCCGCAACGCGATGGGAAAGCTCGACGCTCGGACCCGGACCGAGGCCGTCGTCAAGGCCCTGGATCGGCAGGAGATCGGTAAAGCGTGAGATCACGTCATCACCTTCGTCGCCGTATCCATCCAGAGCGCCAGGTTCATTCCCAGCATCGCCAGGTTGAGCCAGAGCGTCGTGGTCGAGGTCAGTTGCGCGTTCATGCCTAAAGGGTCGCGCCCACTGCTCAAATTTCATATCCCCAATTCGCGGTAAGCGAAATGTGCGCTCGTCACACTTTTTTTACGTGACGGTTCGTCAATTGGCACGTTCGCGTCTTGTTCCGTGCGTCGAGACCTCTGAGCATCCGCCTCCCAAACCAAGACAAAGGGAGGCAAGCGATGATCTATTCACTTATTGGCTATCTGCACGCGGCGGTGAGCTGGCGGGTGCGGGCGATCCGGCGGCTGGCCGGCGAGACCGGGCAGGGCACGGTCGAGTACGTGGGCCTGATCCTGCTGGTCTCGCTGCTGATGGTCGGCATGGTCGCGGCGATGAAGGGCTTCAACGGCAAGCAGGGAACCGAGCTCGCCGACGTGATCGTCAACAAGATCAAGGAGGCCGTCGACAAGGTCACCTTCAAATAGACGTGGGGCAAAGGCGGGCTTGTGTCCTGTGGGGCGACAAACCCGCCTTGCCCGCGGACGCTGAATGCCCCCGCATGAGAGACTCGCGCGATGCCAGCTTCTCGTAGCTACGACAGGGCGCCGGCCGACATCCGGCCGGTGACGATCGATCCGGGGTTCGTGGAAAGCGCGGCCGGGTCGGCGCTGATCTCGATCGGGCGGACGCGGGTGATCTGCACCGCCTCGGTGCAGGAGCAGGTGCCGCGCTGGATGGTGGGCAAGGGGAAAGGCTGGGTCACGGCCGAGTACGCGATGCTGCCCGCCTCGACCGGCGACCGCAAGCAGCGGGATATCGCGAAGGGCAAACAGGACGGGCGCGGGGTGGAGATCCAGCGCCTGATCGGCCGCTCGCTGCGGGTGGTGGTCGACTTCAAGGCGATGGGCGAACGCAGCGTCTACGTCGACTGCGACGTGCTCGAAGCCGACGGCGGCACCCGCTGCGCGGCGATCACCGGCGGCTACGTCGCCCTGCGCCAGGCCTTCCAGAAGCTGGTGGACAAGAAAGCGCTGGAGGCGCTGCCGTTGACCGGCTCGGTGGCGGCGATCAGCGTCGGCGTCGTCAACGGCCGCGCCCTCTGCGACCTCGACTACGGCGAGGACTCCAACGCCGAGGTCGACGCCAACGTGGTGATGACCGGCGAGGGCGGTCTGGTCGAGGTGCAGGCGACGGCGGAGCGGACGCCGCTCTCACGGGCCTCGCTCGACGAGCTGCTCGGGCTCGCCGAGCAGGGCATCGCCCGCCTGCGGGAGGTGCAGGAGCGGGCTTCGTGATCCTCGCCACCGGCAACCCGCACAAGGTGCGGGAGATGTCCGAGGCGCTGCCGGGGGTGGAGCTGAAGCCGCTGCCCGCGGAGGTCGAGCTGCCGCCGGAGACCGGCGACAGCTTCGAGGCCAACGCGCTGATCAAGGCGCGGGCCGCCCACGCCGCCACCGGCGTGGTGACGATCGCCGACGACTCGGGAATCGAAGCCGTCGACCTCGGCGGCGCCCCCGGCATCTACTCCGCCCGCTACGCCGGCGAAGGCGCCGGCGACGAGGAGAACCTGGCGAAGCTGCTGCGCGAAGTCAACGCCGCCGATGGCGAGCGCCGCGCCGCCTACGTCTGCGTGATCGCCCTTATCGACGAGGGCGGCCACGAGTACTGCTTCGAGGCGCGCTGCGAGGGGACGCTGCTGCGCGAGGGCCGCGGCAGCGGCGGCTTCGGCTACGACCCGGTCTTCGTCCCCGACGAGACCGGCCACCGCGACCAGCGCACGTTCTCGGAGCTGACCCCGGCCGAGAAGCACGCGATCAGCCACCGCGGCAAGGCGGCGCGGATGCTCGCCCGCCACCTCGGCCTTGAGCCCGAGGCCCCGGTGCCAGAGTCCCTGCCATGAACACGAAAAGCGGGGCGGCCGCGCTCTCGATCGCCTCGAACTCGATCCTGATCGCGCTGAAGCTGGCCGCCGGCGCGATCACCGGCTCTATCGCGATCGTCGCCGAGGCGATCCACTCGCTGATCGACCTCGTCGCCTCGGTGATCGCCTTCCTCTCGGTCCGCAAAGCCGACGCGCCGGCCGACGAGGAGCATCCCTACGGCCATGAGAAGGTCGAAAACCTGGCGGCGACGATCGAGGGGATCCTGATTCTGGTCGGCGCCGCCCTGATCGTCTACGAGGCGACCCGCCGCCTTGCCGTCGGCTCCTCGGTCGAAAGCATCGGGGTCGGCATCGCCGTGATGGGCTTCTCGGTCCTCGCCAACCTCGCCGTCTCCACGGTCCTCTCCCGCCAGGCCCGCGCTCACGACTCGGCGGCGCTGGCAGGCGACGCCGCCCACCTGCGCACCGACGCCCTCGCCTCGGTCGGCGTCCTCGTCGGCCTCGCCCTGGTCAAGATCACCGGCGCCGCCGCCTTCGATGCGATCACCGCCCTGGTCGTCGCCGTCGCGATCGTCTGGGCCGGACTGACGATCATCCGCCGCTCCTCCGGCGTCCTCGTCGATGAAGCCCTCCCCGACGCCGAGATGGACCGGATCGAGACCGCTATCGCCACCGCTCGCACCCCCGAGGTGGCCGGCTACCACAAGCTCCGCGCCCGCCGCGCCGGCCGCCGCCGCCACATCGACTTCCACGTCCAGTACCGCGCCGGCACCACCCTCGAGCGCGCCCACGAGCTCGCCCACGAGATGCGCGACTCGATCGAGGCCGCGATCCCCCAGGCCGAGGTCCTGATCCACGTCGAGCCCGAGACCTCCTACCGCGACCGCGAAGACGGCCCCTACCGCTCGGGGTAGCTCAGGGAGGCGGCAGCAGATTGACGCCGGCGGCGAGGCCGATGGCGACGAGGGTGATCGCGTAGCCGGTGTAGCCGCTGAAGGCGAAGAGGACGGCGGCGATCGCGCAGACGACGACAACGGTGATCCAGGAAGCTCGGGCGAGGGTCACGGTCGGTATTTTCACGCAGATGCCCGACGCTGCCGCAACCGCCCCGAGCCGGGACTCCGCGGAGGCGGCGCTGGCGTACTTCGCGGAGATGTCGCCCGACCTGCGCGGGGCAGCGATCCTCGGTTCCGACGGTGCGGTGCTGGCCGCCAGCGGCGGGAAGCCAAAGCGCTGGCAGGAGGACGTCGCCGCTCTCTTCGCCGCCGCCGATGCGGCCGAGGGGGTGCCGGTCGAGCAGATCCACATCGCCACCGAGCAGGGCGAGGTCTTCGCGGTCCGCAACGAGGGGCTGGTGGCGGTCGCGGCCACCGACCGCTTCGCGCTCGCCTCGCTCCTGCTCTTCGACCTGCGCTCGATGCTGCGCGAGCTGGCGCACTCGACTCCGAACTTTGGGCCCCCAGAGGGGCCAAAAGATCGGAAGGGGAGGGCTGATGCCCGCTAAGCCGCACCGGGTGCTGCTTGACCGCGTCTCGGCTTACGCCGACGAGGCTGCGGCCTTCATGCGCCGACGGCGCCTTGCGCGGCGCCCGTTCGCGCGGCTCTACTACTCCGACGGGCGCAGCGCCGACCACGCCCAGGACACCCGCAGCGGCGCCGAGCTCTTCGTCGCCGCCGGGCGCCTGATCGAGGTCGCTGGGAAGAGGTCGAAGGGATGAGCGAGCTGCTCGACCAGGGCGTCGCCGAGCGCGTCCTCGCCCGCGCGCTCGCCAATGGCGGCCGCTTCGCCGAGGTCTTCGCCGAACGCCGCCGCGGCCACTCGCTGACGATCGACGAGCGGCGGATCGAGTCGGTCCAGACCGGCGCCGAGGAGGGGGCGGGGGTGCGCGTGGTCGAGGGCAACACCAGCTACTTCGCCCACGTCGACGGGCTCGACCCGGCCGACCTCGAACGCGCCGCCGGCGAAGCAGCCGCGGCGCTGAAGGGCGGCCGCGCCGAGCCGCGCCCGCTGCAGGCCCGCGCGACGGCGCCGCTGCCGATCGAGCGCCGCCCCGAAGAGGTCCCGGCCGAGCGCAAGGCCGCCCTCCTTCGCGAGCTCGACGAGCGGGCGCGCGCCAAGGGCGCCGAGGTCGACCAGTTCACCGCCGCCTACGCCGAGGCCCGCCGCGAGGTCGCCCTCGCCAACTCCGACGGCCTCTTCAGCGGCGACGACCGCACCCGGGTCCGGATCGGCGCCCAGGCGGTCGCCCGCCGCGGCGAGGCGGTCGAGACCGGGGCCGAGACCCTCGGCGGCCACCGCGGCTTCGAGCTGCTCGAAGACGATCCGGGCCGGATCGCCGAGCAGGCGGCGGCGAAGGCGCTGACCCTGCTCGACGCCGTCCCCGCCCCCTCGGGCTCGATGCCGGTGGTGGTCGGCGGCGGCTTCGGCGGCGTCCTCTTCCACGAGATGACCGGCCACGGCCTCGAGGCCGACCACATCGAGAAGAACGCCAGCGTCTACACCGGCAAGCTCGGCGAGCGCGTCGCCGAGCCGCTGCTGAACGCCTACGACGACGGCCGCCTGCCGGGCGAGTGGGGGAGCGACGCGATCGACGACGAGGGGCAGCCGACCCAGAAGACGCTGGTGATCGAGGACGGCCGCCTCACCTCCTACCTCTACGACCGCCTCACCGCCGAGCGCGCCGGGGTCGCCTCGACCGGCAACGGCCGCCGCGAGAGCTTCCGCCATCTGCCGATCCCGCGCATGACCAACACCTACATCGCCCCCGGCGACGCCACGCCGGAGGGGATGATCGCCGACGTGTCCCAGGGCTTCTACGCGGTCTCCTTCGGCGGCGGCCAGGTCGACCCCGCCACCGGCGACTTCGTCTTCGGCGTCTCCGAGGGCTACCTGATCGAGGGCGGCAGGGTGACCCGGCCCTGCCGCGGTGCCACCCTGATCGGCAACTGCCTCGACGCCCTCGCCGCGATCGACGCCGTCGGCAGCGACTTCTTCATGAAGAGCGGGATCTGCGGCAAGGGCGGTCAGAAAGCGCCGGTCGGGACCGGCCAGGGCCACGTCCGCCTGCGGGCGCTGACGGTCGGGGGGACGGCCCGGTGAGGCAAAGCCGAGGGCGAGATGGAAGCGAGAGCGTTGATGGAAGCGGGAGCGTTTGATGACTGAGCTGAGCGCGGTCGCCCGTCGCGCCGTCGAGGCCGCCACCGCAGCCGGGGCCGGCGAGGCCGAGGCCTACGCCTCCCGCGACAGCGGCCGCGAAGTCCGCGTCCACGGCGGCGAGGTCGAGAGCCTGACCGCGGCGACGCAGAGCGGCGTCGGGGTGCGGGCCTGGATCGGCCACCGGGTCGGCTACGCCTACGGCACCGACCTCTCTGACGCGGGAGTGGGCGCGGTCGCAGCCCGGGCTGCGGAAGCGGCCGCGGTCGCCGACGAGGACGAGTTCGCGGCGCCGCCCCAGCCGGCCTCCTTTGAGGCGCTGCCCGGGCTCAGCGACCCCTCGATCGGCGAATGGGAGGCCGGCCAGGTGGCGGAGCTGGCGCTGACAGTCGAGCGCACCGCGCTCGAAGCCGACGAGCGCCTGGTCGGGGTCGAGGCCGCCGTCTACGCCGACTCCGACGAGCGGATCGCGATCGCCTCCTCGACCGGCGTCGCCGGCGAGTACGAGGCCTCCAGTTGTTATGCCTACCTGCAGGCGCTGGCCGAGGGGCAGGGCGCGCGAGAGACCGGCCTCGGCTTCGGCCTCGCCCGCGGTCCCCGCGGCCTCGACCCGGCCGCGATCGGCCGCGAGGGCGCCGAGCGGGCCCTGCAGATGATCGGCGCCAAGAAGCCCGAGTCGCGCTCCTGCCCGGTCGTCTTCGACGAGACCGTCGCCGCCAGCTTCGCCGGCCTGATCGGCGGCGGCCTCGGCGCCAAAGCCGTGCAGCGCGGCCGTTCGCCCTTCGCCGGCCGCCTCGGCGAGGAGGTGGCGAGCTCCGCCCTCAGGCTCCACGACGACGGCCGCGACCCCGACGGCCCCGCCTCCGCTCCCTTCGACGCCGAGGGCGTGCCGCGCCGCCGCACCGCGCTGATCGAGGACGGTCGCCTGCGCGGCTACCTCTTCGACACCTACAGCGCCAACCGGGAGGGGGTGGCCTCGACCGGAAACGCGGCGCGCGCCGGTTACCGCTCGCTGCCCTCGGTCGCGACCTCGAACCTGGTGATCGCCCCCGGCGCGCTCTCGTTCGAGCAGCTGCTGGCCGAGGCGGGTGAGGGCGTCTACGTCAACGACGTCGCCGGCCTGCACTCCGGCGTCAACCCGGTCACCGGTGTCTTCTCGGTCGGCGCCTCGGGCCGGATGATCCGCGGCGGCGCACTCGCCGAGCCGGTGCGCGAGTTCACGATCGCGGGCGACCTGGTGGCGATGCTGGGCGCCGTCAGCGCCGCCGGTTCAGGGCCCCGCTGGGTCCCCTTCGGCGGCTCGGTCAGCACCCCGCCGCTGCTGGTTGCCGAGATGGCGATCAGCGGCTCGTGACGTTTGGCTCTAGAGCGCGAATTTCTTTCGGCCGTAGGCACTGTTAGATTCCGCGCCGTCTTCAAACCCCGAGGAGGAATTCCGACGTGACCAAGGCTGAGTTTCTGGACCAACTTGCAGGCGACGATCGTCTCGGCAGCAAAAAAGCCGCCAGCGACGCCGTAGACGCCGTGCTTGACGCGATCACCGACACCCTGAGCAAGGGCGACGAGGTCAGCTTCACCGGCTTCGGCAAATTCCACGTCGCCGAGCGCGGCCCCCGCCAGGGAGTCAACCCGCGCACCGGCGAGCGCATCACGATCCCAGGCGGCAAGGTTCCGCGCTTCTCGGCCGGCTCGGCCCTGAAGACCAAGGTCAAGGGCTGAGCGGCCTCTGACCTCTTTCGCTGATCGGCTCGCGGCGCTCGTCGAAGAGCGCCGCAGCCAGATCTGCCTCGGCCTCGACCCCGACCCGGCCACGCTGGACGGGCTGGGGGAGGGGGAGCTGATAGAGCTCCCACCGTATGCCACGCCTGACACGCGGGCAGCCGCCGCGGTCATCGAGCACTGCCGCGCCCTGATCGACCAGGCCGGTCCCTCTTGTGTGGCGGTGAAGCCGCAGATGGCCTGCTTCGAGCGACTGGGCTCGGTCGGCTGGACGGCACTGGACGCGGTTGGCGCCTTCGCCCGGCAGGCGGGCCTGCTGGTCCTCGCCGATGGCAAGCGCGGCGACGTTCCTGTCACCGCCGCCGCCTACGGGCAGGCCCTGGTCGGGGAGACGCCGACCGCCTGGGGTCTTGTCGGGGGCCTTCTCGCCGATGCCTTTACCGCCAACCCGCTGCTTGGCCGCGACGCGCTCGAGCCACTGGTGGCTGCCGCCGAGGCAACCGGGGCGGGGATGTTCACCCTCGTCCGCACCAGCAATCCGGGCGCCGCCGACATCCAGGACCTGCCGACGCCGGAGGGGCCTCTGCACGAGCGGCTCGCCGCGATCGTCGACGAGTTCTCTCCTCGTCTCCTCGGCAGCTCGGGCCTGAGCGGGATGGGGGCGGTCGTCGGCGCCACCGAGCCGCGCCACTTCGCCCGCCTGCGGGAATTGATGCCGCGCTCGATCTTCCTCATCCCCGGCGTCGGCGCCCAGGGCGGCAGGCCGGAGCTGCTTGGCCCCGCCTTCGCGGCCGGCCCCGCCTCCGGCCTGGTTGCCGCCTCGCGCGGGATCGCCGCCGACCCGGACCCCGCTGCCGCCGCCGAGCGCCTGCGCAAGACGGTTTGGGAGATATCGACCGCCTGAGAGGGCCCGACGGGATTACGATCAGCCGCGTCGAACCGGTCCATCTCAGTCCAATGGAACAACGCACCAGCTCCACCGCCAGGATCTTCGCCGCCCTCGCCCTCGTCGCGGCGGCAATCGTCATCGTGGTCGTGGTCGCTTCGGCGCTGAACGGGAGCTCCTCGAACGGCCACCACAAGGCGGGTCACCATGCCCATAAGGAAGCTGCCCACCCCCGGACCAAGGCGAAGACCTACACGGTCGAAACCGGCGACACGCTGACCGCGATCGCCCACAAGACCGGCGTCCCGGTGGCCGAAATCATGGCTCTGAACCCGGAAATCGACCCGCAGATCCTGATCGCCGGTCAGACGCTGAAGCTGAAATGACCGCCCGGCGCCACGGCGCCGCGCTGCTGCTCACGCTCCTGGGCTGTTTCCTCCTGCCGTCGCTTGTCGCAGCGGCGCCGCACAAGCCCAATCCCCCACCGCAGCTCGAATCGCGCTCCTGGGGTCTGATCGACGCTCGCACCGGCGAAGTCCTCACCTCCCACGCGCTGAACAGAGCGCTGCCGATCGCCAGCACGACCAAGCTGATGACCGCCTACGTGGCGATGAAAGACCTGCCGCTGGACAAGATCGTCCGCGCCCAGCCCTATGAACCCGAATACGGCGAGTCGCTGATGGGGCTGCGCGTGGGGCAGCGGATCAGCGTCCGCGACCTCCTCTACGGCCTCGTCCTGCGCAGCGGCAACGACGCCGCCCACACCCTGGCGATCGACGCCGCCGGCTCGGAAAAGCGCTTCGTCGCCCAGATGAACCGCTACGCGGCGGCGCTCGGGCTCTCCCACACCCACTACGCCAACCCGGTCGGCCTCGACGAGAAGGGCAACTACTCCTCCGCCGCCGACCTGATGACCCTGACCCAGCATCTGTTGCGTGAGCCCGCGTTCGCCAAGATCGTCAACTCGCGCAGCGCCGTCCTGCGCAGCGTCCGCCCGCGGCGGCGGATCGAGTCGATCAACGAGCTGCTGGAAATGGCGCCCTGGGTGACCGGGGTGAAGACCGGCCACACCTTCGGCGCCCTCTACGTGTTGGTCGGCTCCGGTCAGCGCAACGGGGTGAGTCTGATCTCGGTCGTGATCGGCGCCTGGACCGACGAAGAACGCTTCGACGGCAGCTTCGAACTGCTCAAGTGGGGCTTCTCCCAGTACCGGCACAAGCGGCCGATCCGCGCCGGGCAGGACCTCGCCGACCCGGAAATTCGCTACTCCGGCGGCACTTTGCCGCTACGAGCGGAAAAAGCCTTGGCGGTGGGCCTGCGCCGCGGCGAGCACCTCGAAGTAAAGGTCGACGCTCCCACGCAGGTGGAAGGCCCGCTCCGACGCGGCGCCAGGCTGGGTCACGCGACCGTCTTCGTCGCGGGCCGCGAAGCCGGGGTCGTCGCCCTCCGCGCCGGCCGTTCCGTGCCTGAAGCAAGCGCTTTCGACCGCGCCCGCGCCTTTGTTGATGACAACTTGATCCCTATCGCGGTGTTGGCGTTCGTGATACTCATGGCCGGGGTAATCCTCTGGCGGCGAACCGCTCGCCGGAAGCGAGTGAGGAGCGAGATCGGGTGAGGGAAAAGTGATTTTGACGGTGACCCTGAACGCGGCGATCGACCGCACCGTCGCCGTGCCGAACTTCCGCCTCGGCCGCCGCCACCGCGCGGTCGAGAGCCGCACCGTCGCCGGCGGCAAGGGCATCAACGTTGCCCGCGCCCTCACCCTGCTGGGGCGGCCGGTGATCGCCAGCGGCTTCGTCGGCGGCCCGACCGGGTCCCGGGTGCTGGAACAGCTGAAAGACGAATCGGTGCTGACCGACTTCATCGGGATCGCCGCCGAGACCCGGATCAACCTGGCGGTGATCGACCCCACCTCGGGCGAGCAGACCGAGATCAACGAGCGCGGTCCCGCCGTCAGCCCCGAGGAGGTGAAGCGGCTCTTCGACCGCATCGGCTACCTGGCCGGCGGCGCCAAGCTCTGCGTGCTCGCCGGCTCGGTCCCGCCCGGGGCCGGGGACGACCTCTACGCGCGCCTGGTCGCCGACCTCGCCCGCCGCGGCATCCCGGTCGTCCTCGACGCCGAGGGCGAGGCGATGCTGGAGGGCCTCCGCGCCGGCGCCTCGATGGTCACCCCGAACGAGCGCGAGGCCGAGGAGCTGGTCGGGCAGGAGTTCGCCGACAAAGCCGACCTCTCTCACGGTTTGCTGGAGCTGGTTCGCCTGGGGGCGAGCGAGGCCGCGATCACCCGCCCCGACGGCTGCGTCGCCGCGGTCGGTGAGAACGCCTCGCGCCGCCTGCTGGAGGTCCACACCGAGTCGCTCGACCCGGTCTCGACGGTCGGCTCGGGCGACGCCTTCCTCGCCGGCTACGTCGCCGCCCGCTACGACGGCCGCTCGCCCGAGGACTGCCTCGCCTACGGCGTCGCCTGCGGGGCGGAGTCGACCCAGCACTTCGGCGCCGGCACCGTCGACCGCAACCAGGTGGAGAGGCTGCTGGGCGAGGTCTCCGTCCACGACTTGGAGGTCCCCGCCGAAGTGTAGGCTGACTGTTTCACCGCCAGCAGCAGCCTTGGAGGACTAACTTGGAAATCGAAATCGGCCGCGGCAAGAAGGGTCGCCGCGCCTACGGATTCGACGACATCGCGATCGTTCCTTCCCGCCGGACGCGGGACCCAGACGACATCGACATCAGCTGGACCCTCGGTCCCTACCGCTTCGAACTGCCGCTCGTCGCCTCGGCGATGGACGGGGTCGTCTCTCCCGAGACGGCGGTGCTCGTCAACGAGCTGGGCGGCCTCGGGGTGCTCAACCTGGAGGGGATCTGGTCCCGCTTCGAGAACGCCGAGGAGAAGCTGGAGGCGATCGCCGCCGCGCCCAAGCACGAAGCGACGCGGCTGATGCAGCAGATCTACACCGAGCCGGTGAAGCCGGAGCTGATCGCCAAGCGGATCGAGGAAATCAAGGCTCGCGGGGCGGTCGTCTGCGGCGCGCTGACGCCGCCGAAAGTGCGCGAGCCCTACGAGGTGGCGGTCGAGGCCGGTCTCGACATCCTCGTCATCCAGGGGACGGTGATCTCGGCCGAGCACGTCTCGACCACGGTCGAGCCGCTCAACCTGAAGGAGTTCATCTCGGAAGTACCGGTGCCGACCGTGGTCGGCGGCTGCGCCTCCTACTCGACCGGGCTGCACCTGATGCGGACCGGCGCCGTCGGCGTTCTCGTCGGCGTCGGGCCGGGCGCGGCCTGTACCACCCGCGGCGTGCTCGGGATCGGGGTGCCGCAGGCGACGGCGATCGCCGACGTCGCGGCCGCCCGCGCCCAGCACATGCTGGAGACCGGCGAGTACGTGAACGTGATCGCCGACGGCGGCATGCGCACCGGCGGCGACGTCTCCAAGGCAATCGCCTGCGGTGCCGACTCGGTGATGATCGGCTCGCCGCTGGCCCGGGCCAAGGAGGCCCCCGGCCGCGGCTTCCACTGGGGGATGGCGACCTTCCATCCCTCGCTGCCGCGCGGCACCCGCGTCTCGACCAAGCAGGACGGGACGCTGGAGGAGATCCTGCTCGGCCCGGCCAAGGAGAACGACGGCACCTTCAACCTGATGGGGGCGCTGAAAACCTCGATGGCCACCTGCGGCTACGAGGACATCCGCAGCTTCCAGCGGGCCGAGGTGATGGTCGCCCCCGCCCTGATGAGCGAGGGGAAGAAGCTGCAGAACGAGCAGTCGGTCGGCATGGGCTCCAACGGGCGGGCCGCTGTGTCTACGGGAGTTGCCGTATCGGATGACTAGTGGTTCCGACGCGCTCCGGCCGGCGGGTCCTGTCACGGTAGGGGACCCACCCCCCCTTCCGGTAGCTAAAGCTTCCTCAGGGGGGGTCCCCCCTACCGTGCCACCCGCCGGAGGAGCGCTGGAGGAGGTGCTCGTCCTTGACTTCGGCGGTCAGTATTCACAGCTGATCGCCCGTCGGATCCGCGAATGCGGGGTCTTTGCTGAGTTGCTGCCGGCTTCGACGTCAGTGGAGAAGATTCGGGAGCGCAAGCCGAAGGGCCTCGTGCTCTCCGGGGGGCCGGCTTCGGTCTACGAGCCGGGGGCGCCGGCGTTTCCGACGCAGTTGCTTGACCTTGAGATTCCGATGCTGGGGATCTGTTACGGGATGCAGGCGATGGTGCTGGCGCTCGGCGGCAGGGTCGAGTCGGCGGAGACGGGCGAGTTCGGTCGCACCGACCTGGTCCTGCGCGACGGCGGCGGCCGCCTGCTCGGCGGCCTTCCGGAGGAGCAGAGCTGCTGGATGAGCCACCGCGACGCCGTCTTCGAGGCGCCGGCAGGATTCACCGCCCTGGCCTCCAGCCCGAGCTCGCCGGTGGCCGCCTGCGAGCTCCCCGACGGCGGTCTCTACGGCATCCAGTTCCACCCCGAGGTCGTCCACACCCCCTACGGCACCGAGATCCTCACCCGTTTCCTGCGCGACGTCGCCGGTTGCGTCGAGCAGTGGTCGCCGCAGTCGGTGATCGCCGAGCAGGTGGCGAAGATCCAGGCCCAGGTCGGCGAAGGGAAGGTGATCTGCGGCCTCTCCGGCGGCGTCGAGTCCTCGGTCGCCGCCCTGCTCGTCCACAAAGCGGTGGGGGACAAGCTCACCTGCGTCTTCGTCGACCACGGCCTGATGCGGATGAACGAGGCCGAACAGGTGGTCGAGGCTTTCAGCCGGTTCGACATCCCGCTCGTCCACGTCGACGCCGAGGAGCGCTTCCTCGCCAAGCTCGCCGGGGTCGACGACCCCGAGACCAAGCGCAAGATCATCGGCGCCGAGTTCATCCGCGTCTTCGAGGAGGAGGCGGCGAAGCTGGAGGACGTCAGCTATCTGGTCCAGGGGACGCTCTACTCGGACGTGATCGAGTCCGGCGGCTCCGACCACGCAGCGACGATCAAGTCCCACCACAACGTCGGCGGCCTTCCAGAGGACCTCGAATTCGAGCTGGTCGAGCCGCTGCGGATGCTGTTCAAGGACGAGGTGCGGGCGGTCGGCGCCGAGCTGGGGCTGCCGGAGCGGATGGTCTGGCGCCAGCCCTTTCCGGGGCCAGGTCTGGCGATCCGCATCGTCGGCGGCGAGGTCAACAAAGAGCGACTCGACATCCTCCGCGCCGCCGACGCGATCCTGCAGGAGGAGATCCGCGCGGCCGAGCTCTACCGGCAGCTCTGGCAGTCGTTCTGCGTGCTCCCGGTCGTGCGCTCGGTCGGGGTGCAGGGGGACGGGCGCACCTACGCCTACCCGATCGTGATCCGCGCCGTCACCTCCGATGACGCGATGACCGCTGACTGGGCGCGGCTCCCCTACGACTTGCTGGAGCGGGTCTCGAACCGGATCATCAACGAGATTCGCGATGTCAATCGGGTCGCGCTCGACATCTCCTCCAAGCCCCCCGCGACGATCGAGTGGGAGTAGCGGTGGGTCGCGGGCCTGTCCGGCCTCGTCAGGGTCGCTGCCTCCCGGTCTCGAAGTTCGCGAGGGCGACGACGGCGGAGATCGTTCGCGCGTCCTTGCCGGCTTTGCCTGCGCGGCCTTTGCTCGCCTCCTGGGCTTTCAGCACCTTGTCGGTTGCCTCGGCGAGGACGTCGCTCACTTCCTGCCAGCCTTCTGCGTCGAGGAAGACGGGCATCCAGCAGAGCGTGGTGTCGTCGCGGTCGTCGATCGTCCCCGCTTCCAGGGCCGAGACCGCCTTGTCGAGAAAGGTCTGCAAGGAGGCGGCGGTGACGCAGCCACGCAGCGTTTTCGGCACTTTGCGCCAGACCTGGTTGCCTATGAAGGCGTGCGGAGCGGCCTTGTAGAAGTGCTCGGTGGCGCCGCGCCGCTGCGCCGTCTCGATCAGTTCCAGGCAACCGCAGCGATCGAGCGCCCGCGTGTGGTAGGCGACGTGGGTGAGGCCGACGTTGAGCTCGTGGGCGACGTCGTTTGGGCTCGCGACCCGTTCGGTGAGGATCTCGAGGATCTGGATGCGAAGGGGATGGGCCAGCGCCCTTACGAGCCGTTGGTCGATCGCTTCTGGTTGATGGTCCGTCATGGCCGGCCCTCCTTGAGCTGGCGGAGAAACGAGGGTCCTCCGCTCGGGGTGGATACGCATGTGTTCGTCACACTCAATACGTATAAACCATTCAGTCGTATCAATCCAGAACAGTCGGGTTCGGCAAAAGGTGCGGAGGTCCTGGAAAACGCTGGAAAATTAAATTCCAGCGGTGCGCGTAACGGCGAAAATCATGGCGAAGCCCGCGGCGGTGAGCGCCACTCTCGGCCAGGAGGCCTGGGCGTGGGCCTCCGGCAGCAGGTCGGCGGCCCGATGTAGAGGAAGATCCCGCAGTAGACGCAGAGGACGTAGCCGAGGGTGTGATCGGGAATCGCGGCCAGCGAGCCGACGACGGCGCCGAGCAGCGGCGCCAGGGCGTCGATCGTCAACCAGCGAACCGTCGTTTGCCGCTTGCCAGAGCGGCGCAGCACGTAGCTGACCGTGTTCAGCCCGTCGGCGAAGTCGTGGCTGACAACGGCAAGGAAGACGAGCAGGCCGGTGGTGGAATCGACGCCGAAGGCGAAGCCGATGCCGAGGCCGTCGAGGAAGCTGTGGATCGAGAGGCCGGCCGCTCCGAGGATGCCGACCCGCTCGCCGGCGAGCGTCGCCACCGCCTCGTCGTGGTCGTGGAGGACGAGCAGCCGCTCCACCAGGAAGAAGCCGAGGAAGCCGGCGGCGACCAGGGCGGTGGCGAGGTTGGTATCCCTAATTCCGTTGATGCCCTCGGGAAGGACGTCGAGCAGCGCCACCGCGACGACGACGCCGCCGGTCAGCGCCAGCAGGGTCCGCAGCCGATCGGAGAACTTCAGCCGATCCGACCTCCGATCAGGGTGGCGAGGACGGTCAGCCCCGCCAGTGGGATCGCGACGGCTGGCATCAGCGCCGTGCCGCCCCCGACCGAAACCCCGCCTCGTTGAGGCGCCCCTTAGCTCGCTCAGCTCAGGTCATGGACCGAGAGCCTACATGAAAATGAGACTTATTCTTGTTTTAAGAATACTTGTCCCACTTCTCCAGGTAGGGAAGCGGATCGATCGGTTCGCCGCCTTCGTACCAGCCGGGCGGGGTCCACATCTCGAAGTGGAGGTGGCAGCCGGTGGCGTCGCCGGTGTCGCCGACGATGCCGATCGGCTGGCCGGTGCGGACAGGGTCGCCGGTGTGGAGGGGGGAGGGTTCGGCCAGGTGGGCGTACATGAAGTCGAAGCCGGTGCCGCGGCCGTCGATGACGATGTAGTTGCCGGCGGCGCTCTGGTAGCCGGCGTACTGGACTTTGCCGCCGCGGGCAGCGACGAGGGGCGTGCAGCAGGCGGCGGCGACGTCCTGGCCCTGGTGGGTGTGGCCCGCGCGGGGAGCGCCGAAGCGTCCTGCCCCCATCTCGAATTCGTGCTTGCCGAGGACCGGGAAGGCGTAGCCGTAGAAGGAGAAGCCGAGGCTGAGAGTGGTCGAGGCGGTCGCCTTGCGGGCGGCGGGGACGCTTTCGCCCTGCGGGCTGATGCGGAAGCTGTAGCGGCCGTTGCGGGCGGGGCGGCCTTCGTTCGTGCTCCCGTCCCAGCGGATCGTGCCGGCGACTTCAGGGGCGACGTTTTCGCGGTAGAAGGTCTTGACGACTTCGCCGGCGGCGTTGACGACTCCTATCTGCAGGTCGTTTTCCGGCTGGGTGCTGCCGATCGTGTAGGTGAGGCGCGGGTAGCGGTAGCCGTCATAAAAGGACTTGTGGGGGCTGGTTTCGGCCGCGACCAGGGTCAAGGCGCCGGCGCTGGGGGAGCCGGCGGGGGAACCGGAGGGGCTGCCCTTGGCGGTTGGCGCCGCGCCCGGCCCCGCAGCGCCGCCGGTTTCGGCGGCGGCCACGCCCACGCAGCAGGCCAGCAGCGCCACGGTTACCGCTATGCCGATCTTGCTCACCGGCCCAAGCCGGACGAACCCTTGGTTGCTCAACCGCTAACCCTCTCTTTCGATCGCCTGCGGAGTTAGCTGACGGGCTCGCGCTGAAAGAGTCGCGCTACGGACGGTTTTCGTCCGATTCGCCCCTGAGACCTGCAAAGGCCTCCTCGGTTCCTCCGCTCCCGGGCAGTGGCCCGCACGGGATTCGGCAGTTGTCGGGCGGCAGCATATATCGGGATGCGGCTATCATCCCCCGGCCGCGTGGGAAGACCGCGCGGTTTTTGCGCGATGAAGACCTTTGTAGCTACTCCAGCCAACCGCCAACGCGACTGGTACGTCGTCGATGCCGAGGGGAAGACCCTGGGCCGTCTCGCGACGCAGATCGCCGACACCCTGCGGGGCAAGCGCAAGCCGGAGTACACGCCCCACATCGACACCGGCGACTTCGTCGTCGTCGTCAACGCGGAGAAAATCCGCGTCACCGGCGACAAGCTCGCCCAGAAGACCTACTGGCGCCACAGCGGCTACCCCGGCGGGATCAAGTCCCGCACGCTCGGCGAGATGCTCGAGCGCAAGCCCGAGGAAGTGATCCGCAAGGCCGTCAAGGGGATGCTGCCGCGCAACCGCCTCGCCCGCCAGCAGCTGACCAAGCTGAAGGTGTACGCCGGGCCCGACCACCCGCACGCGGCGCAGCAGCCGAAACCGATGGAGACCGACTGATGGACGACGAGCAGAAAACGCCTGAGCAGGACGAGAACATCGAGGGACAGGGGCCTGAGGCCGCGGGTCCTGTCTCCGATGGTGATTCTCCGGCAGAGCCGGAGAATTCACCATCGTCGCCACCCGCGGCAGAGGCGTCTGAGGCTGAGGTTCCGGCCGAGTCGGCCGAGGGTGGGTCGTCCCCGCAGGACGAAACGGCTGGGGAGCCGTCCGAGGAGGTTGCTGAGGAGCCCGTCGCGGAGGAGGTGACTGCTCCGGAGGCCGATCAGGAGATCGAGGAGGAGCCCGAGCCTGAGCCGGAGCCCAAGGAGAAGAAGAAAGACGTCATTCCCGGGGCGGATCTGGAGCCGATTCTGGTCGAGCCGGAGGCGCCGCAGCTGAGCGCTGAGGAGCAGGCGCGGCTGGAAGCCGAAGAAGAAGAGAAAGCGCGTCGCGAAGCCGAACTGCAGGCGGCCGAGGAAGCCGAAGCCGTCGGCGCGACCCGCGCTCCGGCGAAGATGGACAAAGGCGCCCGCTTCCTCGCCACCGGCAAGCGCAAGAGCTCGATCGCCCGCGTCACCCTCGTCCCCGGCGACGGCAAGATCGAAATCAACAAGCGCAGCATCGAGGAGTTCTTCCCGCGGCCCCTGCACCAGACGATGGTCAAGCAGCCGCTGCTGGTCTCCGGCTACGAGGGCAACGTCGATGTCCGCGTCCGGGTCCACGGCGGCGGCATCAGCGGCCAGGCCGGTGCGATCCGCCACGGCGTCGCCCGCGCCCTGACCGAGATCGACTCCGAGTTGCGCGGCGACCTCAAGCGGCGCGGCTTCCTCACCCGCGACGCCCGCGTCAAGGAGCGTCGCAAGGCCGGGCTGAAGAAGGCCCGCAAGCGGCCGCAGTTCAGCAAGCGCTGATTTGGACGGGGTGAAGACCGCGCGCAAGCTCTTCGGCACCGATGGGGTCCGGGGAGAGGCCGGCACCTTCCTCACCGCCGAGCTGGCGACCGCCCTCGGCCGGGCGACGACCGCCTCGCTGGAGGCCGAGCGGCCGCAGGTCCTGATCGTCCGCGACACCCGCGAGTCGGGTCCGATGCTGGAGGCGGCCCTCGCCGCCGGGATCGCCGCGGCCGGCGGCGACGCGCTGCTCGCCGGCGTCCTCCCGACTCCCGCCGCCTCGATCCTGGTCAAGCGCCTCGGCCTCGACCTCGCCGCCGTCGTCTCCGCTTCCCACAACGCCTTCGCCGACAACGGGATCAAGTTCTTCGACAATCGCGGCACCAAGCTCCCCGACGAGGTCGAGGCGCGGATCGAGCGGCTGATCGACGAGGCGCCCACGGCCGAGCAGCCCGGTCGCGTCACCGAGCTGAACGGCGGCCTCGAGGACTACCTGCGGGCGCTGCAGTCGGCCTTCCCGCTCGATCTCTCCGGCCGCCGCGTCGTCCTCGACTGCGCCCACGGCGCCACCCACCGCGCCGCCCCGGCGATCTTCGAACGCCTCGGCGCCGACGTGTTGACGATCGGCGCCGATCCCGACGGCCGCAACATCAACGCCGGCTGCGGCTCCACCCACATCGAGCCGCTGGCCGAGCGGGTCGCCGCCTCCGAGGCCGAGATCGGCTTCGCCTTCGACGGCGACGGCGACCGGATGCTGGCCGTCGACGGCTCCGGCCGCGTCCATGACGGCGACGAGCTGATCGCCCTCGCCGCCCGCGGCATGAAGCAGCGCGGAGAGCTCGACGACGGCGGCGTCGTCGTCACCGTGATGAGCAACTTCGGCTTCCACCAGGCGATGGAGGCGGCCGGGATCGAGGTCGCCGTCACCCAGGTCGGCGACCGCTACGTGATCGAGGAGATGCAGCGGCGCGGCTGGAAGCTCGGCGGCGAGCAGTCCGGCCACATCATCGCCGCCGACGTCGCTTCCACCGGCGACGGCATCGCCGCGGCGCTGATGACGATGCGCGAGCTCGGCGGCGCCCGGCTCGAGGACGCGGTGCCGATGGAGAAGCTGCCGCAGGTGCTGCTTAACGTCAAGGTCGCTAACCGCGAGGCAGTCCAGGGCGCCGCCGCGGTCTGGGAGGCGGTCGAGCGCGAGGACGCCGCCCTCGAGGGGCGCGGCCGCGTGCTGCTGCGCCCGTCCGGCACCGAGCCGCTGGTGCGGGTGATGGTCGAGGCCCCCGGCGCCGAGGAGGCCGAGACGGTCGCCGAGCGGCTGGCGGGCATCGTCCGCCAAGAGCTCGCCTAGCTCCGGCCCGGCGGCCCCGGCCCACTACCCTTACTCGCCTTCGTGTGCGGCATCGTTGGATATGTGGGCGCCAGGCCCTGCGAGGAGCTGCTGCTCTCGGGCCTGGAAAAGCTCGAATACCGGGGCTATGACTCGGCCGGTCTCTCCGTGCTCGCGGACGGGGAGGTGGAGAGCGTGCACGCGGTCGGCAACCTCGCCAACCTGCGCGCCGCCGTCGCCGCGCGCGCCGACAACGGCGCCGGGCCGCTGCCGCCGGCGGAGACCGGCATCGCCCACACCCGCTGGGCCACCCACGGCCGGGTCACCGAGGCCAATGCCCATCCGCACGACGACGCCTCCGGCCGCGTTCACATCGTCCTCAACGGGATCGTCGAGAACCACACCGAGCTGCGCCGGCGCCTGCAGGAGGCCGGGCAGACCTTCACCTCGGAGACCGACGCCGAGGTCGTCGCCCACCTGATCGCCGGCCACTATGACGGCGACCTCGCCGCCGCGGTACGCGCCGCCTTCGCCGAGCTGCGCGGCCACTACGCCTTCGTCGCCATGCACGCCGACGAGCCGCACCGCCTGGTCGGCGCCCGCAAGGAGTGCCCGCTGGTCGCCGGCGTCGGCGAGGGGGAGACCTTCCTCGCCTCCGCGATCCCCGCCTTCCTCGCCGACACCCGCACCGCGATGCCGATCGAAAACGGCGAGATCGTCGAGGTCGAAGCCGGCTCGATCCGCGTTACCGACGCCGAGGGCAACCCGGTCGCGCGCGAGACCGAAGAGGTGACCTGGGACACTGACGCCGCCGAGAAGGGCGGCTACGAGACCTTCATGCTGAAGGAGATCCACGAACAGGCCGACGCGGTCGCCGAGACGATCACCGACCGGCTGCCGGGGACCGACGGAGTCGACCTCTCCGACGTCGATCTCTCCGACGAGTTCCTGAGCAACGTGCGGCGGATCGTGATCGTCGCCTGCGGCACCTCCTACCACGCTGGTTTGGTCGGCCGGTACGCGATCGAGGAGTGGGCGCGGGTGCCGGTGGAAATGGACATCGCCTCCGAGTACCGCTACCGCAACCCGGTGATCGGCCCCGGCGACCTCGTCATCGGCATCACCCAGTCGGGGGAGACCGCGGACACGCTGGCGGCGATGCGGCTGGCGCGCGAGGCAGGCGCGACCGTGCTCGGGATCACCAACATCATGGGCAGCCAGGCGACCCGCGACGCCGACGCCGTCCTCTACACCCGTGCCGGCCTCGAGATCGGCGTTGCCGCGACCAAGACCTTCGTCGCCCAGGTGGCGGCGATGTACCTGCTGGGGCTGCGGCTGGCCGAGCTGCGGGGGACGCTGCCGGCGGCGCGGCTGGCCGAGCTGGTCGCGGAGATGAAGCGGCTGCCCTCGAAGATGGAAGAGACGCTGGCGGCGACCGAGGGGCCGGCGAAGACGATCGCCGACGCCCACAGCGACCAGAACTTCTTCCTCTACCTCGGCCGCCACATCGGCCTGCCGGTCTGCCTGGAGGGGGCGCTGAAGCTGAAGGAGATCAGCTACATCCCGACCGACGCCTACGCGGCCGGGGAGATGAAGCACGGTCCGATCGCCCTGCTCGACGAGTCGACGCCGGTGATCTGCGTCGCCACCGACAGCCCGGTGCTGGAGAAGGTCCTCTCCAACGTCGAGGAGGTGCGCGCCCGCGGCGCCCAGACGATCGCGATCGCCACGGCCGGCGACAAGCGCGCCGCCGAGGTGGCTGACGAGACGATCGAGGTCGCCGCCGGCGATTGGATCCTGCAGCCGATCCTGGCGATCCTGCCGCTGCAGCTGCTCGCCTACGACATCGCCCGTAACCGCGGCCTCAACGTCGACCAGCCCCGCAATCTGGCCAAGACGGTGACGGTCGAGTGAAGCTGTGCATTTGGGGCGCTAGGATGCCCGGCTCCGTGAAGCTCCGCCTCGTCCTCCCAGTTCTTCTCACGGCTCTTGTCGTCCTCTTCGTCGCCGGCTGCGGTGGCGGGGGTTCGAGCAGCACGGACCTGGCGAGCGTCGCCCCGCCGAAGACTCCCCTCTACCTCGAATTCACGGTGCGCCCGGAAGGGGAAACCAAGGCGAACATCGATGCCCTGGCGAAGCGCCTGGGGGGAATCGACAGCGTTGGTGGCCTGATCGTCTCCGAACTCGAAAAGTCCGCCTCTGAAGAAGGGGACCCGTTCGACTACGAAAAGGAAGTCGAGCCCTGGCTGGGGGAAAAGGCCGCCTTCGTCTTCCCGGAATACAACGAAGGGCACTTCAACCGCTACGCTGCGGTGGCGCAGGTGAGCGACCCCGAAGCGGCTGAAGAATTCGTCGACAAGCACGCCGAAGCCGCTCATGGAGCTCTCGAGAGCGGGTCTTTCGAAGGCGTCGATTTCAAGGTCAACGAAAACGGCATGACCTTCGGCACGGTCGAAAACCTGTTCGTGTTCGCCAAAGAAGAAGCGATCTTCAAGGAAGTGGTCACCGCCTCAAATGGCGAATCCCTGGCCGACGAAAACGCCTATACGAGCGCTGTCGCCAACGTGCCGGGCAGCAGCGCCGCCGACGTCTACCTCGATATCGGTGGGCTGATCCGCGCGTCCGAAGCCGAAGGCAAGGTCGACCAGAACACCAAGCTCTTCTTTGAAAACGCCGGTTTCAATCTCGACGAAGGGACTCTCGTCGCCAGCCTGATCCCCGGCTCCGAAAACCTGGAGATCGACGCCAGCACCAACGCCACCGGCGAACATCCGCCGGCCGAAGGCGCTTCCGAGCTGCTCGGCTCGCTGCCGAAGAGCTCGGTCGCCGCTTTCGCCTCGGCCGAATTCGGCAAGCGCTTCGAGGAAGAGCTCGACCAACTCGACGAACACGGCTTCCCGGGCCAGGTGCCGCCGCACGAGCTGAAGAAGGCGCTGAAAGAAAAAGGGATCGACATCGAATCGATCACCTCCTCGGTGGGAGACCTCGGCCTCTTCCTCACCGGCAACGGCCGCAGCAGGCTCGGCGGCGCCGCGGTCTTCACCACCGAAGACCCGACCCAGGCGAAGAACACCGTCTCCAACATCGGCCTTTTCCTGCGCTCCACCGGCACCTCCGGCATTACCGCGATCAACGGCGAAGCAAGCGGCTTCTCGATCCGCAGTTCGGGACTGGGACGCAACCCGCTGGTCGTCATCGCCAAGGGCAGCAAAATCGCGATCGGCTACGGCCGCGTCTCCGCGCTGGCGGCGCTGCAGGAATCGGGCGAAACCCTCTCCGAATCCCCCGCCTACAAGGAAGCGGTCGGCTCCCTCGGCAGCACCCCGATCAGCGGCTTCGTAGACGGCCCCGCCGCCCTCCGCCTCGCCTCAGCACTCGTTCCGCCTGGCGACGAAGGCTTCCGCGAAGCGAAGAAGTACCTGACCAAGATCGACTACATCGCGATCGGGTCCGAAGCCTCCGGCGATATCGCCACCATCAAGCTGATCGCCGGCGTCGGCAAGTAGCGCCTGCGGTGAAGGGGCCGAGTGCCCCTCCGACGGAGACCGTATGTCTATCCCGGGACGAGTCCGTGCAAGCAGCTTGACCCAAAGCCTCCGTCGGAGGGGCACTCGGCCCCTTGTGCAGCTACGCTGATTAGGCTGAGCTTCATGGAGTCTTGGCTCAGGCCGCTTTTTGACGCCGAGGGAATGCGGGGGGTTGATCGGTGGGCTATTGAGGAGCGGGGGGTTCCTTCGCTGGAGTTGATGGAGGCTGCAGGGCGAGCTGTGGCTGAGGCGGTGGCGGGGCTGGCGCCGGAGGGGCCGGTGCGGGTGGTCTGCGGCAAGGGGAACAACGGCGGCGACGGGTTCGTGGCGGCGCGGCTGTTGCGGGAGATGGGGTTCGAGGTCGAGGCGCTGCTGTTGTGGCCGGGGGAGGAGCTGCGGGGGGACGCGGCGGTGAACTTCGAGCGCTTCGGGGGTGACCTGGTGGAAGGGGACCTGGCGGAGCGGCTGCGCGGGTCGGGGGCGGTCGTCGATGCGATCTTCGGGACCGGCTTCGAGGGGGCCCCGCGCGAGCCGGCTGCGGCTGCGATCGCTGCGATCAACGCCTGCGGCGCGCCGGTCGTCGCCTGCGACGTCGCCTCCGGCGTCGATGCCTCCACCGGCGAGGTCGCCGGTGAAGCCGTCGAAGCAGACCTCACCGTCACCTTCCACGCCGCCAAGCTGGGGCAGCGGATCGCGCCCGGCAAGTGGCATACCGGCGAGCTGCGTGTGGCGCCGATCGGGATCCCGGCGGGCGCGCCCGGCGAGCCCGCCGGCGGCGAGATCGACCCCGCCGTCCTCTCGTTGGCGCCGTACCGCGGGCCGCAGTCGACCAAGTTCAGCTCCGGCCAGGTGACGGTTGCCGGCGGCTCGCGCGGGCTCACCGGGGCGGTGCGGATGGCCTCGTTGGCGGCGATCCGGGCCGGTGCCGGCTACGCGACCGTCGCCGTGCCCGCCGACCTCGAGCTCGTCTACGAGATCGCCCAGCCGGAGGTGATGTCGGTCGGCTGTCCCGGCGGCGATGGCTGCTTGGTGCCGGCATCTGGGAAGGCCGTGCTGCGGACTTTCGAGGGCGCCGCCGCCGGCGTGCTCGGGCCGGGCCTCGGCCGCGACCCCGGGTCCTTCGAGCTGGCGCGCGAGGTCGCCGGCAAGATCGAGTGCCCGCTGGTGATCGACGCCGACGGGCTGAACGCCTTCGCCGGCCGGCTCGAAGCGCTGGCCGGGCGTCCGGCGCCGACCGTCCTCACCCCGCACGCCGGCGAGCTCGGCCGCCTGCTCGAACGCGACTCCTCCGAGGTCGACGCCCACCGCCTCGCCGGCGCTCGCGAGGCGGCGCGGGCGGCGAGCGCCGTGCTCGTCCTCAAGGGCGACGACACGATCGTCACCGACGGCGAGCGCGTCGCGGTCAACGCGATCTCCGCTCCCGCCCTTGCCACCGCCGGCAGCGGCGACGTCCTCTCCGGGGTGACCGCGGCGCTGCTCGCCCGCGGCCTCGAGCCCTTCGCCGCCGCCTGCGCCGCGGTCGTCGCCCACGCCCGCGCCGGTCTCGACGCGGCCGCGCGGGTGGGAGCGGCGGAGTCGGTGATCGCCGGTGACGTGATCGATTCCCTCCCCGCGGGGATACGTCCCGACGGCCAGGTCGAATAACCTCGCGCCCATGAAGACGGCCGCAGAGATCATGGACCGCGACGTCCCCCGCCTGAAGGCCGAGGACGACGCTCGCACCGCGATCGACACCCTCGCCAAGACGGACCTGGGAGCGCTGCCGGTCGTCGACGACGAGGACAAGGTGATCGGCATCGTCAGCGAGTCCGACCTCATCCTCAGCGAGGAGGAGTCGGACCTCCACCTCCCTCACTACCTCAACATCATGGGCGGGATCGTCTTCATCGGCTCGATGAAGGGCTTCGAGGAGCGCCTCGAAAAGGCCTTCGCGACGAAGGTCTCGGAGCTGATGACGGCGGACCCGATCGTCGCCCACGACTACGAGTCCGCCGACCGGGTGGCGAAGAAAATCGCCGACAAGCACCACAACCATCTCCCGGTGGTGGACGCCGACGGGCACCTTGCCGGCATGGTCACCAGGGCCGACGCGCTCGCCGCCCTGGTCGACGGCGACTAAAGCCATGGAGCGGGCGGTCGCCCGGATCGACCACGAGGCCGTGCGCGCCAACTGCGCGCGGTTGAAGTCCGAGCTGGGGGAGGCGGAGCTGTGCGCGGTCGTCAAGGCCGACGGTTACGGCCACGGCGCCGAGGGTTGTGCCGCCGCGGCACTCGCGGGCGGCGCGACCAGATTGGCGGTGGCGACCGCGAGCGAGGCTGAGGAGATCGGCCGCCGGTTTCAGCATGTGCCGCTGCTGACGATGGGCGCGCTCACGACCGAGGAGGTCGACGTGGCGCTCGGCGCCGGCTCGGATCTGGCGCTCTGGCGCGAGGGCTTCCGTCGCCTCATCGCCGATCGCGCCCGGGCGCACGGCCGGGCTGCCCGCGTCCACGTCAAGTTCGACAGCGGCATGGGGCGGCTCGGCAACCCGGACCCGCGCGAGGTCCTGGATCTCATCCGCGCCTGCGCCGATGACCCGGACCTCGAGCTGGCCGGGATCTGGACCCACTTCGCCACCGCCGACGAACTCGACTCCGACTACTTTGACGAGCAGCTCGACCGCTTCGAGGAGGTGGCCGCGGCGGTCAAGGCCGATCATCCGGAGGTGCTCGCGCATGCCGCCAACAGCGCCGCCGTCCTCCGCGACCGCCGCTCCCACTTCGACATGGCCCGGTGCGGGGTGGCGGTCTACGGGCTCGACCCGTTCCAGCGTGACCCAGCCGAGCAGGGCCTGGCGCCGGCGCTGAGCCTGCGCTCGCACGTCGCCGACGTCAAGCGCTTCGTGGCCGGGGCCAGCGCCGGCTACGGGCGCAAGTGGAAGGCGCCGGTCGACACCTGGGTCGGCGTCATCCCGCTCGGCTACGGCGACGGCGTCCGCCGCGCCCTCAGCAACAACGCCGAGGTGCTGGTCGGCGGCGAGCGCCACCCGCTGGTCGGCACCGTCTCGATGGACAACGTCACGGTCGATCTCGGCCCGGAGACCGGCGTCCGGCCGGGCGACGAGGCGGTCCTGATTGGTCGCCAGGGCGGGGATCGGATCCTCGCCGAGGAGGTCGCGGCGCGGCTGAAGACGATTAACTACGAGATCACCTGCGCGATCTCGGCGCGAGTGCCACGGAGGCCTGGATGAGGGACGGACTTGAGAACATCAGCACCGCGCCGGCCGTCATGGCGACCCGGCGCGCCTTGAAGGACAGCAAGGCATGGATCGTCGGCGGCGCCGTTCGCGATGCCGCCTTCGGCCGTGAAATCACGGATCTCGACCTTGCCGTCGCCGGCGATCCCGCCGCCGCGGCGAGGCTGATCGCGCGGGAGATCGGCGAGCACGCCTTCGAGCTCTCGGCCGAGTTCGGCACCTGGCGCGTCGTCTCCCAGGCGCGCGGTTGGCAGATCGACATCACCGCTCTGCGCGGCGAGCGGATCGAGGACGACCTGGCCGAACGGGACTTCACGATCGGCGCCGTCGCGGTTCCGCTCGACGGCGGCGACAGGGTTGACCCGTATGACGGCCTCTTCGACCTCTTCACCAATCAGCGCCTGATCGCCGTCAGCGAGAGCAGCTTTACGGCCGATCCCCTGCGCCTACTGCGCGCAGCGCGCCTCGCCTCTGAATTCGGCCTCGAAATCGAGCCCGGCACTGTGGCCCTGGCGCGGGTCGCTGCCCACCACGCGGCGGAGCCGGCCGGCGAGCGCCAGCTGGTCGAGCTGCGACAGTTGATGGCCGGGCCGGAGCCGACCCGCGGCCTGCTGCTGCTCGAAGAACTTGGGGCGATGTCCGTCGTGCTGCCGGAGGTGGACGCGCTGCGGGGCGTCGAGCAGGGTCCCAACCACCACCTCGACGTCCACGGCCACACCCTGGCGGTGCTGGGGCACCTGCTCGAAGTCGAGGACGAGCTCGAGCGCTTTGCCGGCGAGCGGGCCGAAGAGGTCGCCGAACTTCTCGCCGAGCCGCTCGCGGATGGGGTGACCCGGCGCACGGCGCTGCGCTTCGGCGCCCTCTTCCACGACATCGGCAAGCCGGCGACCCGCGCCGAGATCGACGGTTTCGTCGGCTTCCGCGGCCACGATCGAGTCGGAGCGGAGATCATCGGCAGAATCTGCAAGCGACTGCGCGTGAGTGGGCTTCTCACCCGGCACCTGGAAGGGCTGGCCCTGCACCACCTGCGGCTTGGCTTCCTGATTCCGCACATGCCGCTCTCGCGGCGCATCATCCACAGTTACCTGCGGGCGACCGAACCGGTCACCGTCGACGTCACCCTGCTGACTGTCGCCGACCGCCTCTCGGCTCGCGGCAACGGCCCGATCGCCAGCCCGGAGATGGTCATCGCCCACCTCGAGCTCGCCCGCGAGCTGATTGCCGCCGGCCTCGACTGGCGGCGCGAAGGGCCGCCGAAGCCGTTGTGGCGGGGGGATGAGCTGGCGGCAGAGCTGGGGATCGAGCCGGGGCCGGAGTTGGGCGCGGCGCTGGCCGAGCTGGAGGCGGCGCAATATGCAGGCGAAGTAACCGACCGCGCCGGAGCGCTCGAACACCTGCGCCGCTAGGGCCTATCCCAATAGGGAAAATCGCACCCCTGGGGCGGTCCAGGACCGGCGCGGATTCGGTCCCGTCGCGAATCCCACGTGGCGCTGCCACGCGGAATCCGCACCGTGACCGCCCCGCTTGGTCCTGAACCGCCCCAGGGGCACGCCCCTATCGGGAGAGGTCCTTAGATACGCTCCCGGCCGCATGGCCAAAGAGGAAAAGATCGAAATGGAGGGGGAGATCACCGAGGCTCTCCCCAACACGATGTTCCGCGTCAAACTCGACAACGGGCACGAGGTGCTCGGTCACATCTCCGGCAAGATGCGCCGCCACTACATCCGCATCCTCCCGGGCGACCGCGTCAAGATCGAGCTTTCGCCATACGACCTGGATAGAGGTCGTATCACCTACCGCTACAAATAGAGCGGTTTCGGGTCCGCCAGCTCGGCAACCAGCGCCGACCAGGCGAAGTCTTCGGCGCCCATGCCGTTGCCGTCGCGCGGGTCGTAGTACTCGCGCAGGCCTTCCCGGGCGACGGCGGCGATGACGCCGTCGGCCAACTGCTGCGCCTCCGCTTCGTAGCCGAGGCGGCGCAGGCCGAGCCAGACGAGCCAGGCGGAGTTGACCCAGGTCGGGCCGCGCCAGTAACGGCGGACGGGACCGCGGCCGTCGCCGGCTTCGTAGTCCGGCTCGTCGACTGCGACCGAGGGTGGCGCCACCGGCGTCCAGAACTCGCTCTTGCTCAGCAGGTGCTCCTCGACCAGCCGCCGCCCGATCTCCTCGGGCAGGTCCGGCAGCGCCAGCGGCCCCAGCGAGTCCCACGTCTTCACGCTGGGGCGGGCGCCGCCCGGCTGAGACTCGTCGAGGAAGAGTCCGCGCCGCTCGTCCCAGAGGCGCTCGACCAGGGCCGGCGTGGCCGAGGGCCGTCCTTCCGCCTGCAGCGAGAGCGACCAGAACGTGTTGACCAGGGCCTCGCAGAGCACCGGGCCGCCGGCGTCGCGGATGCGCCGCGCGTTCCAGCCGAAGCGGCGGTTGCGGCGGACGAGGAGAGGGAGAGGATCCGGCCATTGGCCCGCCGGCCCCAGACCGAGTCGAACTTGGGCGAGGCGTCGAGACCGGACTCGTCGGGCTGCACGATCCAAAGCAGGCCGTCGCCCTCGAGGTCACGGTTTGCCGCCAGCCAGTCGAGGTGGGCGCCGATCCGCGGCTCCTCGGCCGGGTCTCCGACGGCGATTCGCCAGGCCCAGGCCAGCAGCGGCGGCTGGATCGTCTCGGTCTGCAGCGCCCGCCGCGAGGCGACGTTGTAGAAGAGCGAGCGCAGCGGTGAGACCGGGCTGTCCCAGAAGATCGTGTGGCCGAGGAAGCCGTCCGGCCGCTGGGCGGCGAGCAGGCTCTCCAGTCCCGCCCTCGCCCGCTCCGGCTCGAAGCGTCGCCAGGCGATCGCCGCGAAGCACGAGTCCCAGTACCACTGCCACGGGTAGCGGCCGGGGCTGGGCTGGGTGTAGGCGTAGGGCACCCCGTCCCGGCTGCCCGTCACCCAGTTCTGCCGCAGGACGCGCTCGCTCTCGGCGAGGACCGCGACGGCGTCAGCCGCGTTTTCAGACATTGGTGCGCCGCATCTCGCGCAGCGCCAAGGAGCCGAGTACCACCAGCAGGCCGGCCAGGGCGAGCAGTCCCGGCCAGGTGTCGGCCCAGGTGACGCTGCCGACGAAGCCCTGCCGCGCCGCTTCGACCACGTGGCTGACCGGGTTGATTCGCGCCACCTTTTCCAGCCATGGCTGCAGCAGCGCCAGCGGCGCGTAGGCGGGGGTGAGCAGGATCAGCGCCATCATCCCCGCCTGCATCAGCGGCGCCGCCGACTGGCTCTTGTAGTGGAGCGCCAGCATCGAGCCCCAGCAGGCGGCGACCGCGGCCATCGCCATCACCATCAGGTAGCAGAGCACCAACCCGTCGACCCCCGGCCACCGGGCGCCGAGGACGAAGGCGATCGCCAGCACGAAGGTCGCCGGGATCAGCGCCCGCGCGCTTGCCGCCAGCACGTTCCCGGCCAGCAGCACCCAGCGCGGAGCGGGGGAGACGAGCAGGCGGTCGACCCAGCCCTGCTCGTAGTCGCGGGCGAGGTTGACCCCGGCGGCGGCGCCGGTGAAGCCCGCCCCCTGCAGCATGCTGACCGGGACGATGAAGCTCTCATAGGAGTCGACGTTGAAGCCGCGCAGGTGGATCAGACCGCCGAAGACGCCGTTGAGGCCGAGGAAGAAGATCGTCGGCGCCAGCACCCCGGGGATCGCCGCCCCCGGCACCCGCACCAGCTCGTTCTTGGCCCGCACCATCAGCGCCGCGATCGTCGCCAGGTTGGTGCGCCAGGCCGGCGTCGCCGGCGCCTTGGCGGTGAGCGTTTCGGTCGCGGCCTCCATCAGCCCACCCGCAGCCGGTGTCGCAGGGCGCGGGCGCTGAGGACGATGCTGAGGGCGAGGAGCCCGGCGATCGCCGCCACCGCCTCCAGCGTCTGGGTGGCGTCGATGCCGGCGATGATCGGCTCGCGCACCCCTTCGACGATGAAGCTGAACGGGTTGTATTCGGCGATCGTCTGCGCCGGCTGGATCATCAGCTCCTGGGGGAAGAAGGCCGAGGAGAGGAAGAGGACGACGAGGACCAGCGGGAAGAGGCCCTGGACGACGCTGGCGCTGCCGGTGCGCAGCGCGATCGCGGCGCCGATGCCGCCGACCGCCAGCGCCGAGGCGGTGATCAGCGCCATCGACAGCAGCGCCCCCGGGACGCCGCCCTCGATGTGGGCGCCGAAGATCAGCCCGATCGCGAAGAACCAGACCGAGGCGAAGAGCCCCAGTGCCGCCGTCCCCGCCAGTCGCCCGAGGACGATTGCGAAGCGCGGGATCGGGGCGGCGAAGAGGCGGTCGGTGAATCCCATCTCGATGTCGACGGCGAAGGCGATGCCGCCGCTGTTGCCGGCCAGCATCATCGCCTGCATCATCGAGCCGGCGAGCATGAACTGGAGGAAGCTCTGCACCGGCGGAAAGCCGCGCAGCGCGATTCCGGCGCCCGCGCCGCCGGTCTGGATCGCCAGCAGCAGGGTGGGGAAGACGACAATCGGCGAGATCAGCTGCGGGCGGCGGAAGGTCTGGCGGATCGAGCGCGCCCCCAGCGCCCGCACCACCCGCGCGCTGACGGCGAAGGTGCTCATGCCGGCGCCGGCTCCTCCTCGTCGGCCCCCTCGCTCTCGTGCTGCTCCTCGCGTTCGAGGTGGTGGCCGGTCTTGGCGACGAAGACGTCGTCGAGGGTCGGTCGCACCAGCTCCAGCGACTCGACTCCGATCCCGGCTTCGTCCAGCGCCCGGACGACGCGGGGGACGTCGGCGGCGCCATTTTCCACCTCGAGCAGCACCCGTTTGGCGTCTTTCGGCGGCAGCAGCTTGCCGAGCTCCCGGCAGACGCGCTCGGCCTCGGCGATCTGACCGGCGCCGACCAGCAGCTCGACGTGCGGGTTGCCGACCTCGCCCTTGAGCGACTCCGGCGTCCCCTCGGCGACGATGCGGCCGCTGTCGATGATCCCGACGTTGTCGGCGAGCTGGTCCGCCTCCTCCAGGTACTGGGTGGTGAGGAAGACGGTGGTGCCGTCTTCGTTCAGCGCCCGCACCTCCTCCCAGATCGTCTTGCGGCTGACCGGGTCGAGGCCGGTGGTCGGCTCGTCGAGGAAGAGGACGCGCGGTTCGTGGACCAGGGCGGCGGCGAGGTCGAGGCGGCGCTGCATGCCGCCGGAGTAGGTGCCGACGCGGCGGTCGGCGGCGCCGGCGAGGTCGACCCGCTCAAGCAACTCGTCCGCGCGCTTGCGGCCGGCGGCGGTCGGCAGGCCCTGCAGCGTCGCCTGCAGGCGGATCAGCTCGCGGCCGGTCATCAGCGGGTCGAGCGCCGCTTCCTGCAGGGCGACGCCGATCGAGCCCCGCACCTGGCGCGCCTCGGCGACCACGTCGTAGCCGGCGACGCCGGCGCGGCCGCCGGTCGGCAGCAAAAGCGTCGTCAGCATCCGCACCGTCGTCGTCTTGCCGGCGCCGTTGGGGCCGAGGAAGCCGTAGATCTCGCCCTCGTCAACCGCGAGGTCGATCCCCTGCACGGCGAAGACGTCGCCGAAGGCGCGCTGCAGTCCCTCGACGACGATCGCCGGCACGACTAAGCCTCCAGCGCGTCGGCGGCGAGCGGCGGCAGGGCCTCGACCCAGCGGCGGCCGTTGGCGCGCTCCAGCGCCTCAGCGGCGTCGAGCAGCACCTCGTCGCGCCCCCAGGCGGCCTGCAGTTGCAGGGCGATCGGCAGCCCCTCCGAATTGCCGACCGGGACGCTGACGGCGGGGATGCCGGTGAGGTTGGCGAGGGCGCCACCGCGGACGTTGGCCTGGTCGGCGGTGAGGGTGCCGGACGGCAGCTCAACCAGTGGCGCCTCCAGCGGTGGCGCCACTGCCGGCACCGTCGGCCAGGCGATCACGTCGACGTCGGCGAAGACGGCCGCGAGGTGGCGGCGCGCGATCGTCCGCAGCTGCGCCGACTTCACGGTCGCCGCCGCCGGCAGCAGGATCCGGTACTTGAGCAGGCCGCGCCCGAGCGGGCTCAGCTCGGGATCGAGATTGTTGAGGCGCTCGCGGGAGACGTTCTCAAGGCTCTCGCCGTTGGCGATCAGGACCGTGGCCAGGGTCGCCGCAGCCAGTTCCGGCAGAAACACCTCCCGCACCTCGCCGCCGCTCTCGCGGTGCAGGTCATCGATCGCGGCCTCGCAGGCTTCGCGTACCGCCGGCGCCACGTCTTCGGAGACCTCGTCGCGGACGACGCCGATCCGCAGCCCCTGGACCTCGCCCGCGCGCAGTTCTTCGCCGCACAGGACCGAGCCGAGCAGGCGGCAGTCGGCGGCGTCGGCGCACAGGGGGCCGGAGACGATCGTGCTCGAGACCTCGGCCATGTGGTGGCCCGCCATCGCCGAGCGGCCGAAGGTCGGCTTCAGCCCGGTCAGGCCGCAGTAGGCCGCCGGGTAGCGGATCGAACCGATCCCGTCAGCGCCGACCGCGCCGGCGACGAGCCGGCCCGCGACCGCGGAGGCGGGGCCGCTGGAGGAGCCGCCCGGGCAGCGCTCGGTGTTCCAGGGGTTGCGCGCCGGGCCGTAGACGGAGACGTTGCCGGTGCTGCTGGCGCCGAGCTCGTGCATGTTGCCGACGCCGACGATCGTCGCCCCGGCGTCGCGCAGAGCGCGGTAAGGGCCGGACTCGCCCGGCGCCGGGTCGGTGAGCATGTCGGCGGCGCCGAAGCGCTGCGCGCGCCACGGCAGCGGCCACTCGTCCTTGATCACCACCGGGACGCCGTGCAGCGGGCCCTCGGGTGCGGCCGCCAGCATCTCCCGCGAGCGTTCCGGGAAGGTCTCGACAATCGCGTTCAGCGCGGGGTTGCGCTCCTCGATCCGCCGCAGCATCGCCTCCAGCAGCTCGCCGGCGTCGACCTCGCCGGCGGCGATCGCCCGTGCCTGCTCTCGCAGCGAGAGGTCGAGGGCCTCGGTCATCGCTCCTCCGGTGCCCGCGAGAGGTCGGGGGTGAGCTCGATCGGCGCCTCGCTGGTGTCGAGATCGAGCAGCTCGAGGATGGGCGGCCAGAACATCTCGTGGGCAGCCCGCATTACCGCCAGCTCGATCTCGTCCGCCTCGATCCCGAAGGCGGCGATCGCGGCGCTGATGAAGTCGTTGGCGTTACTTGATGCCTCCATCTGGGCCGGACCCTACCGGGGCGACTTGACCGGGATCGTGCAAATGTCCCCGCAGCGCCGCATCCAGCCGAGGCGGGCGCCAAGATTGGCGCCGCAACTGGGGTTCATGCCCCGTGTTGGCTAGACGATGCGCATTGCAGAGACGAAAACGACGAACCGGCGCGCCTGGGCGCTCCTGGCGGCTGCCACCTGCCTGCTGGCGGCGGTGATCGCGATCGCCGCGCCGCGGGCAGCCGATTCGGCCCCGCTGCGGGTGGTGGTCCTTGGCCAGACCTCGGAAACGCCGCCCGCCTCCTGTCCCGGCAAGATCGTCAACAACGTCGAGATCACCCCCTGCCGCGTGGAGGGCCATGTGACCGGATTTCAGTCGATCGCCGACGGCGTCGCCCGACCCTACGAGGCGCCCTTCGAAGGCAAGATCGTCGCCTGGTCGATCACCCTCGCCAATCCCTCGACCAAGGAAACGAAAACGACCACCGACGAGGTGGGCTTCTTCAACGAATTCCTCGGCTCTCCCTCGGAGGCCCGGATCGGGATCCTGAAGCCGGTCGAAGGCAGCAAGCCGCCGCAATACAAGCTGGTCCGCCAGAGCCCGCTCGAGGTCCTCAACCCCTACTTCGGCAGCACCCCGGTCTTCGCCCTCGACCACCCGCTGACCGTGCTCCAGGGCCAGATCGTCGCTCTCACCGTCCCCACCTGGGCGCCGATGTTCGCCTTCAACGTCTCTGCCGAAAACACCTGGCGCGGCAGCCGCCTGCCCGAACACTGCTCCTCCAAGGAAGACATCCAGAGCGGCCACCCCCAACAGGGCGTGGGCAAGACCAAGACCTACGGCTGCTACTACTCCAACGCGCGCCTGCTCTACACGGCGACGTTGGTCAAGAAGCCCTAACGCGAAAACGAACCGGCAATAACCGTCCTATAGGGAGGAAAATTGCCGCCTCGCGCAGTTAAAGCGCTTCTTGGCGCAGACCGCAGTATGGGCAGTCGCTGACGTCGAGCCCGATGAGCTGGTCGCAGCGGCGGCAGGCGCGGAGGTTCTCCGGCGAGCGGGGGAGGGACGAGACAGATGGTGCGAGCGGGAGGACCGCTGCCACCGGCTCCATCTCCTCCCCGGTCTCGCGGTCGACGTAGACCGAGCCCCGTTCGGCATGGGCGATCGCCTCGCGACCCGAGGCCGCGGCACGCATCCGGTAGAGCTGCTTCTCGTTCATCGCCGGGAAGACTATTAGCTTGAGCGGGGGATGAAGGTCCTCGTCTTCCACGGCTACGCGCTGCGCGCCACCGGCAGCAATATCTACAACGCCAACCTGGCGCGGGCGCTGGCTCGGCTCGGCCACGAGGTGCATCTGCTCTGCCAGGACCGCGAGGTGCGGATCGAGGGCGTGCAGATCCACAACCCCGACATCGGCGGGCTGCTCCCCGTCTACGTGCGGGACCCTTATGAGGGGTTCGAGGTCAAGACCTTCCCGGAGCTGAGCGAGGCCGAGCTTGATCGCTACCTGATTGCCAACGTCGCCGCTGTGCGGCGGGTAGCCGAGGCGGCCGGCGGCATCGACGCCGCGCTCGCCAACCATCTGGTGATGGGGCCGGTGATCCTCGCTCGCGCCGGCGTCGCCCCCTTCGCGGCCAAGATCCACGGCTCCGCGCTCGAGTACACGGTCAAGCCCCACCCCCGCTTCCTGCCCTATGCCCGCGAGGGGATGAAGGCGGCCGACGGCGTCCTCGTCGGCTCCGCCCACACGGCCGAATCGCTCTGGGAGACCCTCAGCCTTCCCGGTCTGCCGGAAAAGACCCGGCTCGGGCCGCCGGGGGTCGACGTCGAGGAGTTCCGCCCCGCCGGGGAGCGGGAGCCGCTGGTCGCCTTCGTCGGCAAGTTCCTCGTCGCCAAGGGGCTCGACCTGCTGCTCGCCGCCTGGCCGCTGGTCCACAGCGCCCACCCGGACATGCGCCTGGAGGTCGCCGGCTTCGGCGCCTACGGGGAGGGGCTGCGGCGGCTGCAGGCGGCGCTGGAGCGGGGCGACCTCGGCGACGCCCGCGAGGTCGCCCGCCTCGGCTGGGCACTGGAAGGCGGGGAGGAGAGGCCGCTGCCGGTCCTCTCGGCCTTCCTCGCCGACCCGCCGGCCGGCTACGCCGAGCTGGCTCGCGCCGCCGCCGGCTCGGTCGAGTTCGTCGGCCGCCTCGAGCACCACGAGGTTGCCGCCTCTCTGCCGCGCGCCGAGGCTCTGGTCATGCCCAGCACTTTCCCCGAGGCTTTCGGCATGGTCGCCGCCGAGGCCGCCGCCTGCGGAGCGCTGCCGGTCTCGGCCGCCCACTCCGGGATGCTCGAGGTCTCCCGGCAGTTGAGCGCCGCCCTGCCGAGCGATGTCAGCTCTCTGACCTCCTTCCCCGTCGGGCCGGGCGCGGTCGAGGCGATCGCCGCCCGCCTCAACGCCTGGCTGGATCTCCCCGAAGCCGAGCGCGAAGCTGCCCGCGCCGCCCTCGTCGAGACCGTCGCACGGCTCTGGAGTTGGGAGGGAGTGGCCCGCGGCGTGCTGGCCGCAGCCGCCGGGAAGCTCGATGAGCTGCCGCCTCCGGCGAGCTAGTGCGGAGCGTCACCTGGGCTGGCGAAGCCTCCCGCCGCCGCTTCAATAGAATGCCCGCCGCCCCATGTACGGCCGTCTGCCCATAGCGAAATTGGTTGCCGCCACCACCGCCCTCGGGACGGCTATCTGGGTGGTCATGGTGAGCATCAACTGGGATGGCCAGGAGGCCTCCACCGCAGCCCCGAAGATCGACGACCTCCTCAACGTGATGATCGTCATCTCCTCTTACGTCTTCGCCACGGTGCT
Source organism: Solirubrobacterales bacterium (assembly GCA_051954855.1). GTDB lineage: Bacteria > Actinomycetota > Thermoleophilia > Solirubrobacterales > 70-9 > VAYN01. The sequence continues at coordinate 44,038 of JBQCHH010000067.1, read as the reverse complement.
GGTGATGCTCTTCTACGCCCTCTACAAATTCAGGGCCAAACCCGGCGACGAGTCCGACGGCGAGCCGATCCACGGCAACACCCGCCTCGAGATCGCCTGGACCTTGATCCCGACGATCATCGTCCTCTTCGGCGGCGGCTACAGCTGGAAGGTTCTCAACGAAATCGAAGAAAAGCAGCCGAACGCGATCACGGTCGACGTCTTCTCCCAGCAGTACGCCTGGAGCTTCGCTTACCCGGAACAAGGCTACAAATACGTCGAGGGCGAATTCCACGTCCCGGTCAACCGCCAGATCCAGTTCAAAATGCACGCCGAGGACGTGATCCACTCCTTCTGGGTGCCCGAGTGGCGGATCAAGAAAGACAACGTGCCCGGCATCACCACGACGGCGGTTGTCACTCCGGACAAGATCGGCACCTACCAGCTGATCTGCACCGAGCTTTGCGGCTTCGGCCACGCCACGATGCGGGCCAAAGTCGTCGTCGAGTCCCCTGCAAAATACGAAAAATGGGTCGACTCGCTGGAACAGAAAACGCCGCCGGAACTGATGAAACTGGTGAAGCAGACCACGCAGGGCACGCCTGTGAACCTCGGGGCCGGCGGGGCATAATGGAGGGGATCTGATGGTTGGGGCGATCAAGAGACCAGGCTGGACCCGCGGAATTCTCGGCGCCATCGCTTTCGGCGCCTTCGGCTTCGGGCTTGTGGTGGCGTTGCGGGCGATCTCCGGCCTGCCGATCTACCAGACCGAACAGACCGGCTACCCGCACGTGGTCGTGCCGCTGATCCTGGCGCCGCTCGGCTTCCTGGCCGGGTTCGGCTGCTTCGACTACTGGTTGCGCTGGGCGGCCGGCCTGCCGACGATCCCCGAGGACCACTCCCAGCATGGCGCGAAGAGCTGGAAGGACTACTTCCGCTTCAACACCGACCACAAGGTGATCGGGATCCAGTACATCTGCACCACCTTCTTCTTCTTCTTCGTGGGCGGTCTGATGGCGATGCTGATCCGGGCCGAGCTCGCCCAGCCCGGCACCCAGATCGTCGACGCGGCGACCTTCAACAGCCTCTTCTCGACCCATGCGGTGCTGATGATCTTCGTCTTCGTCATCCCGGTCTTCGCCGGGATCGCCAACTACGTCCTGCCCCTGATGATCGGGGCGCCGGACATGGCCTTCCCGCGCCTCAACGCGCTCAGCTTCTGGATGCTGCCGCTGGCGGGCCTGCTCTTCATCGGCAGCTTCCTCGCCCCGGGCGGGGCCTTCGACGCCGGCTGGACCGGCTACGCGCCGCTCTCCACCGGCGCCCCGCTGGGTCAGTCCTTCTTCAACCTCGGCGTCCAGTTCGCGGGCGCCTCCTCGATCGCCACCGCGCTCAACTTCCTGGTCACGATCATCACCATGCGGGCGCCGGGCATGACCTTCTGGCGGATGCCGCTGCTGGTCTGGGCCAACCTCTCGACCTCGCTGCTGGTCGTCGCCGCGACTCCGTTCATCGCCGGCGTCCAGTTCATGGTCCTCTTCGACCGCCTCCTGCACACCAACTTCTTCAACTTCGCGGCCGGCGGCGACGTGATCAGCTACCAGCACATCTTCTGGTTCTACTCCCACCCGGCGGTGTACATCATGATGTTACCCGGGTTCGGGATCATCTCCGAGGTCATCTCGACCCATGCCCGCAAGCCGATTTTCGGCTACCGGCTGATGGCCCTGGCACTGATCGGGATCGTCGTCCTCAGCTACTCGGTCTGGGCACACCACATGTTCGTCGCTGGCATGTTCTCCTGGCTGCGGGTGCCGATGATGATCACCACGCTGCTGATCGCAGTGCCGACCGGGATCAAGATCTTCTCTTGGCTGGGCACGCTCTACTTCGGCAAGATCCATACCTATTCGACTGCGATGTTATTCGCGCTTGCCTTCATCGTCACCTTCACGATCGGCGGCATCAGCGGCGTGATGCTGGGCATGGTGCCGATCGACATCCACGTCTCCGACACCTATTTCATCGTCGCCCATATCCACTTCGTCCTCTTCGGCGGCTCGGTCTTCACGATCTTCTCCGGGATCTACCACTGGTTCCCGAAGATGACGGGGCGGATGTACGACGAGCGACTCGGACGCGTCCATTTCTGGGGCACGCTGGTCTGCACCTGGGGCACCTTCATCCCGATGCACTGGATCGGGATGGACGGGATGCCTCGCCGGGTTGCCGACTACGCCGCCCAGTTCGGCAACTGGAACCTGCTGATCAGTTGCTTCGCCTTCGGACTCGGCGCGATCCAACTGGTATTCCTCTACAACATGGTCACGAGTTGGCGCTACGGCCCGAAGGCCGAGGCCAACCCCTGGCGCGCCAATTCGATCGAGTGGCAGGTCTCCTCGCCCCCGCCGATCTTCAACTTCGACGAGATCCCGCGGGTCGTCGGCGGGCCCTACGAGTACGGGGTCCCGGGCGCCAAACACGCGATCATGGCCGGTGAAGGAGCCGAGGTGCCCGCCGGTGAGCCCAGTGTGGTGGGTAGCTCATGAGCGCAGCGGCGGCTGACGAGCGCAAGCCACTGCTCGTCTTCCTCAACGAGGTAGCGGGTGGCCGCAGGCTGCTGCAGGCGGTACGCGAGCGCCAGGAGCAGGTCTCCGGGGTAGTCGTCGCAGCGCCGCAGAACCAGCCCTCCGTCGGTCAGCTGATCGACTCGGCCGAGATCCGCGAGGCCGCTCGCGCCCGGGTCGAGGTGACGATGGCGGTGCTGAAGGAGTTCGGGATCAAGTCGGTCGGCGAGGTTCTCGACCCCGAGCCTTCGCTCGCGCTCGATGACGCCGTGCGGGCGCACCAGCCCAGTGAGGTGCTCCTCTCGGCTCTTGCCGCGACCCGCTTCGGCTTCCTGCGCCGCGACCTCGTCGAGTGGGCGCGCGACCGGGTCGAACCGGAGGTGAAGCTGACCCATATCCCGGTCCGGATCGAAGAGGACGCGATCCGCTGGGACCTCAACCACACGCTCGTGGTGGCGACCAAGACCGTCGCCGCGCCCGACCTGGTCAACCGGTTGAAGGAGCGCGCGCAGGTCCGTCCGCATCGCTTTACGATCATCTCGCCCCGGGCCGAGGACGTGAGCGAGCCACAGATAGCCCGCGACCTCGCGTCCACCATGGCGGAGCTCTACCGCGCCGACATCGATGCCACCGGCCAGCCGATGAGCCCCGATCCGTTCTATGCCGTGAAAAACGCGATCGAGCATTACCGGGTCGACGACATCCTGATCTCGACCTTCACCGGCGAGCGCTCGCAGTGGCTCGAGGACAACCTGATCGGGCGCGTCCGCGAGATCACCGAGAAGTCCGTCGAGCACATCGAGGTCGGCCGGCCGGCGGCAGCGGTAGCCGCTGCGGTCGCCGAGGGGGAGGCAAGCTGATGGAGAGCGCGACGGTCACGGTCGGTCACGGTCACGCCGATCATCACCACGGCCCGCCGGAGGCCAACCAGAGCTCGCGCATCGATCGCCAGACGCTGGGCATCCTCCTCTTCATCGTCTCCGAGGTGATGCTGTTCGGGGCGTTCTTCGCCTCCTACTTCTTCCTCCGCGTCGTCGTCAACCCGTCGAGCTGGCCGCCGCACCCCTACACGCTGCCGGTCGGGGTTGCGGGGATGAACACGGCGATCCTGGTTTCCTCGAGCTTCACGATCCACTACGCCCTGGAGTCGATTCGCCGCGGCAACCGCGCCGGGATGAAGCTCGGCCTGGTGCTCACCTGGATGCTCGGCGCGACCTTCCTCTTCATCCAGATCAACGAGTACGTGCACCTTGGCTTCAGCGCCCGTAACCTCTCGTTCGGCTCGATCTTCTACAGCCTCACCGGCCTCCACGGAGCCCACGTATTCGTCGGCCTCTGCCTGCTCTCGTTTGCGACGATCCGCGCCTTCCGCGGCCACTTCGGCCCCGACGCGAAGGACCACCTCGGCGTCGAGGTGCCAGGGATCTACTGGCACTTCGTTGACATTATGTGGATTATCGTCTACACCACCGTCTACATCCTCTGAGGCGGCTGCAAATCTGCGCCTGGGGGTGTCCTCGGTCGGTCGTGTGCAGAGCACACTTCCCTCCCTGCGTCCTACCCAGGCTTGATTTTCGCCGCCTCAGGAGCACTCGATGAAAGTCGACGAGGCGGGTGTATTCAGGTGGGTCGTGATCGTTGGGATTGCGGCGGTGGCTGTGATCGTGGTGACGTTGTTGACGCGGCCGTTGGTGGGGGCGCTGCTGGGCCTGGCGCTGGCGATCTGGGGCTGCTGGCACGCCTACAGGTGGTTGCGACAGAAATGGCGCTGAGTCAGCGCAGAGAATTTACTAACTACGACAAAAAGTTGCAATTGACTCTGTAGTCTGGCAGTATGCAGACGATGACCGAGAGCAGTACTGACGAGCGGGTTGCACGCCTGGAGGAGAAGGTCGATAAGGGCTTCGCTGACATTGAGGGGCGCTTCGAAGACGTCGACAGACGGTTCGAGGCGGTCGACAGACGGCTCGACGATGTCGACAAGCGATTCGACAAGCTCGAAGATCGATTCGAAGCGATGCAGAAAGAAATGAACCTGCGCTTCGACAACGTTCACAAGCTCATGTTCCAGGGGTTGCTCGGAATCATGGGAGCGATGATCACCGGCTTCCTCGGCCTGGCTGGTCTGATCATCGCCCAGATGTAGGGCGCCGGCCGAGCTCCAACGCCGCCAGCGTCAGCGCTATCGGCACCGTCGAGGGGAGTTCGTCGACGGCGAAGAAAAGCAGGTCGAAGGCGACACAGAAGAGGGCGGCCAGGGCGGCGCCTCGCAGCTGCAGGCGGCGGCCGTAGGAGGCGAGGAGGGCGCCGAGGGTGGCGGCGACGAAGAGGTCGCCGAAGCCCATCACGGCAGACCCGAAATCGGCGAGCTGGAGGCGGGGGAGACCAGCGCCGGGGGCCACGGTGTTGAGCACGGCGTTGGGGCCCTGGAGAAGGTCTGAGGCCACCAGCCAGGTGTCGACGGCTGCCATCACGTAGATCCCCAGCTTCAGCCAGGAAGCCGGGACGGCGCAGGCGACGAGCCAGCCGAGGCTGACGCAGGCGAGGGCGGAGAGCGCCAGGGCGGCGGCCTGGCCGCCGAGCGCGCCTCTGGCGGCCCAGGCCAGGGCGAAGAGAGGGATGACGGCCAGGGCGAGTTCCAGGCGGCCCCCGCGGATCAGCCAGGCGAGTGCTGCGGCGGCCAGTGGCGGCACGGCGACCAGCGCCAGGTAGGTGAGGAAGCGGGCGCTGGCCGAGTCGATCGCGATCGCCGAGATCACGACGACGATCGAGAGCGGCAGCACCAGCGCCCACCAGCGGCTGCGCAGGCGGTCGAGCAGATGCGTCGTGGGCGCCTTGGGGGCCGCGACGAGAGCGGCCTGGACCAGGCTGAGAACCCCGATCGAGAGCCAGAAGGGGAGCAAGCCTCAGACGGGCTCGGCGGCGGCCGCGGTTGGCTGCTCGGTCTCCTCGACGAGGGCCGGTGACGATTCTCCACGCGGCTCGAGGCGGCCGGCGGTCGCAACCGTCCAGAGCATCGCCAGCCAGTTGCCGGTTGCGACGGCGATGTGGACCCAGACCAGCTCGGTGGGCAGTTCCAGATACCACTGGAGACCGCCGATGGCGCCCTGCAGGGCGAGGAGGCCGATCACAACCGTGAGCGGTTTCAGCGCCCGTCTGTCGCCCCCCGGGCGCCGCAGCAGGAACCAGACACCGATCGTGGCGAGGCCGTATACCGCGGCGATCACGGCGTGGCGCTGGACCACCCATTCGAGGGTCCCCGTCCCCTCGAAGTGGAAGCGGTGAACCAGTTGGCCGGCGTGGGCGCCGGCGTGGGGTCCGGAGGCGGTGGCGATCGTGCCGGCGAGGATCGTCAGCTGGCCGAGCGGGATGAGCGCCCTGACCGCCCAGACGCCGAGCCGGTCCTGTGAGCGCCGCCGCTCCCGGGGTTCGTAGCGCGAGCACCAGGCGAGGGCGAAGGCCGCGTCGAGCAGCATCATCGAGAGGATGAAATGGAGCATCACCAGCCCCGGGGCGAGGTGGTACTCGACCACCAGGGCACCGAGGATCGCCTGGCAGATGACGCCGATCGGCAGCAGCGCCCCGAAGAGGGCGAGGTGCCCGCGGAATGGTCGCCGGAACCAGGCGAGGACGCTGGCGGCGATCACCGCGATGCCGACCAGCCCCGTGATCAGCCGATTTCCGTACTCGATGATCGCGTGCGATTCCAGCGGCGGGGTGGTCCCGCCATAGCACTTGGGCCAGTCGGGGCAGCCGAGTCCCGAGTCGGTCAGGCGCACGCCGGCGCCGGTGAGAACGATCAGCGAGAGAGCCCCGAGCGCGATCAGCGTCACTTTCGCATAGCGCTCGCGGGAGATTTCGAGGCGGCTTTTCAGGCGTTCCCGCATCTACTCCTAATCATCGCAGCGGCCAGGCACGGCCCGCCTTGCTTCAGCCTTTGGATTTGGCGCCGGATTTGGCTTTGCCGCCGCTGGTGCTTTCGCTCAGGTATTTGACCAGGTCTTCGAGTTCTTTGGGCGAGAGCAGCTGTTCGAAGTTCGGTGGCATCACGCCCGAGGGATAGCCCTTGGCGATTTTCGCGTTGGGGTCAACGATCGATTCATGGATCATTCCTTCGGTCTGCCCGGGCAGGACTTCGTTGAGATTCGGGCCGGTCACGCCACCGGAACCGGCTGCCGCGAGCGTGTGGCAGGTGCCGCAGCCGTTGTTGGCAAAGACCTGGGCGCCGGGGCCGCCAGGCACTTTCGGCGGTTCGGCGCCGGGGACGCCGGCCCATTCGCCGACGTAGGCAGCGACGTCGTCAAGGTCCTGGCCGGTGACCACGTCGGCCGGCATCGAGACGGCGGGGTTGCCGTTGTTCGGGCGCGGGTACTCGACCTGCGCTTTGACCACGCCTTCGATCGTTTCGCTTTCCTCGCCGGCTTCCCGCGCGGAGGCAAATGCGTCATCCAGATTCGGACCCACCTGCGCCGTCGTGCCCGCCTGGGCGAGCGTGTGGCAGACGCCGCACTTCTGTTTGAAGAGCACGCGCCCCCGGGCCGTGTCGGCGCTCGTCGTGCCGCAGCCCGAGGCGACCACCGCGAGGGCGAGCAGGGCCATGAGGGCGAGCAGCGGGGGAATGAGTTTGGAAAGACGAGGCATGGGGTGAATTGCGAGCGAGAGTCTATATGTCGGGGCTGCCGCCAAGCGTCCCGCGTGACGCCCGGATTTAGCTACTCTTGAGACGATCCGCACTAATCCAAATCGACCGTGATGGGAGGCCGTAAATGCAGGTGAGGGACGGGATGTCGGAGATCACGCTGACCGTGGGTCCCTCCCACACGCTGCGCGAGGCGGCGCAGAAGATGGTCGAGAAAGGGACGGGGGCGGCGCTGGTCTTCGACGACGAGCTGCCGACGCCGTCGGTCGTCACGGAGCGCGATCTGCTGATCTCGGTCGCCCGCGGTCAGGACCCCGACACGGAGAGGGTCGCCGACCACATGAGCGAGGGCGTCCTCACCGCCGCTCCCGACTGGAGCCTCGAGCGGGCGGCTGCCGAGATGTCGCGCCGCGGCGTCCGCCACCTGGTCGTCTTCGAGGGCGCCGAGGCGATCGGCGTCCTCTCGATGAGGGACATCGTCAGGTGCTGGACCTCCGATGGAGCCACGTCGGAAATGACGCTGCCGAGGAGCTGAGAAAGGCGCGTTAGGGTTGCGGGGGGGCCGAGATGGTTTCCACGGGGAGAGCGGCTCCCCGGGTCTCCTGACGGCGCGGGAGGCGGTAGTAGTCGCGAACTGCGCCGCGGACGATGCTGCGGAAGGCGGCGAGGAGGATGATCGCGCCGACGATCGAGTAGACGAAGGGGGAGAAGATGAAGCCGCCGGCGTAGATGCCGGCGATCAGCGCGAGGGCGCCGAGGGCGAAGAAGGCCGGACCCCACGAGGGACGCGGGGTGTAGACGATCTCGCCAGGCTCGGGGACGTTTCGGTGCTCGGCCACTTTCAGCTCCCTACGAGGCGATGTAGAGGAAGGCGGCGACGAAGCTGAGGGCGAAGATCCCGGCGGCGATGCCTCCGGCGACCAGGCCGGCCCGCATGCTCTGACGTGCGCTCTCGCGGTCCATGGACCCGGATTTCTATCAGGCCGGGGGGAGGGACCTGGGTCAGGCGTGGGCGGCGATCGCCATCGAGAGGAACAGGAGGGCCAGGTAGGCGAGGGAGTAAAGGTAGGTGCGGAGCGCCGAGCGGCGGTCGCGGGTGCGGTAGAGGCGTACCGCGAAGTAGATGAAGCCGGCGCCGAGGAGCATCGAGGGGACGAGGTAGGCGACGCCGAGGCCGCCGGCGCAGAAGGGCAGCTGGGTGACGGCGTAGAGGAGGACGGTGTAGAGGAGGATCTGGCGGCGCGTCTCCTCCTCGCCGCGGACGACCGGCAGCATCGGGATGCCGGCCTTCGCGTACTCGTCCTTCATCAGCAGCGAAAGCGCCCAGAAGTGCGGCGGCGTCCAGAAGAAGACGATCGCGAACATGTAGAAGGCCATGCCGCTGAGGCCCCCCGTCACCGCTGCCCAGGCGACCAGCGGCGGCACCGCGCCGGCGGCGCCGCCGATGACGATGTTCTGCGGCGTCGTCCGCTTCAGCCAAAGCGTGTAGACGCAGACGTAGCCGAAGAACCCCGCGAGCGAGAGCGAGGCGGCCAGCGGGTTCACGGTCAGCGCCAGCAACAGGAAGGAAGCGATCTCGAGGCCGAGCCCGAAGGCGATCGCGGCGCCCTGGGAGACGCGCCCCGAGGCGACGGGCCGGTCGGCCGTGCGCGCCATCGTCCGGTCGATGTCGCGGTCGACGGCGTGGTTGATCGCGCCGGCACCACCGGCGGAGAGGGCGCCGCCGAGGCAGGTGAGGAGGACGAGGCCGGGCGCGGGGTCGCCGGCGACGTACATCGTCGTGATCGTCGTGAACAGCAGCAGCGACTGGACCTTCGGCTTGGTCAGCGTCAGGTAGTCGCGGAAGACCGTGGGGACGGCCGGGCGCCGCGCGATCGTCGCAGTCTGGGCACCGCTCATGCGGCTCTCAGGCTACCGGCTGTGACTCGCGCGCGGTTTCGCTGCGGCGGGTGCGACGGGCGATCGCCTTGCGGATGTCGCGCAGCGGACGGGGGCTGCGGACGTCCGGGAGGACGTCGAAGTTGTGCGGCTCCGGCGGCGAAAGCGCGAACCACTCCAGCGTCTCGCCACCCCACGGATCGTGCCCCGCGGCAGGCCCGTTGGTGCGGCTGAAGATCGCGTTGACGAGCGTCAGCAGGACGCCCACGAAGAGAATGAAGATGCCGATCGAGGCGATCACGTTGTAGGCGGTGACGCCGGTGCCGGCGAAGTACTTGTAGGCGTCGATCACCTGGCCCTGCAGGGCGCCGGCGAGGAAGAGGGGCACGAAGCCGAGCAGGAGACCGATGACGATGGTCCAGAAGGAGAAGCGCGCCAGCGTCTCGCCCATGGTCCGCCCGGTCATCTTCGGGAACCAGTAGTGGAGCGCGGCGAAGCCGCCGAAGACGGCGCCGCCGATCAGCGCGAAGTGGGTGGCGGCGGTGGCGTCGGTGGTGTTCTTCAGGTTCCAGGCGGCGGCGACCAAGGACTGCTCGAGCTCTCCGGCGAGGCCGATCGAGATCGCCGAGACCGCGCCGATCGCGAACAGCAGCGGCGCCCGCATCCGCAGCGTGCCGCCGACCAGGGTCGAGATCAGGTTGAAGATGACGAGCCCGAAGGGGACGAGCAGGGCCAGCGACATCACCATCGCGAAGTACATCCAGCCGATCCCGATCGGGGCGGTGAGCATGTTCTGCATCCAGGCCAGGGTCCCGATCACGGCGATCGCGGCCAGCGAGGCCATCGTCACCGGGCGGTTGAAGAGCGGTTTGCGCGAGAAGGTGGCGAAGACTTCGGCGATCACGCCGAAGGCGAAGATCAGGACCAGCATGTAGGTGCCGGTGTAGAAGATCCAGCTCAGGTGCTGCCAGAGCAGCGGCGCGCCGCCGGAGCCGTCGACGAAGAAGATCCCGTCGTAGTGGCGGTCGATCATCAGCATCGTCAGCGCCGCCAGCAGGACCGGGCCGATCACGACCAGCAGCCAGGAGCCGACCGTCGCCGACCAGGCGAAGACGGGGACGCGGCGCCAGGCCATGCCCGGGGCGCGCATGGTCCGCAGCGTCGCCACCAGGTTGATCGCGAGGAAGACGAAGCCGAGCGTGGCCAGGCCGGTCGCCGTCGCCCAGGCGTCGACGCCGTTGTTGGAGAGGAAAGCCACGTCGCTGAGCGGGGCCAGGGGGTTGACGCCGGCCTCGGAGGGGGTCCAGAGGAAGCCTGCGTAGAGGACGACCGCGCCGGCGACCCAGAGCGCCACCCCGGTCTGGCCGAGGCGGGGCAGGGCGGTCCCGCGGGCGCCGATCTGCAGCGGCGCCAGGTAGTAGAAGAGCCCGACCACCAGGGGAATCGCGAAGAAGAAGACCCCGGTCGCCCCGTACATCGAGAGCATCCGGTTGAAGCCGACGGGGGAGAGGAAGGTGTTTTCCGGCACCAGCAGCTGCAGCCGCATCAGCACCAGCTCGACCAGGGCGACGAAGAGGAAGCCGAGGGCGCCGCAGATGAGGATCTGACCGACTTCCTTGTGGTCGGCGCTCGTCGCCAGCTCGATCCAGCGAGGACGGCGGCTGGGGTAGCCGTCGACGACGAGCTCGGGGCGGGGGCTGGGGCTCATGGCACTTCTCCGTTTTCGATCAGGCCGACCACCCGTTCCTGGGCTTCTTCGATGTCGGCTTTCTGGCTTTTGATGAAGCTTTCGTATTCCTCCGGGGAGACGACTTCCACTTTGGTCCGCATCGCAGCGTAGGACTGGCCGGAGAGGGTCGCCGAATCGCCTTCGTAGCTGCCTTCGTCGCTGGTGCTGAAGAGGACGTGGTTGACCTTGCCGGGCACGGCGTCGGCCTTGCGGGCGAGTTCTTCGACGTTCCAGGTGTGGACGACGTCGGTCGAGACCAGTTCCAGTTCGACCGCGGTGTCGACGGGGACGACCAGCTTGTAATAGGAGAAGGCGCCGTTCGGGTAGTCATAACGCCACAGCCACTGCTGGCCGGTGGCTTTGATCTTCAGCGGTTCGGTCTTCGCCGAAGCGAGGCCGGCGCTGCCCGTGTGGGGCGTCTGCTGCGCCTTGTCAGTGAAGACGATGCCGAGGATGAGGAGCACGGCGGCGAAGACGGTGAGGACGGCACCGACCCGGAACTGCAGGCGGCGGCCGCTGAGCAACTGACGCGGCTCGCTGCCGCGCTCGCCGCGGTAGCGCCGCACCGCGTAGAAGAGCGCGACGTTGACCACGATCACGAGGATCGCGGCGGCGACGAAGCCAATCCAAAGCAGGGTGTGGATCTGGTCGGTGCCAGGCGAGTGCGGCGTCAAAGCGCGGCCATTCTATTCACGCGGTGGGGCGCCGCGGCTTCCCGTCGGCGGACCGCCCCCCGCGGGCGCGGAGCGCCTACCTATACTCGCCGCCCTTATGGGGCGCTCTCGTCCATCACCTGCGCTTCGCCTCGCGGTCCGGGCCGGCGCTGCGGCGGCAATTGGCACCGCGGTCGCGGTTCCCTTCCTGCGCCGGCGCCTGCGGATTCCGGCCGAGGCCACGGTCGCGGCCTGCGCCGCGGGGCCGCTGGCGCTGGCGGTGCTGCAGCCGCGCTCGAAGCGGCGCGACGTCGCCCTCTTCGCCCTGCAGATGTGGGCCTTCACCGTCGCCCACGAGCTCCCTTTCGACAACCCGGAACGCCTGCGCGAACGGCTCCGCACCCGCTACCCGATCCGGGCCGACAGGCTGATCGGCGGCGGTCTACTGCCCAACGCGCGCCTGCAGCGGGCGCTGGCGCGGCTGCCGCGTGTCGGTTTCGTCAACCGCGCCCTCACCTGGACCCACTGGCTCTGGTTTATCGAGCCCTACCTGGCCCTGGCCCTGATCCTCGCCCGCCACAACGAGCGCTTCCCCCGCGCCGCGCGCCAGATGGCCGCCGTCTTCGACCTCGGCTGCGTCGTCTACTTCGCGGTCCCGACGGCGCCGCCGTGGTGGGCGTCAGAGAGCGGACTTACGGGCGAAGAGGTGCGGCGGATCATGGTCGAGGTCGGCGAGTCGACCTGGGGGCGGGGTTGGGAGCGGCTGTACGCGACGCTCGGCGGTAACCCCTGGGCGGCAATGCCCTCGCTGCACTTCGCCACCTCACTGCAGGCCGCGCTTTCGCTTTCCGAAGCGGGAAAGCTGGAGGGAGCGGTGGGCTGGGGCTATGCCGGCACGCTCGGCTTCGCCCTCGTCTACCTCGGCGAGCACTACGTCACCGACCTCGTCGCCGGAGCGCTGCTGGTCGCGGCGGTGAGGAAGGGGGAGCCGCTCGCGGAACCCCTCGTACGCGGGGTAAACGGAGTCCTGCAGCAACTTGAGAGGATCGCGAGCGGGTAGTTTCTTAAAGGTGTCTCAGGAGGAGATGGCGAACGGCGATCGCTACGCCGAACTGCCGATATTCACGCCGCGGCGACTGATCCAGACGGTCGTCCTCGTCCTGCTTCTGCTCGGCGCGATCTACTTCCTCTTTCCGAAGCTGGTCGGGCTCGGCGACGCCCTCGGCCGCCTCGGCGACGCCGACCCGGTCTGGATTGCGGTCGCGGTCGGCCTCAACGTCCTCGCCTACGCCACCTACATCGCCCTCTTCAAGGCGGTGGTCGGCGGCGACGCGCTGCGGCTGACCTGGCTGGAGACGTATGAGATCAATATGGCCGGGGTGGCGGCGACGCTGCTGTTCTCGGCCGGCGGCGCGGGCGGGGTCGCCCTCACCTATTGGGCGCTGCGCAAGGCCGGGATGCGGCGGCGCGACGTCGGGCGCCGGATGGTCGCCTTCGTCTCGCTCCACTACGTCTTCTATCCGTTTGCCCTGATCCTCTTCGGGATTCTGCTGCGGACCGGCGTCATGCACGGCGAAGCCTCGGTCGAGCTGACGATCATCCCCGCGGCGGTGGCGGGGCTGCTGCTGATCCTCGGCGCCCTGATCACGCTGATCCCCGCGGACATGGAGCAGCGGCTGGCCCGCTACGCGACCACTGAGCGCTCGCGCCAGTGGCTGCGCACGGCCGGCAAAGTGCCGGCGACGCTGGGCGAAGGGTTCCGCTTCGCCCTCGGCCTCTTCGCCCATCCCTCCCGCGGCGGCCTGGCGGTGATCGGCGCCGCCGGCTTCTGGGCGTTCAGCATCGGCGTCCTCTGGGCCTCCTTCCACGCCTTCGGCGTCCACGTCCCGCTCGCGGTCGTCGTCCAGGGCTACTTCCTCGGCATGGTCGCCAACCTCTTCCCGCTGGCGCCGGCGGGGGTGGGGGCGGTCGACGCCGGCATGATCGGCGCCTTCGTCCTCTTCGGATTCCCCTCGGAAACGGTCTTCCCGGCGATCCTGATCTTCCGCCTCGTCTCCTTCTGGATGCCGATCCCCCCCGGCATCTTCGCCTTCTTCCAGCTCCGCAACACCGTCCACCGCTGGGAAGAGGAGGGCCCCCCGATCGACCGCGGCGGCACCGCAGCCTCCGACCTCGAGCCGGCAATCGCCGACTAGGCCCCCGAACTGCATCAACTTCTACGTCTGCTGGGCGTAAAAGTTGATGCAGTTGAAAGATGGGCGTACTATAAAAAGTAAAGTAATGAGAGAACTAGACTAGGTGGCGAAGAGATGGCTGAGGGCAAGAAAGTCGAGAACGTGATCGTCATCGGTGGGGGGCCGGCGGGATACACCGCGGCGCTCTACACCGCGCGGGCCAACCTCGAGCCGCTCGTCTTCGAGGGCTTCCAGTGGGGCGGTCAGCTGCAGAACACGACCGACGTCGAGAACTATCCCGGCTTCCCCGAGGGGATCATGGGCCCGGAGATGATGGGCAAGTTCCGCGAGCAGGCGGAGCGCTTCGGGACCCGCTTCGTCACCGACGACGTCGACCGGGTCGAGCTCTCCGACGGCGGCGTGCAGAAGGTCTTCCTCGGCGACGAGGAGCACCGGGCGAAGACCGTGATCCTGGCGATGGGGGCGGAGCCGAAACGACTCGGCATCCCCGGCGAGATGGAGCTCGGCGGCCGCGGCGTCTCCACCTGCGGCGTCTGCGACGGGGCCTTCTTCAAAGACCAGAAGGTGATCGTGATCGGCGGCGGCGACTCGGCGATGGAGGACTCGATCTTCATCTCCAAGTTCGCCAGCGAGCTGACGGTTGCCACCCGCCGCGACCAGTTCCGCGCCTCGAAGATCATGCTCGAGCGCGCCCGCGAAAAGGACAACATCAGCTTCAAGAACCCCTACGAGCCGCTGGAGTTCGTCGCCGGCGAGGACGGGAAACTCCGGAAGGTGCGTTTCCGCCACGCCGAGACCGGCGCTGAGGAGGAGCTGGAGACCAACGGCGCCTTCGTCGCGATCGGCCACGTGCCGAAATCGGAGATCGTCCAGGGTCAGGTCGAGACCGACGAGGACGGCTACATCGTCACCGAGTCCGGCTCGACCCGGACCAACCTCAAGGGCGTCTTCGCCGTCGGCGACGTCGTCGACCACACCTACCGCCAGGCCGTCACCGCCGCCGGCACCGGTTGCATGGGCGCGCTCGACGCCGAGCGCTATCTGCGCGACAGCGCCCCGCCGGTCGAGGCCCACTGGTTCCCCGGCGGCGAGCCGGCGGAGATCGCCACGGGCAGTGGCTGAGTGCACGCACCTCGACGCGGTCGAGTACCTCGAGCTTCCTGGCGAGGTCGAGGGGTGCGAGGAGTGCCTGGCGTCCGGAATGCGCTGGGTCCATCTGAGGATGTGCCAGACCTGCGGCCACATCGGTTGCTGCGACAACTCGATCGGCAAGCACGCCACCGCCCATCACAAGGAGACCGGACACCCGATCATCCGCTCGGCCGAGCCCGGCGAAGACTGGAGCTGGTGCTACGTCGACGAGCTGATGATGCGCCTCAACGCCGGCTGAGAGCTCAAACCGCTTCCTGTTCGGCTTCGGCCCGCAGAAGCGGGGCGGGGCGATAGGCCTCGCCTTTTCTCGCCTGCAGCTCCTCGAGCACGTCCAGCGCCCGGCGCGGGCCGATCAGCTTGCTGATCCCGATCGCCCCCTTCGGCCAGTTCAGGCCGAGCACGGTCGCGGTGTCCATGTCCTCGGGCGAGGCGATGTCCTCTTCCCGGGCGAAGGCGGCCTCGTTGGCGATCTGGGCGAAGAGGCGGGAGAGGACCTCCTCGGCGCTCGGGTCGATGCGGGCAAGCTTCTCGGGATCGAGCGTCGGCGCCAGGATCCCCAGCTCCGGGTCGAGCTCGCGCTCGTGACCCTCGCCGTAGAGGTAGTAGCCGCGGCCGCTCTTGCGCCCGAGCCGGCCTTCGGCGACCAGCTTCTCCTGGATCGGGCTCGGTCGCCAGCGCTCCAGCTCGCCGCTCTGGGCGAAGAAGGAGCGGGCGATTTCGAGGTTGACGTCGAGGCCGACCAGGTCGATCAGCTCGAACGGCCCCATCCGGAAGCCGCCGCCGAGGCGGACGATGCGGTCGATCGTCTCCATCTCGGCGACCTCGTCGCCGAGCATCCGCAGCGACTCCAGCGCGAACGGCCGGGCGAGGCGGTTGGCGACGAAGCCGGGCGTGTCCTTGGCCCGGATCGGGATCCGTCCCATCCCCTCTGCCACTTCGGTCGCGGCTGCCAGAGCCGCATCGGAGGAGTGCTCGGCGGCGACGACCTCGACCAGCTTCATCAGCACCGGCGGGTTGAAGAAGTGCATGCCGACAACCCGCTCGGGGTGTGGGACCCCCGCGGCGATCTCGGCGACCCGCAGCGAGGAGGTGTTGGTGGCCAGCACCGCCTCCGGGCCGAGGACGTCCGCCATCTCGCGGAAGATCTCGCGCTTCAGCTCCAGCCGCTCGGGCGCCGCCTCGATCACCAGGTCGCAGCCGGCCATGTGCTCTGGCGCCTGACCGAACTCCAGGAGCTCGAGCGCGTCTTCGGCTTCCTCTTCGCTCCACCGCCCGCGCGAGGTTCCTTTCGCCAGCGCCTCGCCGAGCCTCATCGCGGCGCCGTCGAGCACGTCGATGTCGACGTCGTAGAGGACGGTCTCGAAACCGCCGAGGACCCCCACCTGGGCGATCCCGGTCCCCATCGTGCCCGCGCCCACGACACCGATGCGGGAGACGCTCATCGGCCCTTGAACTCGGGCTCGCGTTTCTCGAGGAAGGCGTTCATCCCCTCGATCCGGTCCTCGCTCGCCATCGCTTCGTCGAACAGTTTCCGCTCCGCCGCGAGCCCGTCGGAGAGGCTGGTCTCCGCCGCGGTCAGCACCGCCTGTTTGCCAAGTCGCACCGCCAGCGGCGCCCGCGCGGCGACGGTTCGCGCCAACTCGATCGCCTCGCTCAGCCAGGCGCCTTCGCCGGCGACGTTGTTGACGAGTCCCCAGCGCTCCGCCGTCCGCGCGTCCCAGCGGCGCCCGGTCAGCACGTACTCCATCGCCCGCTGCTTGCCGATCGCGCGGGCGAGGCGCTGAGTGCCGCCGCCCCCGGGGATGATCCCGAGCGTGATCTCGGGCTGGCCGAAGCGGGTCCCCTCGTCGCAGACGATCATGTCGCAGGCCAGCGCCAGCTCGCAGCCGCCGCCGAAGGCGTAGCCGGAGACGGCGGCGATCGTCGGCGTCGCGAGCGCCGCCAGGCGGGTCCAGAATTCCATCCCCTTCGGGTCGGGCGGGGCGTCGACCGGCCGCTCGGCCATCGCCCGGATGTCGGCGCCGGCGGCGAAGAACTCATCCGAGCCGGCGATGACGATGCAGCGCACCTCCGGGTCGGCGTCCAGCCGCTCCAGCTCCGCGGCCAGCTCGGCCCGCATCTCCGGTGAGAGGGCGTTGCGCGCCTCCGGCCGGTTCAGCCGCACCAGGCCGACGTGGAAGTCGTCGACCGAGACTTCGACCAGCGCGGCCAAGCTCAGCTCTCCTGCAGGGGCATCATCGCGTTGATGCCGGTCGCGGCGCGGCCGATGATCAGCTTCTGGATCTGCGAGGTGCCCTCGTAGAGGGTGGTAACGCGGGCGTCGCGCAGGTAGCGCTCGACCGGGTAGTCATCGACGTAGCCGGAGCCGCCATGGACCTGGATCGCCAGATTGGCGCACTCGACCGCCGCCTCGGTCGCGTAGAGCTTCGCCACCGAGGTCTCGGTCGCGTTCGGCTTCTTTTCGTCCTTCAGCAGGCCGGCCCGCAGGACCAGCATCCGGCTCGCGTCGCGCTTGAGGATCATCTCGGCGATCATCTCCTGGACCAGCTGGAAGCGGGCCAGCGGCACCCCGAACTGCTTGCGTTCCTTCGCGTACTCGACCGAGCTCTGGACGCAGCCTTCGCAGATGCCGACGCAGCCGGCGGCGACGCTGTAGCGGCCGTTTTCGAGTGCGCTCATCGCCACCTTGAAGCCGTCGCCGATCTCGCCCAGCATCGCCTCGTCGCCGACCTCGACTTCATCGAGTGAGATTTCGGCGGTGTCGGAGGCGCGCAGGCCGAGCTTGCCGTGGATCTCCTGGGTGGTGAAGCCCTCGCTGTCGGTTGGGACGAGGAAGGCGGCGAGGCCGCGGTGCTTCAGCGCCGGGTCGGTCTGGGCGAAGATCAGCGCCACCTCGGCGTAGTTGCCGAGGCTGATCCACATCTTCTGGCCGCTGATCGACCAGCCGTTCTCGGTCTTGGTGGCGCGGGTGCGGAGGTTGGCGGCGTCGGAGCCGGTGTCGGGCTCGGTCAGGCCGAAGCAGCCGAGCCCCTCGCCCGAGCAGAGCCCCGGCAGCCACTTCTTCTTCTGCTCCTCGCTGCCCCACTTCTCGATCGGGCCGGCAACCAGCGAGGTCACCACCGAGATCACGGTGCGGGCGGAGGAGTCGGCGCGGCCGATCTCCTCGGCGATCAGGCCGTAGCCGATGTAGTCCAGTCCCCGGCCGCCGTGCTCTTCGGCCACCGGCGCGCCGAGGAACCCGACCTCGCCTAGCTTCCGCGCCAGCTCGCGGTCGAAGCGACCCTCGCGGTCGTTGTCGCGGACATGAGGCAGGATCTCGCGCTCGGCGAATTCCCGCGCGGTCTCGCGGATCAGCTTGTGCTCGTCGCTCAGCTGGAAGTCCATCTAGCTCCGTCCCTCTCTCGTGTGTTGGCTAAAGCTCGCGCAGCTCCCTGCCCAGCGTCTCGGCGAAGGCCTGTTGGGCCTCGCGCGTGCGGGGGCCGGGGGCGGCGGGGAAGGCGTGGCTGTCAACCGAGGAGACGGCCTGGATCTCGCGCGTGGTCGAGGCGAGGAAGGCCTCTCCGGCGCCGCGCAGGTCGTCGATCTGCCAGGTGCCCTCTTCTACCTGCAGCGCCTTGATCATGCGGTCGCGGGTGATCGACTCCAGCACGCCGTCGCTGAGCGCCGGGGTCCGCAGCTTGCCCTCGGCCGAGACCCAGAAGACCGAGGAGGTGGGCGGCTCCAGCACGGTCCCGTCGGGGCGGATCAGCACCGCCTCATCCGCGCCCTTGCCTTTGGCGATGCGGGTCGCCTGCATGTTGGCGGCATAGGAGAGCGACTTGACTCCGTTGAGGATCACGCTCGGGCAGTAGGTGACGCTGGCGAGGCTGAGCGTCTCCGCGTGCGCAGGAATCGGCTCGGTCATCGCGAGCCGGCGGCCGCCGCGGGTCACGATCAGCCGCAACTGCCCTTCGACCGGGCCGGCCTCGCCGAGCAGGGCGTCGATCTCCGCCTCCAGCGCGCTGCGGTCGAACCTCAGCTCGATCGCCCCGGCCGAGCGCTGCAGGCGGTCGAGGTGGTCGACCAGCGCGAACGGCCTGCCGCCGTAGAGGCGGATCACCTCGAAGGCGCCGTCGCCACGGTAGAGGCCGTCGTCCTTGAGGCCGATCGTCGCCGCCGCCGTGGGGCCGATCGCTCCGTCGACGCTGGCCAGCTCTTGGAAGCCTTCGCTCACGCGGGCGAGGCTACCTGTTTAGCCCTGTGCCGGTCTCAGCCGCTCTTGGTGTGGATCGCGCAGTGGCCGTGCTGCTGGATGCACTTCAACCGCGCCCATTCGACCCGGTAGTGGCTGTCCCAGCCGACCGCTTCCTGGCGCACTACGTAGAAGGGGGAGACGGTTCCGGCGTAGATCTCGCGTCCGGAGATCCAGGCGATCTGGCAGCGGAAGCGGGTGCGGCTTGCCTTCTTACAGCCACCGGCGACTTCCTTGGCCCGTTCGAACCGTTTGCCGAAGGCATTCATCAGGGTGAAGACGGCGAATTCGTCAGCACTTTCCTTGGTCATCGCCGGCAGCAGGGTGCTCGGGTCCACGACCGGGGGCGGCGCGCCGTTTTCGGTTGCGGCGATCCATTCGGAGACCCAGGAGGAGACGTAGGCGACCCGCGTCAGCACGTTTGGCAGCCGGGTGCTGCAGGAGGGCCCCACGACGCTGTTGATCCCCAGCTCGACCGGCGTCCCGTCGGGACGCTGGCCGATCGCCGGACCGCCGCTGTCGCCGAAGCAGAGCCCGCTGGCCCGGTCGGCGGCGAGCAGGCAGAGCTGGCGCGAGGTCGAGAAGGGACGGTAGAAGGAACTCGTGTTTTTCCGGCAGGAGGAGGGCGTCTGGATCAGCATCGAAGTCGTGCGCAGGTTGTCAGGGGCTTCCTTCGCATCGGGGTGGGTCACCCCCCACCCCGCCAGGCGCACCTCGGCACCGCCTCCGTAGAGAGCGGCGTCGGCCGGACCCGCCATCGGCAGCGGCGGCGCCGTGGTCGGGCGGTCGAGGATCAGGATCGCGGCGTCGCCGTGCAGCGCGCCGGGGTCGAAACCTGGAAAGACGTGATTAGCGACGACGTGGAAGACGTTTTCCGGACCCGCCTTGGTCGGATCGGCAATGCCCGTGGTGAGCGCGTAGTCGCTCGGCGGGGTGATCGTCCCTTTCTCGATCGCCTCGACGCAGTGGGCGGCGGTGAGGATAACCCGCGGCGCGACCACGGTGCCGGTGCAGGCGAAGCCGTGGTGCTTGTCTTCGATCGCTTCGATGTAGGAGAGCGAGGGGAATTCCGCGATCGTGGCTTCGCGGCCGCCGACGATCGAGGCGCCGGCGGTGGCTTCAGCCGAGGCGACGGCTGGGAGGGCGAGCGCGACGAGAAGCGCGCAGCCGAGCGCGGCTGCTGCCAGGCACTTCCAGAGGTCTCCCCAGTGCTTCACTCTCGACAGCCTAATGATCTCGGTCGATCAGACGGCTTCGAAAACGGTGGCGAGACCCTGCCCGACGCCGACGCAGAGCGTTGCAATGCCGAATTTGCCGCCGCGGCGGCGCAGCTCGCGGACGAGAGTCGTAGTCAGGCGGGCGCCGGAGCAGCCGAGCGGGTGGCCGAGGGCGATCGCGCCGCCGTTGACGTTGAGGCGCTCCTCGTCGATCCCGAGCTCGCGGGCGCTGGCGATCACCTGGGAGGCGAACGCCTCGTTCAGCTCGACGAGGTCGATCTGGTCGAGGGTGAGGCCGGCGTTCTCCAGCGCGCGGGGCACCGCCTTGACCGGGCCGATGCCCATGATCGCCGGATCGACCCCGGCGACGCCGCTCGCGACCACCCGCGCCAGCGGCTCGGCGCCGATCTCTTCGACGCCTTTCTCGGAGGCGAGCAGGAGGCAGGCGGCGCCGTCGTTGAGGGTCGAGGCGTTGCCGGCGGTGACGGTGCCGCCCTCGCGGAAGACCGGCCGCAGCTTCGCCAGCCTCTCCATGGAGGCGTCCGGACGCGGCCCCTCGTCGGCCGCGACGGTGACGGTCTCGCGCCCTTGCGGCGCCTCGATCGGGACGATCTCCTCGGCCAGCTTGCCGGCCTCGGCGGCGGCGACAGCGCGCTGGTGGCTGCGCAGGGCGAAGGCGTCCTGGTCCTCGCGGCTGACTCCGAAGCGCTCGGCGACGTTCTCGCCGGTCTCGCCCATCGACTCGGTCGAGACGCCGAGCTCGGGCATCCGCGGGTTGATCATCCGCCAGCCGAGGGTGGTGTCGTGCATGGTCTGCGAACCGCGGGGAAGACCGCGCTCGGGCTTCTCGACCACCCACGGCGCCCGGCTCATCGACTCGACCCCGCCGGCCAGGTAGACGTCGCCCTCGCCGGCCTTGATCGCGCGGGCGGCGCTGTTGACCGCCTCCAGGCCGGAGGCGCAGAGGCGGTTGACGGTGGCGCCGGGGACGCTCTGCGGCAGCCCGGCGAGCAGCGCCGCCATACGGGCAACGTCGCGGTTGTCCTCGCCCGACTGGTTGGCGGCGCCGAAGTAGACATCGACGATCCGCTCCGGATCGACGCCGCTGCGCTCGACCACGGCGCCGATCACGTGCGCGGCCATGTCATCGGGGCGAACGCCGGAGAGGGCGCCGCGGTAGGCGCCCATCGGGGTGCGGAGGGCTTCGACTATGTAGGCCTCGGGCATGGGGATGAACCGTATCCTTGTCTGGTGCTTTTCGTTCTGGGAACGCTGGGGATCGTCGCCTTTATGGTCGCGGTGCTGCTGATCGTCGGGCACTTCTACCCGGGAAGCTCCGCCAGTCTCGTCGACTGGGTGCCGACCCGCTCGCCCGAAGTGGAGGCGCAGAACGAGATCGACGACATCCGCCAGATGATGGAGGCGCAGAACGAAATGCGGCGGCGGCGCGGCGCGCCGGAGATGACCGAGGAGGAGCTGCACCGCGGGGTCGCGGAGGACGAGCAGATGCGGCTGCGCGGCCGGGGGCCGTTCGAGGCGAGCTAGGTGGCCCGAGCGTTGATCGTCGGCTGCGGTTGCCGCGGCCGAGAGCTGGGTGAGCGGTTGCTGTCTGAGGGCTGGGCCGTGCGCGGGACCAGCCGCCGCGAGGAGGGGCTGGCGGCGATCGAGGCGGCCGGGATCGAGGCGGCGCCGGCGGACCCGGACCGGCCGGGGACGATCCTCGAGCTGGTCAACGATGTAACGGTGCTGGTCTTGCTGCTGGGCAGCACCACTGGCACGGAGGAGGAGCTGGCGGCGATCCACGGCCCGCGCTTGGAGCGGCTATTGGAACGCCTGGTCGAAACCCCGGTGCGGGGGGTGGCCTACGAGGGAACGGAGGCGGGCGCCGAGATCGTGCGTGCCGCGGAACGCACCTGGCGGATCCCGGCCCGGAGGATCTCCGCGAGTCTGTCCCAGTCCCCCTATACGGGGGTCGGAGACAGACTCGCGGATGAAGTGAAGGCCGTGCTGACCGACGACCGTAAATAGCTAAACTCCGATGGGAATTCAGGTAATAGGCGAAAGACGTTGAGAGGAGCGGTTCAATGGGCTTGCAACTTGGCGACGTAGCACCGGATTTCGAGGCCGACACCACCCAGGGCCGGATCAAATTCCACGACTGGATCGACGGCTCGTGGGCGGTGCTGTTCTCCCACCCGAAGGACTTCACTCCGGTCTGCACGACCGAGCTCGGCTACATGGCTCGGATCCAGCCGGAGTTCGAGAAGCGCGGCGTGAAGATCATCGGCCTCTCGGTCGACCCGATCGACAAACACGAGGACTGGGCCAACGACATCGAGGAGACGCAGGGCGCGCGCCCCGAATACCCGCTGATCGGCGATCCCACGTTTGAGGTTTCGAAGGCCTACGGGATGCTGCCGGCCGACGTCTCCGGCGACCCTGGCGAGCGCACGCCGGCCGACAACCAGACCGTCCGCAACGTCTTCGTCATCGGCCCCGACAAGAAAATCAAACTCATCCTCGTCTACCCGATGACCACCGGGCGCAACTTCGACGAGGTGCTGCGGGTGATCGACTCGCTGCGGCTGACCGCCAACAACAAAGTCTCGACGCCGGCGCAGTGGCAGCGGGGCGACGACGTGATCATCTCCGGCTCGGTGAAAGAGGACGAGGCGAAAGAACTGTGGCCCGAGGGCTGGGAGCAGCCGAAGCCGTATATCAGGATCGTTCCGGACCCAAGCAAAGAGAAAGCTGCCTAAAGCGCTGAGACGCGAAGCGTTTCAGCAGAGGCGCTCGAGCAAGTCGCTGAGGATCCGCGCGGTCGCTCCCCAGATCAGCTGGCCTTCCACCTCGTAGGTGGGGGTGTGGATGGGGACGCCGCGGCGGATCAGGCGGCGCATCTCATAGCCCTCGCGCAGGCGGTCGAGGGAGAAGGTGAGGACGGTCTCGACCTCGGTCGGGTTCGGCCGCAGGTCGAGTTCCCGCGGGTGGGGGACGTAGCCGACGAAGGGGTGGACGAGGTAGTTGGTGACGAAGGTCCTGGTCGCCGGCAGCGCCTCGCCGATCTTGACCTGGGCGGGATCGAGGCTGATCTCCTCCTCCGCCTCCCGCAGTGCGGTTGCCTGCAGGTCGGCGTCGCCCTCGTCGCGGCGACCGCCCGGAAAGGAGATCTCGCCGGCGTGGCGGCGCAGATCGGCTCGGCGCTCGGTGAAGATCAGCCCTGGATCCTCCGGCCATCCGTAGAGGGGCAGGAGCACGGCCGCGTCCACCTCGCGGCCGATCAGATGATCACCTGCACGGTGCCGCCGTCTACCGACCAGGCGGCGCCGCTGACGTAGGAGGCGCGCTCGGAGCAGAGGAAGACGATCGTGCCGGCGATCTCCTCGGGCTGGGCGAGGCGGCCGATCGGGCGCTTGGAGCCGGCTTCCGCCAGCGCGTCGCTGCGGCTGGTCGCCCCGGAGAGCTCGATCGACTGGTCGAGCAGGCCGCCGGGCTCCATCCACATCTCCGCTTCGACCGGGCCGGGGGCGACGGCATTGACGAGGACGCCCGTCTTCGCGTAGCGGTCGGCGAACAGGCGGGAGAGCGAGAGCTCGGCGGCCTTGGCGACCGAGTACTCGGGCATCGCCGAGGAGGGTCGCTTGCCGGCGGTCGAGCAGACGTTGACGACGCGGCCCCAGCCGCGCTCGACCATCGGCGGGATCGCCGCCCGCATCGCCCGCAGCGGCGCCATCACGTTGAGCTCGTACTGGGCGCGCCAGTCTTCGTCGGGCACGTCGTCGAGGTCGCGCCACTTCGCGGCGCCGGCGTTGTTGACGAGCACGTCGAGGGCGCCGAAATGGTCCTCGGCCGCGGCAAGCATGTGCTCCCCGGCGGCCTCGTCCGTGACGTCGAGCACGAGCTCAGCCGCCGCTCCTCCGGTCGCCTCCGCTGCCCGCGCTGCCTCTTCGGTCGCGGCTGTGAGTCGCTCCTCGCCGCGCGCGACCAGCAGCACCTTCGCCCCCTCGGCGCAGAGCTGCAGGGCGACCTCACGGCCGATGCCGCTGCTGGCGCCGGTGACTACGCAGGCGCGCCCGCTCAGTCCGAGGTCCATCAGGAGCGCTCGAGCCGCTCGACGACGTTGACGTGCGCCTCTCCTGCCAGGACCTTGTGGACGGGGCACTTGGTCGCGATTGCCAACAGCCGCTGTCGCTGCTCCGCATCCAAATGGCCCGGCAGTTTCAGTCCCACCTCGAAGCTGGTCGGTACCGGCCCCTCGTATGACATCTCAACATCGACCTCGACCTGACCCACGTCCCAGCCTTTGCGCTGCGCGTACATCTCGACCGTGATCGCGATGCAGCCGGCGAGGCTGGCGCCGAGCAGTTTGGTCGGCCGCGGCCCGGTGCCTTCGCCGCCCGCCTCGGGCGGCTCGTCGAGGCGCAGGGTGTGGCCGTCGACTTCGACGTCGTGGGCGTAGCCCTCGACCCGGCGGGCGACGGTCCGCACGTTCACTCCCTGCCGCGCCCCTCGAAGAGGACGGGATCGTCGACGTCGGCGTAGCGCGCCATCGCGAAGGCGAGGTCGGAGGCGCGGTTGACGAAGTGGATCACGGTCTCGCTCGCCAGCTCGCCGGCCTGGTTCAGTTCGGAGATGCGGCGCTCGGCGCGGCGGATCGTGGTGCGGGCGACGTCGAGCTGGGCCGAGAGCTGGTTGCCGCCGGGGATGACGAACTTCGGTGGCAGGTCGACCTCGGCCATGTAGCGGTCGATCAGCCGCTCCAGCTCGCTGACCATCGCCTCGGTGGTGCGGCTGATGCCGTCTTCGAGTCGCTCGGCCGCCTCCGGCGCGGTCGCCAGCTCAGCGCCGGCGATGAAGATGTCGTCCTGGAGGCGGAGGATGTCGCCGGCGAGCTCCTCGTGCTCGGGGCCGCAGAGGGCGCGGGCGACGCCGAGCTGCGAGCACGCCTCGTCGAGGGTGCCGTAGGCGTCGGTGCGGCCGTGGTGCTTGGGGACGCGGCCGCCGTACCAGAGCGAGGTGGTCCCGTCGTCGCCCTTCTTGGTGTAGATCTTGACCACGTCAGCGCACCGGGTTGAAGGCGAAGCCGGTCATCACCTTGGGGTAGAAGAAGGTCGACTTCGGCGGCATCACCGCGTCGGTGTTGGCGATGTCCTTGACCTGCTCGACCGGTACCCCGCGCTGGATGAAGGCGACGTCGTAGTCGCCCTCGTCGACCAGCGCCAGGGCCGCGTCGACGCTCTTCGCGTATTCGAGCCCGTCGCGCTCGTCGATGTCGTGGTCGCTCATCCCGGCGAGGCCCTTGAGCACCAGCGTCTCGAGGATCGCCGAGTCGAGGCGGCGGTATGCCTCGGGCATGCCCTCGAGCCGGCGGTCGACCTCGGCGAGGTCCTTGAGGCGAAGCCGGAAGGCGCGCTTGTGGAAGGCGTCGTAGAGGCCGAAGACGCCGACGCCCTCCTCGTTGGCGGGGTCGATCTCCTCGCGCGGGACCTCGGAAACGTCGAAGAGCTCGCGCAGGCCGTTGCCGAGGGCCTGCTGGCGCTCACTGTTTCCTGCGAAGCCCGAGAGCAGGCGGTGGGTGGGGAAGACGAGGAGGCCGGGGTCGTCGAGCCCGGTCAGCGACATCAGCGTGTAGTCGTGCGGGCCCTCGCCGCCGACCTCGTCGCGGAAGGTGCGGGCGGTCTCGTAGCGGTGGTGGCCGTCGGCGATCAGCAGCTGGGCGCCGGCAAGGCACTCGGTCACGGCGGCGTGGATCGCCGGGTCGTCGACCTTCCAGAGCCGGTTGACGGTGCCGCTTTCGTCCTCGGCTTCGCCCCAGGGTTGGTCCGGCAGCGCCGGTGCGACCAGCGGCCAGGCGTCCGCGGTGCTGAGCGAGAAGATCGGTGAGAGGTTGTAGCCCGTGGCGCGGGTCAGCTCGAGGCGGTCGAGCAGCGGGCCGGGGTGGGTGCGCTCGTGGGGGCGGACGGTGCCGCTCTCGTAGTCCTCGACCTTGACCCGGGCGAGGATGCCGTTGCGGCTGTAGCGGTTGCCGTCGGGGGCGACGTAGTCCTGGGTCAGCGCCCAGATCGAGGGCCCCTCGTCCTGGATCAGGGCGCCGTCGGCGCGCCAGGACCCGATCCGCGCCGCGGCCTCCGCATATGGATCGCCGCTCGGATCGCTGTCCGGGTCGGCCGGATCGAACGGTTTCGGCAGGTCGATCGCGACCGCGTTGTAAGGCGAGCGCTCCAGCAGCTCCGCCCGCTGCGCCGCGTCGATCACGTCGTAAGGAGGCGCCGCGACGGCGTCCAGCGAGCCGACCTTCCCGAGGTCGTAATGCAGCGCCTTGAACGGGAGCACCTCCGCCATCGCCCCAGAACCTACACTTGCCTCAGTCGGGGCGTGGCGCAGCCTGGTAGCGCGCCGCCTTTGGGTGGCGGAGGTCCCCGGTTCGAATCCGGGCGCCCCGACTAGAGATCTCGGCCCTTTCGGGTGACTCCGGCTGACAAATAGAGAACTTCCAGTTCTTTCAAAGGAACTTTTGGTGATGCCCGGACAGATACCGGGCGATGGCGGGATCACGCGGCAGGAGGCTCGGGACCGGGAATGAGGCGAGGAGTGCGATCGCCTCTGCCTTTCACTATCACTCAAAGGATCTGTATCGGTTTTGCCTCCGCAGGACGGGGGGCGACCACTTCGCTGCGGAGGAGGTTGCGGCGACCGTCTTCCTCGAAGCCTGGCGCCGGCGCGATGAAGTCGACTTCGCCTCGCGGCCGATTCAACCTTGGCTGTACGAAACGGCGAAGAACGTACTCCGCAACTACATGCGGACCGAGCGCCGCCGCAGGAATCTCATCGAGAGCCTCGAGTACGTCCAGCAGAGTCACTCGGATGACGCGAGTGAGGAGGTCGCTCGCCGTCAAGCAACGCGGGCGCTTCTCGGATCTCTCAAAACGCTGTCCGACGGACAACGCCAGGTAGTTGGCCTGTGCCTCCTCGGCGATTCCTCCTATGAGGCCGCCGCAGGTGACCTCGAAGTCCCCGTCGGCACGGTGCGCTCGCGGCTCTACCGCGCCCGCCTGAATCTCGAGCTTGCCGTCCGTGTCACGGACGGTTCGTAGCACACCAAACAAATAAAGAAAAACACAAATCAATCGGAGGAAAACAAATGGAAACCGTTCAGCTCGGTCTCCAGGACGCGGTCCTGCAGGCGTGGAAGAAGTGCGCTGGCCTGAGCATCCCGATCGTGGGCAGAATCGAAGCATGCGTGGAAATCGACGCAGCGCCAGGGAAGATCACGTTCACGCTCGAAGTCGCCGTTGGCAGTCAGCGATGGAAATGGCAGTTTTCGGTCAACGGCGACAGGTGCTTCGAGATCGACGTCTTCGGGCCGCTCTCGATCCAACTGTGCGTATCGAACTGGAACCTCGGGTCCCATTCGGTCTCGTTCAACCTCGCAGTGGCCGCGATCGTGGAAGTCTTCGGCATTCGCAAGAGGTTCCCACTGATCGACGAGCCGATCACGATTCCTCTGCCCTTGGCCGAGGAGAACAATGCCCTGGGA
The DNA here is from genome assembly GCA_051954855.1 of Solirubrobacterales bacterium. GTDB lineage: Bacteria > Actinomycetota > Thermoleophilia > Solirubrobacterales > 70-9 > VAYN01. Next base: position 16,261 of record JBQCHH010000067.1, on the reverse strand, counting down.
TCGGTCTCACCGGAAAACCTGTTTGCCGTGCTTGCGCTGATGGGAGCGGAAGTCATAGATGTCGAGGCGGAGGCTTCCGGACCGGCAGGACACTGCCGTTGCGGTCAGGCTGCATAGTCCCGACCACCGAAGCGAAGGGGCCGGGCGGGTCGATGACCCGTCTGGCCTTCCATGTTCTCTCTTCCAGGTGGCCTTAAGCCGTAGGGACGAACCGATTCGGATTGTGTCTTACGATCCGCAGTGGCCCGAGCGCTTTAAGCGGGAGCGAGTGTTGCTGGCCGAGGCGATCGGACCCTCGGTCGCGGGCGGGATTCATCACGTCGGCAGCACGGCGGTGCCGGGGCTGGAGGCGAAGCCGACGATCGACATCCTCGTCGGAGTGGAGGACCTGGAGAGCGCTCGTGGTTGCTTCGAACCGCTGGGGGAGCTTGGTTACCTCTATGCGCCTTATCGGCCGGAGGAGATGCACTGGTTCTGCAAGCCGAGCCCGAGCCGGCGCGAGTTTCACCTTCATCTCGTCCCCACCGGGTCGATCCGTTTCCGGGACGAGGTTGCCTTCCGCGATCGACTGCACATGGACGGGGGGCTTGCGCGCGAATACGCTGAGCTGAAGAAGTCGCTGGCGGCGCGTTTCCAAAACGACCGTGAGGGCTATACCGATGGCAAGAGCGACTTCGTCGCACGCGTTCTAGGACTCAACGGGTAAGGAGGCTGCAGATGGAGAGCTGGGACCTGAAGTCGGTGGACGTCGAACCGCATCAGCCGCGGATTCTCGCCTCGGCTGAAGATGCGCGGACGATCGTCTTGAACCTGCCCAACGGCGAGGAATTGCAGGAACACGAGGTGCACGAGCGGGCACGGGTGCTCGTGATCGACGGCGACGTCGACGTGACGAATCAGGACGGCGACTTCGCCTCGGCCAGTCCCGGCCACCTCTTCGAATTCGCTCCCGGCGAGCGGCGGACGATCGTCGCCCGCTCCGACGCGCGCCTGCTGCTGGTCCTCTCCCCATGGCCCGGCGACGGCCACCCCGGCGCGATGACGCTGGAGGAGAAGGCGGAAGCGCGGGAGAGGGCTGCCGAACACGCCAGCTGAGTGAAGGCACTACCAGACGACCAGCGAGCGCGGCCGGTCGTGCTCCCCGATCGCTCCATCTTTGGAGACGAGCTTGAGGCCGTGCTCGATCGCGGTCGCGTAGATCAGCCGGTCGGCGGGATCGCCAGGGAAGGAAGCTGGTAACGCGGAAGCGGTGTCGGCGATCTTCAGATTGCCACCGATCGTCCGCAGTTGGGCGCCGAGGCCTTCGAGCCAGGAGCGGACCGGGATGTTGAGCACGATCCGCTCGTGACGCGCCAGCCAGGCCAGCTCGTACCAGGTGATTGCTGCGACCGCGAGGTCGTCGGCCGCTTCCAGTGCCTCACGAGCCGGATCACTGACCCGGTGTGGTTCCGCCGACCACCAGTGGACGACGTGGGTGTCGAGCAGGAGTGCGCTCATGCCTACGACGCGTCCCAGGCCTCGCCCGTGGAGAAGAGATCCTCCTCGGCGGCTGCCGTCACTGCTTGTCCCGTGAAGGAGCCCTTGAGGGAGCGGGCGCCGGCAGGGGGGACCAGGCGGGCGACGGGGCGCCCGTGGCGGGTGATCTCGATTTCCTCGCCGGCAGCGGCCTCGTCGAGGAGACGCAGGATGTTTGCCTTTGCCATGGTGGCGGTCACTTGTTTGGCCATATAGCCATCTTAATGGCCATATGCGGATGGATGTTTGCGTTCATGCCTCCTCAAGGAACCAGGGCGTCAAGTTCTCCCCCTTTGGAGCCGAAAAAGGATGCAACGAGGGGAATTTCATGGACGACGTACTGCAGAATCAGGGAGTGGGGCAAGCGGATGCGCCGCCGCGGCGACGGGTCGAGCGGGCGGTGTTCGAGACCGACAAGCAGCGTGTGACCGGGGATCTGACCCTGCCCCATGCGGGCTACCAGAGCCGCTTCTCGGACTCGCTCAATCGCGGGGACTTCGAATTCGTGCCGCTGACCAACGTCGAGATCGTCTCCCACGACGACGCGAGGGTCACTCACGTGCCGTTCATCGTCCTCTCCAAGCGCCACATCCGGCTCGCCTACCCCGCCGACCAGGACTAGCCGGCCATCGCTTCAGCCACGGCGAGCGCGGAAGCGGCCGCTCCTCGCATAGGACCCGAGGTCGAGCAGGAAGGCGAGGATGACGATGAACCACTCGAACCCGTAGACGCGGTTGGAGCTGCTCCACATCACCGCGTAGGCGAGCGTCGTCCACGGCAGCAGGAAGAAGCCGAGGAAAGGCACCAGCCAGCTGTCGAACGCCCGGCTGAGCAGGTCCGAGAAAAGGAAGATGACGAAGAGCGCCAGCCTCGGGGAGAGCAGCGCGAGGAGGACGACGAGGCAGCCCATGCGCAGACGCTACTTCAACTTGACCGCCGAGGCGCTGGTATTTCGGCTGGTCCCGGCCACGGTCTTGATCCGTACGAATGCGCGCGGCGGGTTGTGCTTGCGACGGGGGATGGCGGCGACGATGAGATGTTCCGAGACGACGATGAAGTTGCCCAGGCGCCGGTCGCCGAGGCGGACCTTGCGCACTTCCCTGAAGTCGTCCCCGTAGATCCTCACTCGGCTCCGTTTGCTGGGGTCGACTTCTTTGGGAACCACCCGTGAGACCGCCGGCACGGGGAGGACCACGGCGTTGAAGGCGAGCTCTCGTTCCGTTTTCGTCCCTTTGTAGGGAAGGGTGGCGCCAGCGGCGAGGGCGGGAACCCAGGCGGCGTAGGCGGAAAGGGGACCGGTTTCGGCTACGGCAAGTTTGCGGCTTTCAGGAAGATCGAGGCCGACCGTGTCGCCCGCCTTGATTTTGAGCGGCTGCATGACCGGTACGGGTGCGCCGAAGGTCAAGGGCGCGCTCGAGGCCTTTGCGGTGTAGACGCTGCCCCCGTCCGGTGAGAGGACGCGCAACAGATAAGGGCCGCCTTCGCCTCCGAGGATCCGGAAGCCGACGACAGCGCCGTCCACCGGTGAGACGACGTTCGCTCCTTGCTCTTCCAAGGCCGAGTTAAAGAACGTCCCGGTGTTTTTGAAGATGGCCTCGTGGAAGTTTGCGGTCAGCGGACTGCCGACGGTGATGAGGTGGGCTGCAGCGGCGGCTGGCGTAACTGCGGCCACGGCAAGCGTCGCCATTACGAGCATGCAGAGTTGGCCGCTCCCTCGAATTGCTTCCCGCACCATCAGAGGGGCAGACTATTCGACAGCTGTCGAGGCGGCGGAGCTCACGGCCTCGTTGTCCCGCTGGCGTAACCTCGTCCCAGGAGGAAACGACATGAACAGACTTGGAAAGCTGATGACGATGATGCACCCGGAGAAGACGAGGATGGTTGCGCCGGCGGAGGCGCTGCCGGGGCGCAGCGAGCGGGCCTTCGAGGTGCCGAAGACGCACGCGGTGCTGGGCACGCCGCTGGAGCCGCCCTTCCCGGCGGGGATCGAGGTCGCCTACTTCGCGCTCGGCTGCTTCTGGGGGGCGGAGCGGCTGTTCTGGGGCCTCGACGGCGTCTATACGACGGCGGTCGGCTACATGAACGGGACCACGCCGAACCCGACTTACGAGGAGGTCTGCACGGCGAAGACGGGCCACGCCGAGGCGGTGCTTGTCGCCTTCGACCCGCAGAAGGTCTCCTACGCGGACCTGCTCAAGGTCTTCTTCGAGGAGCACGACCCGACCCAGGGCATGCGCCAGGGCAACGACGTCGGGACGCAGTACCGGTCCGGGGTCTACTTCGCCAACGACGCCCAGAAGGCGACGGCAGAGATGGCGCGGGACGCCTACGACCAGGCGCTGCGCGCGGCCGGGCACGAGCCGGTGACGACCGAGGTCGAGCCCGCCGGGCCCTTCTACTACGCCGAGGACTACCACCAGCAGTACCTGCACAAGGTGCCGAACGGTTACTGCGGCCTCGCCGGCACCGGCGTCTCCTGCCGCATCCCCGCCGCCGCGTCTTAGGACAAAGCTCACTCGGCATAGGGGACGGGTATCCCCCGACCTCCCTGGGTTCCGGCAGACGCTCTACCGCGAAACCGCGAGAGACCCCGCTATAGGGGGGTCTGTTGCGGTTTCGCTGAGCTGAAACAGCTGTCGGGGGCTCGGCTGTCCCGGGGGTGCGTGTGGCTGGGAATCGGGTGCCCCTTCGATGGAGGCTTTGGGTCAAGCTGTTTTAGCTCGCTGGTCCCTGCAGAGACGTACGGTCTCCAGCGAAGGGGCACCCGATTCCCCTACCGAACGCGGCAAAAGGGCGGGCCGAATAGCATCCCGGCCTTCGTGGCACCGTCTTTCGGCTCCTACATAGTCGGCTGCCTCGCCGTGATCGGCATCGTCGCGGCGGTCGGCCTCGGCGGCTACTGGCTGCGGCGCTGGATCGTGCCCGAGTTCAGCGGCGCCCTGGCGCGGCTGGCGGAGGGGACGATCGCGGTCGCCCTGCTGGTCGTCTCGCTCGAGATCCTCGGCACGCTCAGCGCGCTCTACCTGGGCTGGATCATCGTCGGCTGCATCGGGGTCGGACTTGGCGCGGCGGCGCTCGGGCGGGCGAAGGCCGGCGGGCACGACCGCGAGGTGGCGGCGCCGCGGGTCGAGAAGGCGGCGCTGCTGATCGCGCTCGCGGTCGCCTCCTTCACCGTCGCCGAGTGGACCTTTCCGGCGCAGCAGAGCCTCGACTTCGGCATGTTCGGCGGCGACACCACCTGGTACCACATGCCCTTCGCGGCGGCGATGGCGCAGACGCACTCGACCCTGCATCTCCACTTCACCGACCCGCTGCGCCTCGCCGCCTGGTTCTATCCGCAGAGCAGCGAGCTGATCCACGCCACCGGGATCGTCCTCTTCAAGAGCGACTGGCTTTCGCCGCTGATCAACCTCTTCTGGATCGCGATCGCGCTGTTGGCGGCGTTCTGCATCGGCCGCCCCTACAAGGTCGGCCCGGCGACGCTGGTCGCGGCGGCGCTCGTCCTCGACTCGGGAGTGATGATCGAAACCCAGCCGGGGGAGGGGCGCAACGACATCATGGGGCTGGCCTTCCTGCTCGCCTTCGCCGCCTTCCTGATCAACGGCCACCAGCGCCGGGCGCCGACGACCGGCGCGGTGCAGGACGCGCCCGAGCGCGGGGCGGCGCTGCTCGACAAGGGGCCGCTGGTGATGGCCGGGATCGCCGCCGGGCTTGCCGCCTCGGTCAAGACGACGTTCCTCGTGCCGGTGGTCGCGATCACGATCGGGGTGATCGTCTTCAGCGGCCCGAAGCGGCGCTGGACGACCGCTTGGGTGATGGGCCTGCCGCTGCTGGTCGTGGGCGGCTACTGGTACCTGCGGGCGGCGATCAAGACCGGCGGCAACCCGATCCCGATCACCAAGTTCGGACCGCTCAACCTGCCGACGCCGGACCAGATGCCGCTCGACCCGCGGCCGCGCTTCGCCGTCGCCCACTACCTCTTCGAACCGACGATCTACCGGCGCTGGTTCTTCCCCGAGCTCGAAAACGCCTTCGGCCCGCTCTGGCCGCTGATCCTGATCATCGCCGGCTGCGCCGCCGTCTACATCGCCTGGCGCTCGCGCAACAAGATCCTGCGGGTGATCGCGGTGGCCTCGCTGTTGACCGCCATCGTCTACGTCTTCACGCCGCTGACGGCCGCCGGGCAGCAGGGCTCGCCGACCGGGTTCTTCACCAACACGCGCTACCTCGCGCCGGGGCTGGTCCTGGCGATGGCGATATTGCCGATCGCACGGCCGCTGCGTGCGCCCGACCGGCGCGCCTGGTTGACGCTGCTCTTCCTGACCGCGGTCTACGCGGTCACGGTGCTGACGACGCCGCGCTGGTTCACCACCTACATCGTCGGCACGATCTTCCTCACGCTGGCGCTGGTCTGGACGCCGGCGGGGCTGTCGCTGGCGCGGACGCGGCTGGGCACGAGCCGGGTTGTGATCGTGGGGGTTGCGGCGGCCGTGGTGTTGCTTGCGGTGGTGCTCGGGCGGGCGCAGCAGGTCCAGTACGCCGACCAGCACTACGTCAACCCGCTGCCGTTCCTCGGCGAAGGCGGGCCGCGACGCGCCTACACCTTCGCCCAGAAGCAGCACGACAAGCGGATCGGGATCATCGGCTCCAGCGAGATCATCTTCGGCCAGTACGGGTTCTACGGCAACGACGCCAGCAACGAAGTCGAATACATCGGCGTGCGCGGGCCGCACGGCTCCAACCGCCTGCCGACCACCTGCTCCACCCTGCGGCGCCTGATCAACGAAGGCGAATACGACTACGTGATCATGAGTCAGTACACGGAGGACACCGGCCCGTACAACACCGGGGTCGAAAACCCGTACCAGTTCCCGATCTTCGCCTGGGTGAAGAACGACCCGGCGATGAAGCTGATCATCGAAGAGCCGGAAATCGCGCCGGAGCCCGATTACGTGTTCAAAGTGGTGGGGAAGCTGAACCCGACCGCGTGCAAGCCGGAAAAACGGCCGAAAGGCGAAGGCGAAGCGGTCGAAGACTAGGCGCGACCGGCGGCGAGCGCGTGCTCGCGGATCAGCTCGGCGGAGCGCTCGGGCTGCTCCCACCAGAACATGTGGCCGACGTCCGCCAGCGCCTCGAAGCGGGCACCGGGGAGCAGCGAGGCGATCAGCTCGCCATTGACGACGGGGATGACGCCGTCGGCGGTGCCGTGGACGACGAGGGTGGGGGCGGCGATCTCGCCGAGGCGGGTGCTGGTGTCGTGGCCGAAGATCGCCTGCACCTGCAGCTCGATCGTCCGCCGCGCCGCCGGTACCCGCGTCGCCATCTCGTGGAAGGCGGCGTAGCGGCCCTCGTCGGCGCGGAAGCCGGGGGAGAGGTTGACCTCGTAGCTGGCCCGGATCGCCTTGTCGCGGTCGCCGGAGGCCATCCCCTCCATCAGCTTGCGCGCGTTGCGCTCCGGCATCAGCTGCGAGCCGGGGCCGCCGCAGTAGGTGCAGCCGAGGGTCAGCGAGCGCAGCCGCTCGGGGTGGGCGAGGGCCAGCTCCTGGGCGATCATCCCGCCCATCGAGATGCCGACCACGTGCGCGCTCTCGAGTCCCAGCGCCGCCATCAGCCCGGCGGTGTCCGCGGCCATCTCCGCGATCGTGAACGGCCCGTCGATCGGCGCCGAGAGCCCGATCCCCCGATTGTCGAAGGCGACGACGTCGAACTCCCCCTCCAGCAGGTCCCGGAACGGCTCCCCCCAGGAGACGTGCGTCCCGCTCATCCCCTGGATCAGCAGCAGCGGCTCCCCGCTCCCGCTCCGCTCGTAATGAAGCTCAACTCTCCCGACCTCGACGCTGGGCATCTGCCGATCCTACGCGAGCCGCCCGCCCCAGACCGCCCGTCTAGGGCCTAACCTTGCCCCCGAGCCCCCGTAGCTCAGCCCGGATAGAGCACCCGACTTCTAATCGGACGGTCGCTGGTTCGAATCCAGCCGGGGGCGCTTTCTCTTGGAGAGCAAGCCCAGTTTTTGGTTGCCAGAATCTATTTGTGCGATAGCGAGGCGATCGGCTTCCGCGGGATCTAGCGGGTCTCTGCCCCGAAGATGCGCGGAAACAGCCGCCAAGGAGCGCTGAACTGGATGACATCTAGGCGGGGCTCTCGACCGCTAAGGAGTTCGCCGATGCTCTTGGGCTCTGGCTGCTCTACGGTCGCTTTGCGCTCTGCTGCACGTTGCTTCTCGGGCGCTTGCATAGCCTTCTACTTTAGATGAAAGAGATGATGAGCGCAACGATTGCTATAGCAGCGGAAGCCAGACCGACTGCGAACAGGCCGTACCCAGCTGAGAGCTGGTTATGGGCTGTGCCGAGCAGGTCCGAATTCTCCTCTGCCGCAGCAGCAAGATCGTAAAAGGCCCACATTTGGATTTCCTCCAGCTCCGCGGTGGTCACGACGGGATCGTCTCGGTAGAGGGCGATCGAATCGGATCCAATGTCATGGAATTTGGGGGGTGAGAGCACCATCTCTCGCATCAAATGGATACCTGCCCCGAGTAATGCCGCCACCGCTATGACCGCGGTGGTGTAAAACACGCCACCCCAGAACCCAGCAACCGGACCGCTTTGGCTCGTGGCGGTTGCGAGGAGGCCGAGGATGATGCCAACGAAGCCAAGCAGCTCGCGCGCCTTAGTGTCCATGCGAGCGCCCTCGGCTAGCTGGGCGTTGACTACCCGGCGGGCAGATTCTTCTAGCCACGCGATCGTCCTAGGGTCCATTCAAACTGAAAGCTAACACCGGATAGAGCGGCTCAGTGAAAGATCCGGAGTAGGTCCCCGACCCCAACAAACGGGGCGTTAAGGTTCCGCGGCGATGAGGCGTCTTGCTCCGCTTATCTTCGTCGTTGGCCTGATTGTCCTCGCCGGCTGCGGTTCCTCTTCGGGGAGTTCGGGCTCTGTGACGGCTACGGGTGGAGAAGGCGTGCTGACCAAGTCCGAGTTCGTCGCCAAGGCCGATGCGATTTGCGAAGCCACGAAAGCGAGGCAGGAACCGCTGCGGAGGGAACTTGAAGGGGCGGCTCGGAAGGCGAGGGGGGAGGAACAGGGGGGTGGGATTACGGATGGCACCCGCCGGGAAGTGGCTCAGGCGCTGGGGCGGATCGTCGCGATGAGCGAAGCCAGCCAGTCGCGGATTAAGGCTCTTGGGCTTCCGGAGGAAGACGCGGGTCAGCTCGAAGCGATTTTCCGGAAGGTGGAATCGTCGTTTGAGTCGAGCCTCGCCTACGGCGCGGCGCTGGTGCACCACGAAGACGCCAAGGCTCAGGCGGTCGCCGAAAGGGCCAATACGGAAACGCACGAAACGGCGGTCATGGCGGGGCAGTACGGCTTCAAGGTCTGCGGCGCGCAGCCGTAGGAGGACCGAGGGACCACGCCCTCTCAAGTGCGCCGGCTCGTGTAGACGACGGTCTGGAAGGGTCGTTCGACCTGGCCTCCGAAGGAGTCTTCGGCAACGGCTTCCACCGCGTCGAGGACGTCTTCCCGCTCCTTCGGCGGCAGCCGCGCGATCAAGGAGAAGGTCGCGTAGAGCGAGCGGACCTCCTTCGCGTCGAGGTGGACGGCCCAGGGGATCACCTCGGCCTCGATGTTCGCCATCCCGGCCGCTTTCAGCTCGGCGCGGCGGCGGTCGAGGTCGAGGGCGAAGGGCGGTCCTCCCGGCACCCCGGCTGCGGGGCTGCGATCGAGCGGCGCCAGGATCGGATCGGTCGCTTCGTAGAACGGGTCGGGGCACCCGGCGTCCTGGAACACCGTCCACCACATCGCCCACCAGCCACCTGGGGCCAGCAGCGCGCGCACCTTCGACAGCCCCGCGGCGGGGTCGATCCAGTGGAACGAGGTCGCCGCTATGCCGAGGTCGAAGGAGGCAGCCGGGAGGGAGCCTTCCTCGAAGGAGGCGACGTGGACGCTGACGTTCGGGAACCCTTGGACCTTCTCGGTCAACCATGCCGCGAGCGCCGAGTCCGGCTCGATCGCGGTAACGCTCGCTCCCGCTTCGGCGAGCCGCACCGTTGCCTGCCCGGTGCCGGGGCCCACCTCGAAGACCCTGCTCGCAGGGCCGAGTCCGCAGCGGTCGACCAGCAGCTCGTAGACCCGCTCCGGATAGCCGGGTCGCCCGCTCTCGTAAAGCGAGGGGCTCTGTCCGAAAAGGCTGCGCCCGCTGCTGCGGTCGATCATTTGTGGAGCGCCGGCGCGTAGGAGATGCCGACGATCAGCGCATCGACGCTCTGCAGGCGGGCGACCGTTTGACCCCACGGCTCCTGGCGGGCTCCGTGGAGCAGCTCGAAGCCCTGATCCTGCAGCTCCGCGGCGGCCGCCGCGACGGCGTCGGCGTCGGCGACCTCGAACTCGACCGACATCTGCGGGACCGGGCGGTCAGCAGGCCACTCGGGCGAGCCGAAGCAGGCCTGGGCTGCCTGCGAAAGGGGCCAGACAGCGAAGTGCTTGGCGCCCCCGATCTCCTCGCTGTGGAAATACTCGCTGCCTTCCTCAGCCTGCAGCGGCAGACCGAGAGCGTCGACGTAGAGCCTGCGGCTCTCAGCCGGGTCGGCGGCAATGACGGCCACGCCGGCGATGAACTCGACATCCACTGAGAACTCCTTTCATTCTGTTTCACGCCGTCTTGCTAAACGAGCTCCAGATGCGGTCGAAGAGGTCTCCGTCGAGGGGGACGAGCCAGGCCTCGCGGATCTGGACTTGCGCGGGGTCGATACGGTAGACGCCCACGGTTTGCCATGAGACCTCTTCGCCGTCCAATGTGGCGCTGCCTGAGACGAACTGAGCCACGGCGTCGCCCGTTTCGAGCATCTCTCCCGGCTTCATCTTCATGGTCGCGCCGGCGAGTTGGCGCCGGCGCCGGAAGTAGGCGATCACCGCCGTCGTGCCGCGGTGGTCGCCGGCGATGGGACTGCTTCCCGGAACATGCCAGACGATGTCCTCGGCGAGCAGGTCGACCACTTTGTCAATCGAGCCTCCCGAGTACATCTCGTTCTGGCGGCGGTGCAACTCGGCGACGAGTTCGGCGGGGGAGAAGGGGGTGTGCATCTCAGGCGCTCATCGGGACGATTCCGGGCTGGTTCCCGACGCGCTCGAGCCACCCGCACACCGCCGGGTAGGACTGGAGGTCGAAGCCGCCCTCGGGTGCGACGTGGGTGTAGGCGTAAAGCGCGATGTCGGCGATCGTGAAGCGCTCGCCGACGAAGTACTCGTGGTCGGTCAGGTGCCGCTCCATCGACGTGAGCGCCGCCCGCCCGGCTGCGCGCTTGTCCTCGATCTCGGCCCCGGGTGGGGGCGCCTCGAGGATCGAGGTCCAGAAGCGGAGAACCGCAATCGCCGGCTCGTGCTTGTACTGCTCGAAGAACATCCACTGCAGAACCTGGGCGCGTTCGTAGGGGTCGTCGGGCAGATACTCAGTGCCGTCGGCGAAGTACCAGAGGATCGCGTTCGACTCGCCAAGCGGGCGGCCGTCTTCGAGCACCGCCGTCGGCACGTTTAGCGAAGGACTGAGACCGCCCAGCACCTTGGCTCTGTCGGTGTGGTCGACGACGGAGAGCTCCCGCCGCTCGAACTCGATGCCGAGCAGATGGAAGAGCAGCCGGACCTTGTAGCAGTTGCCCGAAGCCGGATTGTCATAGAGCATCACCTTCATCTACGGGTGCGGCTCAACTTAGCGGCCGATGGTTGATGATTCCGACAGGGCATGCAGTAAAGCCATGCATCAATTGAACGCATTATCTGCATGCAAAGAAGGTGATGGGCCATCAAGGCATTGACGATCAGGAATCTGCCGCCTGCTTTGGCTGAAGCCCTGGAGCGGGAGAAGCGGCGTCGGGGCAAGTCGCTCAATCAGACGGTCATAGAGCTTCTTGGGCAAGGACTCGGCTCGGCGGGAGTGCGTTCGAATGGGCTGGGTCGCCTTGGCGGGGGTTGGAGCGAGGACGAGTTTCGCGATTTCGAGCGGGCGACGGCGCAATTCGAGGCGGTTGACGAGGAGCTCTGGAGTTGAGCGCGTACTGCCTGGACACCTCCGCTTACAGCAATTTCCGGCGGGGAAATGAGGAAGTGGCAGCGCTGCCGGTCGACTCCGAGACGAGCCGTCATTACGCGGAGATAGTCGCCGAGCTGCGCAGGGCAGGGACGCCGATTCCCACCAACGACATCTGGATCGCCGCCACGGCCGCTCGCAACGGCGCCGCGGTCTTGGCCTGCGCTGCTCATTTCGAGCGCATCGCGCGCGTCGGCTCCATCGTCGTCGGCACCTGACGCCAACCGGGACGTCTCTTCTTGCGCAAGTAGTCATCCGAGCGGCGGTCGGAACTCTGACAACCGGGGAGACAAGGGGTTTCGGCGGCGGTAGCTTGCCGCGCCATGCGATTTGGCAGCGGACTGCAGAAGGCCGCGGTGGTGGCGGCGCTTGTTGGCTTGGCTCTTGCCGGGCTGGCGATGCCATGCCTGGCAGGGGCCGAATCGCTCGTTTACGTTGACGGCGCCGGGCATGTCGTCATCTCGAAACCGGATGGTTCGCAAGCGCATCAGGTGACGACGAGCGGGGGCTGGCTCTACCCCTCGGAGGCCGACAACGGGACGGTGGCGGCGCTGGCGCCGTCCGGGGCGGTGGCGGTGATGAGCCAGTACGGGGCGCTTGCCAACGTGGTGCCGACCCCGGCCTCGGCGAGCGAAGGGTTCGACGCGACCTTCTTCCCGCGGATCTCGCCCGACGCCTCCAAGGTCGCCTACGCGAACCTCGACCCGAGCAACGGCGCCAGCGTCTACTGGAACTACGCCAACGCGACCTCGCTCTCGGCGCCGGGGCAGACGCTCGGCCAGGAGGACATGACGGCGCCGTCCTGGATCGGCTCCGGCAAGCTGCTGCTGAGTCACTTCGGCGCGACCATCACCGAAAGCCAGGCGCAGCTCTACCTCTACACGGTCGGCGGCGGTGACAACACCGAGAGCGAATGGGGCTCCGATCCCTTCGCGCCCTCGGCGATGGAAGGGGAATGGGAATCGAGCGGGTTCGACGCGACGCTGAACCGGCAGCAGAGCGTGCTCGCGGTCGCGATCGACGACGGCGCCGACCAGGGCGGCAGCCCGCAGAACGCGATCATCGACTTCTTCAGCGTCGCCGGAACGCCGCCGCAGATTCAGGGCCCCAGCGGCTGCCGCCTGACGCTGCTGCCGAACGGCAGCGACACGATCTCCAACCCCGGCGAGATCAGCCCCTCCTTCTCGCCCGACGGGACCAAGCTCGCCTACGCGACCGACGCCGGCACCTGGATCGCCAGCGTGCCGGCGAACCCCTCCAGCGGCATCTGCAGTGGGCTCTCGTCGAGCCTCGAGATCCCCGGCGCCACCTATCCCTACTGGAGCCCGGCGGAACTGCAGGCACCGCCGCCCAGCTCCGGCGGAGGATCCGGCGCCGGTGAAGAATCGAAGCCCAAACCGCCGACGCCGTCTCCGGTCGGACCGCCCGACACCGCGATCCGCAAGGTGAAAGTCTTGTCGGGCGCGCGCGAGGCGAAAGTGATCTTTGGCGCCATCGGTGGCGAAGGGACCGATCACTTCACCTGCAAGCTCGACCGCGCGAAGCCGAAGCCGTGCCGCTCGCCGCTCGTCCTCAAGCATCTGAAGCGAGGCCGTCATCTGCTCGAGGTCTGGGCGACCGACGCGCGCGGCAAGCGCGACCCGACGCCCGCGAAGCGCAGCTTCAAGCTCTAGCCCCTGAGCTGAGCCCTGGGCATACGCTGGGGGCGTGCAGCGTCGCGTTTCGATTCCGGGCTTAGGGGCCGAGCCGCCTTCGATGGGGTGGGGGGTGCTTGCCGCCGTCGGGGCGGTGGCGGGGGCGACTTTGCTGGTCTACCCGCTCAAGTCGGTGGCGCCGGCGGTGTCGCTGGGGGTCGTCTACATCCCGGGCGTGCTGCTGGTGGCGACGGTCTGGGGATGGCAGCTGGGGCTGCTGACCGCGGTCGCCAGCGCGCTCGCCTTCAACTGGTTCCACATCCCGCCGACGGGGCGGTTCGACGTCGCCGCCAACCGGGACGCGGTGGCGCTGGTCACCTTCGTCATCGTCGCCATCGCCAGCAGCTCGCTGGCGGAGGTGGCGCGGGCGCGGGCGGCGGAGGCAGAGCGGCGGCGCGAGGAAGCCGACCGGGTGCTGGCGGAACTGCGTGAGCTGGCGGCGGAGCGGGACCGGATGGAAGCGGAGGCGATCGAGGCCGCTGCCCTGCGCCGCAGCGACGAGCTGAAGACGGCGCTGCTGCGCTCGGTCTCCCACGACCTGCGGACGCCGCTGACCTCGATCATCGCCGCCGGCACCGCCCTCGACTCGCCGACCCTGACCGAGCAGGAGCGCCACGAGCTGAGCGAGGCGGTGGTCGAGGAAGGCCAGCGGCTCTCGCGCCTGGTCGAGAACCTGCTCGACGTCTCCCGGCTCGAGTCCGGCTCGGCCGAGCCGCGCCGGGAGCCGGTCGACCTGGCGGGGGTGATCGAGGCGGCGCGGGAATCGCTCGGCGACGAGGGCGCCGCGGTCAGGCTCAGCGTCGACGCCGAGGCGCCGGAGCTGGTCGCCGACCCGGTGCAGCTGGAGCGCGCCTTCGCCAACCTCCTCGCCAACGGGGTCCGGCACGGGGCCGGGAGGCCGGTCCTCGTCCGCTCGCGCGAGAGCGGCGGGCGCCTCGTCGTCCGCGTCGTCGACCAGGGCCCGGGCGTCCCCGAGGGGGAGCGGCAGCGGATCTTCGAGCCGTTCTACCGGCGCGAGGACAGCCAGGGCGCCGGCCTCGGCCTGGCGATCGCCAAGGGCTTCGTCGAGGCCAACGGGGGCGAGATCGAGGTCGAGGCGGTTCCCGGTCAGGGCAGCACCTTCGTCGTCTCCTTCCCGCTCGCGAAGGGCGCGGCGTGAGCGAGCAGCGCCGCATCCTCGTCTGCGACGACGAGCCGCAGATCGTGCGGGCGCTGCGGGTCATCCTCCGCGACGCCGGCTTCGAGGCGGTGCCGGCGAGCACGGGGGAGGAGGCGCTCGACCTCGCCGCCGTCCACCCGCCGCAGGCGGCGATCCTCGACCTGATGCTGCCGGACCTCGACGGGGTGGAGGTGACGCGGCGGCTCCGCGAGTGGAGCGAGATGCCGATCGTCGTCCTCTCCGCCGTCGGCGAGGAGGACCGCAAGGTGGAGGCGCTGGCGGCGGGGGCCGACGACTACGTGACCAAGCCGTTCGGCCCGCGCGAGCTGGTGGCGCGGCTGGAGGCGGCGCTGCGGCGAGCCCGGCCGGAGGCGGAGGAGCCGGCGATCGCGGTCGACGGGCTGGAGATCGACCTCGCCGCCCGGATCGTGCGGCGCGAGGGCGAGGAGGTCCACCTGACCCCGACCGAGTTCGAGCTGCTGCGGGTGCTGGTCCGCAACCGCGGCCGGCTGATGACCCACCGGGCCCTGCTGGTCGAGGTGTGGGGGGTCGAGTACGAAGACGACCTGCAGGTGCTGCGCGCCCACATCGCCAACCTGCGCCGCAAGATCGAGCCGGGCGGCGAGCACCTGCTGATCCGTACCGACCCAGGCGTCGGCTACAGGTTCGCGGCCTAAACGCGCTTCGCGCACCTTCACGAAATCTGTATACGGCGGTACGGCTTCTTCATGCGGCCTTGACGGTCCCCGGAGCACGATCGGGGAGATCTCGTCATGGCGCAACTGAAGGTTCGAGGGCTGCGGAAAACGGTCGGCGTGCCCGGCCTGTTCGCGACCGCCTACGGCAACGTCGGCTCCTCGATCTACTACGCGCTCGGGCTGGTCGCCGCCCACGCGCTCGGGCTGACCCCGCTCGTCTTCCTCTTCGCCGGCGGCCTCTTCGCCCTCACCGCCAAGACCTACGCCGAGGGCGCGGCGATGTTCCCCGAGGCCGGCGGCTCCTCCTCCTTCGCCCGCCACGCCTTCAACGAGGTCGTCTCCTTCGTCGCCGGCTGGGGGCTCTCGCTCGACTACATCCTCACGATCGCGATCAGCGCCTTCTTCGTCCCCCATTACCTCGGCGCGTTCTTCCCGGCGCTGGGGCACGCGCCAGGGGACGTGATCGGCGGCGTCGCCGTGATCGGGCTGCTGGCGCTGGTCAACATCCGCGGCCTCGGCGAGTCGGCGAACCTCAACATCGCCCTCGCCGTGCTCGATCTCTTCACCCAGCTGGCGCTGGTCGTGCTCGGGACCGTGCTCGTCCTCAAGCCAGGGCTGCTGATCAGTCAGGTCCACCTCGGCGTCGCGCCCAGCTTCTCGCAGCTGATCTTCGCGGTCTCGATCTCGATGCTCGCCTACACCGGGATCGAGACCGTCTCCAACATGGCCGAGGAGGCGCGCGACCCCGGCGAGCAGGTGCCGAAAGCGGTCAACCTGGTGCTGATCGCCGTGCTCGGCCTCTACGCCGGGATCTCGGTGATCGCGCTCTCGGCGCTGCCGGTGACGCAGACGTCGCCCGGCCACTACGCGACCGCGCTCGGCACCACCTACGCCGACGACCCGGTGCTGGGGATCGTCTCCGCCCTCGGCCTCCATGGCGCCCTCGCCACCTTCGCCAAGTACTACGTCGGCGCCCTGGCGGCGACGATCCTGGTGATCGCGACCAACGCCGGGATGATCGGCATCTCCCGCCTCTCCTGGAGCCTGGCCGAGCACCGGCAGCTGCCGGGCGCCTTTGCCAGGCTCCACCGCCGCTACCACACCCCCTGGTTCACGATCCT